>JBGAFR010000012.1:0-60619 GCA_044227145.1 Lysobacteraceae bacterium
GACGCGGTGAAGAAGATGGCCGCCGGCGCCAGCCTGGTGCAGTGCTACACCGGCCTGATCTATCGCGGCCCGGGCCTGATCCACGAATGCGTGGACGCCATCCGCCGCCGCAAGGAAGCGCCGAGCCGCGGACACCTGCCGCCCACCACATGACCGTCCGCATCACCGAGCGCGCGCCGCTGCGCAACACCTTCGGCATCGATGCGCACGCCGGTGCGCTGCTCGAGACCGACGACGCGGCCGACCTGCCTGCGCTGTTCGAGGACACCCTGCGTGGCACGTCGCCGCTAGTGTTCGGCGGCGGCAGCAACCTGCTGATCGTCGAGGGGCCGCGGGTCGCGCTGCGCTTCGACGGCCGCGACACCCGGGTGATCGACGACAACGCCGAGTCCGCGATCGTGCGCGCCGAAGCCGGCACGGAATGGCACGGCTTCGTGCTGTGGACGCTCAAGCAGGGCCTCGCCGGACTGGAAAACCTCGCGCTGATCCCCGGCACCGTCGGCGCCGCGCCGATCCAGAACATCGGCGCCTACGGCATGGAGGTCGGCGAACGCATCCACGCGGTCGAGGCGTTCGAGCGATCGACCGGCACATTCCGCCGCTTCGCCGCTACCGACTGCGGCTTCGCGTATCGCGACAGCGCGTTCAAGCGCGCACCCGACCGCTGGCTCATCGTGGCGGTGGAATTCGCACTGCCGAAGGCCGCATCGCTGCCGGCCGATGCGCTGAAACTCGACTACGCCGGCATCGGCGACGAACTGAAGGCGATGGCCGTCGCGACACCGACCCCACGCGACGTGGCCGACGCCGTCATCGCGCTGCGCCGGCGCAAGCTGCCCGACCCGGACGTCGTCGGCAACGCCGGCAGCTTCTTCAAGAACCCGATCGTCCCGGCCTCGCAGGCGGAAGCGCTGCAGGTGATGCACCCGGGCCTGCCGGTGTTCCGCGGCGAGAGCGCCGACACGCGCAAGCTGTCCGCGGCCTGGCTGATCGAACGGTGCGGCTGGAAGGGCGCGCGCAGCGACGAAGGCTCCGGCGACGCCGGCATCTCCGACCGCCATGCCCTCGTCCTCGTCAACCACGGCCGCGCCACCGGTGCCGAACTGCTCGCCCTCGCCCGCCGCGTCGCCGACAGCGTGCGCGGCCGTTTCGGCGTCGCCATCGAACCGGAGCCGCGCCTCGTCGGGGCGACGTGGTGAACGCCGTCGCGCGCACTCCCCACGTGCGCGCGGCGCTGCTGATGCTCGGCAGCACGCTGCTGTTCGGGCTGATGACCATCGCGATCCGGTTGGCGTCGGCGACGCTGCACACGTTCGAGATCGCGTTCTTCCGCAATTTCTTCGGGCTGGTCGCGGCGACGCCGCTGGTGCTGCGCCACGGCCCGGACCTGCTGCGCACCTCGCAATTGCCGCGCTATCTGTTCCGTTGCGCGATCGGAGTGGTGTCCATGCTGGCTGGCTTCTGGGCGATCGGCCATCTGCCGCTGGCGCAGGCGGTGGCGCTGTCGTACTCGACGCCGATCTTCGTCACCATCGCCGCGGTGCTGTTCCTGCACGAACAGGTGCGCGCGCGGCGCTGGGCGGCGGTGGCGCTGGGCTTCATCGGCGTGCTGATCATCGTTCGCCCGGGCAGCGCGGGCTTCAGCGCCGGCACGCTGGTCGCGCTGGCCGCGGCGGTGCTCAGCGGCATCGTGTCGATCCAGATCAAGCAACTGTCGCGGGTCGATCCCGCCGATCGCATCGTCGTGTTCACCACGCTGCTGTGGGTGCCGATGTCGCTGCTGCCGGCGCTGACGGTGTGGCGCTGGCCCGAAGGCATCGCCTGGGCGTGGGTGATCGCGGCCGGGTTCCTGGGCACCGGCGGACACATGCTGTGGACGCGGGCATTGAAGCTCGGCGACGTGTCGGCGCTGACGCCGATCAGCTTCATGCAGTTGCCATTGGTCGCGCTGGCGGGCTGGTGGCTGTTCCAGGAACCGGTGGATCGCTGGACCGCAACCGGCGCGACGATCATCTTCGCGGCCAACGCCTACATCGCGCATCGCGAGGCCGTGCTGGCGCGACGCGCAGCCACCCACGCGCCGGTGGAAGCGGCCCAACCGGGCGAGTGAGGCCGCATCGTGCGGCACTGCCGCATTGACCCCGTCACATCCGCGGTGTACACCGTCGGGCGGCCCGCGCATCGACGGGCCGCGCGGCACGGCACAGGGGACGTGGCCGCCTCATCATCAAAGCAGTCCACACCGAAAAGGAGCATCGGCGCATGACCGCATCCCGTTCCACCCGTCCGCAGCACCGCATCACCCTCGCCGCGGCGATCGTCACCGCACTCTCCGGCCTGACGCTCGCCGCACCGTCGCATGCCGAAGAGGGCGACTATTCCGCCTGGCAGACGCTGGCGAACCTGGTCTCGCCACCGAAGGCGGACAACAAGGTCACCGCCGCCCAGCGCACCGGCGACTACCCGCTGCTGGCCAATCCGTCCGGGTTCGCCGACGGCTTCTCGCCCGGCGCCTACAGCCAATGGCAGACCGTGCAGCTGGCCCCCGAGACCGGCGCGATCTGCGGCAACGGCTCGCCCTACAAGTTCTTCGTCAATCGCGTGCCCAACACGCGCAACACCATCATCTACATGGAAGGCGGCGGCGCCTGCTGGGACTACGCCAGCTGCAGCGGCCAGTCCGGCATCCGCGGCGCGCGCAACCCGAACGGCATCCCCGACGACTACATGGCCCTGCTGAACCCCGGCGCGAGCCTGGTCAGCCCGTTCGTCACCCGCGTCAGCCCGTTCGATGCGGTGAAGACGCAGCAGTGGAACATGATCTACGTGCCCTACTGCACCGGCGACATCTACAGCGGAGACAAGGTCGCGGTGTACCCCGACCCGACCGGCGCGCATTCGCCGCTGGTCTGGCATCACAACGGCGTGCGCAACGTGCGCGCGGTGGTCGGCTGGCTCAAGGACAACCTGCCGCGTCCGACGCAGATGCTGTCCACCGGCTGCAGCGCCGGCGGCGCGGGCAGCCTGACCAACTACGCGACCCTGCGCCGCGACATGGCGCCCACGCGCGGCTTCCTGATCGACGACTCCGGCCCGATCTTCGACGCGCCGGTGGGCGGTGATCCGCAGGTCTGGCCGCAGGTGCCGCTGCAGACCCAGATCCGCCAGGCCTGGGGCCTGTCGCGTCCGAACGGTCCGCTGCCGTACATGGCCGCAGCGCTGCCGCAGCTCGACCAGAACCAGCTGGGTACGCTCTACAACGCGCTGTCTGCGAAGTATCCGAACGACCGCCTCGGCCAGACCCACTTCTGGCAGGACCTGAACTACTCGTCGTATTCGTACGAGCGGTTCTTCTCCGACATCGCGAACGCGCCGGACCAGGCGACCAAGGAAGCGCTGATCCACGCCCGCTGGAGCACGGACACCACGCGCCTGCGTGATCGCCTCAACGGCCTCGGCAACTTCGGCGGCTACTTCCCGCAGTACCGCGCGCTCAACGAGAGCCATTGCACCACGATCGTCGACTTCAAGAACGGCGACATCCAGACGATGAGCCTGGAACTGCGCAACTTCATCGACAGCGTGCTGAGCGGCTCGGGCAACGTGCTCGACGCATCCGAGGCGAGCGACGCAGCGGACCGGGCCAAGCCCTTCAACCTGCTGTACTGGACGGTCGACCAGCTGGTCTGACCGGTCGGCGACACCGCTGCGCCGGACGGGCCCACCACGGCCCGTCCGGTGTAGCCTATGCCTCATCCCCCTGCCGAGAATCGCGAACACGCCATGAAATTGCGACTGCTGCACATCGGACTCGGCCTCGCGATCGTCACGACCGTGGCGATCGTCGTCTCCGTGCGCATCAAGCAGGACGCGGTCTCCCGCGCCGCGCAGGCGCAGGACGCCACCGTGCCCACCGCCGCCGCGCCGGCCGCGGACCCGGGGCTCGCATCGACGCCCGAGGCCCGCGCCTACCAGGACCGGCTGGCGTTCGAGCGGCAGACCCGCACCTTCCTCCGCGATGCCCCGAACCTCGACGACAAGACCCGGATCAAGCGCGCGCAGGCGCTCAGCCGCGAGATCGACCGCCGCGAGCAGGCGCGCGAGCTGTCCGCGGGCGAGGCGGTGATGATACGGATCGGGCTGATCCACGCCGCGGTCCAGGACGAGGCCCAGCGCATCTCGCAGTCCCAGGAAGTGATCGACCGCTACCGCCAGCAGACCGCGGAGCGGCAGGCCGCCTTCAGCGCACAACAGCAGAAGGACGCGCGCTTCCAGGCCTACAAGGCCGCCGAGACGAGGATCGTCTCGGAAGTGCTGGCGATGCAGAGCTATCCCGGCGGTCTGAGCCGCGACGACTACCTGCGGTTGCGGCTGCAGGAAGCCCGGGAGACGATCTACAACGCCCCGGACGCCACGCCGAAGACGCCGACGCCCTGACCCCAGGCCGCCCACGACCTTCGGCACTGGCCCCGTCGTCGCGGTCGCCTACCCTGCGGGTTCGTCCGCTTTCACGAACCCCGGCATGAACAAGACCCTGCTTTCCCTGGGCATCGCCCTGACCTGCTTCGCGTCCGTCGGCGCCGCCGGCGATACCCGCACGCCGCAACTGGGCACGTTCGGCATCGAGCTGTCGAACCGCGACCTCTCGGCCAAACCCGGCGACGACTTCGCCCGCTACGCCAACGGCCACTGGTTCGACAGCTACCAGCTCAAGGACTACGAAACCCGCTACGGCTCGTTCAACACGCTCGCCGACCGCGCTGAGCTGCAGACGCGCGAGATCATCGAGGGCCTGCAGGCCCGCCAGGACCTGAAGCCGGGCAGCGACGAGCAGAAGATCCGCGACTACTACGCCAGCTACATGAACACAGCCGCGCGCGACGCCGCCGGCATCGCACCGCTGCGGCCGGTGCTGGACCGCATCGCCGCCATCGACTCCTACGCCGCACTGACCGAGGCCTTCGGCCGCTCCGACATCGACGGCACCGATGCGCCGATCGGTGCCGGCATCGGCGTCGACCGCAAGAACCCGGATCGCTACCTCGTCGGCATCGGCGTCGGTGGCCTGGGCCTGCCCGACAAGGACTTCTACCTCAACCAGGAGCCGCGCTTCGAGAAGATCCGCGCCGCCTACCTCGACCACATCGTCACCATGCTCGGCTTCGCCGGGGTGCCTGCCGATGCGGCGAAGCCGCGCGCCGAGGCGATCCTCGCGCTGGAAACCGCGCTGGCGAAGCAGCACTGGGATCGCGCCCAGATGCGCGACCGCGACAAGACCTACAACCTGCGCACGTTCGCGCAGCTGACCTCGGAATTCCCGGGCTACGACTGGGCCGCCTTCTTCGCCGCGCAGGACATCCCGCAGCCCGGCGAAGTCAACATCGTCACCCCGAGCGCGGTTGCGCCGGTGCTGGAGATCGTCAAGGCGACGCCGCTGCCGGTCTGGCGCGACTACCTGGCCTTCCACGCCGTCCGCAACCAGGCGCCGCTGCTGAGCACGCAGATCGACGAGGCTGCCTTCGCCTTCACCGGCAAGGTGCTCAACGGCCAGCTGGCGCAGAAGGAACCCTGGAAGCGCGCCGTGGCGGTGGTCGGTGGTCGCGGCGGACTGGGCGATGCGGTCGGCCGGCTGTACGTGGCCCGCCATTTCCGGCCGGAATCGAAGGCGGCCATGGATTCGCTGGTCGAGAACCTGCGCACCGCGCTGCGCCAGAACATCGACCACATCGACTGGATGGGCGACGCCACCAAGGTCGAGGCCCGTCGCAAGCTGTCCACGTTCAATCCGAAGATCGGCTATCCGAAGAAGTGGCGCGACTATTCCAGCGTCACCATCGTGCCGAACGACCTGATCGCCAACGCGATGGCGATGCGCAAGTACAACCTCGACGACCAGATCGCCCGGCTCGGCCGAAAGCCGGACCGCGACGAGTGGTTCATGACCCCGCAGACGGTCAACGCCTACTACAACGCGTCGTTCAACGAGATCGTGTTCCCGGCCGCGATCCTGCAGCCGCCGTTCTTCGACGTGAACGCCGACCCGGCGGTCAACTACGGCGGCATCGGCGGCGTGATCGGCCACGAGATGGGCCACGGCTTCGACGATCAGGGCTCGAAGTCGGACTACGCGGGCATCCAGCGCAACTGGTGGACCGACGAGGACCGCGCCCGCTTCGATGCGCGGACCAAGGCCCTCGGCGCGCAGTTCGACAGCTATTGCCCGATCGAGAAGCAGTGCGTGAACGGCCAGCTGACGATGGGCGAGAACATCGGCGACCTCGGCGGCCTGTCGATGGCCTACACCGCCTACAAGCTCAGCCTCAAGGGCAAGCCGGCACCGGTGATCGACGGCCTGACCGGCGACCAGCGCTTCTTCCTGGCCTGGGCGCAGGTGTGGAAGGCGAAATACCGCGAGGAAGCGCTGGTCAACCAGCTCAAGACCGACCCGCATTCGCCGCCGCAGTACCGCATCAACGGCCCGCTGCGCAATCTCGACGAATGGTATGCCGCCTTCGACGTGAAGCCCGGCGACAAGCTTTACCTGCCGCCGGAGCAGCGCGTCCGCATCTGGTGACGCCTGCCATCCCGGAACTTCGACACGGCCGCCGCGAGGCGGCCGTGTCGTATCCGACATCCATGCGCGTCGGTCGACGGACGCGACCACTCGTTCCCGGGCATCGCCGTCGCCGGACCTCGGACACGGCGCGCCTAGCGTGCCGACAAGCGCTGCGCGTGCAGTTCGGCCTCCTTCGCTTCCACGAATTCGCGCAGCTGCTGGTGCGCGACCGCCTTGTTGTGCCACAGGGCATGGCAGGTCTCGCGCAATTCGGGGGCCTCGTCGCCGCGCGCCTGGGCGGCCAGCGCGCTGTCGTACCACACGATCGCGCCGCGGGCGTTGCCCGCGCGCAGGCAGGCATCCCCCTGCGCGAGGCGTTCGCGAAGAAATGCGAGGTCGGCCGCGATGCCGCCCTCCGGCTTGTCGGTCATGGTGCGTGCGTCGTGGCGCAGGAATACGGCTGACAACGCCGGAGGCGGCACGGTCCGGCCACGCCGGACGAAAAAAAAGGGGCCCGGATGTCCGGGCCCCCTCCCCTTGGATGCACGCGAATCGCTTCGACCGGATCTTCGATCAGGGAGGATCGATGACGGTGAAGGTGATCGGCACCGCCACGGACGGCGACACCGGATCGTTGCTGTTGACGCACAGGTTGGCGCGGTAGGTCGCCGCCGACAGCGCACCCGCGGTGAGGATCACCTGGTGGGTGCGCGTCTCGGTCGGGAACAGCGAGCCGGAGGCCGGGAACGCGGTGCCCAGCCACGGCGCGCCGCAGCTCACCAGGCCGCTGACCTGCATCGACAGGCCGGGGAACGACGTCTGCGCGACCCATGCGCCGGCGCCCGCGGTCGACACGGTGATCGCGGCGAACGAACCGTTGCCGGTGTTCGACGCGAACTGCGCCCAGCGGTTGGCGAACGTGCCGCGGGTGTTCACCACCAGCCAGTACTTGCCCGGCGGCAGCGTCACGGTCTGGCCTGCCGCGGCGAGGTTCAGGTGGATGCTGCTGGCGTCGGTGGTCACACCGGCCGAGGTCGGCGTGGCGGTGTAGGTCCACACCGCAGCGGCGGCGGCCGTCTGCGGATTGCCGGCCGGCAGCCCGGCGGCGTCGGGATAGATGCTCCACGTGAAGTTCACCGCCGCGGTCGCGAGCGCCGCACCGCTGACCACGAAGCCGGTGGTCGTCAGCGAGGTGATCTGCGTCGATTCGGTCACGTCGAAGTCGTCCGCGGCGAACTGCGCCGCGTTGCCGGCCGTCGCCGGATCGGTGTACACGGTGTTGCGGAAGCCCGAGCTGATGCCGGTGTCGTCGGCGTAGTAGACGCCGGCGGTGGCCTGCCCGGTGTTCGCGACCGTGTAGTCGAGCGCCGAACCGCCGGTGTTGCCGATCGTGAACGAGGCGTTGGCAGTGCCGCCGGTCTGGGCGCTGGCGCTGCCCGGGCTGACGACGGTGGCGACCGGCGGCGGCACGGCCACCGCGATCGGCAGGTGCAGTTCGCCGGCGGGGTTGATCACGCCGCCGCTGTAGCGCGGCATCAGGCCGACGCGACCGAACTTCCACACACCGTCGGCGGGCAGCAGCCACGAGAAGATCGTGAACTTGACCGCACGGCTCTGGCCGGCCGGGACCACGAGCAGAGGCGTGCTCGGCGCACCCGGGACACCCTCGAGCGTCACCCGCCAGACAGTGGTGGTGGTGCCCGGATTGTGGAAGGTACGGGTGAACTCGCAGATCGGGAAGCAGCGGCCGTTCGCGAGGCTGGCGATGTTGAGCGTGGACGGATCACCGCCAGTGGCCGGGTCGGCGGCCTGGTAGTTGGCCGTAGTCTCGTCGAGCACCAGCCCGGCGCGGATCGCGCGATCCACCTGGATGCGGCCGGCGCCGCGCGCGAACGGGTCGGCGGGCGTGACGGTGTCTTCCAGCAGCACCGCTTCCTTGGAGCTCATCATCAGCGCCGACTTGACCTCGGACACGGTCCAGGACGGGCGCGCCTGGCGGACCAGCAGCGCCGAACCGGCGTGATGCGGCGAGGCCATCGAGGTGCCGTCGTACAGCGCCAGCGCGTTCTCCGAGCCGGTCAGGGTGGTGCCCGAGACGGCGGCGAGGATGTTCACGCCCGGCGCGGTGATGTCCGGCTTGATCAGGTCGAAACCGACGACCGGGCCGCGCGAGCTGAACGCACCCAGCGCATCCGGCACGTTCGGCAGGCCCACGGCCGGGAAGGTGATCTGCGCGGTCGCGGTGGCCGGATTGGCCTGGCCGAAGTCGCGGAGCGCGTCGCCATCGGCCTGGGTCACCCCGAAGACCGGGATGGTGGTGCCCGGAACCGAAGGAATGATGCCACCGGCCGCGTTGTTGGCGATCACCACCGCCACCGCACCCGCGGCCGCGGCGTTGTTGGTCTTGATCGAGAAGCTGCAGGTGCCGCGGCGCACGACCGCGATGGCGCCGGCGAAGCTGTTGGCCGGGTAGGCCGCACAGCCGTCGCTGGTGGTGCCGATGCCGGCGCTGATCACCAGCGGCGTGGTGCCGGGGATGGTCGCCGCCAGCGGCGTGCCGCCCGTGCCTTCGTTCATCGTCACCGGCTGGAGCGCAGCCGGGACCGGCGCGGGGCCGGTGACCTGCATCAGGGTGGCGAAGCCGCCACGGCCGTGCTGCGCCGCCGCGGTGCTGGCGACCCACGGTTCGACGTGGCCGAGGGTGAAGGCTGCCGGGCCGCTGTTGCCGGCCGAGGCCGCGACGTAGATGCCGGCGTCGGTGGCCGAGAGGAAGGCCTGCGAGACGGACTCGGTCCAGGGAGAAGCGCCGCCGCCGATCGAGTAGTTGATCGCGTCGACGATGCCGTCGGCGATGACCTGGTTGATCGCCGCCACCGCCGAGACGTTCGGGCACAGGCCCTGGCCGGTGCTGGTGTTCGTGTAGCAGATGTCGTAGGCGATGATGTTCGCCCGCGGGGCCACGCCGGAGATCCGCAGCGGCGCGCCGCTGAAGACCACGTCGCGGCGATTGCCGGCAGCGGTGGAGGCGGTGTGGGTGCCGTGGCCGTTGGTGTCGCCGAAGCCCGGCTCCTCGCGGATGCCGCTGACGCCGCAGGTGTTGCCCGGCGCGCCGCAGACGAAGTCGTAACCGCCGATCAGCTTGGCGTTGCAGCGGCCCTCGTCGACACCGCCGGGGGCGCACGTCCCGAGGTAGTTGCCGGCGCCGAGCGGATTGGCGTGGACGTAGCCGTCGACCGGATCGGTGGCCGTGAACGACGGCGCGCCGAAGTTGATGCCGGAGTCGAGCATCGCGACGACCATGCCCTCGCCCTGCACGCCGGGCGCGCCGCCGGGGGTCCCGGCGCTGCCGGCCCACGCGATCGGGGCGCCGATCAGGGTCGGGCCGACGTCGGTGTCCATCGCGTATTCGCGGTAGGGCTCGACCAGGCGCACGCCGGCGATCTTGCCGACCCGCGCGGCCTCGTCGACGGTCAGGTCGGTCACGATGCCGTTGACCGCGTGCTGCATGCGGCGCCGCACCTGCAGCGAACGGCGGACCATGCCCGACATCTGCCGTTCCATCTGCTGCTGCTTGCGCTGCAGGTAGCCGACGTATTCGAGGGACGCCTGGCTCTTCACGTCGATCCGCGGGCGGCCGAGCGTGCCGACCTTGGACTGCGGCGCGGTCAGGCCAGCGATCCCGCCGCGGTAGGACGCCAGCGGCGCATCGGAGAACAGCACGAGATAGGTGCCGCGCGCGTTGCGCTGCGAGGCCTTCGCCGCCCGGGCCGGGGTCCGGAGATCGCCCGTGCCGGCATTGAAACGATCCATGACCGGATAGCGATTGGTCTGCACCATCGAAAAGGTGCGCTGCGGCGCCTGGACGGCAGCGACGCGCGCCACCTCCGGCTTCCCGCGTTTGGGTTCAAGCAGTGCCTGGCGCCAGGAGGCGGCGCTGGCCAACATCGCAGCCGCGCACAGCGCGACGGCGACCCCCCACTTTCTCGATTTCGGCATGATGGATTCCCCGGCTGTGTTCGCAGTACACGGACGATGTACACGGACGATCGTTGACGATCTGATGCAACAACGCAATTCGGCCCCCCGGGCGGACGGCGGATGCACGGCCGTACGCACGATGCGCCGAGTCTAGGGGATATTGCGATGCAGCAACTCCCCCGACCGGCTCTTCGACCGGCGCCGCGGAGGCTGTCCGCGGGGCCGGTCCCTGTGCCGGGCCTTGCGGCCCGGCGCACTGTCAGCGGTGGAGGCCCGGACGAAGCGGCTCGCCGTCGGCGATGGCTTCGCCTGCGGACCACCGCGACACCCCGGGATAGAACGGTTTCGAGGCGAACGCGACCGTCCTGATCACGCCCACCGGCAGATGCAGCTCGGACGACGCGTCGGTATTGTTGGCCGTGAAGCGCTCGCGCAGGACCAGCTTGCCGAAGTGCCAGTTGCTGTCGGCGGCCAGGGCGGTCGCGTCGATGGTGACCGTCAGCGATCGCGACGTGCCCGCGGGCACCCACAGCAGCGACGGCACGGTGCCGGCGAGCCCTTCCAGCGACACCGCCCACAGCGCGCCGTAGGTGCGCGTGTTGCGGAAGGTGCGGGTGAAGCTGCACGAAGGCGGGTTGCAGGTCGTGTCGGCCATGCTGGCCAGGTTGAGCCCCACCGTGCTGCCGCCGGTGTTCGGGTTGGCGGCCTGGAAATTGGCCTTGGTCTCGTTGAGCACCAGGCCGGCGGCGACCGCGCGATCGACCCGCACCCGGCCCGAGCCGCGGTTGTTCGGGTCGGCAAGGGTCACGCCGTCCTCGAGGTAGACCTGGTCGGTCGAGGTCATCATCAGCGCCGACTTCACTTCCATCGGCGTCCAGTCCGGGCGCACCTGGCGCACCAGCAGCGCCGCGCCGGCGTTGTGCGGGGACGCCATCGACGTGCCGTCGTAGATGTCCACGGCCTGCTCGGAACCGGTGAGCGTGGTGCCGGAGACCGCCGCGAGGATCGCGACGCCTGGCGCCGCGATGTCCGGCTTGATCAGTTCGTAGCCGCTGGGGCCGCGCGAACTGAAGTCGGCCAGCACGTCCGGCGTGTTGGGGACGCCGACCGGCGGATAAGGCAACTGCGCGGTGGCGTTCGACGGATGGGCCTGGCCGAAATCGCGGACCGCGTCGCCATCGGTTTGGGTCAGCGCGAACACCGGAATCGTGGCACCCGGAACCGAGGGAATGACCACGCCCGTCTGGTTGTTCGCGATCACGATCGCGACCGCGCCGGCGGCGGCGGCGTTGCCCGCCTTGACCGTGAAGTTGCAGGTCCCGCGGCGGACGACCGCGATGGCCCCGCTGAACGTATTCGCCGGGAAGGCGGCGCAGCCGTCGTCGGTGGCGTTGATGCCGGCGCTGATGCGCAGCGGCGTGGAGGCGGGGATGGTGCTGGAGAACGCGACGCCGCCGGTGCCCTGGGTCGCCACCAACGCGGTGACGTTCGCCGGGACCGGCGTCGGGCCGGTCGCCGAGAACAGCACCGAGAACGGGCCGCGCCCGTGCTGCACGGCGGCCGTGGTCGACACCCACGGCTCGTCGTGGCTGACGCTGCCGGCGGAGGGGCCGTCGTTGCCCGCGGCCGCGGCGACGAAGATGCCGGCGTCGACCGCGTTGAGGAACGCGAGCGAGACCGAATCCGACCACGGGCTGGTGCCGCCGCCGATCGAGAAGTTGAGCGCGTCGACGACGCCGTTGGCGACCGCCTGGTTCACCGCCGCGGTCGAGGACGAGGTCGGGCACAGGCCCTGTTCGGTCGACGTGTCGGTGTAGCAGACGTCGTAGGCGAT
This sequence comes from Lysobacteraceae bacterium, assembly GCA_044227145.1. Classification (GTDB taxonomy): domain Bacteria; phylum Pseudomonadota; class Gammaproteobacteria; order Xanthomonadales; family Xanthomonadaceae; genus Lysobacter_I. The sequence goes on from JBGAFR010000012.1 coordinate 12,369, forward strand.
GACGTTGGCGTGCGGCGCGACGCCGGAGATGCGCAGCGACGCCCCCTCGTAGGTCACATCGCGGCTGTTGCCCGCGGCCGTGGACGCAACGTGGCTGCCGTGGCCGTTGGTGTCGCCGAAGCCGGGCTCCTCGCGGACGTTGGCCTGGTTGCACTTGTTGCCCGGCGAGCCGCAGACGAAATCGTAGCCGCCGACCAGCTTGTCGTTGCAGCGGCCCTGATCCACGCCGCCGGAGGCGCAGGTGCCGACGTAGGTGCCGGCGCCGAACGGATTCGCGTGCACGTAGCCGTCGACCGGCCCCGTCGCCGAGAACGACGGCGCCCCGAAGTTGATGCCCGAGTCGATGATGCCGACGACCATGCCTTCGCCGCGATGGTTGACGCCGCCGGCCGGCACCTGCCCGGTCCACACCGGCACCGCGCCGATGAAGGTCGGGCCGACGTCGGTGGCCTGTTTCTCCTCGCGGTCGGCCTCGACCAGCTTCACGCCGGGCATCTGCGCCACGCGCGCGGCCTGGGCCGGGGTCATGTCGACGATGATGCCGTTGAGCGCGTGCTGCATGCGCAGGCGCACCGGCAGCGAGATGCCGAGGGACTGGCCGATGCGCTGCTCCATCGCGCGCTGGCGGCCGGCCAGGTAGTCGACGTAAGCGACCGCTTCCGCGCTCTTCACGTCCAGCCGCTGGCGGCCGCCGGGCGACAGGGCGCGCTTGGGCACGGGCAGGCCCGGCACGCCGCCGCGATAGGACGCCAGCGGTGCGTCGTTGAACAGCACGGTGTAGGTGGCGCGCGCGCCGGGCTGGCCGGCCTTCGGCGCCACCGCGGGCGGTGCGCCCGGCAGATCGCCGATGTCGTGGGACCAGCGGCTGGACGCGACCTGCCCGGAGACCGCCTGGGCCAGCGGCGAAACCGCCGGCGTCCGCTGCGCCGCCGGCGCAGGCAGGCGCGTACCGCGGAGATGGAAGGAGGAAGTCGCGGCGGCGGCCGCTGCGACCGTCGCGACCGCCGCGACGGAGACCCACGCACGCCCCTGGAATTTCGCTTTGCTCATGTTGGCCCTCGACGCCGGTTCGATCGGTACGACCCGTACGGCGCCCCCGGCGCCGCTCCCGCGTCCGGGCGGGGGGGTGGATCGCGGTCGTCGGCGCGGTGCGCCCGATCGCGATCCCCGGAGTGTACGCGTTTGCATCCCGGCGGAAACCGGGGGCGGCACTCAGACCGTGGACGAGGGACGACCCATCGGCGTCAAGACGGAGAGCGCACACCACGCCAGCGCCGGCCAGGCGATGCCCATCGCCCAGCCTGCAATCACGTCGCTGGGGTGGTGCGCACCGAGGAAGACCCGGGACATGCCGACCAGCAGCGCGAAACCCCACGCGATCACGATCGCCGGCCAGCGCCAGCGCGACGGCCAGACAAGCAGCGTCAGCACGGTCGCCAGCGCGGCCGTGGCCATCGCGTGCCCGCTCGGGAACGCGAAGGTCGCCTGCACCTCGCCGGCGGGCCAGTCGAGCACCGGCCGCGGCCGCGCGAACGCCAGCTTCAGCGCCCGGTTCAGCAGCAGGCCGCCGCCGAGCGCGATCGAAACGAATACCGCCTCCCGCCAGCGTCGCACCGCCAGCAGCGCCAGGACCAGCAGCGCGTCGAACGGCAGCACGCCACGACCGTAGCCGGCGCGCGCCAGCCAGTGCGCCAGCGCATCCAGCGACGGCGCGGCATGGGCGTGCATCCAGCGCAGGCCGAGGTCGTCGAAACGGGCGGTCGCGCCGGTCGACATCGCGACCGCGCAGGCCGCGAACGCCAGCAGCGCGGCAAAGCCGGCCCACGCGACCCGGCGCGTCCGTGCGTCGCCCGGCACGGGCGCCGTCCGCGTCATTCGCGAGACAGCACGGACCCGTAGTGGCGCTCGACGTAGTCGTCGATGATCCCGACGAATGCCTGCGCGATGCCTTCGCCGCGCAGGGTCACGGTCTTCTCGCCGTCGATGAACACCGGCGCGGCCGGCGCCTCACCCGTGCCCGGCAGCGAGATGCCGATATTGGCGTGGCGCGATTCGCCCGGGCCGTTCACCACGCAGCCCATCACCGCGAGGGTGAGGTTCTCCGCACCGGGCCGGGTGATCTTCCACTCCGGCATCTTCGCGCGGACGTGTTCCTGCACGGTCTGCGCCAGTTCCTGGAAGAACGTGCTGGTGGTGCGGCCGCAGCCCGGGCAGGCGGTGACCATCGGCGTGAACGCGCGCAGGCCGAGGGTCTGCAGCAGCTCCTGCGCGACCACGACTTCCTGCGTGCGCGACGCGCCGGGCTCGGGCGTGAGCGAGATGCGGATGGTGTCGCCGATGCCCTCCTGCAGCAGCACCGCGAGCGCGGCGCTGGAGGCGACGATGCCCTTGCTGCCGATCCCCGCCTCGGTCAGGCCGAGGTGCAGCGCGAAATCCGAACGCCGCGCGAGGTCACGGTACACCGCGATCAGTTCCTGCACGCCGCTGACCTTGGCGCTGAGCACGATCTTCTCGCGTGCGAGGCCCAGTTCGACCGCACGCTCGGCCGAATCGATCGCCGACAGGATCAGCGCCTCGCGCAGCACGCGACCGGCATCCCACGGCTCGGCACGGGCGTGGTTCTCGTCCATCAGCCGCGCCGCGAGCGCCTGGTCCAGCGAGCCCCAGTTGGCGCCGATCCGCACCGGTTTGTCGTGGCGGCAGGCGAACTCGATCAGCTGCGCGAACTGGGTGTCCTTCTTCTTGCCGAAGCCGACATTGCCCGGGTTGATCCGGTACTTCGCCAGCGCCTCGGCACAGGCCGGCTCGGCGGCGAGCAGCTGGTGCCCGTTGTAGTGGAAGTCGCCGATGATCGGCACCGACACGCCCATCATCGCCAGCCGATCGACGATACGCGGGACGGCGGCGGCGGATTCGGGGTTGTTGACCGTCACCCGCACCAGTTCGGAACCGGCGCGCCACAGGTCGGCGATCTGCTTCGCGGTGCCGGCGACGTCGGCGGTGTCGGTGTTGGTCATCGACTGCACGACCACCGGTGCGGCACCGCCCACGGCGACCTTGCCGATCAGGACCTGGCGGGTGGAACGGCGCGATGCGGGGCCGTAGGCGGGCGCCGCGTCGTCGCGGCAGGGCTGGGGCTGTGCGGACATGGCGGAATTCTACCCGCCCGCGCCGCGCCGGGCTTGTCGCCGTCTCGGCCGGCGCGACCCGCGTCCCGTATCCTGTGCCGGATGTTCGACTCGCCCACCTCCGCCGATCGCACCGCGTACACGCCCAGCCAGCTGAACGCCCTCGCCCGCAACCTGCTGGAGGACGCGTTCCCGCTGATCTGGGTCGAGGGCGAACTGGGCAACCTCTCACGGCCGGCCTCCGGCCATCTGTACTTCACACTCAAGGACGAACGCGCCCAGGTCCGCTGCGCGCTGTTCAAGCCCAAGAGCCAGTGGCTGAAGTTCGTCCCGCGCGAGGGCCTTCGCGTGCTGGCGCGCGGCCGGCTGACACTGTACGAGGCGCGTGGCGATTACCAGCTGATCCTCGACACGCTGGAGGAAGCGGGCGAAGGCGCGCTGCGCCGCGCGTTCGAGCAGCTGAAGGCGAAGCTGCAGGCGGAAGGCCTGTTCGACCAGGCCCGCAAGCGGCCGCTGCCGGCGCACGTGCGCCGGCTCGGCGTGCTGACCTCGCCGTCGGGCGCGGCGGTGCGCGACGTGCTGAGCGTGCTGCGCCGGCGCTTCCCGCTGGTCGAGGTCGAAATCCTGCCGGTGCCGGTGCAGGGCGAGACCGCGGCGGCGCAGATCGTGCGCATGCTGCAGGCCGCCGGCCGCGCCGGTCGCCACGACGCCCTGCTGCTGACCCGCGGCGGCGGTTCTCTCGAAGACCTGTGGGCGTTCAACGACGAAGCGCTGGCGCGGGCAATCGCGGCCTCGCCGATCCCGGTGGTGTCGGCGGTGGGCCACGAGGTCGACGTCACCCTCGCCGATTTCGCCGCCGACCTGCGCGCGCCCACGCCCTCGGTCGCGGCCGAACTGCTGGTGCCCGATCGCGCCGATCTCGCGGCGCGGCTGCGCGCCCTCGCCCACCGCCTGCAGGCACTGCACGCGCATCGCCTGCGCGAGGCCGCGCAGCGCGCCGATCGCGCGGCCCTGCGGCTGCAGGCGCTGCGCCCGCAGGCGCGGCTCGACGCACTGCGCCGGCGCCAGGAAGAGGCGCTGCGGCGCCTGCATTCGGCCTGGCGCGAAGACGACCTGCATCGCCGGTCCCGACTCCGCCACGCCGCCGCGGTGCTGCGCGCGTCGCGGCCGCAGCGCCGGCTCGCGCAGCTGCGCGATCGCCTGCAATCCCTGGCCCCGCGCCCGCAGGCGGCGACCGTGCGCCTGCTGCAGCGCCACGCCCTGCACCTGCAGGGGCTGGCGCGTTCGCTGGAGGCGGTCAGCCCGCTGGCGACGGTCGGTCGCGGCTACGCCATCCTGCTGCGCGAGGACGGCCGCGCCGTGCGCAGCGTCGACGATGCGCAGCCCGGCGACCGGCTGGAAGCGCGGCTGCGCGACGGTCGCCTGCAGGTCCGCGTCGAAGGCAAGGACTGAGCCCGCACCCGGCCGCGATCAGCCGATCCGGCGATAGTCCACTTCCACCGCCCGGGCTTCCTCGCCGGCCGGCGAAATGTTGGTCATCACGATGACCAGGCGATCGTCGTCGGGCTGCTCGATCTCGGTCCGCCAGCCCCAGCGCGGTCCCGGCGGATGCCGGCCGTCGCCGTAGTCGCCCAGCACGGCGAAATAGCCCGGGCCACCTGGCTGTTCGGCGCGCGAGGACAGGATCGCCGTGCCGGTGTGGAAGCTGTCGACCCAGGCGCATTCCCAGCGGCGTTCGTCGAGGTGATGCCCCAGCAACGCGAGCCCGGCGTAGCGGCGACCGTCGAAGTCCCAGGTGTAGTCGTGCAGCAGGAAGCGGCCACCAAGCACGCTGCGCAGGCTGCCGCGTTGCGCCGACTCGGAGGCGAGCATGTCGCGTTCGAACCACAGCCGGTACGTGCCTTCCCATTCGCCGACCATGCGCGCCAGGAGGCGGTGCGGGATGTCGCGGAGCGTGCCATCGATCGCGGTGCCGGCGACACCGCCGTTGGCCTCCTGTCGGGCACCATTGGTGGCGATGCCGACATCGCCGGTCGGGATTCCGGTGGTCATCGCGATCCCCCTGTCTCCGGTCGGGCCAGCGTACTCCCGCCCCGCCCGCTGAACAACGCCGCACCGATCGCCAACCCCGTTCGCGGCGATGGCGCGTTTTCCGGTCCGCCCTTCACGGAGAACCGACATGCGCCGTACCGCCACGCTCAGCCTGCTCGCCACCGGCATCACCGCCGTCCTCGCCCTGTCCGCCTGCCATCGCGGCGACACCGTCGCGCAAGCGCCCGGCGCCGTCGGTGCGGCGCAGCCCGAGGACAAGTCCGCCCAACCGCGCGAAGAGGCGCTGGCCCAGATCTCCGCCACCGACGGCGCCGCGCGGCAGAACACGGACAAGCGCGACGCGGAACTCGATTCGGTCGTCGTCTCCGGTTCGCGCTTGCCGCGGGCCCGGAAAGACGAAGCGGCCGCACCGGCCACGACAGTGTCGCGCGAGGACCTGCGTCGCCTGGCGGCGAAGCCCGCGACCGAACGGGCCGCCCCGCAGGCGAACTACGTGCCGGCCCCGTCCACACCGCCGCCTCCGCCGATGTCGATGCCCGCGCAGGGCATGATCGCCGGTCCGATGATGCAACCCGATGTCGCCAACACCGAGCGCTATGCCGAGCACGACGACAACCCGGTCAAGCGTGTCGCCGAGGCGCCGGTGTCCACCTTCTCGATCGACGTCGACACCGGCAGCTACAGCAACGTCCGCCGCATGCTGCGCCAGGGCGTGCGCCCGCCGGCCGACGCGGTGCGTGCCGAAGAGATGATCAACTACTTCGACTACGGCCATCCCGGCCCGTCGTCGCTGACGACGCCGTTCCGCGTCACCACCGAGATCGCGCCGGCACCCTGGAACGGCAAGCGCCAGTTGCTGATGATCGGCATCAAGGGCTACGACGTGCCGAAGACCGAACTGCCGCCGGCCAACCTCGTGTTCCTGATCGACACCTCCGGCTCGATGCAGAGCGCGGACAAGCTGCCGCTGCTGAAGCAGTCGTTCGCGCAACTGGTGGAACAGCTGCGGCCGCAGGACCATGTCTCGATCGTGGTCTATGCCGGTTCGGCCGGCCTCGTGCTGGAACCGACCTCCGGCGCCGACAAGGACAGGATCCTCGCCGCGCTCGACAACCTCAGCGCCGGCGGCAGCACCAACGGCGGCGCCGGCATCCAACTGGCGTACGCGACCGCGAAGCAGGCGTTCGTGAAGCACGGCGTCAACCGCGTGATCCTCGCCACCGACGGCGATTTCAACGTCGGCACCACCGACCAGAAGGCGCTGGAAACGCTGGTCGGCGACCAGCGCAGGAGCGGCATCGCGCTGACCACGCTCGGCTTCGGCCAGGGCAACTACAACGACCGCATGGCCGAACGGCTGGCCGACGTCGGCGACGGCAGCCACGCCTACATCGACACCCTGCAGGAGGCGCGCAAGGTGCTGGTGCAGGAGATGCAGTCGACACTGCTGACCATCGCGAAGGACGTGAAGATCCAGATCGAGTTCAACCCGGCGCAGGTCGCCGAGTACCGGCTGATCGGCTACGAGAACCGCATCCTCAACCGCGAGGATTTCGCCAACGACAAGGTCGACGCCGGCGACATCGGCGCGGGTCACGAGGTCACCGCGCTGTACGAGCTGACCCTGGTCGGTTCCGGCGGCGATCGCCTGCCGGCCCTGCGCTACGCGTTGCCCGAAGTCATCGGCGGCGCGAAGTCCGCGGAACTCGCGCACCTGCGCCTGCGCTACAAGCGCCCGGGCGAGGACGCCAGCCGCCTGATCGAGACCCCGATCGCCCGGCCGCACGAGCCGCGCCGCCATGCGCCGAGCGCCGCCATGCGCTTCGCCGCGGCGGTCGCCGCCTATGCGGATGCCCTGCGCGGCGGCAAGAACATCGACGGTTGGACCTGGACGGACATCGCCGGCGCCGCACGCGAGGCCGCGGGCAACGATCCGTGGAAGCAGCGCGCCGAGTTCATCGGCCTGGTCGACGACGCGCGGCGGCTGACCGCCGGCGATCAGCCGCAGATCGGGATGATCGCCGACTGAGCGCACGGCGACGGCGGCCCGCACGCCGCCGTCGCCGGCCTCCGGCCGCCGCCATGTCCGCCGTCACGCTCGCCCTCGCCGCCCCGCGTCGCCGCACCCTGCGACATGCGACAGGCTTCACCTCGCACGCCGCAGCGCTTACCCTGATCCGCATGAACGATGTGGCGGAGGTCAGCGACGAGAGCCTCATGCTCGCCTACGCGGCGGGCGATGCGGCAGCGTTCGCGCGCCTCTACGAGCGGCATCGCGGCAAGCTCTACCGCTTCCTCGCCCGCCAGCTGCACGGCAACGGCGCGCTGGCCGACGAATTGTTCCAGGACGTGTGGCAGCGGGTGATCGCCGCCCGCGGCAGCTGGAAGCCCGACGCGGCCTTCAGCACCTGGTTGTACCGGATCGCGCACAATCGCCTGGCCGACCACTGGCGGGCGCTGTCGCACCGGCCGCCCGCGCCCGAGGACGGCGACGAACGCGCCGCCCGGATCCCCGACCCGGACACGCCCGAGCGGCACCTGTCGGAATTCGAGGAACGCCGGCGCCTGCGACTGGCGCTGGACGAACTGCCGGAAGAACAGCGGGAAGTGGTCCTGCTGCGGCTCGAACAGGACCTGAGTCTGGAGGAGATCGGCGAGATCACCGGCGTCGGCCGGGAGACCGTGAAATCGCGCCTGCGCTACGCGATGGACAAACTGCGCCAGAGGCTGAACCCATGAACCGCCGCATCGATCCCCTGTCGCCGGAAGAACGCGACCTCGCCGAGCGCCTCGCGCGCCTGGGCGGGCCGCGCGAGCCTGCGCCCGCGCTCGATGCCGCGATCCTCGCCGCCGCGCGCGCCGCGGTGGGCAAGGACGACGCGAACGCCGCCGTGCCGCCGATCGCGCCCGCGGCCTCGCCGCAGATCGATCCGCCGCAGGCCCCGGCATCGCCCGGCGTCATCCCGTTCCGCCCGAAGCGCACCGTGCCGCGCTGGCCGCTGGGCCTGAGCGTGGCCGCGACCGTCGTGCTGGCCGCCGGCATCGGCTGGAAGCTGCAGGGCGACGGCAAAGGCAGTTCGGCCGAAAAGGCCATGGCCCCGGCCTCGGCGCCTGTCGCCCAGGAAGAGGCCGTGCTGCTCGACCCGTCGCTGGATCGCGCCCCCGTCCAGCCGCCGCCCCTGCCTCCGCCGCTGCAGAAGGACGAAGACGCTCTGCAGGCGCGCCGTGCCGCGGCCGACACGGCCGCCCGCCAGGTCGCGTCCAAGCCGGCGCCCCCTGCGGAGAACGACGGCTTCGTCGCCGACGCCGCGGTCATGCGGGAAGCGCCCGCCGCGGCCGCGCCCATGCCGTCGGCGCCGCCGGCGCGTGAGCAGCCGGTGGCGGTCGATCGGGAGTCGAAGGGCGTGATCGACGTGTCCGGCAGCAAAGTCCCGCGCACGGCGATCGGCCAGGCGAGCGATCGTGCCGTGGGCGCGGCCGAATACACCCGCACGCCGCTGGAGCAACGTCGCGAGGACTCCCGCAGCAATCGCCTGGCCGAGCCCGCGGCTGCGCAGTCCGCGCCGCCGCCCCCGCCCGAGCAGGAAACGATGTCGGCACGCGATCGCGCCCGCAAGGCCAACCGCAACGCCGTCGGTTCCATTTCAGGCGCCGGTGCCGCCGCCGCGGACAAGTCGGCCTCCGCCGAGCGCTACGACGACCGTCCACCCGTCTCCGCCGATTCGCCGGAGTTCCGCCAGGCCTGGTTGCAGCGGGTCCGCACCCTGCTCACCGCCGGCGACACCGCCGCCGCTGCCGAAAGTCTGCAGGAATTCCGCCGTCGCTACCCGTCGGTCGAATTGCCGGAGGATCTGCGCAAGTTCGCGGCCACGCTGCCGTCGCCCACGCCCTGATCCGCCCGACGCGTCGTCGCCCCGCGCATGTCGTCGCAGACCCTCGCCGGTCCCGCCTCGCATCTGCTCGAGGTCAAGCACAGCCGCTTCCTCGCCCGCGCGCTGCCGGTCGATTCTGCCGACGCGGCGATGGCCGCCCTGCCCGGGCTCTCCGACTTGGACGCCACCCACAATTGTTGGGCCTGGCGGGTGGCGGATGCCTACCGCTCCAGCGACGACGGTGAGCCCGCCGGCACCGCCGGCCGGCCGATCCTCGCCGCCATCGACGGCCAGGGCTGCGACCGGGTGGTGGTGGTGGTCACCCGCTGGTTCGGCGGAATCAAGCTCGGCGCCGGCGGCCTGGTCCGCGCCTACGGCGCCGCGGCGGCCGAGTGCCTGCGACTGGCGGAGAAGCGGATGCTGGTCGAGCAGGCCGAACTGGCCTTCGCCTGCCCGTTCGCCCACCTCGGCGACGCCCACGCCGCCTTGCACGCGTTCGGCGCGGAGAAACTCGACGAGGCGTTCGATGCCGATGGTGCGCTGCTGCGGGTGCGGCTGCCCGCCGATCGCGCCGACGCCTTGAAAATCCGCCTGCGCGACACCACCCGGGACCGCATCCGGTTCGCGGCGTCCCGCTGATCGTCGCATCGTCGGCGCAGCGCGTGCCTCGGCCTCCCACTCCAGGCTGTCGCGCATGAGCTCCCCCGAACCGACCGTTCCCACCCGCAAGGCCCCCCTCGGCAGCCTGCGTGCGCTGTGGCCCTTCGTCCGCCGGCACATGGCGCTGTTCATCGGCTGGCTGGTCGCACTGGCGGTGTCCTCTGCCGCGTCGCTGAGCCTCCCGGTGGCGTTCCGCACGATGATCGACGAAGGCTTCAAGCGCGGCAGCGCCGGCGACATCGATCGCGCCTTCCTGCTGTTGTTCGGGGTCGCGCTGGTGCTGGCGCTCGGCACCGCGGCCCGCTTCTTCTTCGTCTCGCTGCTGGGCGAGCGCGTGGTCGCCGACCTGCGCGAGCGGCTGTACGCGCACCTGATCGGCCTCGACGCCGGTTTCCACGAGCGCAACCGCAGCGGCGAACTGGTCTCGCGGCTGACCGCCGACGTCGAACTGGTGCGCAACGTGGTCGGCAGCGTCATGTCGATCGCCCTGCGCAGCAGCATCACCGTGATCGGCGCGGTGGTGATGCTGTTCGTGACCAGCCCGCGGCTCGCCGCCTGGGCGCTGGTCGGCATTCCGCTGGCGGTGCTGCCGGTGGTGATCGGCTCGCGACGGATCCGCAAGGTCGCGCGCAGCAGTCAGGACCGCGTGGCCGACGCCAACGCGCTCGCCGCCGAGACCCTCGGCGCCGTGCGCACGGTGCAGGCGCACGCACGCGAGGACTACGAACGCGGGCGCTTCGTCGATGCGGTCGCGAACGCCGTGGGCACCGCGCGCAAGCGGATCAGCGCGCAGGCGCTGATGACCGGCTCGACCATCGTGCTGTTCTTCGGCGCGATCACGCTGGTGCTGTGGTCCGGCGCGCACGACGTGCTGGCCCAGCGGCTGACCGCCGGCACGCTGATCCAGTTCGTGCTCTACGCGCTGTTCGCGGGCGGCTCGGTCGCAGCGCTGGCGGAAGTGTTCAACGAATTGCAGCGCGCTGCCGGCGGCATGAGCCGGATCGACGAGCTGCTGCAGGAAACGCCGGGCATCGTCGCCCCGCAGCATCCGCAGTCGCTGCCTGCGCCGCTGCGTGGGGAAGTGGCGCTGGAGAGCGTCGACTTCCGCTACCCGATGCGCCCCGATGCGCCGGCGCTGGCCGGCTTCACCCTGCACGTGCGGCCCGGCGAGACGGTCGCGCTGGTCGGCCCCTCCGGCGCGGGCAAGAGCACCGTGCTGTCGCTGCTGCTGCGCTTCCACGACCCGCAGTCCGGGCGCGTGCTGGTCGACGGCGTCGACGTGCGCGACTGCGACCCGCTGGAACTGCGCGAGCGCATCGCCCTGGTGCCGCAGCAGCCGACGCTGTTCGCGGCCAGCGCCCGCGACAACATCCGCTACGGCCGCCTGGACGCCACCGATGCCGAAGTCGAGGCCGCGGCGCGTTCGGCCGAGGCGCACGAGTTCGTGAGCGCGCTCCCGCACGGCTACGACGAGCAACTGGGCGAACGCGGCGCCAGCCTGTCCGGCGGCCAGCAGCAGCGGATCGCGATCGCCCGCGCGCTGCTCAAGGACGCGCCGATCCTGCTGCTGGACGAAGCGACCTCCGCGCTCGACGCGCAGAGCGAGCGCGCCGTGCAGCACGCACTGGAGAACCTCATGCGCGGCCGCACCACGCTGGTGATCGCACACCGTCTGGCGACCGTGCTCAAGGCCGACCGCATCGTGGTCATGGACAAGGGCCGGATCGTCGCCGAGGGCACGCACGAAAGCCTGCTCGCCCAGGGCGGGCTGTACGCGGAGCTGGCGAAGCTGCAGTTCCTCGACTGAGTGGACCGGATTGCGGCGATGCGGGCGTATGATCCCCGCATCGCGCGCATGCCGCGCACGCACGGAGCCGGATCATGGCGCAGGACGAGGACGACACCCGCTACCAGGTCGTGGTGAACCACGAGGAGCAGTATTCGATCTGGCCCGCCGACCGCGAATTGCCGCTCGGCTGGCAGGCCGAAGGTTTCAGCGGTTCCAAGGCCGATTGCCTTCGGCACATCGAGGAAGTCTGGACCGATATGCGCCCGCTGTCGCTGCGTCGGCGCATGGAGGAGGACGCCGGACGTCCCTGAACCCGCAGCGATCCGGGAGACAAGAAAAAAGCCGGCGATCACTCGCCGGCTTTTTTCTTCGTGTCTGGCGCGCCCGGAAGGATGAGGCCCGCCGCTTGCGAAGCGCAGCTTCGCGCGGGGACGAACGCCCGCCGCGCTGCGGCGGGCCGGAAATCCCAGGGCGCACAAAGAAAAAGGCCAACCCGGGAAGGTTGGCCTTTTTCGGAAGTATGGCGCGCCCGGAAGGATTCGAACCTCCGACCCCCAAGTTCGTAGCCTGGTGCTCTATCCAACTGAGCTACGGGCGCGTTGTGCAGAAGCGGAATTGTGCCAATCGCGATCGGACTGGTCAATCCCCATTTTCGTCATCCCGTCGGTATCGGATGCGCGCTGCGCTCACGAAGGCTCGTGGACGCGGAACGATCGGTGATGCCGATCGCATCGGGACATCGGATACGACGGTGGCGGAGAGTGAGGGATTCGAACCCTCGATGGAGCTTTTGACCCCATACTCCCTTAGCAGGGGAGCCCCTTCGGCCTCTCGGGCAACTCTCCGTCGGCGAAACTGCGGCGGGAAGGATAACGGCTCAGTCGCCCTGCGGCAAACCGGAATTGGGACCGTGGCCTTCGCCGCGCTGGATGCGGTGGTAGATCTCTTCGCGGTGCACCGCCACGTCCTTCGGCGCGGTGATGCCGATTCGGACCTGGTTGCCCTTCACTCCGAGCACCGTCACGGTGACGGTGTCGCCGATCATCAGCGTTTCGCCAACCCGGCGAGTCAGGATAAGCATTGCTTGTCTCCGTCGGCCGGCGTCCCCCTCGCCGTGCCCTTTGTCATGTCTTTCGCGGCCTCACCAACGGGGATGGAGCACAGGCCACGAACGCAATAAATTAGCATACCCGGATTCGTCCACCACCGGGTGGTGCCTGAAGTCATGCTTCGGCACGCACCCGCTGGGCGACCCAGTCGCGGACGCCCTCCAGCGCCCCCGGCAGTGCGGGGCTGTCCTCGCCGCCGCCCTGGGCCATGTCGGGGCGTCCACCGCCCTTGCCCCCGATCTGTCCCGCCACGTGCGCCAGCAGTTCCCCGGCCTTGACCCGGCCCTGCGCCGCACCGCTCACACCCGCGATCAGCGCGACTTTACCATCGGCCGCTCCGGCCAGCAGGACGACTGCGTCACGGAGTTCGGCCTTGAGGCGGTCCACCGCGTCTCGCAGGGCCTTGGCGTCCAGCCCCTCCAGACGCGCGGCCAGGACCCGCACGCCGCCCACGTCGACCGCCGTGGCGCCGAGGTCGGCCACGGCCGCGCCAGCGGCCTTGGTTTTCAGGGCTTCCAGCTCGCGTTCGAGCTTCTTCTGGCGATCCAGCAGGGCGCGCAGCTTGTCGCCCACGTCCGCCGGGTTGCCGCCGAGCAGGCCCGCAGCCTCGGCCAGACGGTGCTCCTCGCCGGCGATGTAGTCCAGCGCGCCCTGCCCGGTCACGGCCTCGATCCGGCGCACGCCGGCCTGGATGCCGCCCTCGGACACGATCTTGAACACGCCGATGTCGCCGGTCCGGCGCACGTGGGTGCCGCCGCACAGCTCGGTGGAGGTCTCGCCCATGCGCAGGACGCGCACTTCCTCGCCGTATTTCTCGCCGAACAGCGCCATCGCGCCGAAATCCAGCGCTTCCTGCATGCCCATGTGGCGGATCTCGGCCTCGCTGTTGGCGCGGATCTCGACGTTCACCAGCCGTTCGATTTCGGCCAGCTCCGCCGGGGTGACCGGCTGGAAATGCGCGAAATCGAAGCGCAGGCGGTCCGGCGCCACCAGCGAGCCCTTCTGGGTCACGTGGGTGCCGAGCACGCTGCGGAGCGCGGCGTGCAGCAGGTGGGTGGCGCTGTGGTTGAGGATGATCGCGCCGCGGCGGGCGGCATCGACGCGGCCGCCGAGGCGGTCGCCGCGCTTGAGGCTGCCGGCCGTCAGCGTGCCGACATGGCCGAAAAACTGGCCGGCCAGCTTCTGGGCGTCGGTGACGGCGAATTCCGCGCCCTCGCCCGCCAGCGTGCCGGTGTCGCCGACCTGGCCGCCGGATTCAGCGTAGAACGGCGTGCGATCGAGGATGACGATCGCGTCGTCGCCAGCGTTGATCGCGTCGATCGGTTTGCCGTCCTTCAGCAGCGCAACGACCTGGAGGCCGTCGGCGTCGAGGGCGTCGTAACCGAGGAAGGCCGTGGGCTTGAGTTGGGCGATGAGTTCGCCCGGCAGCACCACGCCGCCGCCGAACTTGCCGGCCTTGCGCGCGCGGTCGCGCTGCTCCGCCATCAGCCGCTCGTATTCCGCGGTCACAGCGGCGGGCAGCTCGGCCAGCCCCTTTTCGCGCAGGATGTCGGCGATGAGGTCCGGCGGGCAGCCATAGGTGTCGTGCAACTGGAACAGTTGCTCGCCGGTGAGCGCGGGATCGGTCGCGCCCGGCTTGTTCTGGTGCAGATAACCTTCCAGCCGCATCATGCCCGCGTCGAGCGTCTGCGAGAACGCGGCTTCCTCGGCCTTCAGCGCACGCTCGACCAGCGCACGCTTCTCGACCAATTCCGGATAGGCCTCGCCCATCACGTCGATCAGCGGCTGCACCATGCGCCAGAAATTGCCCTGCGCATCGAGCGCATGCAGCTTCCACAGATGCCGCACGGCACGGCGGATGATCCGGCGCAGCACGTAACCACGACCTTCGTTCGACGGCAGCACGCCGTCCACGATCAGGAAGCTGCACGCACGCGTGTGGTCGGCGATGACGCGCAGCGACTTGTGTTCGAGGTCAGTCGTGCTCGTGATCGCGGCCGCGGCCTTGATCAGGTGCTGGAACAGGTCGATCTCGTAGTTGCTGTGCACGTGCTGCAGCACCGCGGCGATGCGCTCCAGGCCCATGCCGGTGTCGACGCACGGCGCCGGCAGCGGCAGCAGGGTGCCGTCGGGCTGGCGGTCGAACTGCATGAAGACGTTGTTCCAGATCTCGATGAAGCGGTCGCCGTCCTCGTCGGGCGAACCCGGCGGACCCCCGGCGATGTGTTCGCCGTGGTCGTAGAAGATCTCGGTGCAGGGGCCGCAGGGGCCGGTGTCGGCCATCTGCCAGAAGTTGTCCGACGCGTAGGGCGCGCCCTTGTTGTCGCCGATGCGGATGATGCGGTCCGCGGGCAGGCCGATCTGCCTGTGCCAGATGTCGAAGGCTTCGTCGTCGGTGTGGTAGACCGTGACCAGCAGCTTGTCCTTCGGCAACTGCCACACGCCGGTCAGCAGTTCCCACGCATAGGCGATGGCGTCTTTCTTGAAATAGTCGCCGAAGCTGAAGTTGCCCAGCATTTCGAAGAAGGTGTGGTGGCGCGCGGTGTAGCCGACCTGGTCGAGGTCGTTGTGCTTGCCGCCGGCGCGCACGCAGCGCTGGCTGGACGCGGCGCGGGTGTAGCTGCGCTTCTCGGCGCCCAGGAACACGTCCTTGAACTGGACCATGCCGGCGTTGGTGAACAGCAGGGTCGGATCGTTGCCCGGGACGAGCGGGCTCGACGGCACAATGGTGTGGCCCTTCGAGCGGAAGAATTCGAGGAAGTCGCGGCGGATGTCTGCTGTGGTCTTCATGGCGATTCGAATGACGGGTGCGGCGCGCCTCCGCGGAACCGGCAGGATGCCGGCGCGGAATCGAGCGAACCACCCAAGATTCAATAGATTAGCAGGCGCCACCGGGTTCGGGCGCCGGCGCGCGGGCGGTCGCGATCGACCGGCTCAATCCTCGTCCGCGTCGAAGCGGACCGCGGCGCGGATCTGGTCGCCGTCGAACCCGCGGCGGGCCAGGAAATCGGCGGCCTTGCGCCGCTGGGCGAGGTCGTCGGCGCCGCGGGGAAAGCGGCGACGCACCAGATCGCGGGCGTTCGCGGCCCAGTCGCCGTCGTAGCCGTCCATCGCGGCGGCGGCGGCGTCGCGGTCGAGGCCGTGGGTGCCCAGCTCGGCGCGGATGCGCACCGGGCCGTAGCCGTTGTTGGCGCGACTGCGGACCAATTGTTCGGCGAAGCGTTCGTCGCTCTGCCAGCCTTCGGCGGTCATCCGGGCGACCGCCGCCTGCGCATCCTCGTCCTCGATGCCGCGGGCGGTCAGCTTGCGCGCCAACTCCTTGCGCGAATGCTCGCGCCGGACCAGCAGCCCCAGCGCGCGCTGCTGCGGGGTGAGTTCGGGGCGACGCCGCTTGCGCGGCACGGGGGCCTCGTCGGCGGGCGGTTCGATCTCGTGGCTCATCCCGGAAGTGTACGGCGGGCGGCTCAGTGCGGCCGCCAACCCTCGTTCTCGCGGACGAACAGCCGATCGGTCAGAGCGTAGGTGGCTTCGGCGCGCATCCTGGTGGCGAGGTCCTGCAACTGCGCGACGGCCTCGGCATCGGCGCCGTCGGCGAACAGCAACAGGTCGCGCGCGGGCACGGCCACGACCGGCGCACCGCGCAGGCGCTCGCCCTCGCGCGCCCACAGGTCGTCGAACAGCAGCAGCGACGCCTCGTAATTGCCGTCGGCGACGACCATGCCGAACTTCTCGCCGCGCTGCACCTCGATCCCCGGCAGCAGGCCGCGCAGGTTGCGCACCGCGAGGGCGCGCAGCTCGCCGCGGTCGACGCCCAGCTCGTCGAGCATGTCCGGCGAGAGATAGGCGATGTTGTTCGGCGTATCGATGGCATAGACCACGGCAAGCACGTCGTTGAGGGGCTCGAAGACCTTTTCCTGCGATTCGCCGCCTTGGGCGCGGACCGAGGCCTCGACCTCGCCCAGCCAGGCCCGGTCCTTGACGATCGGGATGATCGCGTCGCGGGTCGGCTCGAAGCCTTGGGTGGCATCGGCGAACGAGCGCACGAAGCGCTCCATCATCTCCTCGCGCTCGGCGGGCGGGAGTCCGCAGTACATCCGGTACGCATTGTCGAGATAGACCTTGCCGCTGCTGTCGGTGCCGGAAGCGAGCTCCATCTGGAGTTCGCCGGGGACGAGCACCTCGACGTCGGGCGCGGCGATGCGGACGCGGCGGGCCATCTCTTCGGTGAAGGCGACGGGCGCAAGCGCGGGCGCCCGCCCGGAACCGCCGCCGAACAGCGCACGAATGGCGGAGAACAGGCCCATGGTGTCGGCTCCGGGGAAAGGCCGATGCAGGATACGGCACGCGCGGCCGCCTTCCCCGGCGGGGCCGGGCCGGGTGCCCGGGATTGCGCGTCACCGGACGGATCGTTCCATTTGCACGATCAATATTTGCATTGACAAATATTGTCTGGGCGACAAAATGGCGCCCCATGAACGCACCCACCTTCCCTTCGTCCGAACCCGGCACCCAGCTCGGGCTCCTGTTCCGGCAGGTCCGCGATGCGATGTGGGCCAGGATGGAACGCGAGCTGGCCGCAGCTGGCCACGACCTCACTTTCAGCCAGTTCATCACGCTCAAGCGGCTCGCCCACGGCGAAGCCAGCGCGTCGGAACTGGCGCGCAAGGCCGAGCTGAACCCGGGTGCCATGACCCGGCTGCTCGATCGGCTGGAGGAACGCGGCCTCACCGTCCGCATCGCCGATCCGGCCGATCGCCGCGCGCTGCTGGTCCGCCTCACCGACGCGGGGCGGGCGATGTGGGCGGACATCGACCAGTGCGGCGTCCGGGTCCGGACCCGCGCCTTCGAAGGCCTGTCCGACGCCGAACAGGACGCCCTCGTCCGCCTGCTGCTGCAGGTCCGCGACAACCTCACCCGTGAAGACTGACATGCGCCCTCTCCCCCTCCCCCGCCTCGCCCGGCCGCTGTCCGCTGCGCTCGCCCTGGCGCTGCTCGCCGGCTGCGCCAGCACGCACGGCCTGGCGCCGGCCTCGTCGCCGCGCGATCCCGACACGCTGGCGGCCACCCGTACTTTCTCCGGCGCGCTCTCGCCGGCCGCCTGGCCGTCGCAGCATTGGTGGCAGGCCTGGAACGACCCGCAGCTCGACGCGCTGATGACCGAAGCGCTCGCGGGCACGCCCTCGCTCGCAGCCGCGGACGCCCGCGTACGCAAGGCCGCGGCGCAGGCCGACCTGGCCGATGCCGCTCGCGACCCATCCGCGACCGGCTCCGTACGGTATTCCGGCGCCTACCTGCCCGAATCGCTGGTGCCGGCGCCGTTCGGCGGCGAGTACCAAGGCGTCGAACTGGGCATGGTCCAGTTTTCCTACGCCCCCGACCTGTGGGGCGGCCATCGCGCCAAATGGGAAACCGCGGTCGACCTGACCCGCGCCGCCGAAGTCGATGCGCAGGAGGCACGGTTGCTGCTGTCCGCGAACATCGCGCGCGCCTACGTCGGCCTGGCCCAGGCCTTCGACGCGAAGACCGTGGCCGAAAACGAGGCCACCCGCGCCGCCCAGCAGCTCGAGCTCGCCCGCAAGCGCGCGCGTGCCGGGCTCGACAACGCGCTGCAGACCCGCCAGGCCGAAGGCGCCGTCGCCGCCGCCACGCAGCAGGCGCAGGCCGCGCAGCAGCGCATCGACGCCCTGCGCAACGCGCTCGCCGCGCTGCTCGGCCAGGGGCCGGATCGCGGCCTCACGATCGCCGCGCCGGCGCTGCTGGAGACAGACGCCCCCGCCCTGCCCTCGGCATTGCCGAGCGAACTGCTGGGCCATCGTCCCGACGTGGTCGCCGCGCGCTGGCGGGTCGAGGCCGCTTCGCAGGGCATCGACGCCGCGAAGGCCGAGTTCTATCCCAGCGTGAACCTGTCCGCGATGGTCGGCCTGGCGGCCGGCAAGCTGTCGGACCTGTTCACCCGTGATGCCGCCTTCGGCACCGGCGGCCCGGCGATCAGCCTGCCGATCTTCAACGGCCGCCGCCTGCGCGGCCAGCTCGCGACCAGCGACGCCGACTACGACCTCGCCGTCGCCCAGTACGACCAGAGCGTGGTCGGCGCGCTGCACGAGGTCGCCGACGCGCTGCAGGGCGCACGCGCGCTGGACGCCCAGCTCGCCACGCTCGCGGACGCGCGCGAGGCCGCGCGCAAGGCGCGCGCCGTCGCCGAGACCCGCCATCGCGCCGGGCTCGGCACCCGCCTCGACGTGCTCGCCGCGCAGAAGCCGGTGCTGCAGCTCGACGCGCAGATCGCCGCGCTGCGCGCAGATCGCCGCAACGCCGCCGCCGACCTCGCCGTCGCGCTCGGTGGCGGCGCCTCCCCCTCCTCTCCCGATTCGTCTTCCCGGACCGCCCCATGACCACCGAAACCACGCCCGCTCCCGCCCCGGCCGCGCCGAAGAACGGCAAGCGGCGCCGGGCGCTGACGATCCTCGCCGCCCTCGTCGTCGCCGGCGGCGTCGGCTTCCTCGCCTGGCACCTGCTCGTCGGGCGCTGGCACGAGGAGACCGACGACGCCTACGTGCAGGGCAACATCGTCGCGATCGCGCCGCAGACGCTCGGCACGGTCGTCGCCATCGGCGCCGACGACGGCGATCGCGTGACCGCCGGCCAGGTGCTGGTGAAGCTCGACCCGAACGACGCCGAAGTCGCCTACGAACAGGCAGTGGCAAACCTCGCCGGCACGGTCCGCCAGGTGCGCGGCCTGTTCAACGCCGTGCAGGCCGGCGAGGCCGACCTGAAGGCGCGCGAAGTCGCCGTGAAGCAGGCCCGCGCCGACGTCGCTCGCCGCAGCGGGCTGGTCGATGGCGGCGCCGTCTCCGCCGAGGAACTGGCGCATGCCAAGGCGCAGCTCGACGCCGCCGAGGCCGCGCTCGGCGCCGCCAGCGGCCAGCTGTCGCGCAACCGGGCGCTGGTCGACGACACCACGCTGGCACAGCAGCCGCAGGTGCTCGCCGCCGCCGCGCAGCTGCGCCAGGCCTACCTCAACCTGCAGCGCGGCGAGATCGTCTCGCCGATCTCCGGCTACGTCGCCCGGCGCACGGTGCAGCTCGGCCAGCGCGTGCAGCCGGGCACCACGCTGATGACCGTGGTGCCGCTGGAGCAGGTCTGGGTCGACGCCAACTTCAAGGAAACGCAGCTCGCGAAGATGCGCCTCGGTCAGCCGGTGGAAATGACCTCCGATCTCTACGGCGGCGACGTGCGCTACACCGGCAAGGTCGCCAGCATCGGCCTGGGCACCGGCAGCGCGTTCGCCCTGCTGCCGGCGCAGAACGCCAGCGGCAACTGGATCAAGATCGTGCAGCGCGTGCCGGTCCGCATCGCACTGGAGCCGAAGCAGCTCGCCGAACACCCGCTGCGCATCGGCATGAGCATGGCCGTCGACGTCTCGCTGCGCGAGGCCGGGAACGGCGTGCTGCCGACCGCCGCGACCACCGCGGCGGGCCTGCGCACCGACGCCTACGCGAAGCAGCTGACCGACGCCGATGCGCTGATCCAGAAGATCATCCGCGAGAACCGCCCGGGCGGCGGTCGCTGATCCGCGATCCGGACCCCTCGCCATGAGTGCCACCACCGCCAATGCCGGCGCAGCCCCCGCCGCCGGCTTCCGCCCCGCCAACGTGCCGCTGACCACGGTCGGCCTCGCGCTGGCGTCGTTCATGCAGGTGCTGGACACCACGATCGCCAACGTCTCGCTGCCGACCATCTCCGGCAACCTCGGTGGCAGCGCCAACCAGGCGACGTGGGTCATCACCTCGTTCGCGGTGAGCAACGCCATCGCGCTGCCGCTGACCGGCTGGCTCACCCGCCACTTCGGCGAACGCAAGCTGTTCATGTGGTCGACGCTGGCGTTCGTGATCGCGTCGTTCCTGTGCGGGATCGCCGAGAGCATGGGCCTGCTGGTCGCCGCACGCGCGCTGCAAGGCTTCGTCGCCGGGCCGATGTACCCGGTGACGCAGGCGCTGCTGCTGTCGATCTATCCGCCGCACAAGCGCGGGCAGGCCATCGCGCTGCTGGCGATGGTGACGGTGGTCGCGCCGATCGCCGGCCCGATCCTGGGCGGCTGGATCACCGACAACTACAGCTGGGAATGGATCTTCTTCATCAACATCCCCATCGGCATCTTCGCCAGCTTCACCGTCGGCGCGCAGCTCAAGGGCCGGCCGGAACGGCTGGAGAAGCCGAAGATGGACTACATCGGCCTGGCGACGCTGGTGCTGGGCGTGGGCGCGCTGCAGATCCTGCTGGACCTGGGCAACGACGAGGACTGGTTCCATTCGTCCACGATCGTGGTGCTGGCGATCGTCGCCGCGATCTCGCTGGTGGTGTTCGTGATCTGGGAGCTGACCGACAAGGACCCGATCGTGAACCTGCGGCTGTTCCGGCATCGCAACTTCAGCGCCGGCACCGCAGCGATGGTGGTCGCCTACGCGGCGTTCTTCAGCGTCGGCATCCTGGTGCCGCTGTGGCTGCAGCGCAATCTCGGCTACACCGCGATCTGGGCGGGCTTCGCGACCGCGCCGATCGGCATCCTGCCGGTGCTGCTCACGCCGTTCGTCGGCAAGTACGCCAACCGCTTCGACCTGCGCATCCTCGCCAGCATCGCGTTCGTGGCGATGTCGCTGACCAGCTTCGCGCGCTCGGCCTTCAACCTCGAGGTCGACTTCCACACCGTTGCGCTGGTGCAGCTGTTCCAGGGCCTGGGCGTGGCGCTGTTCTTCATGCCGGTGCTGACGATCCTGCTGTCGGACCTGGAGCCGCACGAGATCGCCGCGGGCTCCGGTCTGGCGACGTTCATGCGCACGCTCGGCGGCAGTTTCGCGGCGTCGCTGACCACCTACGCCTGGACCAGCCGCGGCGCCTTCCACCACGCGCACCTCACCGAGGCGGTGTCCGCCTACGACCCGGCCACGATGGCGCAGGTCGCGGCCATGGGCGGCGGCGACGTGCAGCGCGGCGCGGCGGTGCTGGAGCGGATGATCGGCAATCAGGCGGCGCAGATCGGCTTCAACGAGATCTTCCACCTGCTCGGCATCGTGTTCCTGTCGGTGATCCTGTTCGTGTGGATCGCGAAGCCGCCGTTCGCGGCGAAGGCGGGTCCCGCCGCGGCAGGCGGGCACTGAGGCTCAGCGGTCGGCCGCCGCCTCCAGCGCGTCCGACAGCCGTTCCACCGCGATCACGTCCATGCCCTTGTAGGCGCCGGCCTTGGGCGCATTGGCCTTCGGCACGATCGCGCGCTTGAAGCCGTGGGTCGCGGCTTCCTTCAGCCGTTCCTCGCCGTTGGGCACCGGGCGGATCTCGCCGGACAGGCCGACCTCGCCGAACGCGATCGTCTTCTCCGGCAGCGGCCGGTCGCGCAGCGAGGACAGCACCGCCAGCAGCACCGGCAGATCGGCCGCGGTTTCCTGCACGCGGATGCCGCCGACCACGTTCACGAACACGTCCTGGTCGCCGACCATGATGCCGCCGTGGCGATGCAGCACCGCCAGCAGCATCGCGAGTCGGTTCTGTTCGAGGCCGACGGCGACGCGGCGCGGGTTCGACAGCGGCGAGGCGTCGACCAGCGCCTGCACCTCGACCAGCAGCGGCCGCGTACCTTCGCGGGTGACCATCACGCAGCTGCCGGGCTGGTGGCCGCTGCCGGAGAGAAAGATCGCCGAGGGGTTCGGCACTTCGCGCAGGCCCTTGTCGCCCATCGCGAACACGCCCAGTTCGTTCACCGCGCCGAAGCGGTTCTTGAACGCGCGCAGCACCCGGAAGCGGCTGCCGCTGTCGCCCTCGAAATACAGCACGGCGTCGACCATGTGCTCGAGCACGCGCGGGCCGGCGATGCCGCCCTCCTTGGTGACGTGGCCGACGAGGAAGATCGCGGTGCCGGTTTCCTTCGCGTAGCGCACGAGGCGCGCGGCGCTCTCGCGCACCTGGCTGACCGATCCGGGTGCGGCGGTCAGCGTCTCGGTCCACAGCGTCTGCACCGAGTCGGCGACCAGCAGCTTCGGCCGCATCTTGGCGGCCTGTTCGAGAATGCGCTCCACCCCGGTCTCGGCCAGCGCGCTCAGCCCGTCCAGCGGCAGCCCGAGGCGCGCAGCGCGGCCGGCCACCTGCGCCAGCGATTCCTCGCCGGTGACGTACAGCGCCGGCAGCCCGCCGGCCATCGCGGCCAGCGCCTGCAGCAGCAGCGTGGACTTGCCGATGCCGGGGTCGCCGCCGATCAGCACCACCGCGCCTTCGACGAGACCGCCGCCGAGCACGCGGTCGAATTCGCCGATGCCGGTGGTGGTGCGCACGTCCTCGTGCTGCAGCACCTCGCGGAGCGGCGTGATCTTCGGCGGATCGATCTGGCCGGCCCAGCTGCCGCGGCGCGCGGCCGCCGGCGCCGCCGACGCGCTTTCCAGCACGATCTGGCTGAGCGTGTTCCAGGCGCCGCATTCGGCGCACTGCCCCTGCCATTTGCCGTGCTCGGCGCCGCACTCGGCGCAGACGTAGGCGGTGCGGGCCTTGGCGGCGGGCTTGCTGGCGGCTTTGCTCACGGGCGGACTCGTGCGGAACGAACGCCTACTGTAGCCGCGGCCGGTCGCAGCCGGCGAGACGCGCGGTCAGGCCGCCAGTCGCAGTCGCAGCCGCGCGGTACCGCGCCACGCGAGGATCAGCATGGGAACGCTCGATGCCGCGACGACGGCCAGCACGGCGGTAGCACCCGGGGGCAAGGCCGTGCGGGGCCAATCGGCCAGCAGCAGCGGCCACAGCGCCAGCGACAGCAACCGCGCCGGTTCCAGCGCCAGCGCCCACGGGCGCCCTTCCATCAGCGCACCCAGCGCGATCTGGCCGGCGAACAGGAACACGGCATAGGCGAGCGCCTGCCCGCCGCCGAGCCCGGCCGCGACGTCGAGGAAATGCACGCCGAAGCCGAGCAGCAGCGCGAAGTGGAAGAGGCAGTAGACCTGCATCGCCCGCGACAACGGCGGGTCGTACTCCGCGCGGCCGATATCGAACGCCGGCTTCGGAAAGCGCTCGGCCACGTCCGCCGGCCGCCAGCCCGGCGGCTTGAACCAGACCCGCAGCTTGTCGCCCCAGCGACGCGCATGCCACGCGTCCTTCGCCAGCGCCCAGTAGACCTCGACGTTCGCCCACAGCGGGTTCCAGCTGCGCAGCGGCGCGCGGGTGCCGAACACCGGCGGCTCCGCGTCGTCCTCCTCGACGAACGTGCCGAACAGGCGGTCCCACAGGATGAAGATGCCGCCGTAGTTCTTGTCGAGATAGCGATCGTTCACGGCGTGGTGCACGCGATGGTTCGACGGCGAGGCGAACACGCGGTCGAACCAGCCCAGCTTCGGCATCAGCTCGGTGTGGATCCAGTACTGGTAGATCAGGTCGATCACCGCGACCACGGCGAACACCTCGACCGGCACGCCCAGCAACGCCAGCGGCAGGTAGAACAGCCAGCCCAGCAGCGCGCCGGAACCGGTCTGGCGCAGCGCCGTGCTGAGGTTGTAGCGCTCGCTCTGGTGATGGACGACATGCGCCGCCCACAGCAGGCCGACCTCGTGTCCCGCGCGGTGCAGCCAGTAGTAGCAGAGGTCGTAGAGCACCAGCGCGCCGACCCACACCGCGGGATTGTCCGCAGGCAGCACGAACAGCGCGACACGCGGCACGATCCACGCATAGAGGCCGATCGTCAGCACCTTCGCGAACACGCCGATCACCTGCGACAGCACGCCCAGGCCGATGCTGGCGATGGCATCGTTGAGCCGGTAGACGCGACGCCCGAGCAGCAACGAGGCCGCCAGCTCCACCGCCATCAGCGCGAAGAAGCCCGGGATGGCGACCATCATGATCGCCTCGGCGGTGGGCAGGCTCATCGCGCCTGCACCGAACGCGCGATGCACCATTGCGCGAACCAGTACGTCGACAGGATCAGCGGCGGCGCCAGCGGCAGGCCGCCGCCGAACTTGTCCCAGGCCAGCAGGCTGTCGCTGAGCACGAAGGCCAGCCCGCCCGCAGCCGCGAAGCGCGCGCTGCGCGGGAGCGCCTGCGCGATCGCGGGCGTCCACGCGCGCGCCAGCGCGAGCGCCGCCATCGTCGCCAGCACCGCGACGTAGGCGAGCACCGGAATCTTCAGATCGGCGCCGATGTGCGGCAGCAGCCCGGCCAGGTTGGCGCCGGCGACCAGCGCGAGCGCGACGCCGGCGGCGACGCGCGCCTTCGCGGACGAGCCCGGCGCGAACGCGGCGATGTAGCCGACGTGCGCCAGCAGGAAGGCGATCAGCCCGGGCACGAACAGGTCGGTCGGCAGCATCAGCAGCACGTCGCCGACCAGCGACAGCGCCATGCCCCCCAGCACCGCGACCCGATAGCGTTTGCCGACCGACGGCACCGCCGACGCCGCCAGCAGCAGGATCAGCAGCGTCGTCAGCGGCTTGCCGATGTAGAGCAGCCACACGCCATCGTCGCCGAGGATGGCACCGGCGATGGCGACGACGACGGAGAGCAGAATCGCGATGGACAGCATGCGCGGCGACATGGGCGGACTCGGAAACGGGCCCATACCTTAGCGTACGCGTCGGCCGCGGACGTGACGCCGGCCGCGGAATATCACTTCGACCAGCCGATCTCCGCTGCGGTCTTCGCGCCGATCAGGGTCTGGCGCAGGCTGTCGGGCATGGTCGCGTCGGTCTCGGAGCGCGGGATGCGCCCGCCCATGATCTCGGCCAGCGTCTGCGGGTAACGCGGGCGACGGTCCGGCTCGGCGTAGCCGTCCGGGAACAGCGGCAGCGTGGTCGCGAGGTCGTAGCGGTCCTGCGCACCGACGGTGTGCAGGAACTCGTGCGCGATCACGAACGCGTTCTGGCCATCCATCTCCGGCGCGGCGTAAGCGTTGACCACACCGATCAGCCCCTTTTCCAGCCCCAGCGAGTGCGCCAGCCGCGGATTCAGCGCCGGGTCGTGATACAGCACGAACATGCGGATCTGGCCGGGACCGGTCTTGTAGTCGCCGTGCTTCCAGGCCCAGTAGCGCAGCTTCAGGCTCCAGAACGCCACCGACAGCGGATTGCCGTTCGGCGGCGGCGATGGCGGCAATTCGCGCACCTCCGGCGCGACGTGCACGCGCACCGGCGACTGGTCGTAGGCCAGATGCACGTCGTAGCGGCGGGCCTGCGCCGAGAAGAACGCCGGCAGCGCGTCGAAACGCCCGGACGTCAGCCCGGCGATGTAGCGCGCGCTGGCCTCGCTGCCGTCGCCGTTGATCGGATAGACGACGAGATTCAGCGAATACTTCCAGGCCGTGGCCTGCGCCTTGTCGCGCCACGTGCCGATGGCGACGATCAGCAGCACCATCAGCAGCAGGAAGATGCGGATCTTCTTGAACATGCGGGCTCCTGCTCGATTGGCGGGACGACAAAAACGAAAAAACCCCGCGCGGCGGGGTCTTCCAAGAGTCAGGCTGACATGAGAACCCTGCACTTCCGGGCTTCCCCTCGTGACGACTCGTTGATCGTCGTCGTTGCCTGAACTCTGCCTGGCGTGGTGCCGGAAACAGGAGTCGAACCGCGCCAGTCAGACATCCTCGAAACGACGACGAAGAACGCGTCGCCACGCGCGATCGAATCGAATAGCCGAGTGTCGAAAGCGCATGAAGAAAATGGTGCCGGAAACAGGAGTCGAACCTGCGACCTACGCATTACGAATGCGCCGCTCTACCAACTGAGCTATTCCGGCGTTTGGACCTGCAACCGCCGGCGGACCGGCGGCGGGAGGGGAATTCTAGGTTTCCCGGGCGCTTGCGGTCAATCGACCAGTTGCACCCGCAGTTCCTTGGGCAGGGCGAAGACCATGCTTTCGGGCTCGCCGTCCAACTCGCGCAGGCCGCCGGCGCCCAGTTCGCGCAGCCGGGCGATCACCCCCTGGACCAGCACGTCCGGGGCCGAGGCGCCCGCGGTCACGCCGATGTGGCGGCGGCCCTCGACCCAGCGCGGGTCGATCTCTTCCGCGCCGTCGATCAGGTAGGCCTCCACCCCTTCCCGCTCCGCCAGTTCGCGCAGGCGGTTGGAGTTGGAGCTGTTCGGCGAGCCGACCACCAGCACCAGGTCGCACTGCGCGGCGAGTTCGCGCACGGCGTCCTGGCGGTTCTGGGTGGCGTAGCAGATGTCGTCGTTGCGCGGCCCCTGCATCGCCGGGTACTTGGCGCGCAGGGCGGCGATGATGTCGCGGGTGTCGTCCACCGACAGCGTGGTCTGGGTGGTGTAGGCCAGGTGCTCGGGCTGGGCGACGACGAGCTTGGCGACGTCGTCGATGTCCTCGACCAGGTGGATGGTGCCGGTGCCGGCCTGGGCGAGCCACTGGCCCATCGTGCCTTCGACCTCGGGATGCCCGGCATGGCCGATCAGCACCACATCGCGGCCGGCACGGCAGTGGCGGGCCACTTCCAGGTGCACCTTGGTCACCAGCGGGCAGGTGGCGTCGAAAATCTTCAGGCCGCGCTGCTCGGCCTCGCGGCGGACGGCCTTCGAGACGCCGTGGGCGCTGAAGATGACGGTGGCGCCGTCGGGCACTTCGTCCAGTTCCTCGACGAAGATCGCGCCGCGCTGGCGCAGGTCGTCGACCACGAACCGGTTGTGCACCACTTCGTGGCGCACGTAGATCGGCGCGCCCAGTTGCTCGATGGCGCGCTTGACGATCTCGATCGCGCGGTCGACACCGGCGCAGAAGCCGCGGGGATTGGCGAGGACGATTTCCATGGCGGGATTATCCCCCCTTTCCGGCGGAAGCGTCGCGACCGCCGAACAGGCCGAACAGCACCAGCGCGATCGCCCCGCCCACCAGCGCCGAATCAGCGATGTTGAACGACGGGTAGTAGTAGACGTCCTTCCAGTG
Organism: Lysobacteraceae bacterium; assembly: GCA_044227145.1. Taxonomy (GTDB): domain Bacteria; phylum Pseudomonadota; class Gammaproteobacteria; order Xanthomonadales; family Xanthomonadaceae; genus Lysobacter_I. The sequence continues at coordinate 39,883 of JBGAFR010000012.1, forward strand.
CCACTGGATGAAATCGACGACATGGCCGTGCATCACACGGTCGATCAGGTTCCCGACCGCGCCGCCGACGACAAGCGAGAACGGCAGCGCATCGCTCCAGCGCCCGCGCGGGGTGCGCGCGAGCATGCCGACCATGGCGAGGCTGATGATCACCGCGAGCGCGGCGAACACGTAGCGGCCCCAGCTGGTGTCGGCCAGGAAGCTGAACGCGGCGCCGGTGTTGTAGCTGCGGAACCAGTTCCAGACGCCGTCGATCACCACCACCGGCTGGTACTCCGGCAGCGACGACAGCACCCAGGCCTTGCTCCACTGGTCGAGACCAATCACGACCGCCGACAGCAGCAGCCAGATCAGGGCGTTGGGTTTGGGGAGTGACGACATCGTGGTTTTCTTGCTCGGTAGATCGGGCTTCACAGCCCGCTGTTGTCTCGACGACGCGGCCGAGCGGCCTGGTTTTCAACAGCCGAATGGCTGGTCAGGCCGCTCTACCGATCAGAACCACTGACGATCCTCGCCCGGGCCGTCGACGTTGCTCACGCAGCGGCCGCACAGCTCGGGATGCTCGGCGTGCGTGCCGACGTCGGCGCGATGGTGCCAGCAGCGGATGCATTTCGGCTTCGCGCTGACCGTCGCCGCGATGCCGGCGTCGCCCTGCGTCACCACCACATCGCCGCTGATGAACAGGAAGCGCAGCTCGTCCGCCAGCGGCGCCAGCCACACGAAGGTCTCGGCGTCGCAATGGATCGCGATCTCCGCATCCAGCGCCGCACCGATCTCACCACTAGCGCGCATCGGCTCCAACGTCTTCGCCACCTGCTCGCGCAGCGCCAGCAGGCGATCGAACTTAGCGCCGTCGAGCGCCGCATCCTGCGCCATCGGCGCCAGCCCGTCGTACCACGTCGCGAACAGCACGTGGCCGCTGCGTTCGCCCGGCAGGTGCGCCCACATCTCGTCGGCGGTGAAGGTCAGGATCGGCGCGATCCAGCGCACGAAGGCCTCGGCGATGCGGTACATCGCGCTCTGCGCGCTGCGCCGGCCGCGCGAGTCCTCGCGCATCGTGTAGAGGCGATCCTTGGTGACGTCGAGGTACAGCGAGCCGAGGTCGACGCTGCAGAAGTTCACCAGCGCCTGCACCACTTCCGGGAAGTCGTAGCGCGTGTAGGCATTGGCGATCTGGTGCTGGAGCGCGTCGGCGCGATGCACCGCCCAGCGATCGAGCGCCAGCATGTCGTCCAGCGGCAGCAGGTCGCGCGCCGGGTCGAACCCGTTGAGGTTGGCGAGCAGGAAGCGCGCGGTGTTGCGGAGGCGGCGGTAGACGTCGGCGCTGCGCTTGAGGATGGTGTCGGACACCGACATCTCGTTGCGATAGTCGGCCGAAGCCACCCACAGGCGCAGCACGTCGGCGCCCATCTGGTCGATGACCTTCTGCGGCTCGACCACGTTGCCGAGCGACTTCGACATCTTCTTGCCGTGCTCGTCGACGGTGAAGCCGTGCGTCAGCACCTGCCGGTACGGCGCGTGGCCGTCCATCGCGATGCCGGTGAGCAACGCACTGTGGAACCAGCCGCGGTGCTGGTCCGAACCTTCGAGGTACATGTCCGCCGGCTTGCGCAGGCCGTCCTGCGGGCGCGCAGCGAGCACGCACTCGTGGCTGACGCCGGAGTCGAACCACACGTCGAGGATGTCGGTGACCTTGTCGTAGTCCTGCGCCTGCGGACCCAGCAGTTCGGCCGCGTCGAGCGCGTACCACGCGTCGGCGCCGCCGCGTTCGACGCGATCGGCGACCTGGCGCATCAGCGACGGCGAATTCGGATGCGGCTCGCCGGTCTCGCGATGGATGAACAGCGCGATCGGCACGCCCCAGGTGCGCTGGCGCGAGATCGTCCAGTCGGGGCGGTTGTCGATCATGCCGGTGATGCGCGCCTGGCCCCAGTCGGGGAACCATTCGACCTGCTTGATCGCATCCAGCGCATCGGCGCGCAGGTTCGCCTGGTCCATCGAGATGAACCACTGCGGCGTGGCGCGGAACGCCACCGGCGATTTGTGCCGCCAGCAGTGCGGATAGCTGTGCACGAGCGGGAAATAGGCCAGCAGCGCACCGTTGTCGCGCAGCGCGTCGACGATGACCTTGTTCGCCTTCCAGATGTGCAGGCCGGCGAGCGCGACGTCGCCGAAGGGCGGCGTCGACGGCAGGTACACGCCCTTCCCGTCCACCGGATTGAGCTGGGCAGCGGTGTATTTGTCGATCAGGCCGTAGGCCTTGCCGACGACGAAGTCTTCCTGGCCGTGGCCGGGCGCGGTGTGCACGGCGCCGGTGCCGTCCTCGGCGCTGACGTGGTCGCCGAGGATCAGCGGGATGTCGCGCTCGGCATAGAAGGGATGCGCGAGGATCAGGTTCTCCAGCGCCGCACCGTGGGCGCGGCCGAGCACGACCGGCTCGTCGATGCCGTAACGCTTCAGCGCCTTCGCGGCCAGCGCGTCGGCCAGTACCAGCAGGCGGCGCTTGCCGTCGTGCGCGGGGCCTTCGACCAGCGCGTATTCGAGGTCCGGGCCCAGCGAGACCGCCAGCGACGCCGGCAGCGTCCACGGCGTGGTGGTCCAGATCGGCACTGCCACTTCGGTATCGTCGTCGAGGCCGACGCCGAACTTCGCGGCGAGCGCACGTGGATCGCGCGCGGCGTAGGCCACGTCGACCGCGGGCGACTCCTTGTCGGCGTACTCGATCTCCGCCTCGGCCAGCGCCGAGCCGCAGTCGAAGCACCAGTGCACCGGCTTCACGCCGCGCGCGAGGTGGCCGCGATCGACGATCTTCGCCAGCGCACGCAGCATGTCCGCCTCGTAGCGGAAATCCATGGTGCGGTACGGGTTGTCCCAGTCGCCCAGCACGCCGAGGCGCTTGAAGTCCCTGCGCTGCAGGTCGATCTGTTCGGCCGCGTATTCGCGGCAGCGCTTGCGGAACTCGGCGGCGTCGATCTTCTCGCCGACCTTGCCGAACTTCTTCTCGACCTGCAGCTCGATCGGCAGGCCGTGGCAGTCCCAGCCGGGCACGTAGGGCGCATCGAAGCCGGCCATCAGCTTCGACTTCACCACGATGTCCTTGAGGATCTTGTTGACCGCGTGGCCGATGTGGATCGCGCCGTTGGCGTACGGCGGGCCGTCGTGCAGCACGAAGAGCGGCCGGCCCTTCGCGTGCGCACGCACCTGCGCGTACAGGTCCGCGTCCTGCCAGCGCGCGAGCGCGGCCGGCTCCCGCTTCGGCAGGTCGCCGCGCATCGGGAACTCCGTGGCCGGCAGATGGAGGGTGGCCTTGTAGCGGTTGTTGTCCTGTTCGCTCACGCGCTGACTCGTTCTGTCGTCTGTGTGGTGTCCGCGAGCGCCAGCAGGCGCCTGGCCTCGGCGGCGTCGCGGTCCATCTGCGCGACCAGGGCCGGCAGATCGGGGAATTTCTCTTCGTCGCGCAGGCGGGCGACGAACTCGACTTCGATGTGTTTGCCGTAGAGGTCGCCGTCGAAGTCGAACAGGTGCGCTTCCAGCAGCGGCTCGCGGCCGCCGACCGTCGGCCGGGTGCCGAAGCTCGACACCGACGGCCACGGCCGGTCGGCGACGCCATGCACGCGGGTGGCGTAGATGCCGCGCAGCGCGGGCGTGCCGTAGGGGAAGCGCAGGTTCGCGGTCGGATAGCCGAGAGTGCGGCCGAGCTGCTGGCCGCGGACCACGCGGCCGGAGATCGCGTAGGGCTTGCCGAGCAGGCGCGAGGCCGCGGTGAAGTCGCCGGCCTGCAGCGCGGCGCGGATGCGGGTGCTGGATACCGGCTGGCCGCCGAGCGTCACCGGCGCGATGGTGCCGGCGGTGAAGCCGCAGCCGGGCCCGAGCGCGGCCAGCAGTTCGAGGTTGCCCGCGCGGGCGCGACCGAAGCGGAAATCCGGGCCCACCCAGACTTCGCGCGCGTGCAGGCGATCGACCAGCAGCCGCTGCACGAAGCCCTCCGGCGACAGCGCCGCGACCGCCGCGTTGAACCGCAGCAGGCCGACCGTGTCCACGCCCAGGTCACGGAAGCCGTCCAGCTTGGTGCGCGGCAACTGCAGCCGCGGCGGCGGTGCGGCCGGCGAGAAGAACTCGCGTGGCAGCGGCTCGAAGCTCAGTGCCACCGCAGGCAGGCCCAGCACACGGGCGCGCTCGACCGCGCGGGTCACCAGCGCACGATGGCCCAGGTGCAGGCCGTCGAAGGCGCCGATGCACACCACGCTGCCGTCGGGGCACAGCGGCCCGCCGTCGAGATCGCGGAACAGATCGGTCATCGGGACATCGAAAGCGGCCGCGCCGGGGGACCGGAACGACCGCAGGGAAACCGGAAAGACCCGAGTATAGCCGGGCGCACGCGGGCTCGGGTCGGGCTCAATGCTCGCGCAGCTCCCGCGGGCGGAAGCCCATCGCCACCATCGCCGCCGCGTAGACCAGCACGCCGCCGGCCACCAGTCCCAGCAGCCAGCCGATCCGCTGCCACAGGCCCACGACGGTGAAGTCCGGTGCCCAATGCAGGCCCAGCAGCACCGCGGTGGTCATCGCCGCGCAGCTGGCCAGCAGCCGCACCGTGTAGCGGCCCCAGCCGGGAAGCGGCTGGTAGACGCCGTCGCGACGCAGCCAGCGCCACAGCAGCCACAGGTTCAGGTAACTGGCGAGCGCGCTGGCCAGCCCGAGCGCGAGGTGCAGGCCGCGGGTCTTGGCCAGCGCCTCCAGGATCGGGCCGTCCTTGAGCGCCGGCTCGACCCACAGCACGTACAGCACCGCAAGGATCGCGACGTTGAAGCCCATGTTCGCGATCATCGACGCCAGCCCGGCCTTCACCGGCGTGCGGGTGTCCTGGCGGGCGTAGAACGCCGGCAGCAGCACCTTCACCAGCGCGAACGACGGCAGGCCGAAGCTCAGGCCGAACACCGACATCGCGGTCATCCGGGTGTCGATCGCGGTGAACGCGCGGTGCTGGAACAGCGTGGCGACGAGGGGCACCGACAGCAGCATCAGCCCGAGCATCGCCGGCACCGCGATCATCAGCGTCGTGCGCAGGCCCCAGTCCAGCGCGCGGGAGAAGCCGGCGTGGTCGGTGTTGACGTGGTGGCGGGACAGGGTCGGCAGGATCACCGTGCCCAGCGCGATGCCGAACACGCCCAGCGGCAGTTCGAGGAAGCGGTCCGCCTGCGACAGCCAGGTCTGCGAGCCGACGAACAGCATCGCCGCGATCACCGTATCCAGCAGCAGGTTGATCTGCGCCACCGACGAGCCGAACAGGGTCGGCACCATCAGCCGCATCACCTTGCGCACGTCGGGATGGCGCCAGCCCCACTTCGGCAGCGCCAGCAGGTCCAGCCGGGCGAGCACCGGCAGCTGGAACAGCAGTTGCAGCACGCCGGCGGCCATCACCGCCCAGCCCAGTGCGGTGATCGGCACCGCCAGCCGCGGCGCCAGCCACAGCGCGCCGGCGATCATGCACAGGTTGAGGATCACCGGGGTGAAGGCCGGGATGCCGAAGCGATGGAAGCTGTTCAGCGCCCCGCCCGCCAGCGCGGTCAGCGACACGAACAGGATGAAGGGGAAGGTCAGGCGCAGCAGGTCGACGGTCAGCCCGAAGCGCTCCGGGGCGGCGTCGCCGAGGTTGAACAGCAGGGCGATCTGCGGGGTGAACACCATGCCCAGTGCCGTGACTATTAGCAGCACGCCGCCGAGGGTGCCGGAGACCCGGGCCATCAGCTCCTTCAGGTCGGCGTGGGGCCGGGTTTCCTTGATCTCGGTGAACACCGGGACGAAGGCGGTCGAGAACGAGCCCTCGGCGAACAGCCGGCGCATGAAGTTCGGGATCCGGAACGCCACCCAGAAGGCGTCGGTGCCGGCATTAGCGCCGAAGGTGGTGCCGATGGTGATGTCCCGGACCAGCCCCAGCACCCGGGAGACCAGGGTCATGCTGCTGAACGACAGCAGCCCGCGGAGCATGCCGCCCCGCGGCGCTGGCGGCGCCACCGGCCCGGTCATCGAGCCCCCCCGGCCCGGTTGACGCAACCCACTGAATCGCCCATAATTTTCTGTCTAGCTGTCCGCATGGCGGCAGTCTGCCCCTTCATTTCCAATGCGATCGAGCGGCCCGACGGCCGCTGGATTCAACCGTCAACCCCAGGATTTCATCGTGGCCAACATCAAGTCCGCCAAGAAGCGCGCCAAGCAGACCGTCGTGCGCAACGCCCGCAACACCGCCCAGCGCTCGCAGCTGCGCACCGCCGTCAAGAAGGTCCTCAAGGCCCTCGACTCGAACGACGCCGCCGGCGCCGAAGCCGCTTTCGCCGTCGCCCAGCCGATCCTCGACCGCTTCAGCTCGCGCGGCCTGATCCACAAGAACAAGGCCGCTCGCCACAAGAGCCGCCTGACCGCGCGCATCAAGGCCCTCAAGGCCGGCTGATCCGCCTGCGTCGCCCGGCATACCGAAAAACCCGGCTCCGGCCGGGTTTTTCGTGGCCCGCGATCGACGTGCGCCGACGGCGGTAGAGCGCGCTTCAGCGCGCTTCGATGCCGTGCGAAAAGCAAAGCGGCCTGAAGGCCGCCCTGCCGGAACGATCGAGGGCGCTTCAGGCATCGGGCGCACGACCGGCGGCGTTCGCGTTCGCTTCCGCCTCGGCTTCGAGCCGCTCCTCCCGCAGGCGATCGAAGAAGTGCTGGATCTCCAGCATGATCGGCCAGGTGCCCTCGCGCGACAGCGCCGACACCAGGTACCACGGCCCGGTCCAGCCAAGCTCGGCGACGATCTCCTCCGCGCGGGCGCGGGCTTCGTCCTCGAACATCAGGTCGGCCTTGTTGAGGATCAGCCAGCGCGGCTTCTCGAGCATGCCGGGGTCGTACTTGCGCAGTTCGTGCTCGATCGCCCGCACCTGCTCCGCCGGCGAGGCCTCGACGCCGCCTTCCATCGGCGCCATGTCGACCAGGTGCAGCAGCAGCCGCGTGCGCTGGACGTGGCGCAGGAACAGGCTGCCGAGGCCGGCGCCTTCGGCCGCGCCCTCGATCAGGCCGGGGATGTCGGCGATCACGAAACTGCGGTGCGGCTCGACGCTGACTACGCCGAGGTTCGGATACAGCGTGGTGAACGGGTAGTCCGCGACCTTCGGCGTCGCCGCCGAGACCGCGCGGATGAAGGTGCTCTTGCCGGCGTTGGGGAAGCCCAGCAGGCCGACGTCGGCCAGCAGCTTCAACTCGAGCTTCAGCGTGCGCTCCTCGCCCGGCAGACCCGGCAATGCCTTGCGCGGCGCGCGGTTCACCGAGCTCTTGAAGTGCATGTTGCCGAGGCCGCCCTTGCCGCCCTGCGCGACCAGCAGGCGCTCGCCGTGGCGGGTGAGATCGCCGATGACCTCGTCGGTCTCGACGTTGGTGACCACCGTGCCGACCGGAACCGTGATGGTCGTGTCCTCGCCGCCCTTGCCGTACATCTGCCGGCCCATGCCATTCTCGCCGCGCTGGGCGCGGAACGAACGCTGGTGGCGGAAATCGACCAGGGTGTTGAGGTTCTCGTCGGCCTGCAGCCAGACGCTGCCGCCATCGCCGCCGTCGCCGCCGTCCGGGCCGCCCAGCGGGATGAACTTCTCGCGCCGGAACCCGACGCAGCCGTGGCCGCCGTTGCCGGCAGCGACGTGGATTTCGGCTTCGTCGACGAGTTTCATGGCGAGCTCCGGGAGCGCACGAGTCTGGCAGGGAAAAGTGAGGCGGAGGCGAAGTCGGCGTCCGCAGAAACGAAAAACCCCGCCGGAGCGGGGCCTTTCGCAGGCTGCGCGCAGCGGATCAGACGATGCTGACGGTGCGGCGCTTGTTCGGGCCCTTGACCGAGAAGGCGACCTTGCCGTCGACCAGCGCGAACAGCGTGTGGTCGCGGCCGAGGCCGACGCCCGGACCCGGATGGAACTGGGTGCCGCGCTGACGGACGATGATGTTGCCGGCTTCGACGGCCTGGCCGCCGAACAGCTTCACGCCCAGGTATTTCGGGTTGGAGTCGCGGCCGTTGCGCGAGGAACCTACGCCCTTCTTGTGTGCCATGGCGGCTTCTCCTTACTTGTTGCCACCGGCAATGCCGGTGATCTGGATTTCGGTGTAGTGCTGCCGATGGCCCATCTGCTTGCGATGGTGCTTGCGGCGACGGAACTTGACGATGCGGATCTTGTCGGCGCGGCCGTGGCCGAGCACCTTCGCGGTGACGCTGGCGCCCTTGAGCGCGTCGCCGAGGGTGACACCCTCGCCGTCGCCGAGCATCAGGACATTGTCGAAGGTGATCTCGCTGCCGGCATCGACTTCGAGCAGCTCGACGCGGAGCGTCTCGCCTTGCATCACGCGGTATTGCTTACCGCCGGTGACCAGTACTGCGTACATGAACGGATTCCTCTGTCGTTATTTGGGTGTCGCGGGTGACGCAAAAACCGCCCATGCGGGCGGAAAGAGGCGGAATTCTAATGACTTGCGGCCGTCGTCGCAAGTCCGGCGGGCATTTCCGGGACCGTGCGGGCGGCGGTTTCGGAGTGGAGGAGTACGAACGATACGGCGCGATCCCTCCCTCCGGCCGTCGGCGTCGGAGGCACTTGTCAACGGCCGCGGAACCGGCTTAGCCTCCGTTCAGAAGTGTAAATTCGTGATCAGCGGCACAGGGGGCGTGGCCGCAGTTCCGGTGCCCGGGGCGATTCCGTGAAGCGGATCCCGGGGACCGGCCGTCAGTGCCGGCAGCACACGGAGTCCGTTCCAGAATGATCCAACCGCTCGACCGCTTCTCCATCCGCCGCCGCCCGCAGGGCGCCGCCCCCGGATTCGCCTGTCCCCCGCGCGCCCGTTGCCGCGGCGCGCACGACCCCTGATCCCCGATCAACGCCCGGCGCCGGGTCTTCCGGCGGTGGGCGTTTCCCGCTCTCCGGAAAAGGCCGGGGGGCGGATTCCCCCGCGCCGGCAGACGCCGGTGCCATCCCGGGGCCGTCAGCGTCTCTGTTCCACGCCCGGCCCCCTTCAAGGAGCGCAAGCAACATGATCCGACCGAACAAGCAACACGTCCTCAGGCTGTCCGCACTGGCCGTAGCCGCCGCCGCGATCGTCGCGCCGGTGGCCTGGTCCGGCGGCCGCGCCCCGGTGGCCAACCGGGCCCCGATGCTGAAGACCGCTGCCGCGCAGGAACAACTGCACGACCGCTTCATCGTGACCTATCGCGCCGGCACCAAGGCCATTGCGGCCAACGCGCAGAACCGCTTCGCGACCGCGTCGACCACGCTCGGCATGAACATCCGCGGCCTGCGCACGCTGTCGACGGGTTCCGACGTGATCCGCGTCGACCGCGGCCTGAACAAGACCCAGAGCAAGCAGCTGATGGCCGAGATCCTCAAGGATCCGAACGTGCTGTCGGTGGAACCCGACGTGCGCATGAAGCCGCTGTTCGTCCCGAACGACCCGCTGTACGCGCAGCAGTGGCACTACAAGAACGGCCCGGGCGGCATCAACGCCGAACCGGCCTGGGACATCACCAAGGGCAACGGCATCGTGGTCGGCGTGATCGACACGGGCATCACCCCGCACTCCGAGTTCGCCGGCCAGCTGGTCCCGGGCTACGACTTCATCGCCGACATCGACACGGCGGTCGACGGCGACGGTCGCGATGCCGACCCGAACGATCCGGGCGACTGGCACGACGGCGAATGCAACATCTTCGGCATCCCCGAGGACAGCAGCTGGCACGGCACCCACGTCGCCGGCACCATCGCCGCCCTGAGCGACAACGGCAGCGGCGTGGCCGGCGTGGCCCCGAACGCGAAGGTCGAGCCGCTGCGTGCGCTCGGCAAGTGCGGCGGCTACCTCTCCGACATCATCGACGCGATCACCTGGGGTTCGGGCGGCACGGTTGCCGGCATCCCGGCGAACGCGAACCCGGCCGAAGTGCTGAACATGAGCCTCGGCGGCGGCGGCACCTGCGGCGTGGCGCTGCAGAGCGCGATCGACGCGGCCGTTGGTCGCGGCACCACGATCGTCGTGGCGGCGGGCAACTCCGGCGGCGACGCCGCGGCCGAGCAGCCGGCGAGCTGCAACAACGTGATCACCGTGTCCGCGGTCGGCCCGACCGGTACGCTGGCCGACTATTCGAACTACGGCGAGAAGGTCGACGTCGCCGCGCCGGGCGGCAGCGGTGCATCGCCCGCCGCGGACAACGTGCTGTCGACGCTGAACCTCGGCACGACCGTCCAGGGCGCCGAAGGCTACGCATGGTACGCCGGCACCTCGATGGCGGCCCCGCACGTGGCCGGCGTCGTCGCGCTGATCCAGTCTGCCTCGAGCACGCCCAAGACCCCGGCCCAGGTCGAGAAGATCCTGCGCAACACCGCCTACGCCAACGGCGGCTTCCCGGGCGGCTGCTCCTACGACCTGCCCTGCGGCACCGGCATCATCGACGCCACCGCTGCGGTCCGCGTCGCCAACGGCACCGATCCGCTGCCGTCCGATCCGCCGGGCCCGCCGCCGCCGCCGCCGGCCACCGAGCTGTTCAACGGCGTCACCGTGACCAGCATCAGCGTCGCCGCCAACGGCGAGGTCAAGTACCAGCTCGAAGTCCCGAACGGCGCCAGCAACCTGCTGTTCGCGATGTACGGCGGCACCGGCGACGCCGACATGTACGTGAAGTACGGCTCGGCGCCGACCAACACGTCGTTCGACTGCCGTCCGTACGCCTTCGGCAACAACGAAACGTGCTTCTTCCCGGCCCCGCAGGCCGGTACGTGGTACGTCACGCTGAAGGGCTACAGCACCGCCGCCGGCGTTTCGCTGTACCCGAGCTTCGTCGACGCCAACTACCCGTACAAGCAGGCGGCCAGCGTGGAGCAGTTGGCCAACCACCGCACCCGCGTCACCCTGACCTGGGAGCACGGCAAGAAGCAGGTGGACATCTACCGCAACGGCCTGATCTACAACAGCCGCCGGAACAACCACACCTTCACCGACACGTTCCGCATCGTCGGCACCGGCACCATGACCTACAAGATCTGCAACCAGGGCACCAGCGAGTGCTCGAACGAGGTCTCGGTCGACTACGTGTCCGCCAAGCGCAAGTAAGCACCACGCCCGCCGCGCCGCCCGGTTCCCGCCGGGCGGCGTGGCGGTTCTTCTTCCCGGGCCCGCCACGGCCCGCGCCAGGATGGACCGATCCCCCGCATGCACCGTATCGCCCTGACGCTCGCAGCGTCGCTCGCGCTCGCCGCGACCGCCTGCCAGCGCACCGAAGAATCCCCGTCGCCGAAGTCCGAAGCGCCGACCGCCGCGCGCGCCGCCTTCGACGCCACCCTCACCGTCGCCGACAACAGCGGCACCGTCCGCTTCGACGGCACCGTCGACAGCGCCGACACGAAGAAGCGGCTGGAGCAGGCCCTGCTCGCCGCCTACGGCCCCGGCCGCGCCTCGGGCGCGATCGACGTCGACGCCGCAGCCCGCCCCGCGAAGTGGGTCGGGGGGCTGGCGACCTTCCTCCCCGGCTTCGCCGAAACCACCGGCGCGAGCCTGCGTTTCGAAGGCGATGCCATCGTGCTCAACGGCGCGCTCGACCTCGAACGCCGGCGCGCGCTGCGCACTGCCGCCGAACAAGCCTTCCCCGGCGCCCGGCTGGAAGGCCTGTTCGTGCTCCCGGACGCCACCGCGGGCGAAGCCGATGCCAGGCCGATCGCGCCGCAGCAGTTGGAGAAGACGCTGAACACCCTCCCGGTGGCGTTCGAATCCGGCCGCGGCAACGTCAGCGACGACAGCCTGGCGTTGGTCGCGCAGGCGGCGGACGCCATCCGCCGCGCGCCGGCTGGCACCAGGCTGCGGATCGTCGGCCCGGTGGTCGCCACGGCCGACGCGGGCAACGACGTGTTCCTCTCGAAACAGCGCGCCGAGGCGCTGAAGGTGCAATTGATCCTGAACGGCGTGAACCCGGCCACGATCGAAACCCGCGGCTGGGGCGAAGGCGAAGGCGCGCCCGGCGAGGCCGCGGAAGGCCAGCCGGCCACGCCCGACACGCCGGCGACACCACCGCCGGAAGGCGCACCGATGCGGTTCGAACTGGTGCGCTGAACGGCGACGCCGCTCGTCCACCGGGCGGCGTCCGCCGGATTTGCCCCGCCTGCGGGGGCTCGGTACGCTTGCGGATTGCCTTTCGCGCGCCGCGACACCATGTCCGTTGCGCTGAGGGCGACTCCCCCCACGCCCGGACCTCCCCCGCCCCATGGCCATGGACACCATCCGCATCCGCGGAGCGCGTACCCACAACCTCAAGAACATCGATCTCGACCTGCCGCGCGACAAGCTGATCGTGATCACCGGCCTGTCGGGTTCGGGCAAGTCGTCGCTGGCGTTCGACACCATCTATGCCGAGGGCCAGCGCCGCTACGTCGAGTCGCTGTCGGCCTACGCGCGCCAGTTCCTGAGCGTGATGGAGAAGCCCGACGTCGACCACATCGAGGGCCTGAGCCCGGCGATCTCGATCGAGCAGAAGTCGACCAGCCACAACCCGCGGTCGACGGTCGGCACCATCACCGAGATCTACGACTACCTGCGCCTGCTGTACGCCCGCGTCGGCACGCCGCGCTGTCCCGACCACCACTTCCCGCTGGAAGCGCAGACCGTCAGCCAGATGGTCGACCAGGTGATCGCGCTCGCCGACGATCCGAAGACCTCCGAGCAGCGCTGGATGCTGCTCGCGCCCGTCGTGCGCGAGCGCAAGGGCGAGCATGCGCAGGTGTTCGAGCAGTTGCGCGCGCAGGGCTACGTGCGCGTGCGCGTGGACGGCGTGCTGCACGAGATCGACGCGGTACCGCCGCTGGCGCTGCGCCAGAAGCACACCATCGAAGCCGTGGTCGACCGTTTCAAGCCGCGCGACGACCTGCGCCAGCGACTGGCCGAGTCGTTCGAGACCGCGCTGAAGATCGGCGACGGCATGGCGATGGTGCTGTCGATCGACGATGCCGCCGCGGAGCCGCTGCTGTTCTCGTCGAAGTACAGCTGCCCGGTCTGCGACTACGCACTTCCGGAGCTGGAACCGCGGCTGTTCTCGTTCAACTCGCCGATCGGCGCCTGCCCGAGCTGCGATGGCCTCGGCGTCACCCAGTTCTTCGACCCGGCCCGGGTCGTCGTGCATCCGGAACTGTCGCTGGCGGCCGGCGCGATCCGCGGCTGGGATCGCCGCAACGTCTACTACTTCCAGCTGATCCAGTCGCTGGCCAAGCACTACCGCTTCGCCGTCGACACGCCGTGGCAGGAGCTCGACGCCGACACGCAGGCCGCCATCCTGCACGGCAGCGGCGAGGAGGTGATCGCCTTCACCTACCTCACCGACGCCGGCGGCCGCACCCAGCGCAAGCATCGCTTCGAGGGCATCATCCCGAACCTCGAACGCCGCTACCGCGAAACCGAGTCCGCCGCGGTGCGCGAGGAACTGGCGAAGTACATCAGCGAACGCCCCTGCCCCGACTGCGGCGGCGCGCGCCTGAACAAGGCCGCGCGCAACGTGTTCGTGGCCGACCGCGCGCTGTCGTCGATCGTGGTGCTGCCGATCGACGAGGCGCTGGACTTCTTCGGCAAGCTCGCGCTCAGCGGCTGGCGCGGCGAGATCGCGACCAAGATCGTCAAGGAGATCCGCGAACGCCTGAACTTCCTGGTCGACGTCGGCCTCGACTACCTCACGCTGGAGCGCAAGGCCGACACGCTGTCCGGCGGCGAGGCCCAGCGCATCCGCCTGGCGTCGCAGATCGGCGCCGGCCTCGTCGGCGTCATGTACGTGCTCGACGAGCCGTCGATCGGCCTGCACCAGCGCGACAACGAGCGTCTGCTCGGCACCCTCACCCGCCTGCGCGACCTCGGCAACACGGTGATCGTGGTCGAGCACGACGAGGACGCGATCCGGCTCGCCGACCACGTCGTCGACATCGGCCCGGGCGCGGGCGTGCATGGCGGCGAGGTGATCGCGGAGGGCACGCTCGACGACGTGCTCAAGGCGCCGCGCTCGCTCACCGGCCAGTACCTGAGCGGCACCAAGCGAATCGAGATCCCGGCGCACCGGCACAAGCCGAACCCGAAGATGAAGCTGCAACTGCGCGGCGCCTCGGGCAACAACCTGAAGCACGTCGACCTGACCCTGCACGCGGGGCTGTTCACCGCGATCACCGGCGTCTCGGGCTCGGGCAAGTCGACGCTGATCAACGACACGCTGTACGCGCTGGCCGCGAACGAGATCAACGGCGCCTCGCACAAGCCGGCGGCGTTCAAGGAAGTGAAGGGCCTCGACCTGTTCGACAAGGTCGTGGACATCGACCAGTCGCCGATCGGGCGCACGCCGCGCTCCAATCCGGCGACCTACACCGGCCTGTTCACGCCGCTGCGCGAGCTGTTCGCGCAGGTGCCGGAGGCGCGCGCCCGCGGCTACTCGCCGGGCCGGTTCAGCTTCAACGTGCGCGGCGGCCGCTGCGAGGCCTGCCAGGGCGACGGCCTGATCAAGGTCGAGATGCACTTCCTGCCCGACGTCTACGTGCCCTGCGACGTCTGCCACGGCAAGCGCTACAACCGCGAGACGCTGGAAATCCTCTACAAGGGCCACAGCATCCACGACGTGCTGGAGATGACGGTCGAGGACGCGCTGCGGCTGTTCGAGCCGGTGCCGGCCATCGCGCGCAAGCTCGAGACGCTGATGGACGTGGGCCTGAGCTACATCCGCCTCGGCCAGCCGGCGACCACGCTGTCCGGCGGCGAGGCCCAGCGCGTGAAGCTGTCGAAGGAACTCTCCCGCCGCGACACCGGGCGCACGCTCTACATCCTCGACGAGCCGACCACCGGCCTGCATTTCCACGACATCGAGCACCTGCTCGCGGTGCTGCACAAGCTGCGCGACGAGGGCAACACGATCGTCGTCATCGAGCACAACCTCGACGTGATCAAGACCGCCGACTGGGTGGTCGACCTCGGCCCCGAAGGCGGCCACCGCGGCGGCCAGATCATCGCCGAGGGCACGCCCGAGGACATCGCCGCGATGCCGCAATCGCACACCGGCCGGTTCCTGGCGCGGCTGCTGTCGCCCGAAACCGGGAAAGCGGCGAAGCCACGGCCTGCGAAGCGGGGCGAGAGCACGAAGGAGACGAACGCCCGCGCGAGCACCGGCAAGCCCGGCCGCAAGCGAACGCCGGCATGAGCGCGGTGTCGTCCGCCATCCGCCCGCTGGACCCCGGCGACAGCGAACGCTACCGCGCGCTGTGGTTGTCGGGAATCGTCGGATCGCCGCAGTATTTCCGGATATCGGCCGACGATCCCGGCGCCGCGGACCTGCCCACCCGCGGCGAGGACGACAGTTTCACCCTCGGCGCCTTCGCCGGCGACACGCTCATCGGCGTCGTCAGCCTCGAACGCGATCCGCTGCGCAAGCAGCGCCATCGCGCGCTCGTCTTCCGGATGTTCGTGGCCCTGGAGGCCGCCGGCACGGGCGTCGGACGCGCGCTGCTCGAGCGCCTGATCGCCGACGCGGATCGCGCGGATGGCCTCGCCCAGCTCCACCTGACCGTGCTCGCCACGAATACCCGCGCCATTGGCCTGTATGCGTCGCTCGGCTTCGTCGAATGCGCGCGGGAACCAGGCGCCGTGCGCATCGGCGATGCGTTCGTCGACGAACTGCGTATGGTCCGCATCCTCTAAATATGCCCGTCGCGGCGCGCGCCCTGACACCACACCCGAGAAAGTCCCCGATGACCGCACCGCTCACCCTGTTCCGCATGCCGATGGACCTGCGCTGGCGCGACCTGGACGCGTTCAACCACGTCAACAACGCCAACTTCATGACCTTCCTGGAGGAGGCGCGGATCCGCTGGTTCGAGAGCACCGGTCGCGAGTGGATCACGGCGGCGTACATCCCGCTGCTCGCCGGGGTGCAGATGAACTACCGGCTGCCGATTCCCTACCCGTCCAGCGTGTTCATCGAACTGTTCGCCGAACGCATCGGCAGCACCAGCCTGACCCTCGGCCACCGCATCGTCGACGACGCCGACCGCGTCCACGCCGACGGCCACTGCGTACTGGTCTGGATCGATCGCGACACCGGCCGCCCGGTGCCGCTGCCGGATGCGATCCGCGCGGCGGCGGAGTTGAGCTGAGGGTTCAGCGCACGAAATCGTGGATGACGCCGCCGGGCATGCCGGCGAGGATCGCCTCGTCCAGCGAACTGGACGCCACCCGCACACGCACAGTAGGCGGCGGCGCGTCGAACGCACCGTCGACGTTGTCCCAGTAAAGCCCCAACGACGGCGTCGCGCACGAGGCGACGATCGCTTCGATCAGCGCGACCCACTCGGCGAGCGGGGTCGGCGCGGGGGCATGCCCGGCTCTCGGCGGTCGCGCCTCGGCTTCCGCACGATGCGCGACCGCGCGCGCGATCTTCGCCTCGCTCCACCCCTTGCGTCGAAAGCGCGCGGCCATGTCGTCCAGCGTGTCGCGACGGGACGACCGCGTCGCCTCGCCCATGGGCGTCCCGCAATCGCAGTGGGTCGGCGTCGTGTGGAACAGCCGTTCCCCGGCCGCGAGCGCGTGCGTCTGGCCGGCCCCCATCGACCGCGGCACGCAGACGCGACCATACGCCCGGAAGATCGCCGCCACCGTGTCGATGTCGGCGGATGCGGGCAGCACCGCAGTGATGAAGGTGCACATCGCCTCGACCGAAGCGCGGCAGAGCCGACTACGGCTCCGCCTTGCGCACCTCGAACTCGCCCAGCACGGTGCCGCCGCCGGCCAGTTCGAACTGCACCACCACGCGGCTGCCGGGATTGAGCTTGGCTTCGGGCCGCATCAGCATCAGGTGCAGGCCGCCGGGCTTGAGCACGGCGCTGTCGTCCGGCGCGATGCGCAGTTCGGGCACCGGGCGCATGCGGTTGACGCCGTCGACCATGCGGGTTTCGTGCAATTCGACGTCCGCGAACGACGGACTCTTCGCACCCACGATCGTCGCCGGCATCGGGCAGGTGTTCACGATCCGGCCGAAGCCGGCGAGCATCGGCATCGATGCCGCCGCGCCCGCAGGCGGCATCCGCACCCAGCCGTCGCGCACCTGCGGCGCGCAGTCGCGTGCGGACGAGGACGAGGACGAGGACGAGGACGAGGACGAGCACCCGGCCGCGAGCGCGGCGAAGGTGCAGAGGACGGCAAGGGTCGAGCGGTAGGCGAGGTTGCGCATGGCGCCTATGATAACCGCTCCTTCCCCGCCGACAGGACCGCGATGAGCCCGTTGATCGAACCCCAGGATATCGGCGACATCCGCTGCCTGCGCCTGGCGCGGCCGCCGGTGAACGCGCTCAATCCGGACCTGTGCCGGGCGCTGATCGCCGCGCTCGAACAGGCGTTCGCCGATGACGTGCGCGGCGTGGTCCTCGCCGGCAGCCCGAAGATCTTCTCGGCCGGCCTCGACGTGCCCTACCTCCTTTCGCTCGGCGAACAGCGCGGCGCGCTGCTGGAAGCCTGGCAGGCGTTCTTCGGGGCCGCCCGGCTTCTGGGCGAATCGCGCATCCCGGTGGTGGCCGCGATCACCGGCCACGCCCCCGCCGGCGGCTGCGTGCTGGCACTGTGCTGCGACTACCGGATCATGGCGCGCAGCCCGGACCCGCAGCGGCCGTTCGCGATCGGCCTCAACGAAACCCAGGTCGGGCTGGTGGTGCCCGAGGGCATCCAGATGCTGATGCGTCGCGTGGTCGGCGATTGCCGTGCCGAGCGCCTGCTGGTCGCCGGCGAGATGGTGCCCGACGAACGCGCGGCTGCGATCGGCCTGGTCGACGAGTTGGCCGACGTGGACGACGTCGTGCCGCGTGCGATCGCCTGGCTGCAGGCGCTGCTGAAGCTGCCGCACCAGCCGATGCTGCAGACCCGCGCCATCGCCCGCCGCGCGGTGGTCGAAGCGCTGTCGCCGGAGTACATCCAGCTCGAAACCTTCGTCGCGCAGTGGTGGGAGCCAGACACGCAGGCTGCACTGCAGGCGCTGGTGGCGAAGCTGAAGAAATGAGACGGCGGCCATCGCCCGCCGCCTTGCGGTAGGGCTGGCTTCAGCCCGCCATCGATCCCCCGGAAGCAGAACAGCGGGCTAAAGCCCGCTCTACGATCGCGAAGATCAGCGCACGCGCCGACCGTCCGCGTCGATCACCACTTCGCCGTCTTCCTTCGCGAACGGCTTGTCGCAGGGCGGCAACAGGTCGAGCACGACCTCCGACGGCCGGCACAGGCGCACGCCGCCCGGCGCGAACACGAACGGCCGGTTGATCAGCACCGGATGCGCGACCATCGCGTCGAGCAGCGCGTCGTCGGACAGCGCGGAGTCGCCGAGGCCGAGTTCGACGTGGATGGCTTCCTTCGCACGGATCGCTTCGCGCACCGACAGTCCGGCCGCGGCGATGGCATCGGCCAGGCGCGCCTTCGTCGGCGGCGACTGCAGGTATTCGACGACCGTCGGCTCGATGCCGACGTGGCGGATCAGCGCCAGCGTGTTGCGCGAGGTGCCGCACTTGGGGTTGTGCCAGATTTCGATGTGCATGCGGAACGTCCTCGTGGTTCAGGCGTCGCCGGTCGCGATCGGGCGGGCAGGATCCTCGATCCAGCCGCTCCACGAGCCGGTGAACAGCGCGGCGCCGTCGCGGCCGGCGTGCGCCATCGCCAGCAGGTGGTGGCAGGCGGTCACGCCTGAGCCGCACATCGCGATCGACGACGACGGCGGGCGGCCGGCGAGCAAGGCGTCGAATTCGGCCGCGAGTTCGGCTGCCGGCTTGAAGCGGCCGTCGCGCAGGTTGAGCGCGTACGGGCGATTGCGCGCGCCCGGCACGTGGCCGGCGACGCGGTCGATCGGCTCGACCTCGCCGCGGAAGCGCTCCGCGCCGCGAACGTCGACCAGCAGGTCGCCGGCGGCGACGCGCGCAGCGACCGCGGCGGGATCGAGCAGGCGTTCCGTGGCGAACCGGCCGGGATACGGCGGCGCCGGTTCGACATCCAGCACCGCGGCCTCCAGCGGCAGACCGGCCGAGGTCCAGGCCGCGAGCCCGCCGTCGAGCACGGCGACATGGGCATGACCGAAGCTGCGCAGCAGCCACCACAGCCGGGCCGCGTACGCGCCGTCGCCGGCGTCGTACGCCACGACACGAGTCGCAGGCGTCACGCCGACGCGACCGAGCCATGCGGCGAACGCCTCCGCCTGCGGCCACGGGTGCCGACCGGCATTCGGCGCATGCGGGCCGGACAGGTCGCGATCGAGATGCGCATACAGCGCGCCGGGGATGTGGCCGTCTCGCCAGCCCGCCTCGCCCGCCGGCGGATCGGCCAGCATGAAGCGGCAGTCGAGGATGCGCAGCGCCGGATCGCCGAGCGATCCGGCGAGTTCCGTAGCGGAAACCAGGGTGGACCCGCCGGTCATGTCATCGCCCTTCGACGCCAGCGAGGCGTTCGCGCAGGTTGAACAGGATCGCCGCGGTCACGCCCCAGATGCGGTGCTGCGGGGCGCGCGGGGCGCGCTGGAACTCCAGCACGTGGCGCACGCGGCCGCGATAGTCCATGCCGATCTCCTGCAGGCTGTCGGGCGCGAGCAGGAAGTCGAGATCGACCTCGAACACCTCGTCGACCTCGTTCGGGTCCGGGATCGCGACGTAGCCGGGATCGACCCGCGCCACCACCGGCAGCACACGGAAGCCGGTGACCGTGAGCATCGGATCGAGGAAGCCGATCGGCGCAACCAGCGACGGCGCGACACCGATCTCCTCCTGCGCCTCGTGGTTGCGCAGGCTGTCGGTGCGCCGGGTCAGCAGCACCCGGAGACCGTCGTCGCGCGGCACGAGGCCGACCAGCACGGCCGCCTCGACCGGCACGGCATCGCCCAGCAGGTCGGCCAGCTCGTCGCGGTTCCACGGCGTAGCGGAGGGTGGCGACGCCAGCGGATGCAGCGCTCGGGCCAAGGTCGGCAATGCGGACAGCACGTTCATTCCGCGAGCATCACCGCGACCACCTCATGCGTGCTCATGCCTGCGTACCCACGGCCCGGCGCGCCTCGCGCTCGGGCAGGACGACGTCCATGAACCGCTGGCGCTCGTCGTCGGACAGCGACGTCCACGCCGCGATCTCGTCGCCGGTGCGGAAACAACCGTCGCAACGGCCGTCGGGGGCCAGCGTGCAGACGCCGATGCAGGGCGTGAGGAGAGCGGACAGGGTCACGGGATCGAGCCTGCGGGAAGGAAAGGGAGAACGGAAACCTGGACGAGGACGGGAATCCCGCCCCGAAAAACGTCACGCCGGCGCGGGGCCGGCGTGACGGGTGAAGCTGTGGGACGCGTCGCCGACCGGATCAGTGGCCCTGGCCGCCTTGCGGGGCCGGGGCCGGCAGCACCGGACCGACGCTGAGCAGCTTGATGTTGAAGATCAGCACCTGGTTGGCCATGCGGCCGGCGCGCTCGACGGTGGTGCCGTAGGCGGCGCTGCCCGGCAGGGCGACTTCCCAGCGCGAACCGGCATTCATCATCTGCAGCGCTTCGCGCAGGCCCGGCATCGGGATCTCGCTCAGGCGCAGGGTGACCGGGCCCGGAGTCTGGCCGTTGATCGCCTTGTTGGTGTTCTCCACCTCGGTGCCGTCCGGCAGCGTGGTGACGAACTCGACGGTGATCTGGTTGGCCTGGGTCGGCTTCGCGCCGGTGCCGGTCTCGAGCACCTTGTACTGGACGCCGCT
>JBGAFR010000121.1:0-6682 GCA_044227145.1 Lysobacteraceae bacterium
AGGCGTGCGGGACGACCGCGATCCCCTGCCCGCGCAGCATCGCGAAGAACCGCTCGGGATCGCCGATGCCGGCGACCGCGTGCACGCGCTGCCCGGCGAACGCGGACAGCGGTGCCGTGCGCGCGCCGCGCATCGCGACGACGGCATCAGACACCAGCCGCATCGGCCATTCGCCGAAGCCGGCCTCGGCGTCGTCGCTGCCAAGGTTCAGCACCCGGAAATCGCAGCGCGCGCCGCGCTCGGCCGGTTCGCGCATTGGCCCGGCCGGGATCGGCAGGCCGTTGCCGTAGCGTCGACGGCCGTCGATCACTTCGATCTCGATGTCGCGCGCCAACCGGTAATGCTGCAGGCCGTCGTCGCAAACGACGACGTCGCAGCCGGCCTCGACCAGCGCCTGCGCTGCGGCGGCACGATCGGCGTCGACCCGCACCGGCACGCCGGTGCGGCGCGCGATCAGCACCGGCTCGTCGCCGCCGAGGCGCGGATCGAGCGCGGCGTCGACCCAGCGCGGCGTGCCGGCCTCGTCGCGGCCGTAGCCTCGGCTGGCGACGCCGGGCGTGAAGCCTTCGGCGCGCAGGCGCTCGACCAGCGCGATCGTCAGCGGCGTCTTGCCGCTGCCGCCGGCGATGAGATTGCCGACCACCACCACCGGTTTGCCGGGGTGCCGGCTGCGCAGCGCGCCGCGCCGGAACAGCCCCGCGCGCGCCGCGACCACACCCGCGTACAGGCGCGCCAGTACGCGAGCCGGCATGGGCGCGCGACCGCCGTCGAACCAGTACCGGGGCGGCTGTCGGCCGCGGTCGCTCACGGCGCGGCGTCCACGGCGCCCGGTTCGCGGAACTGCATCCGGTGCAGGTGCGCATACAGCCCGTCGCGGGCCAGCAGTTCGGCGTGGGTGCCCTGCTCCACCAGCCGGCCGCGGTCCAGCACCAGCACCTGGTCGGCATGCTCGATGGTCGACAGCCGGTGCGCGATCACCAGCGTGGTGCGGTCGGGCATCAGCCGGTCCACCGCATCCTGCACCAGACGCGCCGACTCGGTATCCAGCGCGGCCGTGGCCTCGTCGAGGATGAGGATCGGCGCGTCCTTGAGGATGGCGCGGGCGATCGCCAGGCGCTGGCGCTGGCCGCCCGACAGGCGCCCGCCGCGGCTACCGACTCCGGTGTCGGCGCCTTCGGCCATCGTGTCGACAAATTCGCTGGCGTTGGCTGCATCGAGCGCGGCGCGCACGCGTCCGGCGTCGTTGCCGGCCATCTCGCCGTAGGCCACGTTCTCGGCGACGCTGCCGTCGAACAGCATCACCTGCTGGCCGACCAGCGCGATCTGCCGGCGCAGGTCGGCGAGCCGGTACTCGTCCAGCGGATGCCCGTCGAGCAGGATCGTGCCGGACGACGGTTCGTAGAACCGCGGGATCAGCTTGACCAGGCTGGACTTGCCGCTGCCGGAGCGGCCGACGATCGCGGTGACCGTGCCGGGCCGCGCGACGAACGACACGTCTTCCAGCGCCGGAGCGTTCTGGCCGGGGTAATGCGCGCCGATGCCTCGGAATTCCAGCTCGCCGCGCGCCCGGTCGAGCGTCCGCGTGCCATCGTCGCGCTCCTCCCCGGCATCGAGTACTGAGAACAGGCGCTCGGCCGAGGCCACGCCGCGCTGGAGCATGTTCTGCACGTTGGTCAGCTGCTTGAGCGCGGGGATCATCGCCATCATCGAGGTCATCAGGCTGACGAACGCACCCGCGGTCAGGCGGCCGTGCATCGCTTCGCGCCCGGCGAAGAACAGGAGCAGCGCGAGGCCGACCGAGCCCATCAGCTGGATCACCGCCGACGTCACGCTGCGGGTGGCCTCGACCTTCATCGACAGGCGCATGTTCTCGTCGGCGAGCTCGCGATAGCGCCCCAGTTCGGCCGCCTGCGCGCCGTAGACCTTCACCTCCTGCTGGCCGCTGAGGGTCTGGTCGGCGGCCTGCAGCAGGCGCGCGCCGCTTTCCTGGATGCGATGGCCGTAGCGCCGGTAGCGGCGACCGACCTTGTCCATCATCCACGCCATGATCGGCGCGATCAGCAGGATCGCGATCGTCACCCGCCAGCTGGTCCACAGCATCACCGCCAGCATCGCGACGATCTGCAACGACTGCTGCAGCATCACCTTCGCGGCGTCCACCGCCGCCTGCGCCACCTGATCGCTGTCCGAACCCAGCCGCATCTGCATCGTGCCCACCGATTCGCGATCGAAGTGGGTGCCGGGCATGCGCAGGTACTTGTCGAACACCCGCACCCGCATGTCGCGGGCGATGCTGCGCGCGGCGCGGGCCATGAACACGTCGGAGACGTAGCCGGCCAAGCCGCGGACGACGAAGATCGCGACGATGATCAGCGGCATCTGCCACAGCATCTCCGTGTCCGGGTGCGACAGGCCGTCGGTGATCGGCTTCATCATGAAGGTGAAGCCGCCGCCGGCCGCGGCCTCGATCAGCATGCCCAGCAGCGCCACCCCGAGCAGGCCGCGGTACGGGCGGGCGTAGCCCTGCAGCCGGCGGTAGATCGGCCACGCGGGCGCGCGGTCCGGTTTGCTCATCGTTTCGCCCCGGCGGTCGCGGCAGGCGTCGTTCCGGGACGCGCCTCGGGCGCGGTGGCGATGCTGATCCGGCGGAAGCCGAGCTGGCCCAGCGCGTCGAGCGCGGTCACCACCGCCTGATGCGGGGTGCGGGCGTCGGCGCGCAGCAGTACCGGGCGGCTGCGGTCGTCGCCGGCGACCTCGGCGATCGTGCGTTTCAAGGATTCGACGTCGGTGCGCAGCGCCTCGCGGTCCTGCACGAAATACCGACCATCGGCATTCACCAGCACGCTCAGCGACTTCGCCGCCGCCTCGCTGGCCTCGCCCTCGGCCTTCGGCAGCTGCAGTTTGAGCACCGAGCGCGCGTCGAAGGTGGTGGTGATGACGAAGAAGATGATCAGGCACAGCACCACGTCGATCAGCGGGATCAGGTTGATCTCGGGTTCGTCGTCGGCGCGGAAGTCGCGGATGCGCATGGCAGGAAGGTCTCGAAGAGGATCAGGCCAGCGCGCGCTGGAGACCGAGCGAAGCACCGTAGCCCAGCAGCGCCAGCATCGCGAGGAACAGCGCCATCAGCGCCCAGAAGCGGACTGGATGCGCGGCGCGCGCGACCGACGACGTGCCGTCGCTGTGCGGGAGCCGGCCGGTGCGCATGCCGACGACCACGGCGCGCCCCACCGGCCAGGCGACGACCGCGACGCACAGCAGGACGAGGGCGACGCGCAGCCCGACCATGGATCAGTCCCCGCGGACCGGCGGCACGATGCCGCGGCCGCCGGACGCCACCGGGGCACCGGGGCGGACCGGGTCGAGGGTGTCGAGCAGCTGGATCGCCTCGTGCTCCATGTCGACGATGTAGCCAGCGATCCGGCCGCGGAAGTAGCGGTGGAAGACCAGCGCCGGGATCGCGACGATCATGCCGGTCGCGGTGCACACCAGCGCCTTGCCGATGCCGCCGGCGAGCTGGTTCACGTCGCCGATGCCGCTGTCGAGGATGCCCAGGAACATCTGGATCATGCCGACCACGGTGCCGAACAGGCCCAGCAGCGGGCCCGCGGCGGCGATGGTGCCGAGGGTGTTGAGGAAGCGCTCCATCCGGTGCACGAGATGGCGGCCGACGTCCTCGATGCGCTCGCGGATCTGGTCGCGCGAACGCTGGCGCACGTCCAGCGCAGCGGCCAGCAACGCGCCCAGCGGCGAGGTGCGGCGCAGCGATTCGATGTGGGCGGGATCAAGGTTGCCCCGGGCGGCCCAGACGCGGACCTCGTCGCCGAGCCCCGGCGGCAGCACGACCTTGCGACGCAGGCTCCAGAACCGCTCCAGCACGATGGCCACGGCCAGCACCGTCAGCAGCAGCAGCGGAATCATGGGCCAGCCGCCCGCCTTCACCAGTTCCAGCACGTCTTGTCCTCCGGCCCGCGGCCGTCATCATTCGGGGTGCGCATCGCGGCCATAGGATAGCCCAGCGGCAGGACCCCCACCGAGACGCCGTCGACGCAGCGCCGCGGCGTCCCACAGCCTCGGATGACGGCCGCGCTCGGTCGCCAGCGACACCTCGTCGGCCGCCAGCCGGAAGCGCAAGGCACCGGCATCGGCGGTCAGCGGCGCACGCGCGCCGTGCAGGCGCCACAGCGCGACGACCTCCGGCCGCGGGTGCCGGAACCGGTTGCCGTCGCCTGCCGACAGCGCCGCGAAGCGGGCGCCGGTGGCGGCGACGAAGTCAGGGTCCGACGACGCGGCGCTGCCGTGGTGGGCGACGACCACGACCTCGGCGCGCACCGAGGCCGCGTCCACGCGCAGCAGGTCGCGCTCGATCACCTGGCCGATGTCGCCGGTCAGCAGCGCCGCGCCGTGCGCGGTCTCGACCCGCAGCACGCAGCTCGACTCGTTGCCCAGGTACGGGAAATATCGCGGCGGATGCAGGAAGCGGAAGCGCACGCCGTCCCAGGTCCAGCCGTCGCCGGCCCGGCAGGCGCGCAGCCGGTCGATCTTCGCGTCGAGCCCGCTCTCGGGCGGCGCGAAGCGGCGATCGATCGCGAATTCGGCCGCCACCGCGCCGAAGCCGCCGGCATGGTCGTTGTCGCCGTGACTGACGACCGCCGCATCCAGCGCGGGCACGCCCAGCGCACGCAACGCCGGCGTCACCGCACGCTCGCCGGCGTCGAAACCGTCGGGCTGCGCCGGGCCCATGTCGTAGAGCAGCGCGTGGCCGCGGGTGCGGACCAGCACCGAAAGGCCCTGGCCCACGTCGAACACCACGACCTCCGCCTCGCCGGTCCGCGGCAGGTGGCGATCCGGCCACAGCAGCGGCAGCCACAGCAGCAGCGCCAGCGCCCGCCCGGGCACGCCGCGCGGCAGCAGCAGCCAGAACGCGGCGAGCAGCGCGAGCGGCACGGCGTACCACGCCGGCTCCGGCAGCCACCACAACGCCAACGGGCCGTCGGTCAGCCAGCCGAACAGCCGCCAGCTCGGGTCGAAACAGGCCGCAGCCGCACGCCACGACCACGCGCCCCAGCCCGCATGCACGGCCTCCAGCAAGGTGCCGATCAGCGACAGCGGCACCACGACGAGGCTCCACCACGGGATCGCGACCGGATTCGCCAGCGGCGCGGCCAGCGAAGTCGCCCCGCGGCAGGCACCACAGCAGCCAGGCGACGCCGCCGAAGCTCAACCAGAAACCCGCCGTCAGCACCGACAGCGGATCGAACAGCAGCACGGCGATCGTCGCCAGCGCCAGCGCGTCCACCGGCCGCTGCGCACGTCGCGTCGCCCGCGCCGTCGCCACGACCGCGATCATCAGCACCGTGCGCACCGTCGGCAGCGCGAAACCCGCGAGCGCGGCGTAGAACAGCGCGCCCGCCGTCGCGGCCAGCAACGCCGCCTGCGGCCTGGGCCAACGTCGGCCCAGCGTCGGCCACAGCCACCACAGTCCGCGCAGCAGCAGCGCGGCGGCGCCCGCGACCAGCCCGACGTGGAAACCGGAGATCGCGATCAGGTGGGTCAGGCCCGCCGCCCGCAGTCGCGCCCAGTCGTCGTCGTCGAGCCCGCGGGTGTCGCCCAGCGCAAGCGCCTGCACGAAGCGCGCCTCCGTGCCCGGCACCGCGGCCGCGATCCGCGCGGACATGCGCTCGCGCCAGGCGTCGATCCCGCGCGGCGGCGCGAGGGGCCTCGCCGCCGCGTCGTCGCGCACGTGGCCGGTCGCGACGATCCGGTCGATCAGCATCTGTTTCTCGGCGTCAGCCGCGCCGGGATCGCGCAGGCCCCGCGGCGCGCGCAGTTTCGCTGCGACCGCCCAGCGGCTGCCGGCGGCGACCCGACGCCGCGGCGCATTGGGTCGGTTCGGCGGCGCGTCGAACGGGTCGTACCACGACAGACGGATCCGTTGCCCGCGCAGCGCCGGCGGCTGGTCCGCGGCATCGTCGACGACCAGCGTGAAGCGCGTGCGGCGCGGCTCGTGCACCGGCAGATCGGCCACCGTGCCGCGCAGGTCGAGCCCCTGCGGCACCAGCGACGACGACCACTGCCGCGACAGCGCCCAGTCCGCGCGGATGCCGGCGAGCGCGAAGCCCGCACAGCACACCACCACCCACAGCGGGGCCCGCGGCACCGGCCAGCGCAGCAACAGCGTTGCCGTCGCCAGCCAGAGCAGGACCCATGGCGAAGGAGGTTCCGGCAGCCACAGGCAGGCCAGAGAGCCTGCGAGCAGGGCCAGCGCGAATCGCGGATCGAGCACAGGGACATCCCTTCGGAAGACCCGGGCAGGATTCCGCGTCACCACATCCGCGCCCATCGGCGGAACGCGGAGCAACCTGTCGGGAAACCCCGAATCCCGGCGACCGCCCCCGCCGACGATCGTGCGAAAAACACGGTCCGGGCGGCGTTTCGCCTGAGGCGCGGCTAAACACCGGCCTTCGTGATGGCCTGAAGCGTTAAAAATTCAGCAACGCGTTACTCCCGGCGGCCTACGGTGCCCCTCGCGCCATCCCGGCGCCCGGAGTCCACCATGCCTCGCATCACCGCCACGATCCTCGCATCCGCCCTGATCGCCGCCACCGGCATCGCCTCCGCGCAGACCGGCAGCGTGCCCGCCCCCGTCCAGGGCGGCTATGCCTCGACCGAAGGCCCCTAT
>JBGAFR010000013.1:0-59728 GCA_044227145.1 Lysobacteraceae bacterium
GCCACGCCGATCACGTCGACCAGCGAGCGGGTCAGCGCCGGCCCGGCCAGCGCGCCCAGCGTGCCGGCGACCGCGATGACCGGGAACAGCCGCTTCGACTGCTCCAGGCTCCAGATGTCGGACATGAAGATCCAGAACACCGACACCACGATCAGGTTGAACACGCTGACCCAGACGAAGAAGACCATGCCCAGCGCGCGCGGGCTGAGCAGCCCCTCGACGGTGAAGGCCGGGATGAAGACCAGCAGGCAGGCGATGAAGAACACGTACACCACCGGCACCAGCCGCCGGCGGGGCCAGCGCGAGGCCAGTGCGGCGAACACCGGGGTCAATACCAGCGTGGTGAGGAAGGTCGCGGCGTAGAACCACGGCAACTGGGTCGATCCGACCGCGGCCGACAGCTGTTCCCGCACCGGGCGGATCACGTAGTAGGCCGCCAGGACGCAGAAGAAGTACACGAACGAGATTGCGACGGCGCGCCCTTCACCCGCCTGCACGCGGCGCCCGCTGGGATGCTGCTCGACGGTCATGGCTCGGTCCGGGGCGCGGTCGGGGGCACAGCGCGCACGGTAGCGGATGGCGCCGGGCGTCGCCAGTCCGCGGCGGACATGTCACACAGGCGTGATGGCGTCGACGATTCCCACAGAGCATTTGCTCTAGACGTGGGGCATAGTGTCGCCCGCATACGTTTTCAGGGGTGGCGCGTGTTCGACTACATCATCATCGGCGCCGGCTCGGCGGGCTGCGTGCTCGCCCATCGGCTCAGCGAAGACCCCGCCGTCAAGGTGTTGCTGCTCGAAGCCGGACCGCGCGACTGGCACCCCTTCATCCACATGCCCGCCGGCATCGCCAAGCTGGTGAACCAGAAGGGCGTGAACTGGGACTACGACACCCTCGCCGAACCCCACCTCAACCACCGCACGCTGTGGTGGCCGCGCGGCCGGGTGCTGGGCGGGTCCAGCTCGATCAACGCGATGTGCTACATCCGCGGCGTGTCCGCCGACTACGACGACTGGGCCGCGCAGGGCGCCACCGGCTGGCACTGGGACAACGTGCTGCCCTACTTCCGCAAGTCCGAAGGCAACACGCGCGGCGCCGACGCGCTGCACGGCGGCGACGGCCCGCTGAGCGTCTCCGACCTGCGCTACACCAATCCGCTGTCGCAGGTGTTCATCGACGCCGCGCGGCAGACCGGGCTGCCGCTCAACCAGGACTTCAACGGCGCCGTGCAGCACGGCGTCGGCTTCTACCAGGTGACCCAGCGCGACGGCGCCCGCTGCTCGTCGGCGGTGGCCTACCTGCACCCGGTGCGCGATCGGCCGAACCTCACGGTCCATACCGGCGCGCAGGTCAGCCGCATCACCTTCGACGGCCGCCGCGCCAACGGCGTGACCTACGCGATGGGCGGCCAGGGCCACCACCAGCCGGCGGCGCGCGAAGTGCTGGTCTGCGGCGGCGCGATCAACTCGCCGCAATTGCTGATGCTTTCGGGCATCGGCCCGGCCGACGACCTGCGCAAGCTCGGCATCGACGTCGTCGCCGACCTCGACGGCGTCGGCGGCAACCTGCAGGACCACCTCGACATCTGCACCCTGTTCCACTCGACCCAGCGGGTGACCTACGACCGCGTCGGCGACCTGAAAATCGCCTTCGACTACTACCTGCGCGGCCACAGTGGCCCGGGCAGCAGCAACGTCGCCGAGGCCGGCGGATTCGCGCGCTCGGCGCTGGCGCCGGACGATCGCGCCGACATCCAGTTCCACTTCGTGCCGGCGATGCTCGACGACCATGGCCGCCACCGGCTGCCGGGCGACGGCTACACCCTGCACGCCTGTTTCCTGCGCCCGCGCAGCCGCGGTCGCATCACGCTGGGCAGCGACCGCGCCGGCGACAAGCCGCGGATCCAGGCGAACTACCTGGGCGACGACGAGGGATTCGACCTGAAGATGATGGTCGAGTGCGCCAAGGTCTCGCGCGAGATCCTCGCCCAGAAGGCGTTCGACGCCTACCGCGGAACACCGATCCATCCGGCCCGCACCGACCTGAGCGATGCCGAGCTGGTCGACTTCATCCGCGCCAAGGCCGAGACCGTCTACCACCCGGTCGGCACCTGCCGCATGGGCAACGACGCCGGCGCGGTGGTCGACCCGCAACTGCGGGTCCGCGGCGTGGAGGGCCTGCGCGTGGTCGACGCCTCGGTGATGCCCAGCCTGATCGGCGGCAACACCAACGCGCCGACGATCATGATCGCCGAACGCGCCGCCGAGCTGATCCTCGGCCGGGCGGCCTGAGGCCTGCCCGCAAGGTCGCGGCGCCCGCCCCGAACCGCTAAAATTGCCGGTCTTCGCCCGGGTTTCCTTCCGGGCATTCCTTTCCCGCTCCAGGCCCGCTCGATCCAGGCCTTTCCGCAATCAAGGACTCCCGCACGATGAAGATCCTCGTCGGCTACAAGCGCGTGGTGGACTACAACGTCCGCATCCAGGTCAAACCGGACGGTTCGGGCGTCGTCACCGACGGCGTCAAGCTCTCGCCCAACCCCTTCGACGACATCGCGCTGGAAGAAGCACTGCGCCTGCGCGACAAGGGCATCGCGACCGAGGTCGTGGTCGCCACGATCGCCCCGGCCGACGCCCAGCCGCACCTGCGCAACGGCCTGGCGATGGGCGCGAACCGCGCCATCCACGTCGTCACCGACCAGGCGATCCAGCCGCTCACCGCCGCGCGCGCGATGCTCAAGCTGGTCGAGAAGGAACAGCCCGACCTCGTGATCCTCGGCAAGCAGGCGATCGACGACGACGCCAACCAGACCGGCCAGATGCTGGCCACGCTGTGGGGCCGCCCGCAGGCGACGTTCGCCGGCAAGCTCGACATCGAAGGCGGCAAGGCCACGGTCGTGCGCGAGGTCGACGCCGGCCTCGAAACCCTCGAAGTCGACCTGCCCGCCGTCGTCACCACCGACCTGCGCCTGAACGAGCCGCGCTTCATCAAGCTGCCGGACATCATGAAGGCCAAGAGCAAGCCGCTGGAAACGCTGCAGTTGGCCGACCTCGGCGTCGCCTCGGGCGACACCCTCAAGACCACCCACTACGCGCCGCCCGCCAAGCGCAGCAAGGGCGTGATGGTGAAGGACGCGGCCGAACTGGTCGCGGCGCTGAAGCAGAAGGGGCTCCTCTGATGACCACGAAGGTTCTCATCGTCGCAGAACACCTCGACGGCAAGCTCAACGGCGCCACCGCGCGCTGCGTCACCGCCGCGCAGGCCATGGCCCCGGCCGCCATCGACATCGTCGTAATGGCCGCCGATCCGGCCGCCGTCGCCGCGCAGGCCGCGCAGATCGCCGGCGTGTCGAAGGTGCTGACCGTCGCCAACGCCGCGAACACCCACGCCATCGCCCAGGTGCTGGCGCCGCAGATCGCGCAGGTCGCCGCCGGCTACACCCACGTCTTCGGCCCCAGCACCACCTTCGGCAAGGACCTGATGCCCTGCGTCGCCGCGCTGCTGGGCGTGTCGCAGGTGTCGGACGTGATGGCCGTCGACGGCACGCACGTCTTCAAGCGCCCGATCTACGCCGGCAACGCCATCGTCACCGTCGAGGCCCCGGCCGACCAGACCGTCGTCGCCACCGTGCGCACGGCGTCGTGGCCGGAAACCGCCCGCGGCGGCAGCGCCGCCATCGAGGCCACGTCGGTCGACGCCGCACTCCCGACGCACACCCGCTTCGTCGCCCTGGCCGCCGGCAAGTCGGATCGCCCGGACCTGCAGAGCGCGTCGAAGGTCGTCTCCGGCGGCCGCGGCGTGGGCTCGGCCGAGAACTTCAGGATCGTCTACGACCTCGCCGACAAGCTCGGCGCCGCCGTCGGTGCCTCGCGCGCCGCGGTCGACGCCGGCTACGTGCCGAACGAGCTGCAGGTCGGCCAGACCGGCAAGATCATCGCGCCGGCGCTGTACATCGCCGTCGGCATCAGCGGCGCGATCCAGCACCTCACCGGCATCAAGGACGCCGGCACGATCGTCGCGATCAACAAGGACGGCGACGCGCCGATCTTCGAGATCGCCGACATCGGCCTGGTCGGCGACCTGTTCCAGATCCTGCCGGAGCTGCAGGCGGCGGTCTGACCGCCGGCAGCGTCGCGCAGACGAAAAAAGAGCCGGGGAAACCCGGCTCTTTTTCGTTCACTGCGGAAGCAGGACTCAGCGACCGGGGACGCGGCAGCACTGCACCCAGGCACGGGTGGACTGCGCGGTGGAGCCGAGGTTGAAGGTGAAGACCGTGCCGCCGCTGTTGTTGAGCGACGAATCCGCCATCACGACGTTTGCCGCGGCCTCGATCCCGAGCCCGGTGGCGGTGTAGCCCGTCGGGCAGGTCGCGGACACGCCGAAGCCGTAGGTGTTGGCCGGCACGCTGACGAAGTTGCCGAACTGGCGGGTGCATTCCAGCGCGGTCGCCGCCGGTGGCGAGTAATAGCCGACGATGTCGGCGACGAAATCCGACGACGCAAAGGTGTAGACCGTGAAGTCCTTCGTGGTGAGTGGCGTGGGCAGCTTCACAACGATCGAGTTGTTGACGACCGCGCCGGCGGTGTAGTTCACGCTGGAAGCCAGCGGCCGCGTCGTGCCGAAGGGATATACCGTCGCGAAGCCCGCGCCGTTCGGCGTGACCGCGGTCAGGTTGATCACCACCGCCGCCTGCCCCGCGGCGACCACGCCGCAGTCGGTGGCGCTGCCGCCCTGGGCGCTGAAGTTGCCGCCCGAACCCACCACCGCGTTGAAGTCGCGGGTGAAGCCGGCCGCCAGCGTGCCGCCAGCGACGCGGGTGTCGAGAATGCGGCACGGCGTGACCGGGGTGTAGACCAGATCCGCCGCCGCCGCGCCCAGCACCTTCGTCAGCATCTGCGGGCGCACGCCGGCCGGCGCTAGGCTGGCGCGGGCCATGGTGTCGATCACGTCCGCGTCGGACAGGCGACCGCCGACGCCGCTCAGCGTCGCCGATGCGCCTTCGTACGTCGTGCGCGCCAGCGCTTTGCGGAAGTTGTCCGCATCCGCATGCACGAAGGTCGGGACCATGCGCTGTGCCCAGACGCCGACCGGCACCCGGTAGACCTTCTGCACGTAGCCGCCCCACTTCTGCACGTAGGCGCGGGTCAGCGCGCCGCGTTCGGCGGGCGTGAGCGGCCCCGTGCGCGTTTCGGCCGCCGCGGAGACGGGCGCGGCGGCTACGGGCATGGCGGAAGAAACGGCGACGACTGCGGCGAGGACCGCGGCGCTCGCGCCGGACAGATGCTTCATGACGACCTCCGGGAAGACGGGAAAAAACAGGGAAGACGAGAACTTGTACGGCATTCCGGACCCGCGACGGGCGCCGGAGGGAACCGGCGCCCGCGCTGCGCGATCAGCGACCCGGCACGCGACAGCAGATGTTGCCACCGAAGACGGTCTGGGCGCTGCTGGTCGTGTTCTGCCAGGCGCAGAAGGTGGAACTGCCGGCGAGGTTGGAGTTGTAGCCACTGCCCTGGCTATAGACGCCCGAGGCGGCGGTCCAACAATACGGAGTCACCGCCTTGTAGCCCGCGGGACAGGCCGGGTTGTTGAAGAAGTTGGTGCTGTTGGGATCGATGGGATTGGACGCCGGCGTACCCGTGCTGACGCAGTCGAACGGCGTCGCCTGCGGCGGCGAGTAGTAACCAACGATGTCGACCACGTAGTCGGACTGCGCGAAGGTGTAGATGACGAAGTCGGTGATCGCCAGCGGATTGGGCACCCCGACCACCACCGAGTTGTTGACGATCGCGCCGGCGGTGTAGTTCACGCTGGCGGCCAGCGGGCGGGTGTCCCCCGAGCGGTAGACGGTGGCGAACCCTGCCCCGGACGGCGTCACCGCCGTGACGTTGATGGCGATGGCGCTGGCCCCGACGGCCGCAACGTTACAGTTGGTGGCGCTGCCGCCCTGCGAGGTGAAATTGGCACCGGCGCTGATCGCCAGCCCGAGGAAGGCGCGGCTGCTGTTGGCGGCGATGGGGCCGCCGGCGACGCGGGTGTCGACGATGCGGCACGGCGTGACCGCCGTGAAGACGAGATCGCCGGAGACGGAACCGAGGGTCTTGGTGCCGACCGCCGCTGCGGTCTTCGTGGCCAGGCCACGGGCTGACGACGCGCGCGCGAAGCGGTCGACGACCTGATCGTCGGCCAGGCGATGACCGGTGCCGGTGAGCTGTGCGAGCGCGCCCTCGAAGGTGTCGCGCTTGAGCGCCGTGCGGAAGTTGGCCGGGTCCGCGGCGACGAAGGTCGGCACCATCCGTTGCGCCCACGTGGCGACCGGGGTGCCGTAGACGCGCTGGACGTAGCCGCCCCACTTAGCCACGAAGGTGCGGGTGAGGTCGCCGCGGGCCGCAGGCGTCAGCGGTGCGGCGTCGTTACCCGCCCCGGACGCGACGGCCTGTCGGGTCTGTGCGTCGGCGCCATGGGTCGAGAGCAGGCCGCAGGCCAACAGCGCGGCGGCAAGGGGACGGACGAAGCGCATGCGGGTCTCCTGTGTCAGGCAAGATGATTGCGGGTGACAACGTGAACCGGCGGCGAAGCCGGCCAAGAAAGAAAGGAGCCGGGTTGACCCGGCTCCTCGTTCACCGCCCCCGATGGAGGATCAGCGACCCGGCACGCGGCAGCAGGTCCGCGAGGCGCGCAGTTCGGCGGCGGAGGCCGAGTTGTTCTGCGCCGAGCACACACCATCCTTGAAGTACACGAACGGCATCTGCCAGGTCTGCGACTCGCAGTTGGTCGCCGTCTGCGTGTAGCCCGACGGGCAGGCCGGCGCGACCACGTTCTGCTGTCCGCCCGCCGCCACGCTGACGATCGTGTTGCCCGTGGTGGTGCATTGCAGCGCGGTGGCCTGCGGCGGCGCGAAGTAGCCGACGATGTCGGCCACGTAGTGCGACTGGGCGAAGGTGTAGACGGTGAAGTCGAACGAGGCCAGCGGGTTGGGGATCTGGACGATCAGCGCATTGTTGACGACGGCGCCAGCTGTGTAGTTGATGCTGGATGCGACCGGCTGGGTGGTCCCGTACGGGTACGCCGTGGCGTAGCCGGCGCCGGAGGGGGTGACGGCCGTCAGGTTGATCGCGACCGCCGTGGCGTTCAGGCCGAGCGTCCCGCAATTCGTGGAACTGCCGCCCTGGCTCGTGAAGTTGCTGGCGTTGATCGCGAGGAAGTTGCGCGTGCTGTTGGCGGCGATCGCGCCGGCGGCGGTACTGCGGGTGTCGAGGATGCGGCAGGGCGCGACGGGCGTGTAGACCAGGTCGTTGCCGAGGGCGCCCAGGGTCTTGGTCCCGATGGCACTCGCCGGCGCGGTCTTGGCCGCGAAGCGGGTGATCATCTGGTCGTCGCTGAGCCGGTCGCCGGTACCGCCCAGTTCGGCCATCGCGCCTTCGAAGGTGTCGCGCTGCAGCGCGTTGCGGAGATTGTCGCCGTCCGCCTTCGCCAGCATGGGCGCCATCCGCTTGGCCCAGACGCCGACCGGGACGTTGTAGACGCGCTGGACATAGGCGCCCCACTTGTTCACCAGCTGCTTCGTGAGCGTAGCGCGCTCCTTCGGTGAGGCCTGCGCGCCCGCTGTGGCGGAAGCCGTCGGGGCGGACACGCGGAAGACTGCACCGGGTTGGCCGGATGCGGACTGGGCGGAAGCGGCCAGCGTGCTCGCGGCGAGCGTGAGACCGAGGACGCATGCGGTCGTGCGGGAAGAACGGGACATGTCGGATTCTCCGGAAGGAATGCGGCGGACGAGGATCGAGATGGCGGTGGGAAGGCGGGGCACGGACGAGGCGACGCAAGTCCAACCTACGCCGTCCCTGAATCAAACGGCAGAAAGGATGCAGGCAGGCCGGCAAACCGCGCTGGCGCGCGAAAAAAGCGCCAGACAGGCTCGGCGCTTCGTGCTTCCGGGTGCCTGCGCGTCTACGCTGGGCGGGTCAGCGCCCGGGACGCGACCGCAGACGTTGCCGCCGTCGACGGACTGGTTGCCGGCGGTGGTGTTCTGCCAGGCGCTGAGGGGAGCTGGACGGAGCATCGCTGTCGAAGCCGCTGTCCTGTCTGGCTGCAGACGCCGGCAGCCGAGGTCCAGCGGTACGGCGTGGTCACTCTGTCGCCCGCCCGCCGGGCAGGCAGGCAGGCAGGCAGGCAGGCAGGCAGGATTGTGGATGACGGTGACGGCACCGTCGCCGATGCCGTTGTCGGCAACGGTCGAATTCGTGCAATGCGGCGGTGCCGCCTGCGGCGGCGAGGTCTGCCGCGAAAGAAAACGGCGGCACCGATGACCGGTGCCGCCGTGGACGGACACGGGAGCGGGACTCAGCGCCCGGGGATGCGACAGCAGCGATTCGTGCCTTCGACGGTGATGCTGCCGGTGGTCTTGTTGATGCCGGAGCAGAACCCCAGCATGCCGAGCGACGGATGCTTGTAGAGGCCGTTGATCGACCAGTCGGCGTCGTTGAAGCCCGCAGTGCGGCAGCCCGAGCCTGTGATCGTGTAGCCCGCCGGACAGTTGGGGATCTGGATGTCGAACGTCGGCACCGCGGCGGTGACCGTCTGGCTCGTGAAGGTGTCGGTGCATTCCAGCGCCGTCGCCACCGGCGGCGCGAAGTAGCCGACGATGTCGATCACGTAGTGCGAGGACGCATAGCTGTAGACGGTGAAATCCGACGCCTGCAGCGGGTTCGGGATCTGGGTGACGATCGCGTTGTTGACGACCGCGCCGGCGGTGTAGTTCACGCTGGAGGCCAGCGGCTGGCTGGTGCCGAACGGAAACACCGTGGCGTAGCCGGCGATCGACGGCGTGACCGCGGTGATGTTCAGCGCGACCGCACTGGCGCTGAGGCCGAGGGTGCCGCAGTTGGTGGCGCTGCCGCCCTGGGTGGTGAAGTTGGCCGAGTTCACCGCCTTGAAACTGCGGGTGCCGTTGGCCGCGATCGGGCCGACCGGGACGTTGCGGGTATCGACGATGCGGCAGGGCTGGATCGGGGTGTAGACCAGGTCGCCAGCGAGGCCGCCGAGCGTCTTCTGGCCGGCCGCGGCGAGCGTCCCGGTGCGCTTGGAGCCCGCCCGCGCCATGCGGTCGATCACCGCGGCGTCGCTGAGCTTCCGTCCGCCACCGCCGAGTTCGGCCATGGCGCCTTCGAACGTATCGCGCAGCAGCGCGCGGCGGAAGTTGGCGGCATCCACGGCCACGAAGTTGGGGACCATGCGCTGCGCCCACACGCCGACCGGCACCGCATAGACGCGCCGCACGTATTCACCCCACTTGGTCACGAATTGCCGGGTCAGCGCGCCGCGTTCGCGCGGCGACAGCGCTGCGGCGGAGACCTGCTCGGGCGCGGCGGCGGCAACGACGGCACGGCCGGTGACGCCGGTCGGCTGGACGACGGGCGCGGCGGACACGGACAGGGCGGGGACGAACGCGAGCGACAGCGCCGCGATCAGGCCGGGGCGGGAATGGGACATGAAGTTCTCCGGAATGCGATGACGGATGGAAGCGGATCGATCAATAAGACGGACCCGGGCGCCGATCGGACGGCGCCCGGGCGTGAGGCCGCATCCTTGCTCAACGCCCCGGCACGCGACAGCACTCCGCGGTGCCCTGCACCGAGATGATGCCGTTCGTGTTGTTCCTGCCCGAGCAGAACGCGCCCAGCGGATCGCTGGCGGACGCCCGGTACAGGCCATTGATGCCCCAGCTCGCTTCGTCGAAGCCGGGCGTGCGGCAGCCGGCGCCGGTGACGTGGTAACCGGTCGGGCAGCTCGGGATTTCCATGTCGAAGATGTCGTTGGCCGCGACGTTCTGGGTCACGAAGGTGCTCGTGCACTCGAGCTCGGTGGCTTCGGGCGTGGCGAAATAGCCGACGATGTCGACCACATAGTGCGACTGGCCGTAGCTGTAGAGCGAGAAATCGGACGTCGTCAGCGGGCTGGGTATCGGCATGATGATGCCGTTGTTGATCACCTGCCCGGTGGCGTAGTTGACGCTGGCCGCCAGCGGCTTCGCGGTGCCGAACGGATAGGCGGTGGCGTAACCCGGGCGATCCGGCACGACCGCGGTCAGGTTGACGGCGACGGCGGCGGCGGTCACCCCGAGCAGGCCGCAATCCGTGGCGCTGCCGCCCTGGGCGGTGTAGTTGGCCTGGTTGATCGCGACGAAGTCGCGACTGCCATCGGCCGCGATCGGCCCGTCGACGGTATTGCGGGTATCGACGATGCGGCAGGGCTGGATCGGCGTGTAGACCAGATCCGCGGCGGCCGCGCCGAGCACCGGCGAGGCCTTGCCGCGGGACATGGCCAGCTTGGTGATCACCGCTTCGTCGCCGAGGCGATGACCGCTGCCCGAGAGCGCCGCCATCGCGCCTTCGAAGGTGTTGCGGGACAGCGCGGTGCGGAAGTTCGTCGGATCCACCGATGCGAAGGTCGGCACCATGCGCTTGGACCAGACGCCCACGGGAACGCGATAGACGCGCTGCACGTAGCCCCCCCAGCGCAGCACGAATTGTCGGGTCATCTCGCCGCGCGCCTTCGGCGTGAGCGCGGTCGCAGGCGCGGCGGAAGCGACGGGCGCGGTCCGGGCGGTGGAGCGTGTGGTCCCGGTGACGGCGGGACGGGCTGCAGCGTCCATGGCGAAGGCGCCGATGGCCATCGACAGGGCGAGCGTCGTGACGCGGAGTGCGTGAGGCATGTTTGGTTTCCCCGGATCAAGGGCAGTGGTTTGCCCGACCGCACTATAACGGAGTCTCGGGCGCCATCCGGACGCCGCCGGGATGCTGCCCTGCAGCAACGACGCCGGCTTGCGATACGCTGATGATCGGCATTCCGCCCCCAGCCTTCCCGGACCGCACATGCAGATCCGCACGCGCTTCCCATCGTCGACCGTCGCCGCGTCGTTCCTGGCCATCGCCCTCTCCGCAGGGTCCGTCTCAGCAGCACCCGCGGTGGCGCCCGGGGGAACGGTCGTTCGGACAGCGCTCGCCCCGCAGGCCCGCGGCGAGGCGATCCGCGCCTTCGTCCTGAAATGGGCGCCCCATGTCCGCGCGACATACGGTGTCGACCTCCACGCCTGGGCGATGCGCCTGGTGCCGCAGTTCGCCAAGGGCGATCCGGCGAACCTGCGCGAAGCGCTCTCCCGCACCACCTTCGAAGGCGCGATGGCCGCCCTGGACGGCGTCGGTCGGCGCTTGTCCGACGACCGCGTGTCGGCGGTCCTGGCCGCGCTGCCGCCGGGGCCGATCGATGCCCGCCGCACGGCGATCGCCAAGGCGCTGGGCGACACCACACGCGACCTGGTCTATACCCCGATCACGCCGTGCCGCATCGTCGACACCCGCAACACGCCGCTCGGCGCGATTCCCGCCAACGGCAGCCGCAGCTTCGTGGCCGCGGGCGTCACCGAATACCTGCAGCAGGGCGGGACCAACGGCAGCTGCGGCATGGCGCTGGAAGCGCCGACCGCGCTGGCGCTGAACGTCACGGTGGTCTTGCCGACCATCGCCGGCTACACGACGGTGTTCCCGTACGGCACCGCCCGGCCGACCACGGCCAGCGTCAACTACGCCGCCGGCGCGATCGTCAACAACGCCATCGTTGCCGCCGTGCCCACGCCGGTCGCATCCTTCGATTTCACCGTCTACAGCTATGCCCAGGCCCACTACGTGGTCGACCTGGTGGGGTATTTCGACACCCCCCGGTCCTCGCCGGTGGAATGCGTGGACAGCGCGACCAACAACGTCGTCGTCGCCGCAGGCGCCACCGCCAGCGTCGTGGCGACGGCCACCTGCCCGACCGGCTACGGCGCCGCCTCGGTGAACTGCGAATCGGACGGCTGGGACATGCCGCTGGTCTATGCCTCCGGCGGCACCTGTTCGGCGAAGAACAACGGCGGCACGACGGCCACCCTGAAGGCCGGGTGGCGCTGCTGCCGGATCCCCGGGCGCTGACAGCTGCCATCCTGAACGCCTCCGCCGCGATGACGCATGAAAAAGCGCAGGACACCCTCTAGAATCCGGGAGGCCCCGATCCGACTGTCTTGCCGGGACTGTGAACCCGGTTGCGATCGGGATGCGCCGCCCCTCTCATGTCAGGGCCCGTCGGGGCCCTGCCGGCGGATGCGGGCCCGCATCGCTTGAGCGTATCCTAGACCCCCCATGCTCCGGTCGCCGGAGCCCACTGCCGAGAGTCCTCATGCGCCATCTCTTCTTCAGCGTGACCGCAGCCCTGGC
This sequence comes from Lysobacteraceae bacterium, assembly GCA_044227145.1. Classification (GTDB taxonomy): domain Bacteria; phylum Pseudomonadota; class Gammaproteobacteria; order Xanthomonadales; family Xanthomonadaceae; genus Lysobacter_I. Next base: position 12,246 of record JBGAFR010000013.1, read on the forward strand.
CCTCGCCGGGTGCGCCGCCGCCGACCGGCAGGATGCCGATTCGTCCTCCACCGCATCGCGGGCCACCGCGGCGCAGCAAACGCTTCGCACCACCGCGCTGGCCGACGCCACCCGGCATGCCGCGTTCGCGTCGCTGCCCGACCATGGCGCCCTGCTTGCCTACACGCCCGGCCGCGAAACGATCCAGCGCGGTGCGGAAACCTACCGCGCGGTGCAGCTGAGCGAAGCCCATGCCCTGAACGCCGCCGCCCGCGGCCGTTCGATCGAGCTGCCCACGCCCTCCGGCGAAACCGTGCGCATCGGCTTCCAGCGGGTCGAGGAAGGCCTGGACGGCAACTGGTCCTGGATCGGCCGCACCGCCGACGGCCAGGACGCGGTCATCACCTTCGGCGAGAAGGCGGTCTTCGGCAGCATCGGCCAGCGCGGCACCGAAGCGCTGCGCCTGACTACCACCGGCGGTCGTGCCTGGCTGGTCGAGACCGATCCGAGCCGCGTGATCGACGCCAACCGCATGCCCGGCGCCCGCGACAACGACATGCTGATCCGGCCGACGGCCGCCGCCGCGGCCGTCGCCGCCAAGCGAACCGCCGCCGCATCCGCCGCGACGTCCTCCACGATCCCGACCAAGGCCGGTCCGGCCGAAACGGTCGACGTGGTCGTCGGCTACACCAATGGCATGGTGTCCCGGCTCGGCAGCGCCTCGGCCGCCGAGACCCGCGTCGCCAACCTCGTCGCCCTGACCAACCAGGCCTACGCCAACAGCCAGGTGACTCCGCGGGTCCGCCTGGTCAAGACGTTGCAGGTCGCCTACACCGACACCAACAGCAACGAAACGGCGCTGGAAGCCGTGACCGGCGTGACCTGCACCACCACCAGCTGCAGCTCGCAGACGGTGCCGACCGAACTGGTGCCGCTGCGCACCGCCCGCGACCAGTACGGCGGCGACCTGGTCGCCCTGCTGCGTCCGCTGAAGTCGCCCGAGCAGGGCGGTTGCGGCATCGCCTGGCTGCTCGGCGGCGGCGGCTTCCCGATCGACAACACCGACGCCGACTTCGGCTACTCCATCGTCAGCGACGGTACCGACGTCGACGAGACCGACGGCAAGACCTACAGCTGCGTCGACACCGCCCTCGCCCACGAGCTGGGCCACAACATGGGCCAGCAGCACAACGTCGAGGACAGCGGCGGCGACTCCGGCACCCACTCGTACTCGTACGGCTACCGCGAAGCGACCTCGACCGGCTTCTACACGGTCATGGCCTACCGCCTGCCGAACAGCAGCCAGTTCAACATCGCCTACTTCGGCAACCCGAACGTCACCTACGCCGACACCGGCCGCCCGACCGGCACCGCCAACGCCAACAACGCGGCCAGCCTGAACCTCTCGATGCCGGTGGTGGCGCAGTTCCGCGCGGCCGTGGTGTCGTTCGGCAAGCGTCCGCACAACGACTTCAGCGGCGACGGCAAGAGCGACATCGTGCTGTGGAACCCGTCGCTGACCTACCTCGGCTACTGGATCATGAACGGCTCGGTGTACACCGGTTCGGCCGGCTTCGGCGTCGCTTCCGGCAACGAGCCAGCGGCCAGCGGCTTCATGCACGCCACCGAGGCGCACGCGTCGCTGGTGGTCCGCAACCCGACCACCGTCAAGCTGTCGTCTTACATCTGGAACACCACCAACAGCGCATTCGCCCTCAACAATGTCGGTGGTTACCCGGCAGGCTGGAACCTGGTCGCGCTGGCCGACATCAACGGCGACGGCAGCGACGACCTGCTGTGGCGCAACCCGGCCACCGGCCAGTTCGCGTACTGGCTGATGAACGGCACGGTCTTCGTCAGTGCGCAGACCTACGCGCCGCCGGTCACCTACGTCATCGCCGGTGTGGGCGACTTCAACGGCGACGGCCGCGCCGACCTGCTGTGGAACGACCCCGGCACCCGCAACGCCAGCGTCTGGCTGAGCACCGGCAACGGCTTCACCGTCTCGCAGATCGGCCAGTACGGCACGACCTGGAACATGGTCGGCGTGGCCGACGTGACCGGCGACGGCAAGGCCGACATCCTCCTGCGCGACAACGCCAAGGTGTACCTGGCCTATTGGAAGATGAATGGCGCGGTGTTCGTCAGCGCCTCGGCCTTCGGCCTGGCGTCGGACTACGACGTGCTGACCACCGGCGACTTCGACGGCGACAGCATCGACGACGTGGTGGTGAGCCGCGCCAGCGACCGCAACATGCGGCTGTGGCGCAGCAACGGCACCAGCTTCACCCAGTCGAACATCGGCCAGTACGGCACCGGCTGGAGCGTGGTGAAGTAAGCCGTTCCGCCCGCCGGGCAAACGGAAAGGGCCGCCGACGCGAGTCGGCGGCCCTTTTTCGTTGGGCGATGCGGTCGCCCGGTCCCGCAGGCCGGACGCTTCCGGCCCGGTCTCCAGGCGTCCGGGTCAGAGCACCTGGATGTGGCGCCCGTTGTCGCAGGCGTGCAGCGCGCCGCCGGAGCGGTAGGCGAGGTACAGGTGGTAGCGGCCCGACGGCAGCGCGCCGGCGTCGAATTCGACCTGGAAACCCGGGGTGCCACCGGCGGCACCGAGATCGTCGCGCGCCATGTCCGGCGTCACCGCGATGTCCCAGACCTTCGACTTGTCCTCGGACTCGATGCGCAGCACCGGCGACTCCGGCGCGACACCGCCCTCGCCCTTCAGCCAACCGGTCGCCTTGCCTGCGTTCGGGACCGACAGCGTGACGTCGGCGCCGGCGAAGGCCTGGCCATCGACCGATTCGAGATTGCAGGTGCCGGCCGTCGCGGCCACCAGTACCTCGGCGCGCTGGGCGTCGTCGAGCGCGCGCAGGGCGGGCACGGCCGGGGCCGGCGGCGGCTCGGGCGTGGCCGGAGGCGCGGTGTCGGCGGCGGGCGGCGGGGTCGCCTCGGGTTGTGCCGGAGGCGCGGGCGCGTTGCAGGCGGACAGGGACGCCGCGAGCGCCGCGGCGAGCAGGGAAGTGCGCAGGGGGAAGGTCATCGGGGATCCTCAGCGGGTATCGAGGGAAATGCTGGGCAACTGGTTCATGTCGCCGAGCCAGCTGTATTCGAACACGTAGCCGCCGTTCTCGTGGGCCAGCCAGCCGGCCTCGGGCGCGGTCGGCTTGAGGTGGGCCTTCGGATAGGCATCCAGCGACGTGTAGTGGGTGACGTAGGACTTGCGGGTCAGGTCCGGGTTCCGGATCGCGGTGCCCTCGTGCGAGAGGTTGCCGTGCCAGACGAGGGCGTCGCCCTTGCGCGGACAGTAGACCTGCGCCGGAATGCCGCTGGCCTGCATGCGCTCGGCGAGATAGTGGCTGAACTCGATCGGCGTGCGGCCGCTCTCGGGCTCCATCAGGATCGAACCGTCGCCCCAGTCGAAGAAGCCCGAGGCGCCTTCGCGGTGGGAGCCGGGGTAGTAGGCCAGCGGCCCGGAATCCGGATGGATGTCCTCCAGCGGGATCCAGCTGGCGGCCAGATGGGCCACCGGCGTCTGGCAGCGCACGTACGGGTAGTCGATGTGGATCGGCTGCTGGCTGCCCTTGTAGAAGGTCAGCGACTGCATCGCGCACGGCGGCGCGCGGAACACGTGCGACAGGAACCGCGAGACCTCGCGGGTCAGGCTCAGGTGCGCGGCCGCGCGCGAGATGGTGTGGATGCTGTTGAACTTGAGCCCGGGGGAGTTCAGTTCCTCCGCGGTCAGGTCGAGGATGTGCTTCTGCACGCCGGAGGTCTCGACCAGCAGGTCGAAATCGCGGTAGTGCGCGCGCAGGTGGTCGATGTCGTGCTTGAGCGCGTCGATCAGGGCCGTATCGACCACGCCGGGGAACAGCACGATGCCGTGCGCCTGCCATTGGCGCAGCGCCGTGCGCAGGTCGAAACCGGGGTCCTCGGTCAGGCCGTCGACGTAGGCGTCGATGTCGGCATCGGGATGGTCGATCCAGGGACGGTCCCGGATCCAGTCTTGTTCACGGTACATGGGGCGAACCTCGTCGTGGGCGTTCCGGCAGAGCGGAACTCATTTGCGCTGGAAGACGAAACAGGCCTGGTCGTACTTCGACCCGTCGTGGCAGACGGCGACCAGGTCGAAGTGCTCGGCATAGGCGCTGCGGGCGTAGGCCTCGGGGATCCAGGTCTCGCCGTAGAAGCTGCTGTCGCGCGGACCACCGCCGCCGACGCCGTCGGAGGACGCGTGGACGATCTCGCCGGCCGCGTAGCGACGGCGGGCGTCGTCGATGTCCGGGAACAGCGCCCCCAGCGCCTGGATGTAGCTCGACGCCGACGCGCCCTGTGCCCGCGCCCACTCGCAGAAGCCGAAGAACGAATCGTGGCGCGTGGTCCAGGCGACCACGCCGCCCGGACGCACCAGCCGCGCGAACTCGCGCATCCAGTCGGCGCAGGCGCGCTCGGACAGGTGCGAGAACACCGAGTAGGAGATCACCAGGTCGAAGCTCGCGTCGTCGAAGGGGATCGGCGGGAACGGCGCGCAGGTCTGGAAGTGGTCGGAGTCGAACAGCGACCGGGTCATCTCGGTGAACGACGGATCCACGTCGACGCCATAGAGGTTGCGGATCGAGACCTTCTCCATGAAGGTCCGCGAGATGCGACCCCAGCCGAAGCCGAAGTCGAGCACGCGGGTGTCCGGGCCGAGCGGGCGGCCGATCGCCTGCATCTCGCGGTCGACGTCGGTGTAGAAGGCATGCGCCTGGCGCAGCGCGGCTTCCGACGACAACCCGGTGGTGTTTTCCTGCATCTGGGTCGAGGGAAAGCGCGGCAGCGTCTCGCCGAGCGGGCTGACTTCGGTCGCATCGAGACTGCGGATCAGGGTCTGGAGCCACGCGCCGTCGGCGCCGGGGGAAACGGTCATCAGGGGGATCCTTGTGCTTGGGGGAGAGAACGGGCGCCGGATTGCAGCCAGCGCCAGGTACGGGCGATGCCTGCGTCGAGATCGATGCGCGGCGCCCAGTCGAACCGGGCGCGCGCGGCGGCGGTGTCGAGCACGACTTCGCGCACGTCGAATCCGCGCGCCGGCAGGTACTCGGTCGGCAGCGGCCGGCCGGTGACGCGCACGACCGCGTCGCGGATGTCGTCGAGGCTGTGCCCCTCGCCGCTGCCGGCATTGAACACGCCGGTGGCGTCGCTGGCGGCGGCGTCGATCGCCAGACGGACGAGATCGTCGATGTAGAGATAGTCGCGCACGGTCCTGCCATCACCCCAGATCTGCAGGCCCTCGCCTGCCTGCGCGCGTGCGAGCGCGGCGGCGACGAAGCCCTGCCCGCCCGCGGCGGACTGGCGCGGACCGTAGGGATTCGACGGACGCAGGACCAGCGGATCGAGCCGGCCGAGATGGCCGTACATGCGCAGGTACTGCTCGACCGCGACCTTGACGATGCCGTAGGAGGAAATCGGCCGCAGCGGATGGTCCTCGTGCACCGGCACGCGTTCGGGGTTGCCGTAGACCGTGCCGCCGGACGAGAAGAACACGACGCGGCGGATGCCCGTGGCCTCCAGCGCGGCGATCAGGCCGAGCGCGCCGACCAGGTTGGTCGAGACGTCGTGGACCGGGTCGCGGTTGGACGTGGCCGGCACGGTGGTGCTGGCGAGGTGGAACACGGTGTCGATGCCGATCAACGCGTCGGCCAGCGTCGCTGCGTCGGTGTGCAGGCCGCGGTGGTAGTCGATACCGGTCCAGTCCGTGTCGTCGCGGGCTGCGCCCGGATCGAGCACGCGCACCGCATGCCCGTCCGCACGCAATCCCTCGGCGAGGTGCGAACCGATGAAGCCGTTGCCGCCGACGATCAGCGCACGCATGTCAGCCCGGCTCCGTGTGCGCGACGTCGGGCAGGCCGAACTGTCGGCGCAGGCCGCGCACGTAGGCGGCAGCGGTCTCGCGCACGTCCGTGTCGAGCGCGAACACGCGCGCGGCCACGTCCTGCGCGCGCGCGACCTCGTCGCAGTGGCGCGCGAGGTCGGCGTCGGAGGTGACGCTGCTGCGGTGCCGGCGATGGCGATTGAGCACCGCCGGCGCGTAGTGGATGCCGCCGCGCGCCAGCAGGTGCAGGTAGGCCACCCAGTCGCCGGCGACGCGGTAGCCGCAGATCTCGTCCTCGTGCTCGCGCAGCACCGCCAGCAGCGGTTCGCGACGGAACAGCACTGCGCTGACGTTCGGGATGGTGTTCTTCACGCCCAGGCCCTGCGCGGCCTCGTCGGCGCCGCTGGCGGTGTAGGCCGCACTCCACTTCTGTGGCGACAGATCGTGGGTCCAGGCGCGGTAATCGGGCATCACCAGCGCGCCGTCGGCATCGATGGCCTCGGATTCGCAGTAGGCCATCGCCACGTCCGGGTGCGCTTCCAGCGCGGCGACCAGGGTTTCGAGGAAGGCCGGCTTCGCCAGGTCGTCGGCTTCGGCGATCCAGACGTAGTCGCCCGAGGCCATCTCGACGCCCTTGCGCCACTGCCGGAACACCGAGCCGGAGTTGGTCGCGTTCACCTCGATCCGTGGCTCCGGTGCGATGCCGCCGCGCAGCGCGTGCAGCACGGCGACGCTGTCGTCGGTCGACGCATCGTCCAGCACCAGAATCTCTGCGATCGGCCAGGTCTGCTCGGCGATGCTCGACAGGCGCTCGCGCAGATAGCGAGCGTAGTTGTAGTTCGGCACCACCACCGACACCCGCGGCAGCCGGCGCCCGGCCATCGCGGCCAGCGCCAGCGCGTAGTCGCGGAACGAGAAGTCGCGATCGATCAGCGCGCGGCCGGCTTCGCCGCAGGCCGCGCGCAGCAGCGGATCGCCGAGCAGCGCGGCGAGCGCGTCGGCGTAGGCGTCGACGTCGAACGCTGGCACCACGTGCCCGGCCTCGTGCGTCTCCACCAACCGAGCACCGCCGCCGGTGCCGGCGAAGGCGACCACCGGCGTGCCCACCGACAGACTTTCCAGCACCACCGACGGGAACGGGTCCTCGCGCGAGCTGAGCGCGTAGACGTCGGCGCCGGCGTAGAAATCGTCGGTGTCGAAATCGAGCCCGGCGAAATGGAAGCGGTCGGCGATGCCGGCCTCCACCAGCAGGCCGTCGAATTCCGCTTCGAGATCGACATCGCGATGCCCGACCCAGATCGCGTGCGCGTCGGCGTCGCGCGCGCACAGTCGCACCATCGCCCGCGCGAGCAGGTCCACGCCCTTGCGGCGATCGGCGTAGCCGACGGCCAGCACGATCTTCGCGGTCTCCGGCAACGCGAACTTCGCGCGCAGCCGGCGCCGCGCGTCCTCGCGCCCCACGCCGCCGCGATAGCGGCTGCGGGTGAACAGGCCCTGCGGCCGCAGCACGAGCTTGTCCTGCGACACATCGGCCGGCCAGTGCGACAGCAGGCCGTCGCGCACGTCCTCGGCGGCGACGACCACCGCGGCGCTGTCGCGCGCCAGCGCGGCCACCGCCGGCGCCAGCCCGTACTGCGCGATCACACCGGGCAGTTCGTGGACCAGCGCGACCACGCGCAGACCGGCCGCGGCGAACACCGGCGCGACCCGCCCGGACACCGCGGTGTTTGCGATCAGCGCATCGCAGCCCTGCGCACGCAGGGTGCGCGCCAGCGCGGCGATGGCGTCGGGTGTCATCGTGTACAGCCGGTGCACGCGACCGACCGCCTCGAAATCCGCTTCCAGCCGGCCGTCTCCCTGCAGCAGCACGACGACCTCGAACCCGATCCGCTTCCACTCCCGCGCCAGGTTCAGCGCGAGGTACTGCGCACCGTGCGGATGCGCGTCGTGCGAGATCAGCGCGAGCGTGCCGCGCGACGGCGTCGCCGACAGCACCCGACGGGTGGCGTCGAGGTGCGCGTAGCCGTGGCGCGAATCGGGTTCGAGCATCGCGCCTTCGGCCCACTCGTTCCAGGCGTTGACGAACACCACGCGCTCGCCGTCGACCGGATGACGCTCCGCGTAACCGACGGCCGCCTCCAGCCAGCGCGCATACTCCGGCGGCGAGGCGTGGGCGAAGGTGTAGCCGCGGCCGGGCTTGCGCGCTTCGTTGTCCCAACTCGGCGATACGCCGCGGAAAAGTGCGTAGTCCTCCGGCGGCCAGTGCAGCGCGTTTTCGACCATCTCGCGATAGTCGACGACGTTGCCGGCGTACTCGGGATTGACCAGCTCCAGCGTCGCGTTGATCGGATCGAGCCCGCGCGCGAGCTTGTGCGGCGGGAATTCGATCGCAGCGTCGAAACCGTAGACCCGCGGATCGTCGACATCGAACTGCACCATCGCCAGGAACAGCTCGCCGAAACCCGCCTCTCGCGCGCAGCGGCGCCAGGTCTCCAGCGTGCGCCGCGCATCGGGCAGCAGCGAGGGCCGGTACATGATCAGCAGCGGACGACCGTCGATGCGGATATAGCGCACGTCGCGCAGGTACGGTTCGAGATCGCGGATGAAGCGTTCGTCGCTCTCGTCGCAGTAGTCCTGGCCGAGCAGGATGTCGGCGTCCTGGCCGTCCCAGCGCCGGGTCCAGTTCTCGTTCGCCCAGCACAGGCAGAACGGCAGGTCGATCTCCGGATGCGCCAGCAACTGGTCCAGCGGACGTTCCAGCAGGCGCCGCCCGGCGAACCAGTAGTGGTGGAAGCAGAAGCCGTGGACGCCGTGCAGTTTCGCCAGTTCCGCCTGGCGGCGCATGACGTCGATCAGGCGCAGGTCGTAGAAGCCCAGCTCGCCCGGCAGCTTCGGCTGCTCGTGGCCGACGAACTGCGGCACCGCCTTGGCGACGTTGGTCCACTCGGTGAAGCCGCGGCCCCACCAGGCGTCGTTCTCGGGAATCGGATGGAATTGCGGCAGGTAGAACGCGATCGCCTTCGCGCGCACCGCCGCGGGCGGCGCCGACGCCGGCGCGGACACGTAGTGCGCACTGCGCGGCCCGCGCGCGTTCGCGAGCACGTCGCGCATCCAGCGTGCATGCGCGGGTGTCGCCGCGGCCAGCGTTTGCGCACCGTCGCGACCGGGCGACGGCGCGCCCGCCTCCCCTTCCGTGCGCGCCGCGGCCAGCGACAGCCGGCGACCGCGGAACGCATGCCAGCGGCGGTAGACGTTGGTGTTGCCGATCAGGGGCCGCAGCGCGATGAACAGCGCGTCCTTGACCGCGAGACGCAGCTCCCAGGACACCGGCAGCGCCCGGTACATGCCCTGGACCGCTCGACCGACGAATGCGCGCAGCGACGCCATCGTCAACGGCCCCGCACCAGGGCCGACAGCCAGCGCGCCGGCGAGGTGATCTTCCAGCTGGTCGACGCCAGCAGCTCGTCGCATTGCGCCTGCAGCGACGCCAGTCGCGCCTCGCGTTCCGCCAGCGTCGTGCGCAGGGTCTCGATGGTCGCGGCATCCGATGCCGCGCGATCGGCGGCATCGGCCGTCTGCGTGTCGCGGCTCGCTTCGGCCTCGACCAGCCGGGCCGCGAGATCGGCACGCTGTTCGGCCCCGCGGCGCAGATCGGATTCCAGCGCCGCCCGCACGTCGCGCAGCAGCCGCAGTTCGGCGTCCAGCGCACCGGCGCGGTCGCGCGCGAGCATGCCGGCGTCGGTCAGCGCGGCGATCCGGCCTTCGAGCGCGCGGCGCTCTTCGGCGAAGGCGTGCCGGCGGCCGGCCGCATCGGCTTCGAGCCGCAGATGCGCCTGCTCTTGCTGGCGGGCCTGCGCCTGCGCCGCGTCCAGCGTCGCCCGCAGCGCATCGCGTTCGTCTTCGAGCGCACGGATGCGTCCGGCGAGATAGTCGTGGGCCTCGCCAGCGGCCTTCATCGCACCCTGCGCATCCTGCATCGCCTGCGCAAGGTGGCGCTCGGTGTCGTCGGCTCGCGTCTCGGCGACGATCCGCGCGCCCAGCGCCTCGAACAAGCGCTGCACCGGGACCTCGTCCTCGGTGCCGGACAATGCAGCCAGCGCCCGGAACGCGTCCGGCGCGCGGTCGCCGACCAGCAGCACCCCCAGCCCGTGGGTGTGCTGGAACTCGAACGCGGGGTACTGCGCGCGCAGCTCTTCCCAGAGCTTCCATACGCCAAAGCCGCGCTCGCGGACCATGGTGTCGTGGAACAGCACCACCGCGCGGTCGGACAGCTTCGGCCGCCAGCTCTCGAAGTCGTGCTTGACCGCCTCGTAGGTATGCAGGCCGTCGATGTGCAGCAGGTCGACGGTGCCATCGGAGAAATACGGCAGTGCCTCGTCGAAGGTCATCCGCATCAGCTGCGAAAAGCCGCCGTACAGCGGGTCGTGCTGCTTCGCCAGCGTCTGCAGCACCTCGTCGCCATAGAAGCCGGAGTGCTCGTCGCCCTGCCAGGTGTCGACCGCGAAGCACTTGGTCTCGAGGCCGCAGCGGACCACGGCCTGGCAGAAGGCGAGATACGACGTGCCGTTGTGGCTGCCGAGCTCGACCATGACCCGCGGCCGCGACTCTTCCACCGACCAGAACGCGAACGGCAGGTGGCCGGTCCACGCGCTCGGCGGCACCAGGATCGGCGACGAGGACAACGACGTATTGAGCCGGAAAGGAGTCATGCGATCACGAAGTGGCGAAAGGGAAACGCGCAACCTGCGCGCCGGTGGTGGAGCGACCGCAATACCGGATGGCCGATCATGCGCGAGCCTTCTCGCCGGCGACCGGCGCGACCACGCTCAGCCCGATCGCCCGGAAGGGAATGCCAACCAGTCCGGTCGAACGCGGGATGAAGATCGATTCGAACGCGAGCGCATCGTAGATCCACATCGTCTGGACATGCTGGAGGTAGGTGCCGTCGGCGACCGCAATGTCGATCGTGTAGCGCCCGCGCGGCATGTAGGGCATGCGGAATTCGAATTCCGCGCGGATCAGCGAGCCCGTGGGCGCCGGCAGCGGCGCGTCCGCGTCGTTGCGCGACGTATTGTTGCCGAACAACTGCTGGCCGAGCCGGTCCTTCACGAAAAAGCCGACGATCGGGCTCGGGATGTCGCGGTTGGCGCGGGCCTCGACGATCAGCCGCACGATCTCGCCGCCGTCGATCTGGTGCAACGTGCGGCCCGCGAGATTCTCGATGCGCACCGACTCGATGCTGGAGCCACCATCGCCGAAGCCGGCCTGTTCGGGATCGAAGCGGAACACCTCCAGTCGGCTGTGGTCCAGCGTGCGGTCCACGCCGTCCGGCTCTGCCATCCCGGAGACGCCTGCCGTGGGCGCCTGTGCGTCGGTCGCGGACGGCAACGTGGTCGCAACCGGCGGACGATGCCCGTAGATGCTCGCGTGGTAGGCCTCGCAGACTGCCTTGGCCGGTCCGTCCAGTACCACCCGCCCGCCGTCGAGCCAGATCGCGCGATCGCACAGCCCCACCACCGCACTGGCGCTGTGGCTGACGAACAGCACCGTGCCGCGCTTCTGGAACTCGCGCAGGAAGCGCATGCACTTCTGGGCGAAGAACACGTCGCCGACCGACAGCGCCTCGTCCACCACCAGCAGATCGGCGTCGGCGTGCGCGATCACCGCGAACGCCAGGCGCACGTACATGCCGCTGGAGTAGGTCTTGACCGGCTGGTCGATGAAGTCGCCGATGTCGGCGAATTCGACGATGGCGTCGTACTTCGCCGCGATCTCCTCCGGCCCCATGCCGAGGATCGCCGCATTCATGTGGACGTTCTCGCGCCCGGTGAATTCGGGGTTGAAGCCGCTGCCGAGCTCCAGCAGCGCGCCGATCCGCCCGTCGACCGCGACCCGGCCATCGGTCGGCGTCAACGTGCCGCAGATGACCTGCAGCAGGGTCGACTTGCCCGAACCATTGCGGCCGATGATGCCCACGGTCTCGCCGCGCGCGACCTCGAAGGACACGTCGCGCAGCGCCCAGGATTCGCGGAAGAACCGCGTCGGCGCCATGCCGACCGCGCGTTGCAGCCGCGGCACGATCGCCTGCTTGAGCCGGTTCTCCGGCCGTTCGTACAGCGGATAGCACTTGCTGACCGCCGACACCGAGATCGCCGTGGCGGTGCCCTGCGTCGTCGCCTCGGACGAGGTCGGCTCAGAGGACATCGGCGAATCCCCGGCGCGAGGTCTGGAACCACCAGTAACCCAGCACCATGCACCCCACGCCGATGGCGTAGAGTCGCAGCAGGAGCAGCGGGTCGGGCGCCACGCCGGTGAACAACACCGCACGGCTCTGCTCGATCGCCAGCGTCAGCGGATTGAGCATGACCCAGGCGTGGTACCGCTCCGGCAGCGCCGCCAGCGGATAGAACACCGGCGAGAGGAACATCAGCACCGTCGCGAACACCCCGGTGAGCTGGGCGATGTCGCGGATGAACACGCCCAGCGCGGAGAACAGCCAGGCCGCACCCAGCGCGATCAGCGCCAGCGGCAGCAGCACCACCGGCAGCCACAGCGCGGTCAACGGCACCCAGCCCTCCAGCAGCCACTTCGCGCCGAGCAGGATCAGCAGGCTCACACCGGCATGGAACGCCGCCGAACCGACCAGGCTCCAGCCCAGGGTTTCCAGCGGGAAGACGACCTTCTTGACGTAGTTGGCGTTGCCGATCACCAGCATCGGCGCCTTGGTGATCGCCTCGGCGACAAGCCCGTGCGCGATCACGCCGACGAACAGCAGCAGCGCGAAGCGGGTCTTGCCGCCCGTTTCCATCATGCCCGGCCACTTGGCCTGGAACACCACCGAGAACACGAAGGTGTAGACCATCAGCATCAGCACGGGATACAGGAACGACCAGGTCACGCCCATGATCGACCCGCGATAGCGCCCCAGCACCTCGCGCCGGATCAGGTGGCCGATCAACCGCCGCTCGCGCCAGACACCGGTCAGCAGGCTGACCGGGCCGGACGGCGGCGGCGCGTACGCGTGCATGCGTCGGTCTTGCATGCGCTCGGCTTGCATGGGTCGATCAGGCCAGCGCGAGCGCGAGGTCGTGGCGCAGGTCGTCCAGGGTCTCGACGCCGACGCTCAGACGGACCAGATCGTCATGGATGCCCAGCGCGGTACGGCGCTCCACCGGCACAGAGGCGTGGGTCATCACCGCCGGATGGTTGACGAGGCTTTCGACACCGCCCAGCGATTCGGCCAGCGTGAACAGCTCGGTGCGCTCGCAGAAGCGCTGCGCGCCGGCATAGCCGCCCTTGATGCGCACCGAGACGATGCCGCCGAAGCCGTCCATCTGGCGCGCGGCCAGCGCGTGGTGCGGATGCGCGGCAAGGCCGGGATAGATCACCTGCTCGACCGCAGCGTGCGTCGACAGCCATTCGGCCAACGCCTGCGCGTTCTCGCAGTGCGCGCGCATGCGCAGGTGCAGCGTCTTCAGGCCGCGCAGGGCGAGGAAGCTGTCGAACGGCCCCTGCACCGCGCCGATCGAATTCTGCAGGAAGGCCATCTGCTCGGCGAGTTCCGCATGGTCGCCGACGACGACCATGCCGCCGACCATGTCGGAGTGGCCGTTGAGGTACTTGGTCGCCGAATGCATGACCAGATCGGCGCCGTGTTCCAGCGGGCGCTGCAGGATCGGCGAGGCGAAGGTGTTGTCGACCACCATGCGCAGGCCGTGTTTCCTGGCGATCGCGGACACCGCGCGGAGGTCGACGATCTTGAGCATCGGGTTGGTCGGCGTTTCCACCCAGACCATGCGGGTGTTCGGACGGATCGCCGCCTCGAACGCCGCCGGGTCGGTCAGGTCGACGAAGCTGAAATCGAGGCCGGCGCTGCGCCGGCGCACGCGTTCGAACAGGCGGAAGGTGCCACCGTAGACGTCGTCCATGCAGACGACGTGGCTGCCGCTGTCCAGCGTCTCGAGGATGGTCGACGTGGCCGCCAGCCCGGACGCGAAGGCGAAGCCGCGGCTGCCGCCTTCCAGCCCCGCCACGCAGCGCTCGTAGGCGAAGCGGGTCGGGTTGTGGGTCCGCGAATATTCGAACCCCTGGTGCACGCCGGGACTGGACTGCGCGTAGGTCGAGGTCGCGTAGATCGGCGGCATCACCGCACCCGTCGAGGGATCCGGCGCCTGTCCCGCATGGATCGCGCGGGTGCCGGGGCCCCAGTCTGCGGGAACGCCCGGGGACGGCTCGGCGGCATGCTCGGTCATGGGGCTCTCCTTGAGGGACCGGCGATTTTACACCGTCCCCCGAAGGCAGCCGCAGCACGGACCGGGGATTACTGAACGCGCCGGCGCAGCCAGTTCAGCAAGTCGATCCGGGTGATCAGGCCCAGGAAGCGGTCGCCGTCCATGACGATGGCGACGTGGCCGCGGTCGAAGACCGGCAGCAGGGCCTCGACCGGCGCACGCACGTCGAGGATGTCCAGCTTGCTGACCATCGCCGTGGACACCGGATCGCGGAAGCGGGCCTCGTCGCCGTAGACGTGCAGCAGCACGTCGCTCTCGTCGAGGATGCCGACGATCCGGTCGCCCTCCATCACCGGCATCTGCGAGATCTCGTAGAGCTTCATGCGCTGGTAGGCGGTGACCAGCAGGTCCTTCGGGCCCACCACCACCGTGTCGCGCTGGCTGTACGGACGCAGGATCAGGTCGCGCAGGTCGCCATGGTTTTCGCGGGCGAGGAAGCCGTTGTCCAGCATCCAGTAGTCGTTGTACTGCTTCGACAGGTACTTGTTGCCGGTGTCGCAGACGAACACCAGCACGTTCTTCGGCACGGTCTGCTCGCGGCAGTACTTCAGCGCCGCGGCCAGCAGCGTCCCGGTGGACGAGCCGCCCAGCACACCCTCGCTGCGCAGCAGTTCGCGCGCGGCGAGGAAGCTTTCCTTGTCGGAAATGGCGTAGGCCCGTTTCACCCGGGTGAAGTCGGAAATCGATGGCAGGAAGTCCTCGCCGATGCCCTCGACCATCCAGCTGCCGGACTTCTCGTTGAGCGTGCCTTCGTTGATGTACTCGGCGAGGATCGAGCCGACCGGGTCGGCCAGCACCAGCTCGGTGTGCGGCGAGTGCTGCGCGAAGCAGCGCGACAGGCCGGTCATCGTGCCGGAGCTGCCGCAGCCGAAGACGATCGCGTCCAGGCCGCCCACGCCCGCCATCTGCGCCAGGATCTCCGGGCCGGTGCCGTGCTCGTGCGCCGCCGGGTTGTCGGGATTGCCGAACTGGTTGATGAAGTAGGCGCCGGGCGTCTCGCGGGCGATCCGCTCGGCCATGTCCTGGTAGTAGTCCGGATGGCCCTTGGCCACGTCCGACCGGGTGAGCACCACTTCGGCGCCCATCGCCTTGAGATTGAAGATCTTCTCCCGGCTCATCTTGTCCGGGACGACCAGGATCAGCTTGTAGCCCTTCTGCTGCGCGACCAGCGCCAGGCCGATGCCGGTGTTGCCCGCGGTGCCCTCGACCAGGGTGTCGCCGGGCTTGATGTCGCCGCGCTGCTCGGCGGCCTCGATCATGCGCAGGCCGATGCGGTCCTTGATGGAGCCGCCGGGATTCTGGCTTTCGAGCTTGAGGAAGAGGTTGCAGACGCCGGCCTCGAGACGGCGGGCGCGGACGATCGGGGTGTCGGCGATCAGTTCGAGGACGGAGTCGCGGATCGCGGGGGGATTCGACGGGGACTTCGACATGCCGGCACCGGCTCGCAGAGGGAAAGGCCGGATTATCGCATCGCCGTCGCGGTGCACGGGATGGCCGGGCGGCCCGGCCGGGACGTCCGGCCTGCGGACGACGACGGGCGGGCTATGGTCCCAGCCCCGCCGCCGTCCGCGGATCCGCAGGTCGCGGATCGGACGGACTCGATTGCGTCAGTGGTGCAGTTCGTCGTACATGCGGAGGAGGCGATCCTTCGCCGCGAGCTTTTCGCGCTTCATCTGGCCGAGCCGGTTGTCGTCGATCGGCAGCACGCCGAGTTCGGCATCGAGCACCTGCTTGTCCAGCTCCTTGTGGCGCTGGTAGAGCTGGCGGAACTCGGTGTTGGCCTTCATCAGCGCTTCGACTTCGGTCTGGGGTTGCCCTTCGAACATGGAATCCTCCTCACGAGGGAATGATCGGCCCGGCCACGGCGGCCGGACCCGGGGTGTGGACAAATGGCGAGCGACACGGGGGGAGACGACCGCCGCCTCGCACACGGCGGCCGGACACGAAAACGCCCCGGCCTGGGAAGGCACGGGGCGCGATGGGAAAGACCTGCGGACCAGCGGTTGGCACCACACTGCGGACACCCCGCTCGGGGGCGCCCGCGACCGCCTGGCTTGCGGCGGCATGCTCCTGGTTGGCGTCTGGCGGGGACATCCGGGATCCGCGGCTCCTCCGGAAGCGGACTGGCTTCCGGACTTCCGACACTACGCCTCCCGTCGCCGGCCGGCAAGCGCGCTCGTCGGGAAGTTCAGCCGATGACACGGGCGCCCATCATCGCGTCGATCGAAACGCAATAAGCCATTGATCCGGAATGACTTTCCCGGGGTCGATCAGTGCGATGGCGGCTTCGGTTTCGCCGACGTCGCGGGTTTGCTGCGGGGTTTCGGCTTCGGCTTGGGCTTCGCAGACGCACCCGCCTTCGGGGCCGGCTGCCCGGCATTCAGCGCCGCCTCCTGGCGGGCCAGTTCGGCCTCGCGCTCCTTGGCCAGGCGCAGTTTTTCGGCTTCGCCTGCAGCCAGGGTGTCGAGCAGCCCTTCGGCTTCCTGGCGGTTGCGGGCCTCGGCCTCGACCTCCGCGCGCAGGCGCTCGGCCTCCTCGGTCTGGATCTGCGCCTCGACCCGCAGGCGCTCGGCCTCGGCCCGGGCGCGTTCGGCGTCGCGGCGGCTGGCTTCGACGATCAACTCGTTGCGCTCGGTCTCCATGCGCTGCAACTCGCCGCGACCGGCCTCGGTGCGCGCGGCGATCTCGGCAGTCTCCACCCGCATGCGAACGATCTCCAGCGCGAGCGGGCGCAGCTTGCGCTTGGCACCGTCCAACTGCTGCAGTGCCTGCCGCGCCTGCAGGCGCTCGTAGGCGGCGAAGGGGTTGCGCTGCGGGTCGGTGTCCAGCGCCTGCAGCCGCCGGGTCAGCGCGACGACCTCCGGATCCGGCCCGGCGGCGAAGGCGGCGACCGGCGTCGCCAGCGCCAACACGAGCAGCACGATCGCGATGCCACGGCGATCGGCGCTCATGGCGCGGCCTCCATGCCCAGCTTCTGCCGCAGCTCGACGATCTCGGCGCGACGGCGCGCGAGTTCGTCCTGCTGCACGATTTCGCGGCTGCGCGCCTGGGCGTAATCGGCTTGCGCAGCGGCCATTCGTGCCTGCGCGACGGCATCGTCGTTGCGGCGCGCGGCGAGCGCGGCCTGCGCCTGGGTCAGGGCTGCGCGCGCGCGCAGCAGCGCTTCACCGGCGTAGTGTTCGGCGTCCGCACGCTCGGCGCGCAGGATCGCGACCTGCGCCGCGTCGATTTCCGTGGTCGGCGGTGGCGTCTTCGCAGGGCTCTGCGCCGGAAACGTGAGCGCGATCACAAGGGGGGCCATGAGGCGCCATGCGCGAGGGCGCGACGGGTGCTGCGGGACGCGCGGCATTTGTGCGAAGCTTGCGGGCATGGGGAGCGTTTCGGAGCGGGATGGGAACGCGGTCACGGTTTCGGCGCGGCGTACGCTCGGAACGACCGTCGGACCACCGGCCACCGGCGCGGCCCCATTGTCGTCAGCGGCCTCCGGCGATGCAACGCAGGCATCCCGCGACAGCGGCGGCAAGTCATCCAACAGTCACGGGGAGGGTCATCGATGGACATCGGCTATTTCCTGAAGCTGATGACGGACAAGAACGCCTCGGACATGTTCCTGACCACCGGCGCGCCGGTGCACATCAAGGTCGAAGGCAAGCTCTATCCGCTCGGCAACACCGGCCTGCCGGCCGGCATGGTCAAGAAGATCGCCTATTCGCTGATGGACGAGGGCCAGGTGCCCGACTTCGAACGCGACCTGGAGCTCAACATGGCGCTGTCGCTGGCCGACGCCGGCCGCTTCCGCGTCAACGTGTTCAAGCAGCGCGGCGAAGTCGGCATGGTGATCCGCGCGATCCGCAGCGTGATCCCCAGCATCGAGGAACTGCAGCTGCCGCAGGTGCTCAAGAACGTGATCATGGCCCCGCGCGGCCTGGTGCTGATCGTCGGCTCCACCGGCTCGGGCAAGTCGACCACGCTGGCGTCGATGATCGACTACCGCAACACCACCGCCGCCGGCCACATCCTCACCATCGAGGATCCGATCGAATACCTGCACCGGCACAAGAAGTCGATCGTCAACCAGCGCGAGGTCGGCCTCGACACCCACGCCTTCCACAACGCGCTGAAGAACGCGATGCGCGAGGCGCCGGACGTGATCCTGATCGGCGAGATCCTCGACGCGACGACGATGGAGGCGGCGATCGCGTTCGCCGAAACCGGCCACCTGTGCCTGGCGACGCTGCACTCCAACAACGCCGACCAGACCATCGAACGCATCCTCAACTTCTTCCCGGAAAGCGCGCACAAGAACGTGCTGATGAACGTCGCGCTCAACCTCAAGGCGGTGGTGAGCCAACGCCTGGTCACCGGCTCCGACGGCCGCCGCCTCCCAGCGGTGGAAGTGCTGATCAACACGCCGATGATCCGCGACCTGCTGCGCCGCGGCCAGGTGCACGAGATCAAGCAGGCGATGGAGGAGACGCTGGAGGAAGGCATGGAGTCGTTCGACCAGTGCCTGTTCCGGCTGACCAAGGAAGGCAAGATCAGCATGGAGGAAGCGCTGCGCGCGGCCGACTCGCGCGACGGCCTGGCGTTGAAGTTCCGGCTGTCCGAGGGCGCCGGCGCCGAGCACGATCCCTACGCGGTGGCCTTCGAGGGCGGCGACGGCTCGTCTTCGTTCCAGCACTGAGCCGGGCGACCGGCTCCGCAACGCGAAACGCCCCGGGAGACCGGGGCGTTGTCGTTTTTGCACAGGCGATCCCGGAAGAGCGTCACGCCGCGTCGGGCTGGTTCTCCGGCCGCGCCGCATCGAACGCCGGCAGCGCGAGGCAGGCCGCCTCGATCCGGCGGATGTTCGGATACGGGTCGAGATCCACGCCGAAACGGCGCGCGTTGTAGACCTGCGGGATCAGACAACAGTCGGCCAGCCCCGGCTCGTCGCCCTCGCACAATTCGCCGCGCGAGAGATCCTCGACCAGCATCGCCTCGAACGCGCGGAAGCCTTCCTCGATCCAGTGACGGACCCACGCATCGCGTTCGGACACCGGGGCGTTGTATTCGCGTTCGAGGTACTGCAGCACGCGCAGGTTGTTGAGCGGGTGGATGTCGCAGGCCACCAGCAGGGCCAGCGCCCGCGCCCGCGCGCGTTCGCGCGGTGCGCCCGGCAGCAGCGGCGGATCCGGCCAGAGTTCGTCGAGGTACTCGATGATCGCAAGCGACTGCCGGATCATGCGCTGGCCGTGCTGCAGCACCGGAATCAGGCGCTGCGGATGGGTCGCGGCGTACTCGGGACGATGCTGGTCGCCGCCATCGCGGACGAGATGCACCGGCACGGTCTCGTAGTCCAGGCCCTTGAGGTTGAGCGCGATCCGCACCCGGTAGGCGGCGCTCGACCGCCAGTAGCCGTACAGCTTCAGGGCATCGTGCATGGTTTCTTCCCCGCAACGGCGGCATCATCGCGCCTGGTCCGCACGATAGCGCCGTCGCACGGGAACGGGAAGCAACGACAGGGGCTCAGCGCCGTGCCGCGACCTGGCGCAGCAGGGCGCCCGCGGCGAGGAAGACCAGCGACAGGCCGGCGGCGTTGAGCGCGACCCGGGCGTAGCCCAGCGCGGGAACATCGACGAACGGGTACGGATACGTGCCCAGCCAGGCACCGCGTGCCAGCACCCAGACGAAATACGCCAGCGGATAGGCCAGCCAGCGCAGCGGCGCGGTCGCGGGCAGGCGCTCGCGCGGCGGGAAGACCAGCCAGTGCAGCAGCGCCGCGATCGGCACGGCGTAGTGCAGCAGATCGTCGGCGACCCGCTGCCAGCCCTGCGGGTCCCAGACCTCGCGCAGCAACAGGTGGTAGCCGAGCCCGACCAGCACGATCGCGGTGGTCGCGCAGCCGCGGACCGAGGAACGCGCCAGCCATGCGCCGGGTGCCGTGGCCTGCGCGGCAGCGGTCAGGAGGACGAACGCATTGCTGAGGATCGTGAAGTACCCGGCGAGCACACCCAGCGCCTGCAAGGCGCCGCCGCCCTGCCCGCGGACCAGCACGAGCGTCAGCCAGGCCTGGAGCAGCAGCGCGACGCCGGCCAGCAGGGCCAGCACCGCGGCGGCGAGTCGCGACCCACGTCCTGTCCGCATGGCGCACTCCCGTCCGAAGGCCCGGCGAGGATAGCGCGATGAGCGGCCGTGGTCAGCGCGCCCCGGCCAGCGCTTCGCGCACCGCCATCAGCGCGAAACCGAGCAGGTTGAGCCCGCGCCAGCGGGCGGGATCCGCCGCGGCAGGATCGTCGGCGGCCAGCCCGATGCCCCAGACCGGATCGACCGGACTCGCTTCGACCAGCACCCGACCGCCGGTCGCGAGCAGGAAGTCGCGCAGCGGCGCATGCGCCTCGAATTTCGCGCGATTGCCGGCCACCACGATGTCGAAACGCCGGTCGACCCACCGCGCCTCATCGAAATCGCGCACGCCGCGCCCGGCGGCCTTGGCCTTCGCCGGGTCGTCGTGCGCCAGCACCTTCGCCAATGCAGCGTCATCGCCGAACAATCGGGCCTTGCCGGCCATCATCCAGTGTTCGGCGGTGGCGTAGCGCACATCGTCGATCACGAATGGCGCCGGGAACCACTGGCTGAAACAGGCCTTCGACGGCGCGCCGTCGGCGCGGCCGCGATGGCCCCAGAAACACAGGAAGTCGAACCGTTCGCCCGTGGCATGGCGGACACGCAGCGCTTCGAGATCCCGCGGCGGCGTACTCACGCCGGCCGTTCGATCCGCTGCTCGATCGCGCCGAAGATGTCGGCGCCGTCGCGGGCGCGCATCTCGATCCGCACCACGTCGCCGAACGACATGAACGGCGTGATCGGCTTGCCGGTCTCCAGCGTCTCGACCGTGCGCTTCTCGGCGAAGCAGGACGCGCCCAGCGACGTGTCCTGGTTGGCGACCGTGCCCGAACCGACGATCGTGCCGGCACTCAGCGGGCGCGTCTTGGCGGCGTGCGCGACCAGCTGCGCGAAGTCGAACTGCATGTCGACGCCGGCTTCCGGCGCGCCGAACCAGGCGCCGTTGATGTGCGTGACCAGCGGCAGATGGACCTTGTTGTCCTGCCAGGCGTCGCCCAGTTCATCCGGTGTCACGAACACCGGCGACAGCGCCGAGCGCGGCTTGGACTGCAGGAAGCCGAAGCCCTTGGCCAGTTCGTTGGGAATCAGGTTGCGCAGCGACACGTCGTTGACCAGACCGACCAGCTGGATGTGCTCGGCCGCCTGCGCCGGCGTCGCCGCCATCGGCACGTCGTCGGTGACGATCACGACTTCCGCTTCCAGGTCGATGCCGTAGTCCTCGCTCGGCACCCGCACCGGGTCGCGCGGGCCGTAGAAGCCGGCGCTCACCGCCTGGTACATCAGCGGATCGACGTAGAAGCTCTCCGGCACCTCGGCGCCGCGGGCGCGGCGCACGCGCTCGACGTGCGGCAGGTAGGCCGAACCGTCGACGAACTCGTAGGCCCGCGGCAGCGGCGCCGCCAGCGCCTGCATGTCCAGATCGAACGCGCCCTCGGCGGTGCCGGTATTCAGCGCCTCGGACAGCGCGTTGAGCCGCGGCGCGGCGTTCGACCAGTCCTCCAGCGCGCGCTGCAGGGTCGGCGCGATGCCCTCGGCGCGCACGGCGCGGGTCAGGTCGCGGGAGACGACGATCAGGGTGCCGTCGCGGCCGCCCTCCTTCAGGGAACCCAGCTTCATCGGGACCTCGGTGCCATGGCGTGAAATGGTTTCAATTGTAACTGATTGCCTCGGGTCGACGGCCGGACCGGGGATCAGGCGCCATCCTCGCTCTGGAAGCCGCCGGCGCGGAAGGTCAGCACGAGCGTGTCGCGATGCCCGCCGCCTGCGTCCGCGGACAGCGGCTGGATCGGCGTGGACTCGTGGATCACCCGGGTGTCGTCCAGCAGCAGCAGGCTCCATGGCCGATCGAGGGTGAAGCGCTGGCCGTCCGGGCCGTCGGCGTCGAACACCCGGGTCTCGCCACCGCGGATGGCGTGGCGGGCGACGAGGAACACGGCCACGAAGTCGACGCCGTCGCGGTGCGCGCCCTCGGGCGTCGGCCGGCCGATGCCGTCGGCGGTGTCGATCCGGAACTGGTGCGCTTCGACGTACCACGGGTCGGCCTCGCGCACCGAGCGCAACCGCGCGCCCAGAGCTGCGAGCAACTGCGTCCACGCGGGCGCGGCCGCGATGTCGTCGGTGATCGGCGCGAACCAGCGCTGGAGACCGCCGTGCAGCGCGTTGTAGTCCGGCGGCTGGTAGTGCGCGCGATGCGGTGCGCGGGTCACGCCCGCGCGACCGACGACGAAACCGCCGTAGCGTCGGTGGCGATAGCGCCCGCCATCGCGCAGGTAGTTGTCCGGCGGCAACGTGTCCCACGACGGCACCAGCGCCTGCAGCGCGGGCAGCGACGCGTCGCAGAGTGCGGCGACCTGATCCGGCGCGAACACCGCATAACCACGCGCACGGAGACGTTCGCCGAGCGCATCGGCCGGAGAGAACGGAGCGGAGAAGGTGGCGACCATGCGTCTTCCGGGAGCCTTTCGACGAGGACGCGATAGACCGAATCGATCGAGTCCGGGTTTGCGATCGTATCCGACGCCGCACTTCGACGACATCGTCACAGTCGCATGCACCTGCGGGTTCGCAGCGCGCGGCAAGCCTGATAATTTACCGTGAAGAACGGGCGTGAAGGGGGCAGGCCCGGGCTCGCGTCGCGCATCGCCGCGGCTGGCCCTGCCCGAGGACGCGCCGCCGCCCCGTCGGCGGCGCCACCAGGACAGGCCATGAGCAGGACGCAGATCGACATCGACACCATGCGCGGGTTCGCCGACGCGGCGAACACCGAAGCGCTCACCGCACGGATCGAACGCACCGTCCGCCTGCTCGGCATTGATTACTGGTTCTACGCGGTGGATCTGCCGCTGGTGAACGAGCACCCCGACCAGTTGCGGCTCGGCACCTATCCGGAAGAATGGGTGACGCACTACTTCGCGATGGACTACATCGGGATCGATCCGGTCATCAGCCACTGCCACGACCACGCCACGCCGGTGTCCTGGGAGGAAGCGCAGTTGCATCACCGGCGGATCCTCGATCCGCACCTGCAGAAAGTGCGCCACATGTTCGGCGAGGCCGGCGAGTTCGGCCTGCGTCAGGGCGTGAGCGTGCCGCTGCACGGTCCCGGCGTGTCGTGGGGCCTGATGTCGTTCTCCTCGCGCACGCTCACCGCCGCCGACTTCGAGGCGATCCTGCCGACCCTGCACCTGCTCGCGCATTTCGTGCACGAGGCGGCGCGGCAGTTCCTGCGCACGCGCACGCCCGCACCGCTGCCCGCGCTCACCCGCCGCGAGCGCGAGTGCCTGTCGTGGGCGGCGGAGGGCAAGACCAGTTGGGAGATCGGCCAGTTGCTCAACATCAGCGAGCGCACGTCGATCTTCCACCTGCAGAACGCCACCCACAAGCTCGGCGTCAGCGGCCGCCAGGCGGCGATCGCGCGGGCGATCTCGCTCGGGCTCATCGTCTCGCTGCGCGCCTGACGACCTGCTTTCGCGCGCGTTTTCGCGCAGTTCGGGGCGGCGGCTTTTTCCGTTCACGTGACCGCGTCGTTGCGCGATCCCGTTCCGATATCGATGCGATACCGGCGCGATCCGGCGCACCCGCGTTTCCGTGTCGCGATCGCCATGACGAACGGACCTGCATCAACCTGTCAGGTCCTTCAGCTGCAAGGATCGACAGGGGTTCTGCTCACTGGGGTCTCCTTCCACCCCACGAGGAGACACCACGATGCACATCGTCGTCGGACGCGCCGGAGAACCCGGCCTGAGCGCGGCATTGCTGGACAGCATGTACCGCCTGCGTTGCACCGTGTTCCACGAACGCCTGCGCTGGCAGGTCCGCGCCGAGCACGGTCGCGAACACGACTGGTTCGACCTGATCGGTCCGCAGTACGTGATCGCGCACGAGGACCCCGTACGGACGCTCGGCTGCTGCCGGCTGCTGCCGACCACCGGACCGAACATGCTGCGCGACATCTTTCCGTACTTGCTGGAGGACGGGCCGCCGCCGAACGCCCCCGAGATCTGGGAGGTCAGCCGGTTCGCGGTCGCGCACGACGCCGCCGGCAACGGCTTCGGTTTCGGCGATGCCGCCGCCGGCCTGCTCGGCGCGATGTTCCGTTTCGCCGATGCGCGGCGGATCGAGGCGCTGGTCGGCGTCACCAGCGCGCCGGTGGAACGGCTGCTGCGACATCTCGGCCTGCAGGTGGAACGACTCGGGCCGCCGCAACGCATCGGCGAGGCGATGAGCCTCGCCTTCCGCATGCCGGTCGCCGCGAATCTGGCCGCAATCGGCGTGGCCAGCGACACGGGGGCCGTGCCGCACGCCGCATGACGGCCGGTACCCGCCGCCGTGCGCCAGGGGGCGCACGGCGGACGCGCAACGCGTGGATCAGGCCGCGACCTGGGTCTTCGCCCGGGGGCGCGACGTCGCGTCGGTCTCGCGCAGGGCGCGCAGTTGCACCGCCGCCCCGTCCCACAGCGCACGACGGGCCTGCAACGCGAGCCGGGCGGACTCACGTGCTTCCTGCAGCGCGTCCGTGCGGCGGGCCAGCTCGCTCTGGATCAGGCGGCTCGCGGCGGGGCCGTGGCTGTCGCCGTCCAGCTCGATGTGGCGCTGCAGGTAGTAGACGAATCCCGGCGCCTGTGCCTCGCTGAGGCCCCAGCGGTCGAGCAGGCTCTGGAACATCGCCGGGATGACGTTCTCGCGGCCGTAGAAGAAGCTGGCCATCGTCTCCAGCGTGGTGCCGTCGCAGGCGGTGCCCAGGGTATGGCCGACGAACGCGCGGACGAAGCCCGGCACCTCCGCCGTCTCCAGCGCCGCCGACAGCCCGGCGCCGCTGCGCAGCGCCCGCATGAACGTGTCGAACTGCGCGGTCGGCGCCCCGACATCGCGCATCGCCTGCAGGTACAGGTCGAGGTGGCTGGCCGGATGACCGGCGGCATCCACATCGCTTTCCTCGGCGAGGACGATGTCGTTGATCAGGCGGGCCGCCACCGGATCCGCCGGCGGCATCCACGGCAGCTCGACGCAGGTCAGGTCGCGCTGCAGCCGTTTGGCGAGTGACATGAAATCCCAGACCGCGAAGACGTGGACCTGCATGAAGGCGCGGAGCGCCTCGATGCCGTCGATCTCGGCGAAGACCGGGTGGGTCTCCAGTTCGTGTCGCAGCCGGCGCATGGCCGGGGTCAGGACGGCATCCTGCTTGGCATCCTGGTGTGTGGCGTCCGCTTCCTTCTTCATGGCGATCTCCTTGATCGGGCACTGCGTTGAACGACGAAGGGAATCCCGGCCGGTGCCATCCCTGGTCCGCCCGGACCTGCCGACACCGGCAGCGCCGGTCCCGGTCCCATCGGGCCGCCGCAACCGCGTCGGCCCCGGCGAGTCGTCCCTGTCTCGCCTGTTCTGTGCACGATCCGGCGTCCGCCCCGCGGACCGCCGATCGCTAGTGCGGGAGGTACAGCGGGTACAGGCTGCCCTCTTCGCGTTCGATGCGCTGCGCCAGCAACCCGCCCACCGTCTGGTAGTCGACCAGGAAGGCCTGGCGCGTCTCCTGGTCGAAGTTGCCTAGCTGGTATTTCTTGACGAAGTCGACCACGCCGCGGGCGATGGCGTTCATCTCGCGCCGGAAACTGCGCACCAGCGCGATGTTCTCCGGGTCGCCCTGCATGCTGTTCTCGACGTAGTTGTAGAACCGCACGTTCTCGGCGATCAGGTGCCCCTCGAGGTGCACCTTGAATGCGTTCAGCATCTGCGGGATCTGCTGGAAATCGCCCTGCTTGGCCATGTCGCCGATCGCGCCGTACAGCTTCACCAGATCCGCGTGGTCGCGCTTGAGCGCGGGCACCAGATCGGCGTCGAAGGCGATGGGCCCGCCCGCACGACGCTGTTCGAAGGTGGGAGCACCCTGCGGCAAGGCGCGCGAGGTCGGCTTCGGCTCTCCCCCGAGCCACTTCCTAAGAAAATCGAACACAACTTCCCCTGTCGTCAATGTCAATGATGTGCATCAACCATGCATCGATCCGTGGACCGACCGAAGGAACATAGCCGTCACCATACGGCGCCGTGTACCTGTAAGAAATGACAGGTTGCCGACAGATGCGGAATCGATTGCCAAAGCGTGAACGCCCCCTCGGTCGATTCCGGCATTCAGTCGCACTTCCGGCCTGCGGCGGCATGCGGACGGGATCGATGGAACGGTACTTTCCGGGGATGCCACGCTGTCGGGGCGGGAGAGATGCGCAAAAAAAAGCACCCGCCTTGCGGCAGGTGCTTTCGGTATTGGCAGCCCCGGATGGATTCGAACCACCGAATGCCTGAGTCAGAGTCAGGTGCCTTACCGCTTGGCGACGGGGCTGTAGAGCGTGCGGGTCGCGATTGTAACGCCAAACCGCGATCCCGGGCCAGTCGCGGCCGGAACCCGATGGGTCCCGGTGCGACGGCGGCGCCGGATCGACGCCGGGAAGATCAGCGCTTGGAGAACTGGGTCGCGCGACGGGCCTTGTGCAGACCGACCTTCTTGCGCTCGACCTCGCGGGCGTCGCGGGTCATGAAGCCGGCCTTGCGCAGCTCGGACTTCAGCGTTTCGTCGTACTCGACCAGCGCACGGGCGATGCCCAGGCGGATGGCGCCGGCCTGGCCGGTGGTGCCGCCGCCGGTCGCGGTGACGACGATGTCGAACTTGTCGACGGTCTGGGTAAGTTCCAGCGGCTGGCGCACGATCATGCGCGCGGTCTCGCGGCCGAAGAACTCGTCCAGCGGACGGTCGTTGACGGTGATGTTGCCGGAACCCTTGCGCAGGAAGACGCGGGCGACGGAAGACTTGCGACGGCCGGTGCCGTAATTCTGCTGAGTAGCCATCGTTTAGATATCCAGGACTTGCGGCTGCTGGGCGGCGTGCGGGTGTTCGGAACCCTTGTACACCTTCAGTTTCTTGTACATGGCGCGGCCGAGCGGATTCTTCGGCAGCATGCCCTTCACGGCGATCTCGATGACGCGCTCGGGGTGGCGGTCCAGCGCCTCGGCCAGGCTCTCGGTCTTGAGGTTGCCGATGTAGCCGGTGAAGCGGTGGTACTTCTTGTCCTGCAGCTTGTTGCCGGTGACCGCGATCTTCTCCGCGTTGATCACGACGAGGTAATCGCCGGTATCGACGTGCGGGGTGTAGACGGGCTTGTGCTTGCCGCGGAGGCGGCGGGCCAGCTCGACGGCGAGACGGCCGAGCGTCTTGTCGGTGGCGTCGACGAGGTACCAGTCGCGCTGGACGGTCTCGTTCTTGGCAGTGAAGGTCTTCATGACGGAACTCTGGTTGAGGTGCCTGGTCGGGCTGGTTCTGGGCAGCCACTCCCGGGAGGAGGGCTGGCGGAACGTCGCCGCGCGTTGTCGTTGCGGTTTTTTCGCGGCGCCAACCACGGGAGTGGACACGGGGCCGGGTCGCAAAGAGGCGGGATGATAGCCCGCTGAGCCGGCTCCCGCAACTTCGGCCGGTCCGGGCCTCGCGCGAGGGTTCGGCTTGCCGGAAGATGCCGGGATGAACGCCGCCGCTCCGTCCCTGACTGCCCTCGCCGACCGCTGCGTCCAGTGCGGGCTGTGTCTGCCGGTCTGCCCGACCTACCGGCTGGCGGGGCTGGAGGCCGAATCGCCGCGAGGCCGGATCGCCCTGATCCGGGGGCTGGAGATTGGTGCGCTGGCCCCGACGCCTGCCGTCGAGACCCACCTCGACGCCTGCCTCGGCTGTCGCCGTTGCGAGGCGGTGTGCCCGGCCGGGGTCGAATACGGGGCATTGTTGACCGGCGCCCGGGCCCGCCAGCGCGAGCGCCGCCCGCCGCCCGCCCGGCAGCGCCTCGCCGAAACGCTGGCGGCGAGACCGCGGCTGCTGTCGGCACTCCTTTCGGCCTATCGCGGGGCCTGGCCGCTGCTGCCGCGGGCCGCCCGGCCGTTGCCGCGTCCTCCGGAGGCGCCCACGACGGCGCCCTTGCCCGCCACGTCAACGGACACCGAGGCCGCGCTGTTCCTCGGCTGCGTGGCGCGTGGCTACGACGGCGGCCTGCATGACGCCGTCCGCCGGCTGTGCGCCGCCGCCGGCATCGCCCTGCAGGTGCCCGAAGCCCAGACCTGCTGCGGCAGCCTGCACGCGCATGCCGGCGATGCCGAGCGCGCGACGTCGCTCGCGGACGCCAATCGCCGCGCCTTCGCCGGCCAGGCACTGGTGCTGGGGCTCGCCAGCGGCTGCCACGAAGCACTCGCTGACAGCCTCGTCGGGCAGACCGTCGTCCGCGACGCCCTCGATGTCCTCGCCGAACGCGCCGACCGTCTGCGCTTCGCCCCGCGCACCGAGCGCATCGCGCTGCACCTGCCCTGCACCCAGCGCAACGTCGCCCGCAGCGACGGCGCCTTGCGTGCGCTGCTGGCGCAGGTGCCGGGGCTGACGATCGTCGATCTCGACGCCGGCTTCGGCTGCTGCGGCGCCGCCGGCACGGCGATGTTGACCGATCCGGACCGCGCGGCCCGCTTCCGCCAGCCGCTGCTGGAGCAGCTCGCCGGCAGCGGCGCGACGGTGCTGCTCAGCGCGAACATCGGCTGCCGCCTGCACCTGGCGAACGGCACGGAGGTCCCGGTGCGCCATCCCCTCGAATTCCTTGCAGAATGTCTGGCATGACGACCCGACAGCTCACCGCCTTCGATCGCCTGCTCGCCGACGCGCAGAACGCGCTGGAGACCGTCGCCGGCGCGCCGCGCGCCGCGCGCCCGAACCCGGGCGAGACCGAGGCCGACGTGGTGCTCGACGACGACGAGCGCCGCCATGCCGCCGGGCTGATGCGGATCAACCACGTCGGCGAGGTATGCGCGCAGGCGCTGTACGTCGGCCAGGCCGCGGTCGCGCGCGATCCGGCCACGCGCACGCAGCTGCAGGCGGCCGCGCAGGAAGAAACCGACCACCTCGCTTGGTGCGCCGACCGCCTGCGCGAACTCGACAGCCGCCCCAGCCTGTTCAACCCGCTCTGGTACGCCGGCAGCTACGCGATCGGCGTCGCCGCCGGCCTGCGCGGCGACGGCTGGAACCTCGGCTTCGTGGTCGAGACCGAACGCCAGGTCGAAGCGCATCTGGAAGAACACCTGCGCACGCTGCCCGCCGCCGACGCCCGCAGCCGGGCGATCCTCACGGTGATGAAGGACGACGAAGTCCGCCACGCCGACCACGCCGAGGCCGCCGGCGCGAAACGCCTGCCGCGGCCGATCCCGACGGTGATGGCGGCGGCGTCGAGACTGATGAAGGCGGTGGCGTACCGGCTGTGATCGCCACCCGCGGCGATCACGACGACGCCAGCTTCAGCCCGGTCACGCCGGCGACGATCAGGCCCACGCACAGCCATCGCACCGGCGACGCGCTTTCGCCGAACAGCGCCATCCCCAGCACCGCCATGCCCACCGCGCCGATGCCCGTCCACACCGCGTAGGCGGTGCCGACCGGGATCGCGCGCAAGGATTGCGTGAGCAGCCAGAGGCTGGCCCCGGCGGCGGCCAGCGTCCACGCGCTGGGCCATGGGCGCGTGAAGCCATCGGTGTACTTGAGTCCCAGTGCGAACACGATCTCGAACGCACCCGCCAGCAGCAAACAGAACCACGCCATGTCGTTTCTCCGATCCGGAGCCGCCGGTTCCGGGAGGCCAAAACGCGCAGCGGCCCGGACTTTCGTCCGGACCGCCGTCGGTGGGAGGTTCGCGCTGCGCATGTCGCTGCAGGCGTGCGGGCCGTCCCGCAATGTCCTGGAAGCCGCGCGGGCCGGATGACCCGCGCACGGCCGTTCGTCACTCGACCAGGTTGCGCCCCTGGTACAGCTCCTCGATCTCGCGGCGCAGCCGCGCCTCGACCTTCATGCGTTCCTTGAACGAGAGGTTCTTGGCCTTCTCCTCGAACAGGTACTGGTCGAGGTCGAAGTCCTTGAGGTGCATCTTGGTGTGGAACAGGTTCTCCTGGTAGACATTCACGTCGAGCATTTCGTAGCGCGAACGGATGTTCTTGGCCAGGTAGTCCTGGATCGAGTTGATCTTGTGGTCGATGTAGTGCTTCTTGCCCTTGATGTCGCGGGTGAAGCCGCGCACGCGGTAGTCCATCACCACGATGTCGGACTCGAGGCTCTCGATCAGGTAGTTCAGCGCCTTCAGCGGCGAGATCACGCCGCAGGTCGACACGTCGATGTCGGCGCGGAAGGTGGCGATGCCGTTGTCCGGATGGGTTTCCGGATAGGTGTGGACCGTGATGTGCGACTTGTCCATGTGCGCGACCACGGCGTCGGAGATGATCTCCTTGCCGGCCGCCTTCTTGTCGATCACCGGCTCCTCGGAGATGAGGATGGTCACCGACGCGCCCTGCGGGTCGTAGTCCTGGCGCGCGATGTTGAGGATGTTCGCGCCGATGATCTCCGCCACGTCGGTGAGGATCTGGGTGAGGCGGTCGGCGTTGTATTCCTCGTCGATGTACGCGATGTAGCGCTGGCGCTCCTCTTCGGAGGCGGCGTAGCAGACGTCGTAGATGTTGAAGGACAGCGACTTGGTCAGGTTGTTGAAACCTTGCAGCTTCAGGCGCGGCAGCGGCTTGACCACGGCATCGGTTCCTCTGGGGGCGGTGTTCGGGGGCGCGATTATGCGGCATTGCGGCAACGGGGGCGAGACGTTGCCGCGTTGCAGCACCGGACGGGCGCCCGCAGCGCAGCATGGCATTGCCGTTTGCCCGAATCGTGACAAAGGCCTACTCTTGCCCTTTCCTACGTTCAGGCTCGCATGAACCGACCCCCCGTGGCCACGCTGACTCCCCTCCGACGCAACGCCAATCCGCTCGCGCCCACGGTGGCGACGATCGAGCGGTTCCTCTCGCACTGTCACCGTCGCCGTTATCCGCCCCGGACCGAAGTGTTCCGTCCCGGCGACCCGGCGGGGACGCTCTACTACGTCATCTCCGGCTCGGTCAGCATCATCACGGAAGAGGAAGACGGCCGCGAACTGGTGCTCGGCTATTTCGGTCCGGGCGAATTCGTGGGCGAGATGGGGCTGTTCGTCGAGAGCGACCGCCGCGAGGTCGTGCTGCGGACCCGGACCCAGTGCGAACTGGCCGAGATCGGCTACGAGCGCCTGTACCAGCTCCTCGAAGGCCCGCTCGGCGGCGATGCCGCCCAGCTGATCTACGCCATCGGCGCCCAGCTGTCGCGCCGGCTGCTCGACACCAGCCGCAAGGCCGGCCGCCTGGCCTTCCTGGACGTCACCGATCGCATCATCCGCGCCCTGCACGACCTGACCCGCGAGCCGGAGGCCATGAGCCACCCGCAGGGCACCCAGCTGCGCGTCTCCCGCCAGGAGCTTGCGCGGCTGGTCGGCTGCTCGCGCGAGATGGCCGGCCGCGTGCTCAAGAAGCTGCAGGCCGACGGCAAGCTGCACGCCCGCGGCAAGACCGTGGTCGTGTACGGCACGCGCTGACCGGATGCCCCTGCCCGGCACGCCCGCCGTCGCGGTCGAGGCCGACCTCGACCTGCGCAACGCCACCCCGGCGGATGCCGAGGATGTCGCCGCACTGCTCGGTGCCCTCGGCTATCCCTGCGATCCCGGCGACGCCGCCGAGCGCATCGCCGCGGTGCAGGGCAACGATCGCCAGGCGCTGCTGCTGGCGCGCCGCAACGGCGCCGCCTGCGGCCTGCTCGCGCTGGACTTCATGTACTACCTGCCGCTGGGCACGACCACCTGCCGGGTCACCGCGCTGGTGGTCGGCGACGAGGCCCGCGGCCACGGCATCGGCCGTGCGCTGCTGCGCGACGCCGAGCGCCGCGCCCGCGCCGGCGGCGCCGCCCGCCTGGAAGTGACCAGTGCCGGGCACCGCACCGAGGCCCACGCCTTCTACCGCGCCTGCGGCTTCGGCGAGGGCGCGGTGCGCTTCGTGAAGTCGCTGGGCGACTGAACCCGCCGCTGGGGCAGAATGGGTGCCCCGCCACGATCCTGCCGAACGCCCATGCGCTGCCCCAAATGCCACGCCGAGATGCACCTGCTCCCCGGCCACGAGGAAGCCGTCGTCCACCGCTGCGAAGGCTGCAACGGGATGTGGTTCGAAAACATGGCGCACGTGCAGCTGCGCGACGAGGCCGAGCGCATCGACCTGTCCGAACCGAAGCCGCCGGCGCACGAAGAGGCGTTCGATCCGACGGCGCCGTCGGCCGAGACTCTCCTCTGCCCGGCTTGCGGCCACTACCCGCTGATCCACATGGTCGACCCGCACCAGCCCCACCTGCGCTTCGAGAGCTGCAAGTTCTGCTACGGCCGCTTCTACGACGCCGGCGAGTTCCGCGACTTCGTCGACGACAGCGAGTACGACACCGCCTTCGACAAGCTGATCAGGAAGCTCAAGCCGCTGGTCGACGGCCCGAGCGAAGTGTGAGGCGCGAAGCGGACGCCGCCGCCGGCCTCCGCCCGAACGGCCGGCCGGTCGTCTTCCTGACGGTGCTCCTGCCGCTGGTGCTCGGCGGCATGTTGGCCGGCGGCATCGGACTGGTCGCGCTGCTCGCACGCGCCACCGGCACGACGCTGGCGACGGTGCCGAACATCGCCGCGATCGTGGTCGGCACCTGCGGCCTGCTGCTGGCGATCCCCATGGCGCTGATGGCCGCGAATCTCGTGCTGTTCGTCGTGTCGCCGCTGCGGCGCATCGCGGAGGACGACGTCGCGCGCAACGGCCGCCCGGATTTCAGGGCATCGCAGCGGGCACTCTGGCGCATGTTCCTGATGATGTCGGCCGTGCTCGTTCCGGTCATCGCGGCGACGTTCGCCCTCGCGCGCTGACCTTCGACGCGGGAACGCCCATGATCGCCGCGCGCAGCGCAGCGGCGGGCGCATCGTCCGAGAATCGCAGGCCGCCACCGTCGCGGACGATGCCGAGCGCCGCGTAGCTGTCGTGCAGCGACGGGAAGGTCGTGCCGGCGGCATAGTCGCGATAGCGGCGCACGAACAGGTCGGTGCCGGCGACGCGATCCAGCGCCGCGACGAAGTCCTCCGGCGCGACGTGCGCGGTGCCGTCGAGGCAGCAACGCGCGTAGCCATCGAGCACCGCCTGCAGCGAGCTGGCGTGATGGCGACGCAGGCGCAGGTCCATCTCTAGCCAGTACGCGGCACCGGCCCAGTAGACCCGCATCGTCGAACCGCGACCGAGCCGTCCCAGCGGGGTCCCCGCGCTCGCCGCTTCGCCGCGGCGGAAACCCGCATCGAGCTTCGTCCAGGCGTCCTCCGGCGTTGTCAGGCCGGCCCGCGCCCGCAGCACGTTCTGCTGGTAGCTCGCCAGCCCCTCGGCGAGCCAGCGCCCGCGATCGCCCAGGTAGGGATGGGCGAGGTGCGCGAATTCGTGCACTGCGGTCCAGTCCGCGCGCAGCGCCTCGCGATCCGCCCCACGGCGCACGAACAGCAGCACCGCCACGTCGTCGTCGCGGCGGGTCTGGCCCCAGGGCACCGGGCTCGGATCGCGGCTGTCGATCTCGACGATCCGCGCCTGCGCCGATGCCAGCGGAAAGCGCCCCGACGGCAGCACGGTCGCGCGTGCGGCTTCCTCGGCCCAGTCCACCAGCATCGCGCGGCGCGCCGGGTCGTCGACGCCGTCCACCTCGATGCGCAGCGCCGTGTCGCGCGCCTGCACGAGGCGCGAGCCGTCGTCGGGTGGCGCGGCGAATGCGGACAGGCATGCGACGGAGACGGCGCAGCCAGCGAACGAAGCGGCGAAGAAGGTCGTGGAATCCCGGCGCATCGCCATTGGAGGGCCGATCCGCACGCGAGTTCCCCGCGGCTCAGCGCCGCTCCAGCGCGGGCGGCAGCGGGCAGTGCAGCAGGCCGCACAGGGCGCGCAGCGCTTCGGCTTCGGCGACGGAGACATGGCCGTCGTGACCGACGGCGGCGGCGATCGCCTCGACCAGCCGCTGCTTGTCCGCCGGGACGAGCGCATCGAGCACCGACCAGACGTCGTCGAGCGCGAGCACGCCGTTCGCCGGCGGCGCGTAGTCGATGTGCTCGTCCGGGAAGATCCGCTGCAGGCCGGCGAGGTAGGCGCGCAGGCCCTCGTGGGCGTCGCGATGCCCCGCGCGGGCGATCGTCGCCAGCAACGTCGCGACCTGCGCACGCGCCTCGGCCGCACGCCGGCGCCCGTACGGCGCACGACGCGTCGGGTCCAGCGCCTCGTGCATCTGCGTCTGCAGCAACGTGCCCAGGCCGTATTCGAACAGCGCGACGCGGCCGTCGGTGTTGACGACGGCGTGGACGGTGTCCAGCACCAGCCCGATCGCCGCGCGGGGACGCTGGCCCAGCACCGGAAAGGCCAGCGCCGCCAGCGGCAGGCGCAGCATCGGATGCAGCGCCTCGAGGTGTTCGTCGCGGAGCGCCTGCGCGTGCACGGCCGCCTCGCGGCCGAGGCGCGCGGCGATCTCGGTGTGCTGGCGCGCGCGCACCGCCGGCTCGGCGTCGAGCAGCAGGCCGATCGTCAGTGGCACCACGCTGTCGCGATCGGCGGCGAGGGCGCGCACGGCAGCGGGGATGGCGGCCAGGAGCGCGTCCGCGCGTCGGCCGTCCTCGTCGGTCGGATGCGCCACCCGGGCGGCGATCGTCGACGGGCTCACCGCGAGGGTCGCATCGCGCGCCGGCAGATGGCCGACGCCGTCGCGCACGCTCTTGCGCACGTCCTCCGCCAGGCCGTCGGGCGGCTCCGCGGCCCAGCGCCGCTGCAACGCGGCGAGCTGGCCAGCGTCGAACGACGGCTCCAGGGCGCGGATGCGCTGCAGCGGCGCGGGATGGGTCGCGAACAGCCCGTGCAGGCCGACGCCGTCGCCGAACAGCAGGTGGCCGATGTCCTCGGCATCGGCACGCCGGCTCAGCCGCGACCCGCCGGACAGCCCGGCGATCTTCTTCAGCGCGCCGGACAGGCCGGTGGTCCGGCCGGTGAACTGCACTGCCTCGGCGTCGACCAGCCGTTCGCGCGGCCGACTCACGCCGGCCTTGATCATCCGCGCGAACAGCAGGCCGAGGCCGCCGAACGCCATCGCCGCGCCGCCCGCGGCGAGCATGCCGATGCGTCCTGCGCCCGGGCCGGAAGCGCGGCCGTGATCGAGCAGCCTGCGCCCGGACAGCGCCGGCAGCAGGATGCCGGACAGCAGGCCGAGCAGGCGGAGATTCAGTCGCATGTCGCCGTTGAGGACGTGGCTGAACTCGTGCGCGATCACACCCTGCAGCTCGTCGCGATCCAGCCGTTCGAGCGCGCCGCGGGTGATCGCGATCGCGGCGTCCGCGGGCGCGTGGCCGGCGACGAAGGCGTTGATCGCGGACTCCTGCTCCAGCACGTACAGCTTCGGCATCGGCACACCGGAGGCGATCGCGGTCGCCTCGACCACGCTGCGCAGCCGTCGCAGCTGCGGGTCTGGGGTGTGCATCGGCACCGGCACGCCGCCCAGTTGCCGCGCCACCTCCTCGCCGCCGCCGTGCAGGCCGGCGATGCGATGCAGCGAACCGAACCCGATCGCCGCGAGGGTCAGCAGCGACGCCAGCGCCAGCGCCGCGGCGGTCTGTCCGGGCGTGGCGGTGTCCTTCGCCGCGAACGCCAGCCACACCAGGAAATCGACGGCGAGCACGATCCCGGTCACGGCCAGCGCGAACAGCAGCCCCAGCCGGAACGAGGCGCGTCGCGCGGCGGCCTGGCGCTCGAAGAAGTTCATGCGGGGAAAGACGCCGGGCGGCAGCGCGTCAGCACGACGGCATCGCGCCCGTCCGGGCGAGGCAGGTCATGGCATCGACGCATGGCGCCCTTTGCAGATCGGCACGCGCGAAGGCATTGCGACGGGCCCCCGCGAGGCCGGGCCGTCCGTTGCGGATCCCCGCCGCCGAACCCCTCGCAACCGCGAGAATTGCGAGCAGGATCAACAAAATAACCATCGAACTTCCCCTTGTTCATGCAAATCGCGGAAGGGACGCTATGATCGCCCGGAAGCCGGCATCGACCGGCTCGGCGACAGACCGGCCCGACCGAACACCGGGCGCGTCCGCGATCCGCGGGCGGAGGCGACGACGCAACGACCGACGCAGCAACCATGACCGACCCGCAGGCGCAGCATACGCAGGGGGCAGATGCGATGAAAGACGAGTACCGGCACCGCAACACCGCACGGCCCGCTTCGGGACCTTCGGGACGGATGCGTCCCACGCGGCGCCGGTTCGGTCTGATGCCGCTCGCCGCCGGTCTCGCCGCGATGCTGCTGCCGCTCGCCGCCGGCGTGTCCGCGCAGACGCCGCTGCGCTGGGACAGCAGCCTCGCCGACGGCGCGGTGCTCGGCAACAGCAGCGTGTACTCGCCGCGCGCGACGATGACGCGCGTGTTCCCGGGCAACGGGCTGCAGGTCATGCCGCTGGCGACCGGCTTCAACGTCCCCGAACTCGAAGCGATCGCCCAGAACCTCGTCGCCGGCCAGAAAGTGCCCGGCCTGGCGATGGCGATCGTCTACCAGGGCCGCATCCTCAGCGCGCGCGGCTACGGCATCACCGACGTGAACAACCCCGAGGCCATCGACGAGCACACCGTGTTCCGGCTGGCCTCGCTGTCGAAATCCTTCGCTGCCACCGCCACCGGGCTGCTGGTCAACCAGGGCCGCCTGCGCTGGGACAGCCGGGTCGTCGACTACTACCCGACCCTGCAGTTCTCCGAGCCGCGCGCCGCGCTGGAGCTCACCGTCGCCGACGTGCTCAGCCACCGCGTCGGCCTCGGCCACAACAGCTTCGACCGCGACATCGAAGGCAACGCCGAGTACCCGTCGCTGGTGCGCAAGATGGCGTACACGCCGATGCAGTGCGCGCCGGGCGAGTGCTACGCCTACCAGAACGTCGCCTACAGCCTGATCGGCGACGTCGTCGGCGGCGCCAGCGGCGAACCGTTCGAACGCTGGGTCTCCGAACGCCTCTTCACCCCGCTCGGCATGCACGACGCCAGCTACGGCCTGGACGGCATCGAAACGAGCCCACGCTGGGCGAAACCGCACGTGCGCGCCGGCCGCGGCTGGTCTTCGGTGATGCCCAAGCCAACCTACTACCGCGTCGCGCCGGCCGCCGGCGTCAACGCCAGCATCAGCGACATGGCCCAGTGGCTGGTCGCGCAGACCGGGCATCGTCCCGACGTGCTGCCATCCGCGCTGCTGGCGACGCTGCACGCGCCGCTGATCGACACGCCCGCGGAAACGCGCGGCTCGTCGTGGCGACGCGAACGCCTCAACGCCGCCGGCTACGGCCTCGGCTGGCGCGTGCTGGACTACGCCGGCCACCGCGTGATCTTCCACGGCGGCGCCGTGCAGGGCTACCGCGGCACGATCGCGATGGTCCCCGAGCGCGACTTCGGCGTCGTCATCCTGTGGAACGCCAACAGCGGCGCGCCCTCGGGGCTGCTGCCGACCATCCTCGATCGTGCGATCGGGTTGACCCCGACGCAGTGGCTGGACAGCGAACCCGAGCCGCTGGA
This sequence comes from Lysobacteraceae bacterium, assembly GCA_044227145.1. Classification (GTDB taxonomy): domain Bacteria; phylum Pseudomonadota; class Gammaproteobacteria; order Xanthomonadales; family Xanthomonadaceae; genus Lysobacter_I. Next base: position 49,953 of record JBGAFR010000013.1, read on the forward strand.
AGAAGGCCTGTACGCCCAGGGGCTGCCCAAGCTGCCCGACGCGCCCGCCGCCAGCGGTGGCGCCGAAAGTTCGGTCTCGAACGCCAAGCCCGAGTAACCCGCCCGGGATTTCGTTCGCGTCGCGCCGAGGCATCGGCGGCGGCGCGGGCGGAAGTCATCCCGGCGTCCGCGCATAAAAAAACTCCCTCTCCGCCTGGGCACGCGGAGAGGGAGTTCGGTACAGCAGATCGGGGTGACGCGATTACATCATCGGCGCGGGAGCGGCCGGCATGGCAGCGGCCGGAGCCTTCTTGGCGCGCTTCTTGGCGGCCTTCTTGGCCGGCTTCTTCGCAGCCTTCTTGGCGGCCTTCTTCGCCGGCTTCTTGGCAGCCTTCTTCGCGGTCTTCTTGGCAGCCTTCTTCGCGGTCTTCTTGGCAGCCTTCTTCGCAGTCTTCTTGGCGGCCTTCTTCGCGGTCTTCTTGGCCGCCTTCTTCACGGTCTTCTTCGCGGCCTTCTTGGCCGGCTTCTTGGCGACCTTCTTGGCAGCCTTCTTCGCGGTCTTGCGGACGGCCTTCTTCGCCGCCTTCTTCACGGTTTTCTTGGCGGCTTTCTTCGTCGCCTTCTTCGCAGCTTTCTTCGCAGCCATGGTATGGCTCTCCTCGTCAGTGGACTTGCTTCGGGTATTGCGGCCCAGACAACAACGGGATCGCGGGAGTCGGACCCGCCACCCACCGCCGGCGCGAGACGCAAGCCGGTACGGATTCGATCCGGCGGCGCGACCGCGACGACCGGGGAAAGGACATGACGGCGCCGAACCGCCCCGCGTCCGCGACGGCGCCACCGTCGAGGACAGGAGAAAACCCGGGACCGTCCTGGTCGAGGGTCGGAAGATGCGGGCGGAAGTACCCGAAGGCAGCAGGCCCGGCGGCGGCACGACATTTCGCAGAGGAGACGAAGCCTATTTCCACCGGAACCGCGGTCCGGAAGAAAGTTCGAATTGTGCTTCGCGTTTTCGTCTTGGAGGGACTCACTCACTTCTGCGCAGGCGACACTTGGGGCGAAACCTAATCACGGTTTTTTCCACTGTCAACACCCCGACGCGAAAAAAATTCCGGCGCACGGCGCGGTCGCGGATCGCGCGACGCATCCGGCGACGCGCAAGGCGCACGGTGCGCGATGCAGCTTCGCGACGCGATGCGTCGGAGCGTTTCGGCGAAAGCGCTTTTTTTCAGCGGTTTTGTTTCCGCGATCCGCAGACGCGGCGGCGACGCGCGAAGCGCCGGGCGCATCGCGGCGGCGCTGCGCGGCGAGGATGAAGGGAGACGAAAACACGGCGTGCGACGTTCGTCGAAGCGGTCCGGATTTCGCGTCGCACAAGCCCGAATGCGCGGATTTGCGCGAACGATGCGCGACCGGAAACGCCGTCGCACGCGCATCGACGCACCTCCGCGACGGCATCCGATCGCGCGTCCGAAGCGTCGGCCGGCATCGCGCGAGGCACGTCGTGGCGACCGGAACGCGATGCGCCGGACAAGAAAAAAGCCGCCTGCGGATGCGGGCGGCTCTCGTTCGCGTCGGCGTCGCGGCGACGATGCGCCGCGCAGGAGCGGTCAGTGGTCCTCGTCCTCGAGCAGTTCGGCGTAATCGTCGGGGCCGAGCAGTTCGTTGAGCTGGTCGGTGTCGTCGATCTCGACCACGAACAGCCAGCCCTCGCCGTAGGCGTCCTCGTTGATCGTCTCCGGCTTGTCGGTCAGCGGCGCGTTGACCGCGACGACGGTGCCGCTGACCGGCGCGTAGACGTCGGAGGCGGCCTTGACCGACTCGACGACGGCGCAGGCATTGCCCGCCTCGACCCGGTCGCCGATGTTCGGCAGCTCGACGTACACCAGGTCGCCGAGCAGGCCTTGGGCGTGGTCGGAGATGCCCACGGTGACCTTGCCGTCGCCTTCGACGCGGGCCCATTCGTGGGACTTCATGAACTTCAGGTCGCCGGGAATCTCGCTCATCGTGGGCTCCGCAGGTGGCGCTGGCCGGTGGGGGAAGGTGTGTAGTGTAGGAGCGCGGCGGCGGCGGTCAAATGCCTTCCTGCGCCTTGCCGTCGCGGACGAACGGAAACTTGACGACGCGCACGGGGACGTCGCGCCCGCGGATGTCGACGCGGACCTCGCCGAGCTCGCCGGCGGGCACGCGCGCTAACGCGATCGCCTTGCCGAGCGTGGGCGAGAAGGTGCCGGAGAGGATCTCGCCATCGCCGGCCGCGGTGCGCACGGCCTGGCCGTGGCGCAGCACGCCCTTCTCGTCCATCACCAGGCCCACCATGCGGCGCGGCACGCCGGCGGCCTGCTGCGCTTCCAGTGCGGCGCGGCCGGTGAAGTCGCGGCCTTCGTCCAGCGCGACGGTCCACGCCAGCGCGGCCTCGTAGGGCGAGACGTCCTCGTCCATGTCCTGGCCGTAGAGGTTCATGCCGGCCTCCAGGCGCAGCGTGTCGCGTGCGCCGAGGCCGGCCGGCTTCACGCCGGCGGCGAGCAGCGCGTCCCACAGCGCGACCGCGCGATCCTGGGGCACGACGATCTCGAAGCCGTCCTCACCGGTGTAGCCGGTGCGGGCGACGAACAGCGGGATGCCGTCGCGGGAGACGGCCTCGGTCGCGGCGAAGCGGGTGATCTTCGACGCCGCCGGCGCGGTGTCGGCCGACAGCAGGTCCAGCACCTTCGCGCGGGCGTTCGGGCCCTGCACGGCGATCATCGCCAGTTCGGGACGCTCGCTGACCTCGATGGCGGCGTTGACGACGAGGCGGAAGAAATCCTCGGCCAGGAAGTAGACGATCAGGTCGTCGATGACGCCGCCGCGGTCGTTCAGCATGCAGGTGTAGAGCGCCTTGCCCGGCTTCTGCAGCTTGTCCACCGAGTTGGCGACCAGCCTGCGCAGGAATTCGCGGATGCGGGCGCCGCGCAGGTCGACCACGGTCATGTGCGAGACATCGAACATGCCGGCGTCGCGACGCACCTGGTGGTGTTCGTCGAGCTGCGAGCCGTAGCTCAGCGGCATGTCCCAGCCGCCGAAGTCGACCATCTTCGCGCCGAGGGCGCGGTGGGCGTCGTTGAGGATGGTCTTCTGCGTCATCGCGGGAGCCGGCTGCGGAAAGGCCGGCATTATCCCAGACCGGCCCCGCGGATACGCAAGCGTGCGGGGAATGCGGCCGGACGCCGCTGCACGGACGCCGCCGGTCAGACGCCTGCGGCAGGGTTCGCGCAGCTCACGCGCGCCGCTTCGACCTCGACCAGCTTGCCGGCGGCGGTGTCGAACCGGCGCACCCACTGCAGGTCGGTACTCTGTTCGCCCGCGCCGTAACGCACGGCGGCGATCAGCCCGGCCGCGTCCTTGCCGTCGAGCTTGCAGCCGCCGAGCTGGAGCTGGTCGCCGGGCTTGAGCGACGGGGCGTCGACGGCATCGAGCACTTCCCAGCGCGGATCCTTGCCGGCGGGCGGCGCCTTGCGCGAAGCGACCACATAGCGGGCCATCGCCGCCTGGCCGTCGGCGGCGCCGCTGCCGAGCATGGCGATGCCGAAGTCGCAGACGTGTTCGTAGCCTTCGGCGCCGGGCACGCAGCCGCCGCCGATCTCGACCAGGCCGTCGGGATACGGCGGCACGATCTGGCCGATCAGTGCGGACGCACCGCTGGCCGCGGCAGGCGCTGCCGCAGGTGCGGTGGCGGCAGGCGCGGGTGCCGCGGTCCGGGCGGGCGCAGGCGCGGCCTCGACCGCGGGGGCCTCGGCCTGCGGCGCAGGCGCGCGATCGCAGGCGGACAGCGCGAACAGCACGGCGCACAGGGCGATCGGGAGCCCGGAACGGGCGGGTTTCGACTGGGACATCGGGACGCTCCTCGGTCTGCGTTCGTCGCGGAAGCGGGTGGGCTGCACGTCAGTCCACCGCTTCCACTTTCAGGGTCATGCCGTCGGCACCGACGATGCGCACGCTGGCGCCGGCCGGCAGGTCGGGACCGCTGACCTCCCAGTAGGCGTCGGCGATCTGCACCCGGCCGGTGCCGCGCTCGATCGCGCGTTCCAGCGGCACGATCCGGCCGACCAGCTGCGCGGTGCGGCGGTTGAGCGCGGGCTGGTCGCTCGGCGTTTCCACGCGGCTGCGGTAGTACTTGCGGTAGCCCAGCACCGCGGCGAAGCCGAGCCCCACGAACAGCACCGCCTGGGCGAGGAACGGCAGGCCGGGAATCAGCCAGACGATGATCATCATCGCGCCGGCGGCGAACGCCAGCCACAGCATGAACGCGCCCGGGGCCAGCACTTCCATGCCGACCAGCAGCAGCGCGACCACCGCCCAGCCGAAGACGTCGGTCCGGATCTCGAAGCCGGCGAAGTCCATGGCTCAGTCCCTGCGCGGCATCGACGGCGGCTTGCCGCCCTGCTGGTGGGCCAGCGCTTCCTTCGCCAGCTCGGTGATGCCGGCCAGCGAGCCGAGCACGCCGCTGGACTCCATCGGCAGCATCACGAACTTCTGGTTCGGCGCCTCGGCCAGCGACTTGAACGCCTCGATGTATTTCTGGGCGATGAAGTAGTTGATGGCGTTGACGTTGCCGCCGGCGATGGCGTCGGACACCATCTGCGTCGCCTTCGCTTCAGCCTCGGCCAGGCGCTCGCGGGCCTCGGCTTCGCGGAACGACGCCTCGCGCTTGCCTTCGGCCTCCAGCACCGTCGCCTGCTTCTCGCCCTCGGCGCGCAGGATCGCGGACTGGCGCACGCCCTCGGCTTCCAGCACAGCGGCACGCTTGTTCTGCTCGGCCATCTTCTGCTGCTGCATCGAGGCGATCAGGTCGCGCGGCGGCTGGATGTCCTTCAGTTCGATGCGGTTGACCTTCAGGCCCCAGGGATGGGTGGCGTGATCCACGGCGGCCAGCACGCGGCTGTTGATCTCGTCGCGCTTGGACAGCGACTCGTCGAGATCCATCGAGCCGATCGCGGTGCGGATGTTGGTCATCACCAGGTTGAGGATCGCGATCTCGAGCTGGGCGACCTCGTAGGCGGCCTTGGCCGCGTCCAGCACCTGGAAGTAGACGACGCCGTCGACCTTGACCACGGCGTTGTCCTTGGTGATCACGTCCTGGCTGGGGACGTCCATCACCTGCTCCATCATGTTGATCTTGCGGCCGACCCCGTAAAAGATCGGGATCAGGAAGTGCAGCCCCGGGGTCATGGTGTGGGTGTACTTGCCGAAGCGCTCGACGGTCCACTCATAGCCCTGCGGCACCATGCGCACGGCCTTGAAGAAGATGATGACGCCGACGACGACGAGCACGAAACCGATGAACGGACCCATCTGGAACCCTCCCTTCCGAATTCGGGTCAGTATAGGGCCGGACGGTGGCCGGCAGGCGGGCGCGGCCGCCGCCTGCGACCGGGCTGCGACGGTTTCGCCCCGAGGCGCATCCTGTCCTTTCAGATGACCCCGCAAACGACCAGGCCCGCCTCCGCCTTCGCGCTCGACGTGCCCGAGGCGCTGCTCGCGCGCCTGCGCCGGGGCGACGCGGTCGCGTTCGAGCAGGTCTACCGCTGGTTCGAGCGGCCGGTGTTCACCCTCGCCCTGCGCGTGTGCGGCGACCGCGAGCAGGCCGCGGACGTACTGCAGGACACCATGCTCAAGGCGTTCGACCGGGCCGGCGACTTCCGCGGCGGCGGCGATGCCGGCGGCGACGCGCCGTTCTGGGCCTGGCTGCGGCGGATCGCGGTGAACCAGGCGCTGATGGCGCTGCGCCGACGCCGTGCCGACGCGATCGACGACGGGTTCGACGGCTTCGATGGGCTCGACCCGGTCGACGACCTCACCCCGCCGCCGCCGGCCGCGGCCGACGCTGCGGCACTGCAGCGCGCGCTCGAGGCGCTGCCGGCGATCACCCGCACCGTGCTCTGGCTGTACCACGCCGAGGGTTACACCCACGAGGAGATCGCGACGCTGATGCAGCGCACGCCGAGCTTCTCGAAGTCCCAGCTGGCGCGCGGCGGGCGACGCCTGCGCGCGCTGCTCGATCCCGCCACCGCTTCCGATTCCGTCGTCCGCGAGGCCGCCCATGGCTGACGCATCCTGCCACGCTTCCTTTTCGAACCTGCCGCCGCCGTCCGGGCCGCGCGACTGGCGCGAAGCCTTCGCCGCGCTGCCGCAGGACGCGCCCGACGCGTCGCGCTGGCCCGCGATCGAGCGGACGCTCGCGCAGGCGGCCGCTGCGCGCAACATCGTCCGCGCACGCCGGCGCCGCATCGGCCTGGCGCTGGCAGCCGGGCTGTGCGCGCTGGCGCTGCTGCCGTTCGCACTGCGCCGGCCGGTCGACATCCGCCCGCCGGCGGCCGCAGACACGCCGCGATCGGCGTCGACGGCTGCGTCTCACCCGACGCAGCGCACGCCGGCACCGTCGACGACGCCACGGGAAGCTTCCGCGCCCGTCGCCGTCGCCGACACGCACCCGCAACAGGCGACGCCGCCCCGCCTTCGCACCGCACGCCCTGCGCCCCCGCACGAACGCCGGCGCGCCCTGGCGACGCGCCGGGACGCGACTTCGACGCCGCGCACGGTCGCCACCGCGATGGAAGCCCGCGCGGACGTGCCCGCGAACGGCACGACCGCAGCGGCCGAGGATTCGCTCGATACGCTCTACGCCGCGTCCGCGCAGCTCGAAGCGTTGCTGACCCTCACCCGCGATCCGCGCGTCGACAGCGGGCCGGCGGCGGCGCTGGCCGGCGGCTACGACGCCGAGATCGCCGCCGTCGATGCGCAACTGGCGCAGCCGGCCCTATCCGCGGATGAGCAGCGCAGGCTGTGGCGGGCACGGGTCGACCTGCTGCAACAGGCCACCGGCCTAGAAAGCCAGCTGCGCGTGCTCGCCGCCAGCGGACGCCGGCTCGACGGTGCGCTGGTCCGCGTGGACTGAGCGCACCGCTCTTCCTTCTCTCTCCCGCACCACCCGAACGAGGTTCCCATGACCCGATTCCGCCCTTCCCTGCTCGTCCTCGCCGTCGTTGCCGCGCTGCCGCTGGCCGGCGCGGTGCATTCGCAGTCCGCGCCCGCCGCACCGAAGCCACCGCCGGCGCCGGCAGCGCCCACGGCCCCGAAACCGCCGGCCGCGGCGCAGCAGAAGGAGATCGACGCGGCGCGGGCCGACCTCGAACGCGCTGCGAAACGGTACGCCGAACTGACCGGGCGAACGGGGCTCGGACCAGGTTTCGGCCCCGGCCTCGGTCCGCACTTCGGCCGCGGCATGGGCAATGGCCTGCCGGCGCGTCCCGTCATCGGCGTGCTGCTGGCGCCCGATGCGCAGGCCGGCGTGCGCATCGCCGGCGTCACTCCGGACGGCGCCGCCGCCGGTGCCGGCCTGAAGACCGGCGATCGCCTGCTGCGCATCGGCGGCCAGCCGATCGACGGCGCCACGCCCGAAGCACGCGTCGAATCCGCCCGTGCGCTGCTGTCGGGCGTCGACGAGAAGACCGAGGTGAAGCTGCGCTACGCCCGCGACGGCAAGGAATCCGATGTCGGCGTCACCCCGAAGCGCGACCAGCGGATCATGGTCTTCACCGGCGACGGCGGGATGATGCGCCCCGGCGGCAACGTGATCGTGCGCCGCATCGGCGACCGCACCGAAGTGGAAGCCGACGGCATCGAGATGACGGCACCCGGCTTGGGCGGCCCGCCGATGTGGACGCCCGCGCCGGGCGACCGGGACGTGCAGGTGTTCGCGTTCGACGGCGATGCGCCGGCCGCGGACGGCCGCGTCGAGCGCCGGGTGATCCGGATCGAATGCAAGGCCGGTGACGCGAACTGCGCCGACCCGGTGCGCATGTCCGTGCACGCGCCACGTGCGCCCGGCGGCGAACTGCGCCTCGCCGAGGCCTTCCGCTGGAACGGGCTGAACCTGGCCTCGGTCGACGCGCAACTCGGTCGCTACTTCGGCACCGACAAGGGCGTGCTGGTGCTCAGCACCGGGCCGGCGCTGGACAACCTGCAGCCCGGCGACGTGATCCAGCGCGTCGACGGCAAGGCGGTGGACACGCCACGGGCGGTGATGGACGCGCTGCGCGGCAAGCCCGCCGACAGCACCGTGCCGGTGGACTACCTGCGCGATCGCAAGGCCGCGTCGGCGAAGATCAAGGTGCCGAAGGCGATGCCCATTGCGCCGATGGCGCCGCTCCCGCCGATGCCTCCGGTGCCGCCGATGCCCCCGGTCCCCGCCATGCCGGAACAGGCCGGCATGGCGCCGGAAGCGCCGCAGCCGCCGCTTCCGCCCCCGCCGCCGCGCGTGGACTGATCTTCGCGCGGACCGAGCTGCGCGCGGATCGATCCCGCATGGGCAAGCCGCGAACCCGACCCGACAGGCAACAAGGCGCATGGGGGAGTGACCCTCCCCCATGCGCTGCGCCGCGCGGTCAACGATGCAGTGGACCCGGCATCGGCGAGGCCGCCGGTTCGACCCACTTCACGAACACCGCGTCGATGTCGCGATCTTCAACGCGGCCGCCCGATTCCAGCGTCGATGCCTGCTCGAACAACGGCACGATCATCGCCATGCCGTCGATCCCGGTCTTCAGGTGCAGGCCGCCCCCGGCCAGCGCACGGTCCCAGCGCGCGCGCACCTGCGCCCAGTAGTCGCGGGTCTTGTCCCAGTAGCGGTAGGCCGGGCCGAAATCGAAGCCTTCGGCCTTGCGGTAATCGTTGAAGCCGGTCTCGCGCACCAGCCACCGCGGCACACCGTCCGGCACGGCGCGCAGGACCTTGGCGTTGTCCTGCTCGTGGGTCCAGCCCCCGGGCACGATCGTGTGCCGGTTCACCGCTTCGATCGCGTCGTAGTCGCTGCGCTTGGTGTACTCCCGTCGCGGCAACGGCCGCCAGCCGCGGTCGGAGGTCCAGGTCGACAACCCGCCGCGGTGCTCCCACCGCCCCGTGCCGCAATAGCGCGGCGCGTCGCTCACCTCGTACACGCACTGCGTCCACGCGCCGCGGGTGAGCGCCGGCGGCAGCGGCCGCACGATCCAGGTCCGGTCGGCGCTGAACTCGAACCGGCTCGGCGCCTCGTAGCGCCAGTCCTGGCGCCAGTGCTTGGTCACGTGGCTGCCGTCGTCCGACACCAGCAGGTGCTGGAGCACGATCTTCGTCGGCGTGTCCTCGACCACGATCACGACCTCGTTGCCGCCGCTGTGCATCGCCGGCTTGCGCGCATAGCCGGGGGCGAGGACCACGGTCTCGGCGAAGTCGAAGTCGACGAGGTACTCGCCGCGCATCGCGAGGATCGCGGCGTGGTCGCGGACCGGGTCCGCCGGCGCGTCGACCGCCGCCGGCGCTGGCGCGGCAGCGGCGAAAACGCACACGAAGGCGATCGGCGCGAACGCTCGTGCCCGAGGGGCGAGGGGCCGTGGCGCAAGGGACTGGGTCGCAGGCAGGTTGGAGGCAAGGGGTCGGATCATGGGAGACCTCGTCGTGATATCCGGGAAAAGAATTCGTCCGCAACTCGGGCGCCCGCCGCCACGTGCCGGCGGCGCGACGCATCGCCGATCGGCACGTCGCGCGGCAGCGTCAGCATCGGTTCCGCCGCCTCGCAGCGGACGATCGCGCGGGCGACGCGCAAACCGAGCGGCGACAGCGGCGTCGGCACGGCCTGCAGGGTCCAGGCGCTCCCGCACCAGCTCGCGCGCAGGCCCAGCACGACCGCACGCCAGCGCCCGGCGCGCATGCGCGCGTCCAGCCGCCGGCACAGCGCAGGCAGCGGTTCGCAGGGGGCTTCGGCGCACTGCGGAAGCCTGTTC
>JBGAFR010000122.1:0-6607 GCA_044227145.1 Lysobacteraceae bacterium
TACAACGCGTTCTTCGCGGGGCTGGTGCCGGTCGATCGCCCGCGCTTCGCGATGGTCGTCGTGCTCAAGGACCCCGAGCCGACGATCGGCTACACCGGTGGCCTCGTCTCCGCGCCGGTGTTCCGCAACGTGATGGAAGGCGCGCTGCGGCTGATGGACGTGCCGCCGGACGACATCGATACCTGGCTGGCTGCGCAAGCCTCCGCGGACGCGAAACGCACGCGCGCCGCGAGCCGGCCCGCCGCCGCGCCGGTGCCGCCTGTGGTCGCACCGCCTGCAGTGGCGCCGCGACCGGTGTCCGCCGCCGTGGCGATGCCGCCGGCGCTCGATGCGCTGCCATCGGCGGGAGGCGCGCGATGAACCGCATGCCGCTGGCGACGCTGCTGCCGGACGTGCCGGCGATTCCCGCGGGCCTCGAAATTTCGGGGCTGGTGCAGGACAGCCGCACCGTGGGGCCGGGCGATGCGTTCGTCGCGATCGAGGGCTTCGGCGCGCACGGGCTCAATTTCATCGCCCAGGCCGAACGGGCCGGCGCAGCGGTCGTGCTGTTCGAACCGCCGATGCCGGATGCGTTCGCCGCCGCCGCGGACGTCGCCGGCATCCCGGTACTGGCCGTGCCGTCGCTGCGCGCGCGGCTGGGCGCGCTCGCCGACCGCTTCCACGAGGCGCCGTCGCAGGCAATGACCGTCGTCGGCGTCACCGGCACCAACGGCAAGACCTCGACCGTGCAGTTGATCGCGCAGGCATGGACGTTGCAGGGCCGCACCGCCGGCACCATCGGCACGCTCGGCGCCGGCCTGTACGGCCGCGTCGAACCCACCGGCTTCACCACGCCGCTGGTGCTGCAGACCCACGCGCTGCTCGCCGGGCTGCGCGATGCCGGTGCGGATGCGGTAGCGATGGAAGTCAGTTCGCACGCGCTCGACCAGGGGCGCGTCGCTCGTGTTCACCAATCTCACCCGCGATCATCTCGACCAGGGGGCGCGTCGACGGCGTGCGCGTCGACGGCGTGCGCTTCGCGGTCGCCGTGTTCACCAATCTCACCCGCGATCATCTCGACTACCACGGCACGATGGACGCCTACGGCGAGGCCAAGGCGAAGCTGTTCGCGTGGCCGGGTCTCGGCGCGGCGGTGATCAATCTCGACGATGCGCACGGGCGCGCCCTGTTCGAGGCAGTGCGTTCGCAGGCGGCGACGCGCGCGACGACCCTTGTGGTCGGCGTCAGCTCGCGCGGCGAATCCGATGCTTCGGTGCGTGCCGAAGCGATCCGGCTCGATCTCTCCGGCATCGCCTTCGACCTGCGCGTGGGTCGCGAGACGCATCCGGTGCGTTCTCCGCTGCTGGGCCGGTTCTACGTCGACAACCTGCTGGCGGTCGCCGGCACGCTGCACGCGCTGGGCGAAACACCGGCATCGATCGCCGAAGTGCTGTCGCGCCTGGCGCCGGTGCACGGCCGCATGAACCGCCTCGGCGGCGATGGTGCGCGACCGCTGGTCGTCGTCGACTATGCGCACACGCCGGACGCGCTAGCGCAGGCGCTGGATGCGCTGCGCGCGCATGCGCACGGCCGGGTGATCTGCGTGTTCGGCTGCGGCGGCGATCGCGACACAGGCAAGCGTCCGCAGATGGCGGCGATCGCCGAGAACCTCGCCGACCTGGTGTTCGTGACCGACGACAATCCGCGCACCGAGGACGGCGACGCGATCGTCGCCGACATCCTCGCCGGCTTCGCGCGACCGGGCGAGATCCGCGTCGTGCGCGACCGCGGCGCGGCGATCGCGCAGGCCGTCGCCGAGGCCGGGTCCGGCGACCTCGTACTGGTCGCCGGCAAGGGCCACGAGCCCTACCAGGAAATCCATGGCGTCCGCCATCCGTTCGACGACACCGAGGTCGCGCGTGCGGCCCTGGAGGCGCGGACATGACGCCGATGACGCTCTCCCGCATCGCGCAGGCCGTCGGCGGCCGTCTGGTCGGCGACGATCGCACCATCGATGCGCTGGTGACCGACACTCGCCGTCTCGACGTCGCGGGCGCTCCCCTGTTCGTCGCGCTGCGCGGCGAACACTTCGATGGCAACGACTACGTCGCGCAGGCCGCCGAGCGCGGCGCCGCGGCTGCGCTGGTTTCGCGCGAGGTCGCGGTCGCGATCCCGCAGGTCGTCGTCGCCGATACCGAACGCGCGCTGGCGGCGCTGGCCGCCTCGGCACAGCGCGGGCGCGCGACGAAGGTGGTCGCGGTGACCGGCAGCAACGGCAAGACCAGCGTCAAGGCGCTGGTGACGGCCATCCTCGAAGCCGCGACGCCCGGCCGCGCGTACAGCACGCCCGGCAACCGCAACAACGAGATCGGCCTGCCGCTGGCGGTGCTCGATGCGCCCGACGACGCCCTGTTCGCGGTCTACGAGATGGGCGCGGGCAAGCCGGGCGACATCGCCTATCTGACCGACATCGTGCGACCGGACGCGTCGCTGGTGAACAACATCGCGCCGGCGCATCTCGAGCGCATGGGCAGCCTGCTCGGCATCGCCGATACCAAGGCGGCGATCTACGACGCGCTGCCGGCCGATGGCGCCGCTGCGATCAATGCCGACGATGCATTCGCGCCGTATTTCGCCGAGCGCGCGCACGGCCACCGCATCCTGCGCTTCGCGCTCGATGCCGACGCCGACCTCACTGCGCGCGACATCGCGCTGGATGCCGAGGGTTCGCGTTTCGTGCTGGTCACGCCGGAAGGCGAGGCCACGATCGCGCTGGCGATGCCGGGCCGCCACAACGTGCTCAACGCGCTGGCCGCGGCCGCGCTGGCGATGGGCGTGGGCATCGGCCTGCCGGCGATCGCGGCGGGGCTCAACGCCGCACGTCCGGTCGGCGGCCGTCTCAATGTGCACCGGCTGCCGGGCGGCGCGGTGCTGATCGACGACAGCTACAACGCGAATCCCGGTTCGCTGCAGGCAGCGATCGATACCCTGGCCGCGGCCGGCGGCGAGCGCTGGCTGGTGATCGGCGACATGCGCGAACTCGGTGCGGACACCGCGGCGCTGCATGCCGGAGTCGGTCGCCGCGCGAAGGCGTCGGGCGTCTCGCGGCTGTACGCACTGGGACCGCTGAGCGCCGGCGCAGCAGAGGCCTTCGGCGAAGGCGGACGGGTGTTCGAGGATCACGCCGCGCTGGCCGCGGCGCTGCATGCGGATATCGCTGCGGTCGCGAACGCGCCGCGGGTGCTGGTGAAGGGGTCGCGCGGCAGCGCGATGGACAGAATCGTGAACGACCTCCTCGCTGGCGGCGGGGATCGGGGAGAGAGCCATGCTGCTTGAACTGTCGCGCTGGCTGGAGCAGATGCAGCACCACTTCGGCCTGTTCGGTTACCTGACCTTCCGCGGCATCCTCGCCGCGCTGACCTCGCTCGGCCTGTCGCTGTGGTGGGGGCCGGCGGTGATCGCGCGCCTGGCGAAGCTCAAGGGCGGCCAGCCGATCCGCAAGGACGGCCCGCAGTCGCATTTCTCCAAGGCCGGCACGCCGACCATGGGCGGTGCACTGATACTGCTGACCATCACCGCCTCGGTACTGCTGTGGGGCGACCTGCGCAACCGCTACGTGTGGGTGGTGCTCGCGGCGATGATCGCCTTCGGCTGGATCGGCTGGTGGGACGACTGGATCAAGATCGTCAAGCGCGATCCCAACGGCATGCGTTCGCGCACCAAGTACGCGCTGCAGTCGCTGTTCGGCCTCGCTGCCGGCCTGTTCCTGTACTACACCGCGGACGCGCAGTCGGCGACCACGCTGTACATCCCGTTCTTCAAGAACGTGGCGCTGCCGCTGGTCGGCATCGGTGGCACGGTGTTCTTCGTGTTCGTCGCCTACTTCTGGACAGTCGGCTTCTCCAATGCGGTGAACCTCACCGACGGCCTCGACGGCCTGGCGATCATGCCGACCGTGCTGGTCGCCTGCGCGCTGGGCGTGTTCGCCTACGCCTCCGGCAACGCGGTGTTCTCCGAGTACCTGAAGATCCCGAGCGTGCCCGGCGCGGGCGAACTGGTGATCATCTGCGCCGCGATCGCCGGCGCCGGGCTCGGCTTCCTGTGGTTCAACACCTACCCGGCGATGGTGTTCATGGGCGACATCGGCGCGCTCGCGCTCGGCGCCGTGCTCGGCCTGATCGCGGTGATCGTGCGCCAGGAACTCATCCTCGTGGTGATGGGCGGCGTGTTCGTGATCGAGACGCTGTCGGTGATGATCCAGGTCGCTTCGTTCAAGCTCACCGGCAAGCGCGTCTTCCGGATGGCGCCGATCCACCACCATTTCGAGCTGAAGGGCTGGCCGGAGCCGCGCGTCATCGTCCGCTTCTGGATCATCTCGGTGATCCTCGTCCTCGTCGGCCTCGCGACGCTGAAGGTGCGCTGATGGCGAACGCCTCCATGCTCCCGCGGTTCGGATTCGGCCAGCAGGCGACACGTCTCGACGCGTTGCCCGGCCGCTACGACCCGTGGCTGCTCGGCGCCACGCTGACGCTGGTCTGCCTCGGCGTGGTGATGGTCGCGTCCAGCTCGATCGCGATCGGCATGAGCAACCACGTCGGCCCGTACTACTTCCTGGTCAAGCACCTGGTGTTCCTGACGATGGGCATGGGCGTCGCCGGCTGGTTGATGCGCGCCGAGCTCAAGGGCATCGAGCAGCGCGACCACCTGTTGCTGGTGCTGTGCTTCGTGCTGCTGATCGCGGTGTTCCTGCCCGGCGCGGGCAAGACGCTCAACGGCGCGCGGCGGTGGCTGAACCTCGGAATCACCACCTTCCAAGCAGTGGAAGCGGTGAAGCCGATGTTCATCGTCTGGCTCGCCAGCTACCTCGTGCGCTTCCGCGACGAGGTGAACGCGACCTGGGGCGCGATGCTCAAGCCGCTGGGCGTGGCGGCCGCGCTGGTGGCGCTGCTGCTGCTGCAGCCCGACTTCGGTTCCTCGTCGCTGATCCTCGCGATCACCGCGGGCATGCTGGTGCTCGGAGGCGTGCATCTGCCGCGGATGTTCGGCCCGGTGGTGATCGGACTCACGGCGCTGGCCGCGATCGCCGTCGCCGAGCCATACCGGCTCCAGCGTCTGGTCACCTTCCTCAATCCGTGGGCCGACCCGCTGAAGAGCGGCTACCAGCTGACGAATTCGCTGATGGCGGTGGGCCGCGGCGAACTGTTCGGCGTCGGCCTCGGCGCCTCCATCCAGAAGCTCGACTTCCTGCCGATGGCGAACAGCGACTTCATCCTCGCCGTGATCGCCGAGGAACTCGGCTTCGTCGGCGTGTGCGCGGTGATCGCCCTGTACGCGCTGCTGGTCGGCCGTGCGTTCTGGGTCGGGCTGAAGTGCGTGGAGATGCGCCGCCACTTCGCCGGCTACTGCGCCTTCGGCGTCGGCCTGTGGCTGGGCCTGCAGAGCTTCGTCTCGATCGGCGTGAACCTCGGCCTGCTGCCGACCAAGGGTCTGACCCTGCCGCTGATTTCCTACGGCGGTTCGAGTGTGCTCGGCACCTGCGCCGCGCTCGGCCTGCTGCTGCGCGTGTCGTACGAACTCGACCGCGCCGAGCGCCAGGTCGCGCGCCTGCGCGGCGAAGCCGCCCAGGGCCATGTCGGCCCGATGCCCGCCACGGCGCAGCCGGTCCCGGCCGCGGTGTCCACCGGCACCCCGCACGGCAGCGCGGTGCGCGGCACGAGCCGCCTGCGCGAGCGCGTCGAACCGACCTTCGGGAGGGGTGCATGACCGCCGCTTCCGCGCCCGTACTGATCCTCGCCGGCGGCACCGGCGGCCACATCTTTCCCGGCCTCGCGGTCGCGGCCGCACTGCGTGCGCGCGACGTGCCGGTGCTGTGGCTCGGCGCCGACGGCGGCATGGAGACGCGGCTGGTCCCGCAGCACGACCTCCCGATCGAGACCATCGCCATCACCGGCGTGCGCGGCAAGGGCATCGGCACGCTGCTGCGCGCGCCCTTCCGTGTGCTGTCGGCGATCCGTGCCGCCGGGCGCGTGCTCCAGGCGCACCGGCCGCGCGCCGTCATCAGTTTCGGCGGCTTCGCCGCAGGTCCCGGCGGCATGGCCGCGGTACTGGCCCGCGTACCGCTGCTGGTGCACGAACAGAACCGTGCCCCGGGCTTCACCAATCGCGTGCTCGCCCGGTTCGCGCGGCGCGTGCTGTGCGGCTTCCCGGATGCGTTCCCGGGCAAGGAAACCGTGGTCGGCAACCCGGTGCGCAGCGTGATCGCGCAACTGCCGCCGCCGAACGAACGCTTCATCGGCCGCAATGGCCCGATGCGCGTGCTGGTGCTCGGCGGCAGCCAGGGCGCGCGTGCGCTCAACGAGGCAGTGCCGAAGGCGATCGCGCAATTGCAGGGGGCCGGCGTCGACGTGCGCCACCAGTGCGGCGAAAAACTGCGCGAGGACACCGCGCGCGCCTACGAAGCGGCCGGCGTGCAGGCCTCGATCGAGCCGTTCATCGCCGACATGGCCGCGGCCTATGCCTGGGCCGACGTCGTGGTCTGCCGTGCCGGCGCGCTGACCCTCGCCGAACTGTGCGCGGCCGGCGTCGGCGGCCTGCTGATCCCGTTGCCGACCGCCGTCGACGACCACCA
>JBGAFR010000014.1:0-58845 GCA_044227145.1 Lysobacteraceae bacterium
AGGGACATCGGGTTCCTCGATGGGTGCGGGTGGTGGGGGTATGGCGACCGGTTCCGATCGCGACCCGCACAGTCTACGGACCTGAATACGATCGATCCAATGAATCCGTTGGATCGTTAAGATAGATAAAAACTATCAATATTGGGGTTTCGATCCCTGCAGCTGAACACGCCTGCCGGGCCGGCATTGGGCGACGTTAAGCTGTCCCGCCCCGCGTCCCGCCCGCCGATGACTGCCGATCCCACCGTCCATGCCCTGCTCCGGGAAGCTGTCGGCCGCGTCGATCCGGTCGATGCGGACCTGCTCCTCGCGCACGCGCTGGGCCGCGCGCGGACCTGGCTGATCGCCTATCGCGACGACCCGGTGCCGCCACCCGACGCCGAGCGCTTCCGGTCGCTGCTCGCCCGCCGCGCCGCCGGCGAGCCGGTGGCCTACCTGACTGGCCGGCGCGGCTTCTGGCGGTTCGACCTCGCGGTCACGTCCGACACCCTCATCCCGCGGCCGGAGACCGAGCTGCTGGTCGAACGGGCCCTCGATCGCCTGCCGCAAGGCCGCGACCTCGCGATCGCCGACCTCGGCACCGGCAGCGGTGCGATCGCCCTCGCGCTCGCGCACGAGCGGCCGCGGGCCCGCGTCCTCGCCACCGACGCCAGCGCCGGCGCACTCGCGGTGGCGCGCGCGAACGCGCAGGCGCTGGGGCTCGCGAACGTGCGCTTCGCCGCAGGCGACTGGTGCGCGCCGCTGGCCGGCGAACGCTTCGACCTGATCGCCAGCAATCCGCCCTACATCGCCGAGGGCGACCCGCATCTGGTCGAAGGCGACCTGCGCTTCGAGCCGGCGTCCGCGCTGTCCTCCGGCGCCGATGGCCTCGACGCCATCCGCCGGATCGCCGCAGACGCGCCGCGGCACCTGCAGCCGGACGGTTGGCTGCTGTTCGAGCACGGTTGGGACCAGGGCGAAGCCGTGCGCACGCTGCTGTCGTCGCTCGGTTACGCGGAGATCGCCACCGAACGCGATCTGGAGGATCGCGACCGGGTGACGCTCGGCCGCTGGCCGGGCTGAAGGCCTGCGCTACACTCCGATGCCTCGCCAGTCCGCCCCCGAGACGCCCATGCGCACGCTGTATCCCGAGATCGCGCCGTACGATACCGGCACCCTGCAGGTCGACGATCGCCACGTCCTCTACTACGAGCAGTGCGGCAATCCGGACGGCAAGCCGGTGGTGATGCTGCACGGCGGCCCAGGCGGCGGCTGCAGCACCAAGATGCGGCGCTTCCACGATCCAGCGAAGTACCGCATCGTGCTGTTCGACCAGCGCGGCGCCGGGCGTTCGACGCCGCACGCGGATCTGGTCGGCAACACGACCTGGAACCTCGTCGCCGACATCGAGACGCTGCGCACCAAGCTCGGCATCGACCGCTGGCAGGTGTTCGGCGGTTCGTGGGGTTCGACCCTGGCGCTGGCCTACGCCGAGACGCATCCCGAGCGCGTCACCGAACTCGTCCTCCGCGGCATCTTCATGCTGCGGCGCTGGGAGCTGGAGTGGTTCTACCAGGAAGGCGCCTCGCGCCTGTTCCCGGACGCGTGGGAACACTATCTCGCCGCGATTCCCGCGGTGGAACGCGCCGACCTGATCTCCGCCTACCACCGCCGCCTCACCAGCGACGACGAAGCGACCCGCCTCGCCGCCGCGCGCGCCTGGGCCGTGTGGGAAGGCGCGACCAGCTTCCTGCACGTCGACGACGATTTCGTCGCCGGCCACGAGGACGCGCACTTCGCGCTGGCCTTCGCCCGCATCGAGAACCACTACTTCGTCAACGGCGGCTTCTTCGAGGTCGAGCACCAGCTGCTGCGCGACGCCCACCGCATCGCCGACATCCCCGGCGTGATCGTCCACGGCCGCTACGACGTGGTCTGCCCGATCCAGAACGCCTGGGACCTGCACAAGGCCTGGCCGAAGGCGGAACTGATGATCTCGCCCGCGTCCGGCCATTCCGCGTTCGAGGCGGAGAACACCGACGTGCTGGTGCGGGCGACGGACCGGTTCGCCGGTTGAGGCGTTCGGCATGCTGAAGGCGCTCTGGGCGCGTCTCACCGGCAACGATGCTCCGGAACATCGACGGGACATCGCGCTGGCGACCGATTTCGATCCGGTGGAGATGGTCTGGTACGACGACACCCGCATGCCGATCCCGGCATGGCGGGAGATCCACGAATCCGCGCCCGAGGCGTCGACCGATGCCGAGCGCGACGCCTTCTGGAGCGCGGCGGCCGGGCACTGGCTGACCGCGCTCGCCGAGGAATTGGGTGAGGATTACCGCATCCATCAGTCGCCGGATTTTCTGCTGCTGTCGGCGCTGGAGGATCGCCCCGCCGAATTGCTGCTGACGTTCTGCCAGTCGGCGCGGAGCTGGATCCTGCGCAACCTCGGCGACGCCGCGCAGGCCCGTGTGTTCGGCCGACACGTGATCCTGCTGTTCGCGAGCGAAGACGACTATTACGATTACATCTCGCACTACGGTGAGCAGGGCGGCGAGTACACGATGTCGTCCGGCTGTTTCATCAACGCCGGCTACGGGCACTTCGTGCTGTACGAGCACGATCTGGAGCGCATGCAGCCGGTGATCGCCCACGAGCTCACCCATTGCCTGCTGATGCACCTGCGCATCCCCGCCTGGCTCAACGAAGGCATGGCGGTGAACACCGAGCATGCCCTGTTCCCGTATCTCGCCGACCCGCGCAATGCGCTGTACCACCCGACCGAACTGCGGGCGAAACACGCGGCGTTCTGGAACGCGTACACCATCCAGGAATTCTGGTCGGGAAAATCGTTCATGCGTCCCGACGAAGGCAGCATGCTGTCCTACGACCTCGCGAAACGCATCACGGCCTCAGCTGCGCGCGACGAAGCGAGCTTCCTCCCTTTCCTGCGTGATGCGCAGTACAAGGATGCCGGACTGTCGGCCGAGCACCACCTCGGTTATCCGATCGAACACCTTGTCCTGGTGATGCTCGGCGAAGGCGATTGGCGGCCTGCGCCGGAGCGCTGGGCGCAGGGCACCGAGAAGGGCCAGTTCTGACGGCGTTCGCGGATCGGTCGCACGTCCTTGCGGGCGTGCACAAAGGTGGGATCCCGCCACCCTACGACGCCGCGAAGCGATCGAGGACGGCGCGCCACAGGCGTTGAGGCGGAATCCCGGCGTGCCCCGATTCCTGCGCATCGTTGCATTCGATGACGATCCAGCGCCCGTCCGCGGTCATCGCGATGTCGACGACGAGGAACGGCACCGGCACGCGTGCGGCGACGCTGGCGGCCAGGGCGATTCCCTTGTCGAGGCGATCGCTGCGATATGGCGCCACCTGGTACCAGTACGGGCCGCAGCCGACGCAGGTGCCGTGCAGCCAGAACGTCCTGAATTCCAACGACGGCCGGATCTTGTTCGGCACATCGCCAATGACGGCGGCCAGCGGCACGAATTCGCGGAGCACGGGCGGCTGCCAGTGCAGGATCGGATCACGCGCGTAGGCCTCCCGCGCACGTGCGTAGTGCGCGCGATCGCGGATCACCGCGAGGTCGGGATTGTGGCGACTCGTCTGCCGCGAACCCTTGAGGAAGACCGGCCAGCCGAATTCCGCTTCGACGAGATCGGCATCGGGCAGGACATCGAACATACGCGTCCGCGGCGTGTTGTCGGCGATGAGCGGATACCAGCGTTCGATTTCACTCGCCAGCAGGTGCTGGTCGGGATCGTTGATCGCGCGCACGTCCATCGCCAGCGCGTCGGCGTGGGTGGCGGCGTAATCCGCCGGTGCGCCGATGCGCAGGATGCCGTCGATCTCCGCATCGACGCGGTACGGATGCCTGCACGTGAAATGCAGGCCGAAGTCGAAATCGTAGGCGGCGACGCCTGTCGGGCGGGAAAGGATCGCAAGCCTGTCTTCGAGCACCAGTAGCTCGACAGATGACGTCATCAGGTTGATGCCTCGAACCCCGCCACCTCCTCCTCCACCAGCAGTGCCTGCAGCTGCGCCGCCGACGCCCGCCGCATCGGTTTCTCGTCGATGTTCGACAGCGGGGCCTGGCGCAGGGCGGCGTGAGGCAGCACGGTGAGATCGAACGTCAGCTCCTCGGCGGAGAACAGCCAGGTCGTGGCGTCGAGCGCGCGTTCGCGGTCGAGGCGGACGCGGCGGCTGCGGGGTTCGGCGGGGATGCGGTGCTCGTCGAGGAAGCGCGGGACGCTGTCGGCGTCGTCGGTGTAGAGCTGCAGGTGCACGGGCGAGTTGGCGTCGGCGGTGCCTTCGAGCACCGGGCCGACGAGGCGGGCGTCGAAGTCGCCGAAGAAATCGAGCGCGCGCAGAGCGGCTTCGCGGCGGCGGCGCAGTTCGGAGGCCTGCGCATCGCCCTGGAACAGGCGCTGGTACTCGCGCAGGGCGTCCTCGATTTCGCGATTGCGCGGCAGCGAGGCGTCGTCGTGGATGCCCAGGCGGGCGGCGGCCTTGAGTTTGGCTTGGTGGAAGTCGCGGATGCCGGATTCGGCGATCAGCCGGGCGGCTTCGTGGGCGAGTCGGTAGCGGCGCTCGCGGGTCTTCGTTTCGGCGTGTTGGCGGGCGTGGTGCATGGGCATCGTCCCGGCGTGGCCAGACCCGACTGTAGCGGATGCCCGTGAAATCGCAAACCGTGGGCGATGCGGGTCGCGGGTCGGGGCCAGGCCCGACCCGCGCCTCCGGTCAGAAGATGTCGAACGACTCCTCGCTCGGCATTGCGTCGTCGGCGCCGTAGTCCTCGACGTAGGTTTCCATCTTCTCGAGGTCTTCGACCTTCACGTATTCGACGATGCCACCGCTGCCGGTGGTCGGCAGCAACTGGCCGCCGGCGGTGACCGCGACCTTGACCATGCCCGGGGGCGGCTCGTTCGGCCTGATCGGCACGTCCGTGAGCGCCTTCTTCATGTACTGGATCCAGATCGGCAGTGCGGCCTTGCCGCCGTATTCGCGGTAGCCGAGCGAGGTGTTGTCGCTCTTTCCGACCCAGACCGTGGTGATGAGATTGCCGCCGGTGCCGGAGAACCACGCGTCGCGATGGTCGTTGGTCGAACCGGTCTTGCCGGCGATGTCCTCGCGGCCGATCACCCGGGCGTCGGTGGCGGTGCCGTGCAGCACCACGTCGCGCATCATCGAGATCAGCTGGTAGGCGATGCGCTCGTCGATCGCGCGCGGGGCCAGCACCGCGTCGGCGGGCGGCGCGGCGGGCTTGTCCGCGGGCTTGGCGGTGGTGACCCTGGGAGCGTCCTTCGCCGCGGCCGCGGGCTTGGCGCCGCCGGCCGGGCCGAAGTCGAAGCCGTCGACCACGGTCGAGGTCGGCACCACCGGCTGGCCGGCCGCGCCCTGTCCGCAGCTGCGGCAGGCGATGGCGGGCTTCATCTTGAAGATCGTCTTGCCGTCGCGGTCGCGCACTTCGTCGATGAACCACGGGTCGATGCGGAAACCGCCGTTGGCGAAGGTGGCGTAGCCGCGGGCGACCGACAGCGGGGTCAGCGACGGCGTGCCCAGCGCGATCGACAGGTTCGGCGGCAGTTCCTCTTCCTTGAAGCCGAACTGGGTGATGTATTTGCGGGCGTAGTCCACGCCGATCGCATCGAGCATGCGCACCGACACCAGGTTGCGCGACTGCACCAGCGCCTGGCGCACGCGGATCGGGCCGGCGAAGCCGCCACCGTCGTTCTGCGGGCGCCAGTCCTTGCCGCCGCGCATGCGGAACACGACTGGGGCATCCAGCACGATCGACGCCGGGTTGTAGCCGCGCTCGAACGCCGCGGCGTAGATGAACGGCTTGAACGACGACCCCGGCTGGCGGCGCGCCTGGGTGGCGTTGTTGAACTTGCTGCCGGCGAAGCTGTAGCCGCCCACGATGGCGCGCAGGGCGCCGGTGTCGGCGTCGAGCGAGACCAGCGCCGACTCGGCGCGCGGGATCTGGTCGAGGCGCCAGGTGACCGGGCCGGCGGGCGCGGCCGGTGCGGCGGCGCCTGGCTTGGCGTCGGCGGTCTTGGCCTCGGGCACAAGCTTGCGCACCCGGGCCACGTCGCCGCGCTGGAGCAGGGCGCCCGGCGGCTTGCCGGTCCAGCGCGAAGCGTCCGGGCCCAGGGTCAGCACGGTGCCGTCGGCCAGCACGACCTGCGCATCGCTGCCACTGGTGCCCAGGACCAGCGCCGCGCGCAGTTCGCCCTGGCTGGGGTAGGCGCGCAGGCGGCCGGCCGCGGTGGCGGCGTCCTCGCCGGCGGGCAGGTCGAGGTGCGGCATCGCCTTCGGATTCCAGCCATGGCGATGGTCGTAGGTGCCCAGGCCGTCGCGCACGGCGGCGTCCGCCGCGGTCTGCAGAACAGGGTCGATGGTGGTGACGACGTGGTAGCCCTTGGTCAGGGCCTCGTTGCCGTAGCGCTCGATCATCTCCTGGCGGACCATCTCGGCCACGAACGGCGCGTAGACCTCGATCGGGCGCTCGTGCGGGCTGGCGTGCATGGGCACGGCCTGCGCCGACTGCTCCTCGGCGGCGGAGATCATCCCCAGCTCGCGCATGCGCTGCAGCACGTAGTCGCGGCGCACCTTGGCGCGCTCCGGGTTGCTCAGCGGATTGCCGGTGGACGGGAACTTGGGGATCGCCGCCAGCGAGGCCATCTCGTCCAGGCTCAGCTGGTCCAGCGGCTTGCCGAAGTAGAACTCGGCGGCCGCGCCGACGCCGTGGGCGCGATTGCCGAAGAAGCTCTTGTTGAGGTACAGCTCGAAGATCTCGTCCTTGCTCAGTTCCTGCTCCATCTTCCGGGCGAGCAGCATTTCCGCGAATTTGCGGGTATAGGAGACTTCGGAGCTGAGGAAGAACTGGCGCGCCACCTGCTGGGTGATGGTCGATCCGCCCGGGACGTGCTTGGAGCGGGTCTTCAGGATCAGCCAGATCGCGCGCGCGGTGCCCTTGTAGTCGACGCCGCCGTGCTCGTAGAAGCGGGCGTCCTCGATCGCCAGGAAGGCGTCCTTGAGGTGCTTGGGCACCTGCGCGATCTTCACCGGGTAGCGCCGGGTCTCGCCGAAGATGCCCATCAGGCGGCCGTCGCCGGCATAGATATAGAGCGGCTCCTGCAACTCGACGTGGCGCAGGGTCTCGACATCGGGCAATTTCGCGGACACCGAGGCGTAGATCAGGCCGAAGGCGGCGCCGCCGGCCAGCAGGCCGAGGACGGAAAGCAGGAGCGCCCAGCGCAGCAGGCGGCGGAGTCGGGACATGGGCAGGGAGATCCTGGCGTCGGAGGCGGACGGTGGGGCAGGGGATTATAGGCGGCCCGGCGGCCGCGGCCCGCCCCCGCCGGCCGGGGCTCCGGGGCGCCCCGGGAGGGGTCCAAGGTCGTGACAGAGTTCACTCTCACGCCATCCGGATCGAGGGGGAGGTTGCCTTGGGGTGAAAAGTCCGTTATTTAATGTATTGGGACACGTAACGCGCGTAAGCGCGCGTGGGAAGGGGAAAAAGTGGGACTGTTCGCAAAAAACCAGTCGCCTCTGGTAGGTGTCGACATCAGCTCGACCGCCGTCAAGCTCCTGCAGCTGTCTCGGGCCGGCGACCGCTACCGGGTGGAACATTACGCGGTCGAGCCGCTGCCGCCGAACGCGGTGGCCGAGAAGAACATCGTCGAGGTCGAGGCGGTGGGCGAGGCCATCCGTCGCGCACTCAACCGGTCCGGCAGCAAGGCCAAGTTCGCCGCGGCCGCGGTCGCCGGGTCCGCGGTGATCACCAAGGTGATCCCGATGCCGTCCGAGCTCGACGAGGACGACATGGAGTCCCAGATCGAGCTGGAGGCGGTGAACTACATCCCGTATCCGATCGAGGAAGTGAACCTCGACTTCGAGGTGCTCGGCGCGATGCCGGGCAACCCGGAGATGGTCCAGGTGCTGCTGGCCGCCTCGCGTTCGGAGAACGTCGAGATGCGCGCCTCGGCGCTGGAGATCGGCGGCCTGACCGCGAAGGTCATGGACGTCGAGGCCTTCGCGATCGAGAACGCCTACGCGCTGATCGCCGGCGGCCTCAACGTGCCGCACGACGGCATCGTCGCGATGGTCGACGTCGGCGCCACCATGACCACCCTCAGCATCCTGCGCAACGGCCGCAACATCTACAGCCGCGAGCAGGTCTTCGGCGGCAAGCAGCTGACCGACGAGGTCATGCGCCGCTACGGCCTCAGCTACGAGGAGGCGGGCCTGGCCAAGCGCCAGGGCGGCCTGCCCGAAAGCTACGAGATCGAGGTGCTGGAGCCGTTCAAGGAGGCGATGGCCCAGCAGATCGGCCGCCTGCTGCAGTTCTTCTACGCGGGCAGCGAGTACAACCGGGTCGACCAGATCGTGCTGGCCGGCGGCTGCGCCTCCATCGCCGGCATCGCCGCGATGGTCGAGGAGCAGCTGGGCGTGCAGACCGTGGTCGCCAATCCGCTGGCCCAGATGACGCTCGGCCCCCGTGTCCAGGCCCACGCGCTCGCGCAGGACGCGCCCGCGCTGATGATCGCCTGCGGCCTTGCCCTGAGGAGTTTCGACTGATGGCACGCATCAACCTCCTCCCGTGGCGCGCCGAACGGCAGAAAGAGCGCAAGAAACAGTTCTTCACCATGCTCGCGCTGTCGGCGGTGGCCGGGTTCGCGGTGTGGTTCGCGGTCGACTACTACTACGACGCGCAGATCTCCGGCCAGCAGGAGCGCAACGCGTTCCTCGATGGTCAGATCGCCGAGGTCAAGACCAAGATCACCGAGATCGAGGAGCTCGAGAAGAAGAAGAGCAACCTCCTCAGCCGCAAGCAGGTGATCGAGGAACTGCAGGCCAACCGCTCGCAGATGGTCCACCTGTTCGATGCGCTGGTCCGCACCATCCCCGACGGCGTCGTGCTGACCGGCCTGAACCAGGAAGGCGACAAGCTGACCCTGGAAGGCCGCTCGCAGTCGTACGCGCGGGTCAGCAACTACATGGACAACCTGTCCGCTTCCGGCTGGATGACCAAGCCGGAGCTGTCGGTGATCCAGGCCCAGGACGACGTCAGCGGCCTGCCGCACACCTTCAAGCTCACGGTCACGCTGTCCACGCCGAACGCCCAGCCTGCCGACGGCAGCGCCGTGCCGGCCGACGGCACCGCGGCTCCGGCCGCGACCCAGGCCACGCTGCAGCCGCTGATGCCCGCCGCCGGCCAGCCCGCCACGGGCGCCGCCCCCGCCGGTAGCGCACCCGCGGCCACCGGTGCTCCGGCGGCTGCGCCTGCCGCGGGCGCACCGGCACCGACCCAGCAGACCCCGCCCCCAGCCGGCAAGCCGTCCGCGGGAGGAGCCGCGCCATGAAGAAGAAGATGTCGCTCAAGGAGCTCGACTTCAACAACGCCGGCTCGTGGCCGCGCGAATGGCAACTGGGCTTCTGCGTCGCGCTGGGCCTGCTGATCCTGTTCCTGATGTGGAACTTCCTGACGCGTCCGAAGGGCGCGACCCTGGAAGCGCTGGAGTCGGATGAAACCGCCAAGCGCGCCGAGTTCGAGAAGCTGCAGGGCCAGGCCGCGAACCTCGAACCGCTCAAGCAGCAGCTCGCGCAGATGGAGCAGCAGCTCCAGCAGATGCTGCGCCAGTTGCCGAGCAAGAACGAGATGCCCGACCTCATCGTCGACATCTCGCAGACCGCGCTCGCCACCGGCATCGCCAACGAGCTGTTCCAGCCCGGTGCGGAAACGCTGCAGGAGTTCTACGCCGAGAAGCCGATCGAGCTGAAGATGGTGGGCACCTACCACCAGTTCGGCGCGTTCGTCAGCGGCGTGGCCTCGCTGCCGCGCGTGGTGATCATGACCATGCACGACATCTCGCTGAAGCCCAAGGATGCCCCCGGCAACGCCCCGGGCAAGAAGCCGGTCGGTCTGGCCGCGGGCGGCGTGCTCGAACTCAAGGGCACGGTCAAGACCTACCGTTACCGCGATCCGAACGAGGAAAACACGGACGGCACCGCGACCGGCGCCACGCCGGGCGCGACCCCGCCGGCTGCCGGCACGCCGCCGGTGCCCGGCGCTGCCGCCGTGACCGCGGGTGCGAAGAAGACCGAAGCCGCTGCTGCCGCCGCGGGAGGGAGCCGCTGATGCGCACACGTCCAGACAAGAGGGCGCGCCTCGCCGTGCCGCTGCTGCTCGCGCTGGCCGCCGCCGGCTGCGGTCGCGGCATCACCAGCACGCCCGGCGACGCGCCGAACCTGCAGGAGTTCGTCGACGGCATCAAGGCCAAGCCCGCGCCGCCGCTCGACCCGCTGCCGGTGATGCAGCAGTTCGAGACCTTCGAATACTCCGCGCAAAACCTGCGCGATCCGTTCAGCACCGCGTTCGCCTCGGGCGCCGCGGGCCCGCATCCGGACAGCGGCCGCCGCAGGCAGGCGCTGGAACAGTTCCCGCTCGACTCGCTGAAAATGGTGGGCACGATCGGGGGCGGTGGTGCGCTGGTGGCGCTGGTGATGGGGCCCGACAAGGTCACCCAGCGCGTGGTGCCGGGCAATTACATGGGCCAATCCGACGGCAGGGTGACCGCGGTGCACGAAGACCGCATCGAACTGGTCGAACTGGTATCCGATGGTGCAGGCGGTTGGCTGGAGCGGCCGGCGACGGTCACGCTCGACGACGAATAAGACTGAGGGGATAGCGAAATGATCGTACTCAACGCGCATAGCCAGCACCAGGGCCGTCGCACCAAACCCGTGAAGGCCGCGCTGTTCGGCCTGGCCGCAGGGCTGCTTTCGGCGCTGAGCGCCGTCGGCGCGACCCCGCCGCCCGCGGCCACCGCACCGGCTGCGACCACGGTCCAGCCGGCGCCGGCGGTCGCCACGGTCACCAGCATCGACTTCAAGCGCGGCGACGGCGGCTCCGGCAAGCTGATCCTGCACTTCGACGGCGATGGCGCCATGCCCGACCTGCGCACCAGCGACGGCGGCCTCGTCGTGGACATCGGCAACGCCACGATGCCAGCGAACCTGCAGCGCACGGTGGACGTGACCGACTTCGCCACCCCGGCGCAGCAGATCCAGTCCAGCGCGTCCGGCGACAAGAGCCGGGTCGCGGTCAGCGCCCGCGGCGGTTTCGAATCGCTGGCCTACCAGACCGGTCGCGACTACATCGTCGAGCTCGTCCCGCGCGCCGCGACCCCGGCCCGCGCCGTCGGCGCCGCCGCGACGACCGCCAGCGCGCAGCGCGCGGCCACGGCGCCCGCCCGCGCCTACAGCGGCCGCCCGGTGACGTTCAACTTCCAGGACGTGCCGGTGCGCACCGTGCTGCAGCTGATCGCCGAGGAGTCCAACCTCAACATCGTCGCCAGCGACACCACCCAGGGCAACGTCACCCTGCGCCTGGTCAACGTGCCGTGGGACCAGGCGCTGGACATCGTCCTGCAGGCCAAGCAGCTCGACAAGCGCCGCAGCGGCAACGTCGTCTGGGTCGCGCCGCAGGCCGAGATCGCGAAGTTCGAGCAGGACAAGGAAGACGCCCGCATCGCGATCGAGAACCGCACCGAGACCGTCACCGAGTACATCCCGGTGAGCTACGGCAACGCCGAGGACATCGCCAAGCTGCTCACCGACGACAGCAAGGGCAACCAGTCCGGCCAGGGCGGCCAGGGCGCCGCCGGCGGCCAGGGCCAGCAGAGCCGCGGCTTCCTCTCGCCGCGCGGCAGCCTCAGCTTCGACCGTCGCACCAACACGCTGCTGGTGATCGACATCCCGGCGCGCGTCGCCGAGATCCGCCGCCTCGTCGCCACGCTCGACAAGCCGGTCGACCAGGTGCTGATCGAGGCCAAGATCGTCATCGCCACCGAGGACTTCGCCCGCGAGCTGGGCGCCAAGTTCGGCATCAACGGGTCGAGGGACAACGTCACCTTCGGCAACAGCATCACCAACACCACCGCGACCCGCAATTCGATCATCCAGCGCGACACGACCTACGCCAACGCGTACAACACCTGGCTGTCGAACCCGGACCGCTACGATCCGGTGAACAACCCCAACGGCGTGCGTCCGCCGCTGCCGGGCAACTACACGATCAACAAGGGCAACAACGTCGATCTCGGCGCCGCCGTCGGTTCGCTGATCACCAACACCCCGGCCAGCCTCGCCTTCACCATCCTCAACGCCGGCTACTACCTCGACATCGAGCTGTCGGCGATGCAGGAAGAAGGTCGCGGCGAGGTCATCTCCAACCCGCGCGTGGTCACCAGCAACCAGCGCGAGGCGGTGATCAAGCAGGGCAAGGAAATCGGCTACGTCACCACCAACTCGACCGGTGGCGTCGTCACCCAGACCGTGAACTTCAAGGACGTGGTGCTGGAGCTGAAGGTCACCCCGACGATCACCAACGACGGCCGCGTGTTCCTGAACATGGCGGTCAAGAAGGACGAACTCGAGGGCTACGTCACGACGGTGAACGGCTCCGTGCCGCAGATCGCCAAGCGCGAGGTCAACACCGCGGTGCTGGTCGAGGACGGCAACACCGTCGTGATCGGCGGCGTGTACGAGTTCTCCGACCGCAGCCAGGCCGCCAAGGTGCCGTTCCTGGCCGACCTGCCGGTGCTCGGCAACCTCTTCAAGAAGAAGGGCCGCAGCAAGAACAAGGCCGAGCTGCTGATCTTCGTCACCCCGAAGGTGATGACGGTGGCGCCGCGCGTCTGAGTCCGGCGACATCAGATCGGTTCGCGACGGGGGCTTCGGCCCCCGTCGCTTTTTGGGCGATCCGGTCGCCGATGTCCGGGCGCTTTGCGGCCAGGCGCGGCCGCGCTGAACATTCCGGCCCGACTTCGGTCAAACTGCGGGTCGCTCAATCGCACAGGGACGCCCGCCGGACATGACGGACACCGCCGCCTTTTCCCGACTCCATGTCGCCTTCGCGCAGTTGCGCGAGAGGCTCTCCGCCGAGATCGTCGGGCAAGCCGCACTCGTCGAACGCCTGCTCATCGCCCTGCTGGCCGACGGCCACCTGCTGGTGGAAGGCGCGCCGGGCCTGGCCAAGACCACCGCGATCCGCGCCCTGGCTTCGCGCCTGGAAGCCGATTTCGCCCGCGTGCAGTTCACGCCCGACCTGCTGCCGGCCGACCTCACCGGCACCGAAGTGTGGCGTCCGCAGGACGGGCACTTCGAATTCCAGCCCGGGCCGATCTTCCATTCGCTGCTGCTGGCCGACGAGATCAATCGCGCGCCGGCCAAGGTGCAGTCGGCGCTGCTCGAGGCCATGGGCGAGCGCCAGGTCACCGTCGGCCGCCGCACGTATCCGCTGCCGCGGCTGTTCCTGGTGATGGCGACCCAGAACCCGATCGAGCAGGAAGGCACGTTCCCGCTGCCCGAGGCGCAGCTCGACCGGTTCCTGATGTACGTGCGCATCGGCTATCCCGAGGCGGCGGTCGAAGGCGAGATCCTGCGGCTCGCGCGCGAGAAGGCGCGCCACGTCGAGCCGGCGCCCGTGCAGGCGGGTGGAGACGCGCCGATGCGCCTGTCGCAGGCCGACGTGTTCGCCGCGCGCGAGGCGGTGCTCGACCTGCACGTCGCGCCGGCGGTGGAGCGCTACCTGATCGAACTGGTGCTGGCCTCGCGCGATGCGCGTCGCTACGACGCCGCGCTGGCGCGCCGCATCGGCTGGGGCGCCAGTCCGCGCGGTTCGATCGCGCTGGAGCGCTGCGCCCGTGCGCGCGCCTGGCTGGCCGGCCGCGATTTCGTGACCCCCGAGGACGTGCGCGCCATCGCCCACGACGTGCTGCGCCACCGCGTGCTGCCCAGCTACGAGGCCGTGGCCGAAGGCTGGGACGGCGAACGCCTGGTGCAGGCACTGATCGACAAGGTGCCGCTGCCCTGAGCGCGGCTCGGTGGCGCGCGACGGCATGAGCGAGGGCATCGTTCCCGCACTGGACGAACTGGTGGCGCTGCGTCGCGCCGCCACCGGCCGGCGTCCGCCCCGGCGCGGGCGCCACGGCATGAGCGGCCAGGCGCCGTCGCCGATGCGCGGACGCGGCATGGAGTACGCCGAATCGCGCGAGTACACCCAGGGCGACGACGCCCGCCACATCGACTGGCGGCTCACCGCGCGCACCGGCAAGCCGCACACCAAGCTGTTCCAGGCCGAGCGCGAACGCCTGACCCTGATCGTCGCCGACACCGCCCCGGCGCTGTATTTCGGCACCCGCGTGCGCTTCAAGTCGGTGCAGGCCGCGCGCGCCGGTGCGGTGGCGGCGTGGGCGGCGGTGCGCGACGGCGACCGCATCGCCGCACTCCGAGGCAGCGTGCGCGAACCGCCGGTGGTGCCGGCCTCGGGCACGCGCGGCGCGCTGCGCGCCCTCGACGCGCTGGTGCGTTGGTACGCGCGGCCGCCCGAGGAGGACAGCGGGCTGGGCGTGGCGCTGGACCATGCCGATCGCCTGCTGCGCCCCGGTTCCCGGCTGCTGGTGCTGGCCGACCCCGCCAGCGTGCTGGCGCAGGCGCCTTCGCGCTGGCCGGCGCTGGCGCAGCATCGGGAGGTGATCGTGCTGCTGCTGTGCGATCCGTTCGAGCGCGATCCGCCGCGGGCGCGGCTGCCGTTCCGGATCGAACGTCCCGCGACCTCGACGACGTCCACCCGCATCGAACTCGACCTCGCCGGCAGCGCACAGCGCGCGCGCTGGCAGACCGCGTTCGAGGGGCCGATCCGCGACGCCGCCGCGGTGCTCGCGCGCGGCGGCATCCGGGTGCGCCCGCTGTCGACCGAAATGCCGAGCGAGAGCTGGCTCGATCTGTTCGAGGGCACGCGCGCGGCATGAAGGCACTGTTGCCCCTGCTGGCCCAGGGTCCCGCGCAGGGTGCGCCAGCGGCCGATCCGCTGCAGTTGCGCGACGTGCATCTGCCGCCGGCGCCGCCGTGGTGGCCGCCGGCCCCGGGCTGGTGGCTGGTCTTCGGCTGGGTGCTGGTCGTGGCGATCGCGCTCCTGTGGTGGTGGCTGCGACGCCGGCGCTGGCAGCGCGGCATCGAGGCGCTGTTCGATGCGAGCGTCACCGCGGCGCCCGGCCCGCCGGCACGAGCGGCGGCGATCTCGGAACTGCTGCGTCGCGCCTCGCGGCGGCAGGACCCGGCGGCCGACCGCCTCGCCGGCGATGACTGGCTGCGGTTCCTCGATGCCGCCAACCGCGCGTCGGCGTTCTCCGGCGCGGTCGGGCGCACGTTGCTGGAAGGCGCATTCCGCGAAGATCTGGGCGAGGCCGAATGCGAAGCGCTGCGCGCGGCGGCCCGGCCGTGCTTCGTGCGCCTGATGCGTCCGCCGGCGTGGTGGCGACTGCGGAGGCGGCGCGCATGATCGACGCCTGGCGCGACGCGCTGCTGCAGGGCTTCGCCTGGCCCGGTTGGCTGATCGCCCTGCCGCTGCCGTGGCTGGTGCGCTGGCTGCTGCCGCCGGCCGGCGGCCAGGCCACCGCGCTGCGCGTGCCGTGGGGCGAACGCCTGGTCGCGGTCGGCGGCAGCGCCGGCCCGGCGCGGACCCGCCCGATCGGCCTGCTGCCGGTGCTCGCCTGGAGCCTGCTGTGCGTGGCCGCGGCGCGCCCGCAGCAGCTCGGCGAGATCGTGCAGCCGCCGCAGACCTCGCGCAGTCTGATGCTGGTCCTGGACCTCTCCGGCAGCATGGACGAGCGCGACATCGAGTTGAACGGCCGCACCGTCTCGCGCCTGGTCGCGGCCAAGGCGGTGATCGCCGACTTCCTCGCACGTCGGCACGGCGATCGCGTCGGCCTGATCGTGTTCGGCGACCGTGCCTATGCGCTGACGCCGCTGACCCGCGACCTCGACACCGTGCAGGAACAGCTCGACGGCACCGTCGCCGGGCTCGCTGGCCGGGCCACCGCGATCGGCGACGCCATCGCGCTGGGCACCAAGCGCCTGCAGGCGCAGCCGGCCGAACAGCGCTTGCTGATCCTGCTCACCGACGGCATCAGCAACGCCGGCGCGCTCGACCCGGCCAAGGCCGCGGCCATCGCCCACGATGCCGGCGTGCGCATCCACACCATCGCCTTCGGCGGTTACGGCGCCGGGCTGTCGGTGTTCGGCGTGCCGATCCGCATGCCCGCCAGTGCCGACACCACCGACGAGGACGGCCTGCAACGCATCGCCGCGCTCACCGGCGGCCGTGCCTATGTCGCCCGCGACGCCGACCAGCTCAAGGGGATCTACGCCGAGATCGACCGGCTCGAACCGGTGAAACTGCCCGGCCAGCGCCTGCGTCCGAAGATCGAACGCTACCCGTGGCCGCTGGGCGGCGCCGTGGGGTGCGCGCTGCTGGCCCTGCTGCTGCGTCGCGGCGTGCGGAGGCCGGCATGACCGAGCTTCCCGTGGTCGGCGCGTTCCACTTCCTGCGGCCGCTGTGGCTGCTCGGCCTGCTCGCGCTGCCGGCGCTGCTGTGGTGGCTGCATCGCACCCGGCACGACGGCGATGTCTGGCGCGGCGTGGTCGATGCGCACCTGCTGTCGCACCTGCTGGAGAACGCCGGCACGGCGAAGCGCGGCTGGCGGCGCTGGCTGTCGACGATCGCGTTCGCGCTCGCTGCCGTGCTGGCGGTGCTGGCGCTGGCCGGGCCGAGCTGGCGCGAAGTGCCGCAACCGCTGTGGCAGGACCGCATGCCGCTGGTGGTCGCGGTGGACCTGTCGTCGGCCACCAGCGCGACCGACGTGCCGCCCTCGCGGTTGCTGCAGGCGCGGGCCAAGATCGCGGAGATCCTGCGTCGGCGCGGCGGCGGGCAATTCGCGCTGG
Organism: Lysobacteraceae bacterium; assembly: GCA_044227145.1. Lineage (GTDB taxonomy): Bacteria > Pseudomonadota > Gammaproteobacteria > Xanthomonadales > Xanthomonadaceae > Lysobacter_I. The sequence goes on from JBGAFR010000014.1 coordinate 16,780, forward strand.
TCGCCTTCGCCGGCGACGCCTACACGGTGTCGCCGCTCACCGACGATGCCGCCAACGTCGCGCTGTTCCTCGATGCGCTGGCGCCCGACGTGATGCCCAGGGACGGCAGCCATGCCGACCGCGCGATCGAGGAATCGGCCCGGCTGCTGCGGCGCGCGGGGTTTCGCCACGGCGACATCCTGCTGATCACCGACCACGCCGGCAGCGGTGCCGATGGCGCCGCGATCGAGGCGCGTGCGAGCGGCTACCGGGTGTCGGTGCTCGGCATGGGCAGCGAGGCCGGTGGGCCCTATCGCGATCGCAGGGGCGAGGCCCATGTCGCGCGATTGCAGGACACGACGCTGCGGGCGGTCACCGTCGCCGGCGGCGGCCGTTACGCCGCGTTCGCGCCGGGCGATGCCGACCTGCAGGCGCTGGGCGTGCTGGCGGCCGACCGCATCGATCAGGCGGCCGCCGGGGACAAGCGCGCCGAGACCGCGCTCGACGAGGGGTTCTGGCTGCTGCCGCCGCTGTTGCTGCTCGGCCTGCTGGCGTTCCGGCGCGGCGTGCTGGCGGTGCTGGTGATCGCGCTGTGGCTGCCGTGGCGACCGGCCGCCGCCGCCGACCTCTGGCAGCGCGACGACCAGCGCGCGCAGGCCTCGATGGCGGCCGGCGTCGACGCCTATCGCCGCGGCGATTTCGCTGCCGCGGAAACCGCCTGGCGCGGCCTGCCCGGTGCGGAGGCCGCCTACAACCGCGGCAACGCCTACGCCCGTCAGGGTCGCTACGACGAGGCGATCGCCGAATACGACCGCGCGTTGCGGTCGCAGCCGGGCATGACCGACGCCGTGGTCAACAGGCGCAAGGTCGAGGAAGCGCGGCGCCGGCAGCAGAACAACCGGCAGAACCAGCCGCGACAGGACCAGCAGAAGCAGGATCAACAGAAGCAGGATCAGCAGAGGCAGGACCAGCAGAAGCAGGATCAGCAGAGGCAGGACCAGCAGAAGCAGGATCAGCAGAGGCAGGACCAGCAGAAGCAGGACCAGCAGAAGCAGGACCAGCAGAAGCAGGACCAGCAGAAGCAGGACCAGCAGAAGCAGGACCAGCAGAAGCAGGATCAGCAGAAGCAGGATCAGCAGAAGCAGGACCAGCAGCGGCAGGATCAGCAGAAGCAGGACCAGCAGAAGCAGGACCAGCAGCGGCAGGATCAGCAACGGCAGGACCAGCAGAAGCCCGGGCAGCAACGGCCGGGGCAGTCGCCGGACGACGCGAAGCCTGCGGACGTCGCCGACCAGCAGGCGGCGGATCGCGCGCAGCGCGAGCGCATGGCGCGCGCCCGTGCCGACGGGACGCAGCCGCCGGGCATGCCGCCACCGAAGGAGACTGCCGAGACGCGCGAACGTCGGCTCGCCAACGAGGCCTGGCTGCGCCGGGTACCGGACGATCCGGGCGGGCTGCTGCGTGCGAAGTTCCTGCTCGAACAGAAGCGCCGCAAGCGCGAGGGCGATCGCTGATGCGCGCCGCTGGGCGTCGCTGGGCCGCCTTCGCGCTGTGGCTGGCGCTGCTCGCCTCCTGCCTGCCCGCCTGGGCGCAGGGGGTCAGCGCGTCGCTGGATCGCCAGCGCATCGCCCAGGACGAGACCGTCACGCTGACCATCGACGCCGACATCAGCGTGATCTCCGGCGGCCTGCCGGACCTCAACGGCGTGCTGCACGATTTCAACCTCGTCGGCCAGACCGTCGAACAGGACCTGCGGTCGGTCGGCGGCGGCCTGAGCATGGTGCTCCGGATCAAGCTGGTGCTGCGGCCGATGCACAGCGGCGAGATCGACATCCCGCCGCTGCGGATCGGGCGGGCGCAGACGCCGCCGCTGCACCTGACGGTGACGCCGCCACGCGCGGCGCCGCCGGATCCGGCGCAGGCGCAGGCCCCGGCGCCCGCCGAAGCGGCCGGGCAACCGGTGTTCATCCAGGCGAAAGTCGACACCACGACGCCGTACGTGCAGCAGACGGTCGGCTACACGATGCGGCTGTACTACGAACTGGGCACGCTGCTGGAGGGTCGGCTGGACCTGGATCCGCCGGAGGGCGCGAGCCTGCAGAAGGTCGGCGACGACCTCGAATCGGTGGTGCAGATCGGCCGCACCAACTACAACCTGGTCGAACGCCGCTTCCTGCTGATCCCCGAGCGCGCCGGCCGGGTGACGGTGCCGGCGCCGCGCTTCCTCGGGCGGATCTCCGGCGGGTTCGGCGGCGCCTTCGGCAGCATCTTCGGCGGCGAGGACACCCGTGTGCGCGGCCCGACGGTGGAGCTGGCGGTCAAGCCGATCCCCGCCGGCGCGCCGCAGCCGTGGCTGCCGTTCGACGCGCTGCAGATGCGCTACGTCGACGCGCCGCAGGGCGCGCGCGTCGGCGAGACTGCGGTGGTGACCGTGCAGGCGGTGGCCGACGGCGCGGTCGCGGCGCAGTTGCCCGAGCTCGCGCTGCGGGCCGACGGCGATGCGCAGGTGTTCCCGGAATCCGCGCAGACCGCAGAGGATTTCGTGAACGGTCGCCCGCAGGCGACGATGACGCGTCGCTTCTCGGTGCTGCCGACGCGCACCGGCACGCTGCACATCCGCGCGTCGCGGATCACCTGGTGGGATGCGACCGCGGGCGTGGCGCGCACCGCCGCCCTGCCGGACATCGTGCTGCAGGTGGCGCCGGCGGCGTCGGCCAGCGGCGCTCCGGCCGCGGAACCGTCGGACGACGATGTCGTGGACGACGACGATGGCGGCAGCGTGCCCGCCTGGCGGCGCTGGATGCCCGACAACGTGTGGACGCTGGCACTGATGCCGCTGGGTGCGCTGTGGCTGATCTCGATGGCCTGGGGCTGGCGGCTGTGGTCGACGCGGCACGGTGCGGCAGGGCGGAGCACCGCGACGTCGCCGGCCGCGCCGGCCGCGGTGCTGCCCGACGCGCGCATGCTCGCGAACGCGCTCGCGCGCGGCGATCGTGCCGCGATCGAGCGCGTGCTGTGTGCGCTCGCGCCCGCGCGCGACCTCGACGGCGTGCGTGCGCGGCTGGCCGACCCGGCGCAACGCGCGGCCGTCGAAGCATTGCAGCGCGCGCGCTGGGGCGATGGCGATCCCGCCGCGGCGATGGCCGCGATGCGCACTGCGTTCGCACAGGGACCGCGCTGGTGGCCGCGTCCGCCGCGGCGCACGCCGTCGCTGCTGCCGCCGCTGTACCCGGAGCGCTGACCGGCCGCGCGGGGGGCCGCGTCGCGTCGGGCACGCGCGCGTTCGTTCGTCGCCGCGGCGCGGAAAAGGCCTCGCGAGGCATGGTGTACCCTCTGGACTTTCGCCTCAGAGGAGCCGCGCCATGGCCCATGCCGTCATCCCCGAACCGTCCGCACCCGCCGGTGGCCTCCCGCTGCACATCAAGGTGATGATCGGATTCGTCGTGGGCGTGGCGCTTGGCTCATTGGCCTATGCGCTGACCCAGGGCTGGTGGGCGGGCTCGGTCCCCGGGCTGGAAGGCCCGCTGCAGACCCTGATCGACAACGTCACCGCGCCGTTCGGCAAGATTTTCCTCAATCTGCTGTTCATGCTGGTGGTGCCGCTGATGTTCTCGGCGCTGGTGCTGGGCGTGGCCGAGCTGGGCGACATCGCCAGCCTCGGCCGCCTGGGCTGGAAGACGCTGCTGTACACCGCGATCGTCACCGGCGCGGCGGTGTCGATCGGCCTGGTCATGGTGAACCTGCTGCAGCCGGGCCTGCACATCACCCGCGAACTGGTCGACAGCGCGCTGTCGGGCAACCTGCAGAAATCCGGCGAGATCGTCGCCCAGAGCCACGACCTGAGCTTCCGCGACCTGATCGTGAACATCGTGCCGCACAACATCGTCGGCGCGATGGGCGATGACAGCAAGAAGCTCGGCATCGTGTTCTTCTCGCTGATGATCGGCATCGGCCTGGTGATGAAGCCCACGCCGGGCACGCAGGCGTTCAAGCACGCGCTGCACGGCCTGTTCGAGATCTGCATGCACCTGATCGGCATGTTCGTGAAGCTGGCGCCTTACGCGGTGGCCTGCTTCATGTTCAACCTGTGCGCGAAGCTCGGCTGGGACGTGATCGAGAGCCTGCTGTGGTTCGTGGTCACCGTGCTGCTCGCGCTCGCCATCCACGGTTTCGTGGTGATCCCGCTGTGGGTGCGTTTCATGGGCGCGATGTCGCCGCTGGCGTTCTTCCGCGGCAGCCAGGAGGCGATGCTGACCGCGTTCGCGACCGCGTCGTCCACCGCGACCCTGCCGGTGACCCTGCGCGTGGCCGAGGAGAACCTGAAGCTGCCGCGCAAGGTGTCCCGCTTCGTGCTCACCGTCGGCGCCTCGGCCAACCACCACGGCACGGCGCTGTTCGAAGGCATCACCGTGCTGTTCCTGGCGCAGGTGTACGGCCTGGACCTGTCGCTGGCCAAGCAGTTGCTGGTGCTGGTGCTGTGCATCCTCGGCGGCATCGGCACCGCGGGCATTCCGTCCGGCTCGCTGCCGGTGATCGCGATGATCTGCGGCATCGTCGGCATCAAGCCGGAGGGCATCGGCATCATCATCGGCGTCAACACCTTCCTCGACATGTGCCGTACCTCGCTCAACGTCACCGGCGACCTGGCGACGGCGGTCGTGGTCGCGCATCGCAGTGGCGAGCGCGATGCGCCGGGCGGCGTGCTGCCGGACGCGGAGGCGCTGGACGAGATCGTGCGCTGAGCGCGCCGATCCGGCCCTGCGTCAGAACGCCTTCGCGTAGCCGATCATCACGCCGCTGCCGTCGGGCGTGAAGCCGAGGAAGATCGGCCGCTTGCGGTGGTGCGCGTACACGCCGAAGGCGACGCCCACCGCCGCGCCGGCCAGCACGTCGCTCTGCCAGTGGCCATGGGTCTTTACCCGCGCCACGGCGTCGTACGCCGGCAGCAGCGCCAGCGCGTAGACCGCGGGATGGTCCTGGCGGTATTCGAGGATGAAGGGCGTCACCACCGATGCCATCTCGGCTACTTCGCCGCTGGGGAAGCTCTGCGCGCCGCCGCCCCGGAAGAAATCGTTCGGGTTGTCGGTCTGACTGGGGCGCTTGCGCGAGAACACCAGTTTCATCGCGCTGGTGGTGCCGGCGGTCAGCACCATCGCGTCGAACGACTGGTCGAAGGTGCGCCCGAGGCGGGTGTCGCTGTCGACGAACACCGCGCCGCCGATGGTGGTCAGCGCCACCCCCGCCGCAACGCCCTTCTGCACGTTGCGATTCCAGATCCCGCTGTCGTCGTAGGCGACCGGGTGATCGATGCCGAGCGGGCCGCCGGCCTGCGCAGCGTGGGGGATGGTGAGCCCGCAGAGGCAGGCCGCTGCGGCGAGGCAGGACGCTTTCATCGGCGTCTCCGACCGGATCGGGCCCTCACGCTGCGCCCGCCGGATCAGGGCAGGATGAAGCCGGCCGGCGCCCGGCCGGACGGGCGCCCGGGACACGCCACCCCCGGGGATGGGACAATGAGCGGCCCGCAGTCCGCCGGGCGCCGCCGACCTTCCCACGCCCCATGACGACGCCCAGCCGCCGCACGCTCGCCAACGCCCTTCGCTTCCTCGCCATCGACGCCGTCCAGGCCGCCAACTCCGGCCATCCGGGCATGCCCATGGGCATGGCCGACATCGCCGAAGTGCTGTGGAACGACTACCTCAAGCACAACCCGGCCAATCCGCAGTGGGCCGATCGCGACCGCTTCGTGCTGTCGAACGGCCACGGCTCGATGCTGCAGTACGGCCTGCTGCACCTGACCGGCTACGGCCTGTCGATCGACGAGCTGAAGCGCTTCCGCCAGCTCGGCTCGAAGACCCCGGGCCACCCGGAGAACTTCGTCACCGGCGGCATCGAAACCACCACCGGCCCGCTGGGGCAGGGCGTCGCCAACGCCGTGGGCTTCGCGCTGGCCGAGAAGCTGCTGGCGCAGCGCTTCAACCGCGACGGCCACGCCGTCGTCGACCATCGCACCTGGGTGTTCCTGGGCGACGGCTGCCTGATGGAAGGCATCTCGCACGAGGCCTGCTCGCTCGCCGGCACGTGGAAGCTCAACAAGCTGGTCGCCTTCTGGGACGACAACAGCATCTCGATCGACGGCCAGGTGCAGGGCTGGTTCACCGACGACACGCCGGCGCGCTTCGAAGCCTACGGCTGGCAGGTGATCCGCAACGTCGACGGCCACGACCCCGACGAGATCCGCACCGCGATCGACACCGCGCTGAAGTCGGAGGACCGCCCGGTGCTGATCTGCTGCCGCACCACGATCGGCTTCGGTTCGCCCGCGAAGGCCGGCAAGGAGTCCTCGCACGGCGCGCCGCTGGGCAAGGACGAAGTCGCCGCCACCCGCGCCGCGCTGGGTTGGGAACACGGCCCGTTCGAGATCCCGGCCGACATCGCCGCCGCGTGGGATGGCCGCGCCAAGGGCCGAGCCGCGGAAGCGCGCTGGACCGAGGTGTGGAGCACCTACGCGGCGCAGCATCCGGACCTCGCCGCCGAGTTCGAGCGCCGCCTGCGCGGCGACCTGCCGGCCGATTTCGCCGCGCTCGCCGACGGCTACATCGCGAAGCTGCAGGCCGAAGGCCCGGTCGTCGCCTCGCGCAAGGCCTCGCAGATGGCGATCGAGACCTTCGCGCCGCAGCTGCCGGAACTGGTCGGCGGCTCCGCGGACCTCGCGCATTCCAACCTGACCCTGTGGAAGGGCAGCAAGACCGTCGCCGGCAGCGACCCCGACGCCAACTACGTCTACTACGGCGTGCGCGAGTTCGCGATGACCGCGATCTCGAACGGCCTCGCGCTGCACGGCGGCTTCGTGCCGTACGACGCGACGTTCCTCGTCTTCAGCGACTACGCGCGCAACGCGGTGCGCATGAGCGCACTGATGGGGGCGCGCGCGATCCACGTCTACACGCATGACTCGATCGGCCTCGGCGAGGACGGCCCGACCCACCAGCCGGTCGAGCATCTCGCGTCGCTGCGCTACATCCCTGACAACGACGTGTGGCGCCCGTGCGACGCGGTCGAATCGGCGGTGGCGTGGCGCGCGGCGATCGAACGCCACGACGGCCCCAGCTGCCTGGTGTTCTCGCGCCAGAACCTGCCGCACCAGGCGCGCGACGCCGCGCAGGTCGCGGCCATCGCCCGCGGCGGCTACGTGCTGAAGGACAGCGTGGGTGCGCCGACGCTGATCCTCATCGCCACCGGCTCGGAAGTCGGCCTCGCGATGCAGGCCGCGGCGCAGCTCGGCGACGGCGTGCGCGTGGTGTCGATGCCCTCGACCAACGTGTTCGACCGCCAGGATGCGGCCTATCGTGAAGCGGTGCTGCCGAAGTCCTGCCGCAAGCGCATCGCGATCGAAGCGGCGACCCGCGATTTCTGGATCAAGTACGTCGGCCTCGACGGTGCGGTGATCGGCATGGACGGCTATGGCGCCTCGGCCCCGGCCGAACAGCTCTACCCGCACTTCGGCATCACCGTCGACGCGGTGGTGGCGGCCGCCGGCGCCAGCGACTGAGCCCCGCCGGGGAGGGACGCCCGCGATGACGTCACGTCGCTCCGGTTTCCCGCGCACGGCGCTGCTGTGCGCGGCGACGGTGGTGGCGGGGGCGGCGACGGGACTCGCGGGCGCGGCCGACTCGGACTGTTCGACCCCGCAGCCCACGCGCCCGCTGCCGGATCCCGCCGTTTGCCTCCAGCGCGCCGGCGTCGTCGCGGCGGCTTCGCCGGCCGCCACCGCCGAGGCCTTGTTCGCGCAGGGCGAGCAGCGCATCGCTGCCGGTCGCTTCGACGACGCCGGTGCCGCGCTGGATTGCGCCGACGCGGTGCTCGCCGCCGGCGACGATGCACCCTCGCGTTACGAACTGGTGCGCCGGCGCGCCATCCTCGATTACCGCCGCGAGCGCATTCCCGAGGCCCTGTCCGGCTTCGAATGCGCGCTGCGGCTGTCCAGCGCGCGCGAGGACCGCACCGCGACCGCGCGCGACCTCCGGAACGTCGGCTCGGCGCAGCGCCGGCTCGGCGATTACCACGGCGCGCTGGGCACGCTCATCCGCAGCCTCGAGATGCAGCGCGCGATCGGCGAGGTGGACGGCGCCGTGCTCAACAACCTCGCCGACGTCTATCGCGCGCTGGAAGAGCCGGCGGACGCGATGCGCTACTACCGCGACGCGCTGGCGGCCTATCGCGCGAGGGGCAAGCGGGTCGAGGCGGCGCACGTGCTGGAGAGCATGGCCGAGCTGGGCCTGGACACCGGCGACGTCCGCCAGTCCACGATCTGGCTGCGCGAGGCCCTGCAGACCTACCGCGACGGCGAGCATCGCGCCTACGCCCTGCGCGTGTACGGCGGCCTGATCCGCGCGGCGCTGGCGTCGGGCGACCTCGCGCAGGCGGGGCGCGATGCGGGCGGCGCGCTGGCGCAGGCGCAGGCGCACCGACTGCCGCTGCCGGCGGCGCTGCAGTTGCAGCTGGCGCGTTACGAGCGCGCGACGGGCGCGGCGCCCGCGGCGCTGCGCCGCGTGCGCGAGGCGCTGGCCGCCACCGCGCGGGGCGATGCCGATCGCCCGGCGCTGCTGGAGGAAATGTCCGCGATCCAGGCCAGTACCGGCGATCCGGTGGCCGCGCTGGTCACCCTCGGCCGCGCCCACGCCGAGGCCGATGCGCTGTCGCGGGCCCAGCACGACCGCCAACTGGGCTGGCTGCGGACCCGCTTCGAGGCGGCGGAGCGCGATCGCACCATCGCCGCGCTGGAAACCGAGAACCGGCTGCGTCGCGCCGAATTGCGCCAGCGCACCCTGTGGCTGTGGCTGATCGCCGCCGCGATGGCGGTGGCCGGGCTGCTCGCCTGGCTGCTGCTGCAGCGGCGACGGCAGCGCGAGCGTCTCGCGCGCGAAACCGGCCGGGTGCGCCACGAGGAGGAACTGGCCCGCTACCGGCGCGAGACCGACGCCCTCGCCGAGGATCGCCGTCAGCTGCAGGCGCTGCTCGACACCCGCGAGGACGCGGTGCTGCTGCTGGATGCCGACGGGCGCGTGCTGGCCGCCAATCTCGCCGCCTGCCGGCTGCTCGGCGCCGGGGAGGTGGGCCTGGCCGGCCATGCGCTGGGCGAGCACCTGTCGCCGGACGACGCCACGGCCTGGGCGACGGCCCTGGAAGGGATGGAGGACAGTCCGGCGCGGACCTTGACCCTGCACGCGCGCGAGGGCGCGCCGCTGCGCGCGCACCTGGCGACCTGGTCGCGCGGCGACGGCCAGATCGTGCTCGGGCTCGGCCCCGCCGATACCGGCGGCGATGAGGCGGCCGCGCCGCCGGTGCTGGCAGAGGCGGCGAGCGAACCGGCGATGCGCGAGGAATTCCGCCGCGCGCTGGTGGAACTCATGCTGGCGGTGGTCGAAGTCTGGGAGCGCAGCACCGGCACCACCCGGCTGGAGCTGGCCGAGAAAAGCCGCATCTGGCGGGTCACCGTCGACGACGGGCGCCTGCGCGCCCGGGCCATGGAGCGCTACCTCGCGCTGTCCAAGCTGCCGCAGCATCCGCGCTGGCGCGACGTGCTGCGTTCGGCTTACCACGTGCTCGGCCAGTGCACGCTGGAGGCACCGGTCCGCGACGATCTCCAGCGCCGCGTCGATGCGGTGCTGGCCTACACCCGGCGCGACGCCCTGGTCTGAGCCGGGCGGGCCTGAGCCGGGCGGGTCCGGGCCGGCGTCATCGCGACGGCAGATCCTGCTGCTTCGGCGGCGGCGCGGGCGTCGTCGGCGTCACGCAGACCACGCAGGCCCCGACCAGGTGGCCCTTGCGGAACGAATAGAGGCTGTGGTGGTCGCGGGCGTTGAACGCGTCGGGCGTGTTGACGATCGGCATCGGCAGGGCGGCCGGCGAGGTCGGTGCCGGCGAGGTCTGCGCGGTCGCTGCGCGCTGCTTCTGCACGCCGATCCCGGCGCAGTATTCGTGGCTGAGCTGGTCGGCCCAGAACCAGTCGTCGACGATCCCGCAGCTCTTGAGATCGTTGCACACGCCGCCTTCCTCCGGCCCATTGAGGATCGGGTTCGCCTCGCGGTACGCCTGCAGCAGCTCGGGAGGGAAGTCGAACTGGGCGACCACCACCGGCACGGTGTTCGGGTCCGCGCACCACTGCGCCGGCAGGGTGTCGTGGGCGGACAGCATCGGCGAGGCCGACAGCAGGGCGGCCAGCAAGGCGCCGCGGCGCAGCGAAGCGCCGGGCTTGGACGAAAGGCGGGCGATGCGGGACAGCGGCATGGACGCGGGACCGGGCGGCGACGGGAATCCCAGTCTAGTCGCGGCGATCCGGCGACTCCATGGTTATCCGGGGTCGAAAGCGGGCAGAATTCCTCGCCAAGTCATTGATTCGAATGCATCCGTACGCGTCGCCGCGCCGGCCGGCCGCGATCCGGCGCGCGGCATGCGTTCCCGGTCCGTTCCCGCCTTGTCCCGGCTTCGTACTGGAGCGGTCGCTGCATGGCGCATAGCGTCGTCGCACCCCGTCGTCCGGCGGGGACGACCCTCGTCTCCGGGAGAAGTCACCCATGAAATCGATGCTTGCCCTGTCCGCCGGCCTGCTGCTGGCGCTGTCCCTTTCCGGCCAGGCGCGCGCCGAAGCGCCGTACCAGGGCGTGTTCGTCTACTACGGTTCCGCCGAGTTCGCCGGCAGCAACGCCGGCCTCACCGTCGGTCCCTACGCCAGCGCCTTCGACTGCCAGACCGCCCTGAACGCCGCGATCTACAACGCCGTGAACAACCAGGGCTACCAGATCGAGAGCGTCTCGCCCTGCATCGGCCATTGGGCCTTCAGCGGCGGCGTGCCGGAAATGGAAGCGGCGCCGTACACCCTTGCCGTGGTGGCGGACTCGCCCGGGGAATCCGGCGGCATCGCCCACGTCCTGCTGGACGAAGTGGCCGCGGCGCGCAAGACGTTCCAGATCGACCAGTACGAAGCCACGCTGCAGGCCATCGCCAAGGCCGCGATCACCGACCCGATCCGCAAGAAGGACCAGAAGGACCGCTGATCCGCGCCGTCCGCACGGACGCGGCGCTCCCGCGATGTCGCCCGGCTTCCCTTCCGGGCGGCCTCCGTTCCACCGATCCCTTCGTTCCCTTCCGCTCCGGAGTTTCCATGAAGTCCCTGCTCGCCTCCACCGCCCTCGTCCTGATGATCGCCGCGGCCTCGCCCGCTTCCGCCGCACGCATCGGCGGCGGCACCCTCGAACCCGTCGGTCCGACGCCCTACGTGCCCGGCGTGTGGCGCGCGAAGGTCCGGTATGTCCATCCCCATTCGAACCCGGACGGCACGTACTCGACCTACAGCTACATCGACATCACCGCCGACAGCCAGACCTACTGCGAAGGCCAGCTCGCCAGCCTGACCAACTCGCCCGGCGTCTCGGTCGTGACCTGGTGCTGGTTCGACGCCTTCTGAGCCCGCGTCGCGGAGACCGGTGGGCCCGGTGTCCGGCGTCGTGCCCGTCCTTGCGGGACGGGCGCGGCGGCAACACCGGCATCGGTGTCAGCGGCGGGTGAGCCGGCGGTGAAGAACGCGCGCTGGCATCGCAGTCGCCCGGAGGTCGGCGCGTCGTGCCGGCCTCGGGTCCATCGCTGCGCTGCCCGCGCAGTCACCCGTCGGCGATCGTTCCGATCGCGCTCACAGGAGTGCTCCCATGACACATGGCATCGCGCGTACCGCACTGCTCACCGGCCTGCTGGCCGCCACGTTCGCCGGCGGGAGCGTCTTCCCCGCCACCGCCGGTTCCGGCGGCATCGGCGGCATCGTCATCGCCCCGCCCGTCGGTCGTGGCGTGTGGGAAGGCCGCATCCGGATCATCCATCACTACTACGACGGGCAGCCGAACTACACCACCTACCAGTCCGCCAGCGGCAGCACGCAAGCGCAGTGCAACGCTGCATTGACCGCCGCGTTCTCCGCCGCCGTCGCCGCGGAGTCGACCGCACAGGTCGAATACGACATCTACTGCACCTGGCATCCCTGAATCGCGGCATCGCCTGCCTGCCGACACTTCGGCAGGCAGGCCCGGGCGACCGCACGTCGAACGGATGCTAGATTGATCCCGCGCCGATCCAGCGGCATCGGCAGGGAGGCGGGGCTTGCAGGGAGTCTTCGGCGGGAGGCGTGGCCGCCTCGCGATCGCGCTGGCGACGGGATTCGCCTGCGCCGCTGGCACGGCTGTCGCGGCGGCGATCCCGGCCTGCGCCGCGATCGATGCGCGGACGCTGCCCGCGCCGGCGACCTGCCGTCGCCTGTTCGCATCGGCAGATCCGGATGCGCTGGACGCGATCGCGGACGCCCGGATCAAGGCCGGCGACCTGGACGGTGCGCAAACGGCGCTGGGCTGCGCCGCGGCGAAGCTCGCGCCCGGGCAGGATGCCGCCGCGCGCTACGAGTGGGTGCGGCGTCTGGGCGTCCTCGCGTATCGCGAGGACAGGATCGACGTGGCGCTCGGGCGCTTCCAATGCGCGTTGTCGATCGCGGAAGCGCGCAACGACCGTGCGGCCGTCGCCAAGCAGCTCAAGAACGTCGGCAGCAGCCTGCGTCGGCTGGGCGACTACGACGGCGCCCTGCGCACGCTGAAGCGCGGGCTGGACATGCAGCGCGCCGATGGCGATCCCGACATCGGCGGCGCGCTGGCCAACATCGGCGATGTGTATCGCGAGACCGGCGATCCGGCGCAGGCCGAGGACTACACCCGGCAGGCGCTGGCGGCGTTCCGCCGCAGCGGCAATCAGGCCGAAGTGGCGCACATGTTGCACGGCCTGGGCAAGCTCGCGCTGGACGGCCACGACACCAGGACGGCCATGTCCGAACTCGAAGCCGCGCTGGACGCGTATCACGCGCTCGGCAATGTCCCCTATCAGCTGCGGATCCATGCCGATCTGGCGCTGGCGGCCATCGACAACGGCGAGTTCGAGCGCGCGCGTCGCTACGCCGCCGGCGGACTGGCGCTGGCCGACGGGCACCGCCTGCCGCCGCCGGCCGAACTGCAGCTCGCGGCGGCGAGCGCCGACCGCATCACCGGGCGGCTCGTGCCGGCGGAAACCCGTCTGCGGGCCGCGCTCGCGCAATCCCCGGCCGGCCATGCCGATCGCGTCGCATTGAACGACGAATTGGCGAAGACGCTGGAACAGGGCGGGCGATATGCCGACGCGATGGCGGCCCTGCGCGTGGCCCGCGACGACGAAAGGAAACAGGTCGCGGCCGAGAGCGATCGCCGGTTCGGCTGGCTGCGCGCGCGCTTCGACGCCTCCGAACGCGAGCGCGTGATTTCCGAGCGGGGGCGCACCATCGCCGTGCTGCACCAGCGCGAACTGGCGCTGTGGCTGGTCGCGATGTCCGCGCTGGCGGCGCTGTTCGCCGCGTCGATGCTGTTCCTGCGCCGCCAGCAGCGCGCGCGGCTGGCCGAAGCCGCGAACCGCGCCCGCTACGAGGCGATGCTGGGGCGCTACCGGCGCGAGGCCGATGCGCTCGGCAACGATCGCGACCTGCTGCAGGGGCTGCTGGACAGCCGCGACGAAGCGCTGTGCCTGCTCGATGCCGAAGGCATCGTGCTCGCGGCCAACCGCGCGGCGTGTCCGCTGCTCGGTGCCGCACCCGACGGCCTGACCGGGCGGCCGCTGTCCGAACGGCTGTCCGCCGGGGATGCCGCCGCGTTGGCGACGGCGCTCGAATGCATGGAAGACAGCGCGGCGCAGGCGCTGGCGTTCGCCGCCGGCGACGGTCGCCCCGCGCTGCGCGCGGACCTGTCTCCGTGGGAGCAGGGCGATGGCCGGGTGGTGATGCGGCTGGCGGCGCTCGCGGAGGCCGGCGCGACGACGCCCGCGGCCGCGCGCGTGGATCCCGTCGTCGACGAAGCCGAGGCCCGCGCCGCCTTCCGCCAGGCGCTGGTCGCGCTGATGCTGGAGGCGATCGAGGCGTGGGAACGCACCACCGGGCAGAACCGCATCGAGCTGGCCGAACGCAGCCGCATCTGGCGGATCAACGTCGACGACGGACGGCTGCGCGCGCGGGCGATGGAGCGCTACCTCAGCCTGTCGCGCCTGCCGCAGAACCCGCGCTGGCGCGACGTCCTGCGGCTGGCCTACTTCGTGCTCGGGGAATGCCGGCTGTCGCCGCGCGAACGCGACGACCTGCAGCGGCGGGTGGACGGCGTGCTCGCCTACACCCGCCGCAGCGCACTGGGGTGACGTTGCGCCTCGCGCTCAGCGCTCCTGCGCGCGCTTCACGGGCCGCACGTCGCCCTTCGAGACCTCGATCGGCTCGACGACGTTGCGCCTGAGCGGCGGCTGGCAGACGTAGCAGGTGCCCTCCAGGCCTTCGTCGTAGCTGGCGTAGGCCTTGTGATGGTCAGCGTCGTTGAAGCTGGCCGGCCGGGTCACGGCGAAGTAGGCCTGTCCATTCCCGCCCGCCGGGCCGTTGCAGTAGTCGTAGGCATCGACCGCGGCGTACAGCCAGAAGTCGACCACGCCGCAGGTGGCATCGCCTCCGGCTCTCGGGGGCTCGAGGGCGCCGCCGGGCCTGACCGGGCCGATCGGCCGGGAGACGACGACCGCCCTCCGGGCCGCCGGCGGCGGCGCCGCCCTCGACGCCGCCGCCTCCTGCGACCTCCCGCCCGGCGATGCCGCACCGTGCAGCAGCCCGATCACTTCGGCCAGCGTCAGGCTCGCGCCGACGCCGTCGCAGCCGCGCCCGGTGAGGATCTCCGCGGGGATGGGGTGGTTGTTCTGGTAGGTCTGCAGGTCGGTCGCCGTGAACCGGAACGTGCCGATGACGATCTGGCGGACGCCCGGCACCGCGCAGGCATCGGGGAGCGCCGGGGCATGGGCGAGGGCGGGCGTGGCGCTCGCCAGGGTCAGTGCGAACGCGAGGGTCAGGCGGAACACGGCGGTCATGGTGTCGCTCCTTTGGGGTCGTGTGGGCCGAGTCTAGGCGGGCGCTTCCGACGCCTGCGAGCGAAACGCCGGGCAGAAGCCGGGAACAAACGACGCAAGGCCTTGATCCGCATGGCACAGAGGTGGGATCTGCCGTCCCGGCGGCGATTTGTTCCCGGCTTCGTCCTTATCCGGCGCGGGCGTCCTCCCTACGGTGCCCCGACCGGATCGCCGCGCTTCCCGCGCCTCGAAGGACGCCCGTGGCGTCGTGCGATCCGGCCCACCCCAGCGCCGCATCCGCGGCCCCGCAAGGAGCATCGTCATGTCGTCTTCGCTTCCGTTGTCCCTGTCCCGCCCGCCGCGTCGCACCGTCTTCGCGGCCCTGTTCGCCGCCGCCGCCGGCCTGTCGTCCTTCACCATGCCGCCGGCCGATGCCCGCGATCGGGCGGTCCCGTCGCCACGCGTCGCTCGGTCCACGCTCCAGGAGGAGGATCAGATGCCGACGCTCGGCTGCTGCGAATGCCTCGGCGGACAGAACACCCTCGACGTGAGCACCCTGCCCGGCGTCCCCTGGCGCGTCGACGGCCAGCCCACCGTCCACGTGGCCGTGCCGAACGTGGCCTGGAGCACCCAGACCAACGGCGCCCTCTGGATTTCCGGCAATGCCGACGCCGAGGGCTCGAGCACGATCCATCAGTACACGCTGGCGTTCCGGGTCGAGAAATGCACGATCCCCCAGACCATCGTGTTCAACGGGATCGCGGCGGCCGGTGACGACACCCTGAAGGTGTTCCTCACCGGTCCAGGCAGCGCGGGCCCGGCGCAATGCACGTCGGCGGGCTACTGCTTCGCCACGGTCAACCAGCTGAACAATTTCGCTACCTGGCCGGTCACGGGAGGGCCGGGCGTCTACACCCTCGAGGTCGAGGTCCTCAACCACGGCGGCCCGACCGGCATGTTCCTCAGCGGCACGCTGGAAGGCACCTGCACGAATGCGGCGGTGAATCCCTAGCGGAGCCGCCGGCGTCCGGCCGGGCACGCATGCGGCACCGGCGGACGGGATCGCCCTGCCGGCGGCCTTCCCCTGCGATTCCTTCCCGCCGGATTCCCGGCACCTGCCCGGGAGCGTCCTGTCCGTCCGGGCGAGCGCCGCCTAGCGTGTCCGGGCCCGTCGTGTGGCGGGCGTCTTTCCAACAAAAAGGAATTGCGATGAAGATGACATCGACCTTGATGCTCGGCCTGATGGCCGCCGCCCTGTCCGCGACCGCCGCCGCCGCGCCGGTCCCCAATGGTGGCGGCGTCGGTTACCACGGACAGGTCTTCTATACCAATGGATTCGGCGCGGGCGTCACTTCTCAGCCCACCTGGAACGAATGTGACCAGAAGCTGCGCTGGAAGATCGACTACGACACCCGCTACAACGGCATGACGGTGGTGAAGATCATCCCCTGCCACTACACCGGTGGGCCGCACAGCGGCGAGGACGAGCACGACCATCGGCAGGATTACGACCTGTCGATCAGCGCCCCGACGCCGGACGCGTCCGCCGCGCTGTCCGCGGAGCTGCTGGAACAGATCCGGCAACTGCGCGAGACCTATCGGATGGATGCCTACGAACAAGCCCTGGGCGTGATCCGCGACGCGGCGGCGAAGTAATGCCGCCGGGCAGGCATCCTCACCCGGCCTGCCGCAGCGCCAGCAGCACCAGCTTCGCGGACACCCTGTCCGCGAAGCCGGCCGGCGCGTCGTAGCCCATGCGCGTCAGCGCCTCGCGTTCGTCGTCGTTCGCGGCGCCGCCGGCCATCAGCGCCTTCGCGATCGTCGCCAGCTTCGCGCCGCGGGTGGCGGTGTTCGCCTTCAGCCACAGCAAGGCCTTCGCCAGGCGCTGCTCCACCGGCGTGAAATCGCTGCCCAGCGGGTAGTCGGGCAGGGTGCCGTCGGCACGGAACGGGGCCAGCGTCGCGGCCAGCCGTTCGGGCGTGTTGCGGCCCGACAGGCGCAGGCGCAGCAGCGACTCGCCGAGCTTGCCGGCCGCGTTCGCGCGCGACAGCAGGCCGTGCTGGAAGCGGCTGTCGGCCACCGCCGCCATCGCCGCGATGCAGTCCTCGTCGCAGGCGCCCCACAGGTCGGCGATCCCGTACTCGGTGACGTACACGTCGCGCAGGTGGCGGGGGATCGTGGTATGGCCGTAGTTCCACACGACGCTGGAGATCGTCGGCTTGCCCGGCTCCTCGCGGATCGCGCGCAGCATCAGTACCGAACGCGCGTCGTGGAGCGCGTGCGCCATCGCCACGAAGTTGTACTGCCCGCCCACGCCGGACACCACGCGGCCGTCGTCCAGGCCGTCCGACACCGCGGCGCCCAGCACCGTCGCCATCATGCAGGTGTTGAAGAACCGCGCCTCGCGGCGCTGCACGCGCTCCAGCGATTCGCGGCCGCCGTAGAGTTCGTTGACTTCGCCGACGCGGCGCATGCCGATGCCGCTGCGCGCGTCGTCGTCGAGCGTGCGCAGCCAATCGTAGAATGCGTGCGAGCCGAGATAGAACGCGCCGTGCAGGAACTCGCCCTCGCGCGCGACGCGGGCATGGTCGGCGTCGCTGGCGCTGCCGTCGGCGAGGCGCCGCATCAGCGCCTCGTCGTCGACCACGCGACGGCGCAGCACGCCGGCCTGCACCAGCGCGCGGAAGCCTTCGTTGATCATCTCGCTGCAGCCGTACAGGCCGGTCTCGAACGGCCCCAGCCCGCCGCTGGCGACGACCGCCGGATGGCGTTCGATCTCCGGATCCAGCGCCTGGAGCACGCGCCGGTAGGCGGCGTTGTCGACGTGGCGCAGCACCAGTGCGTGGCACAGCGCGTCGGCCAGCGCACCGATGCCGATCTGCAGCGTGCCGCCGTCGCGCACCAGCGCGCTCGCGTAGAAGCCGATCGCATACTCCGCGTCGGCCACCGGCTGGCGCGGCAGCGCGAACAGCTTCGGATGCGGCCCCGGCGGCGTCACCACCACGTCGAAGAAATCCGCGTCCACCGCGGCGCCGCTCTCGATCCACGGCAGCTCCGGGTCGACCTCGGCGATCAGCAGCGGCCGCGGCGCACCGCGCAGCGCGATGGCGTCGAGCAGGTCGAAGGTGAGGTCGGTGTTCGACGACAGCGACAGTTGCGTGCCGTCGGCGTTCGCCGCCACCTTCTGCACCACGCAGTTCACGCCGCGCTCGGCGACGACCCGCGCCACGTGGGTGTAGTTGAGGCTGGCGTAGCGGCGCTGCGCCTGGCGGGACCGCAACAGCGCGCCGGACTGCATGTAGAACTCCTCGATCTCCACGTGCGCCGGCAGCGCGTCGCGCTTCTCCGCCTGCACGTAGGCCAGGCGCGGGAAGTCGTCGCCGAAGTGGCGCGAGAGGAACGGATCGAGGAAGCGCCGCTGCAGGTCGCTGGTCGCCGTCGGCGTGTCCAGCGACAGCGCGGTGTAGAGGTGGAACGGCCGCGACGGCTCGCGCTCGATCCGCGCATACAGCGCGTTGAGCAAGCGGTGCGGCTTGCCGATGCCGAGCGGCGCGGCGACGTGCAGAGGGCCTTCGACGGTGGCGAGCAGGGTCTCGACGGCATCGTCGAGCGAGGTGAGGCGATGCGGGCGGTTCGGCTGGTTCATGCGGGCATGATCGCGGAGTTTGGCCGCGGGCGTCTTGTCCCGGCGCAATCCGCCGCAGTCGGTCGGGTCGTCCGGGCCGGGCAGGGGAGGGGGTCCGCTGCAGGAAGCGCGGCGCCCGGGAGCCGGGGGATCCGGCGCTTGACACCATCGTTTACGAGTGTAATCTGATTTCGATTACGAGCGTAAACGATCGTGGTGGACATGCAGATCAGCGAAGCCGAATCGGTGGTGATGGACGTGCTCTGGCAGCGCAGCCCGCTGGCCGCGGAAGAGGTGGTGGCCGCACTGGCGCCGCGCCAGGACTGGCAGGAGGCGACGGTGAAGACCCTGCTCAACCGCCTGCTCAACAAGGGCGCGATCGCCGCCGACAAGGACGGCCGCCGCTATCTCTACAGCCCGCTGCTGCGGCGCGAAGACTGGGTGCTGGACGAAAGCGAAAGCCTGCTGGCGCGACTGTTCGACGGCCGCGTCGCGCCGCTGGTGGCGCACTTCAGCGAGCACCGCAAGCTCAGCGCGCAGGACGTGGCCGAGCTGCGCCGGCTGGTGGATGCGCTCGACATGCCTGCCGGCGACGCGGGCACCGGCACGGAGGACGACGATGGACACGCCTGAACTGCTGCAACTGCTGTGGCGCATGACGCTGGTCGCGACCGGCGCGCTGGCCGCACTGCTGGTGCTGCCGCGCTGGCTGCGTGGCCGCTTCGGTGCCGACGTGGCCTACGCCGCATGGTGGCTGCTGCCGGTGTCGCTGGTTGCGCTCGCGGTGCCTGCGCGCACGATGCTGCTGGCTTCTCCGACGACACCCGCGCCCGCATTGCATGCGCTCGTGCAGCCTGTGCTGGTCGCGCCGGCGCAGGCCGCCGACCGCTCGGCGTGGTGGCTGCTGGCATGGCTCGCCGGTGCGCTGCTGACGGCGGCGTGGCTGTGGCGCGCGCAGCGCCGGTTCGAGCGCGGCCTCGGCGCGCTGGCGCCTTGCGACGACGGGCTGTGGCGGGCGCAGGCCCGCGCCGGTCTGCCCGCGCTGGTCGGCGCGCTGCGTCCGCGCATCGTGCTGCCCGACGACTTCGAACACCGTTACGACGTCCGCGAACGCGGGCTGATGCTCGCGCACGAACGCCTTCACCGCCGTCGCGGCGACCATCTCGCCAATCTCGCCGCGGCTGCGTTCCGCTGCCTGTTCTGGTTCCACCCGCTGCTGCCGCTGGCCGTGGCCCGATTCCGGCACGACCAGGAGCTGGCCTGCGACCGGGCCGTGGTCGCGGCCCATCCCGATTCGCGACGCGCGTACGGCGAAGCGATGCTCAAGACCCTCATGGCCGACCGGCAGGCGCCGCTGGGCTGCCACTGGGGCGTCTCACATCCCCTGAAGGAGAGAGTCATGCATCTCGTCACTCCCCCGCCGCGCCCCCGGGTCCGGCGATTCGGCGCCGCGCTGGTCGCGACGCTGCTGTTCGGCGCCGGCTTCGCGGTGTGGTCGGCGCAACCCGCGCGATCCGTGTCCGGCCTCACCGGAACCGGCGGCGATTACCACATCGCGATGGAGCTCAAGACCGACGGCCTGCCGCCGGCACATCTCGAAGCGGGCGGCCGTTACGGTTCGAGGTTCGATCTGAAGTACCAGGACGGACGCGGCGGCCACATCGGCATCGAAGGCAGCGTGAAGAAGGCCGGGCAGGACCGCTTCGACGTCGCGCTGGTGCTGAGCCGCAACGACGTGGTGGTCAGCCGGCCGCGGCTGATCGTCGCCCGCGACACGCCCGGCGTGGTGAAGGTCGGCGAGCAGAAGGCCGATGGCCGTTTCGACGGCATCGAACTGGCGATGCGTGTCGACGACCAACCGCCGCCGCCACCCCCGCCGCCGCCGGCACCGCCGGCGTCTCCGGCACCGCCTTCGCCTCCGGCGCCACCTGCGCTGGCGGCCCCCGCCCCGCCGCCTCCGCCTCCGCCTCCGCCTCCGCCTCCGCCTCCGCGGCGCGTCAAGGCCGATGCGGTTGATGCCGCGGCCGCCGTGCAGGCAGAACAGGCCGCGCGCGCGCAACGCCGTGCATCGCAGGTACAGGCCGTTGCCGCCGAGGCACAAGCCCGGGCCGTCGCCGAACAGCGTCAGGCGAAACAGGACCAGCAGCGGGCATCGCAGGCACAGGCCGTCGCGGCCGAGGATCAGGCCCGTGCCGCGCGTGCGCAGGCGGCGAACTCGGCGGAGATGGCCGAGATCCGCGGCCGCATCGCGGCGCGGCGCGATGAACTCCGTGCCATGGCCGCAGCGCGCGCTGCCGCGGTGCCGGCCGCCGAACCGGCACCGGCCGCTGCCGATACGAAGCAGTGAGTCGTTGCGCAGGCCCCGGCGGACGCCGCCGGGGTCAGCGCGCGGGCGGCGCCTTCAGCGCGTCGTTCAGCAGGTCCGCGAGGTGTCGCCCCGCGAGCCGCAATTGCTGCTCCGCCACCGGCCGCCACTGCGCCACGTACGTCGCCGGCAGCTTCGCGCCGGGCGGATAGAAGCCGTCGCGCAGCACGATCCGGCACGAGGCCTCGGCCCACGCCTGCGGATCCTCGATGCCGTCCTTCGGCGGCGACAGGTGCCGCAGCGTCTCCAGCAGCGGACCCTCGCCGATGCCCGCCAGCAGGCCGCTGTCCCAAAGCGCGTGCAGGTTGGTGCCGCGGCCGTCGACCTGCAACTGGAAGGTGTTGCCGCCGCGATCGCGCGCATAGCCCGCGTGCAGCGGCTGGTGCGCGTCGCCGACGAAATGCACGAGGAATTTCAGCGCCTGCGCGCGCTCGGCATCGGGGCGGCTGCGGTCGGCCAGCACGTCGCGCTGGCGGCGGATCGCCTCGATCACGCAGTCGCCGTCCGGGCAGTGCTTCGGCGGCACGTAGCCGCAGTCGTCCTCGGCGAGATTGACGTAGTGCCAGCGCGACGTGCGCTTGCCGAGGTCGGCATTGTCCGCGGGCGGATGGTCGCGCAACTCGTCGGCCCAGTTGGCGACGCCAGCGAGCGTGGGGTCGGGCTCGCCGTGAAGCAGGCGGGCGACCTCCCGGCGCGCGGCGGGCGTGAGCGCTTCGGCGGCCAGCGCCCCGACCATGCGGTGGCCGGTGGGCCCCCACGCGCGGGCGGGAAGCGGCGATGCGACGGCGACGAGGCAGAACGTCAGGCACAAAAAACGGGTCATGCGGAGGAGAGTAGCCGACATGACCCGCAGCTTGCAGCTCTTGTTGTGTCCCGCCGCCGACCGTCCGGCCGGCGGCGGGGGCATTGCTCAGAAGTTGAAGACGTACGCGGCGCCGTAGACCAGCGGGTCGATGTTGACCGTACCGAGGTTCGCGCCGTCGAGCTTGACGTCGGTGTCGATGTCGATCCAGCGCGCATCGACGCGGATCGCGCCCTTGTCGCCGACCTTGAAGTCGATGCCGGCGTGGGCGGCCAGGCCCCACGAGTTGTCGAGGCTCAGCTTGCTGCCGGCCAGCGCACCGGAGGTGCTTTCGCTGAAGAAGTAGGTGTAGTTGATGCCGGCGCCCACGAAGGGCTTCACGTTGCCCTTGCCGAAGTGGTACTGCAGCGAGACCACCGGCGGCAGGTGCTTGGTCGAGCCGACCTTGCCGAGGCCCTTGATGTCGATGTCGTGCTGGAACGGCAGCGCGGCCAGGACTTCGATGCCGAGGTTGTCGCGCACGAAGTATTCGGCGGTCACGGTCGGACGGACGTTGCTGCCGACTTCCACGTCGAGCGTGTTGCCGGCGAGGCTGCCGTTGTCGGACTTCGGATTGACCTGGTGCGCACCGACGCTGAAGGTCCACTGGCCGGCGTCCTGGGCGAAGGCCGGAAGGGCGAGGCCGCCGAAAGCGAGGGCGATGGCGAGCGGAGCGAAACGACGAATCATGGGGTTGCCTCCTTGGGCATTGGATTTGGACTGCCGACGTGTTGGGCGGCAGTATCTGCGCGCCTTTCCGGGCGCCGTTTGAGGATGATCAATTTTTTAACAAACCGCCAGACGCCCCCGTCCGGTCCGGGATGGCGGTCCGCTTCCCGGGCCCCGGGTCGTCCCGCTCCGGGGGCGGCTGCCGGTCCAGTAGAATGACGGGCTTCCCCTCCCCCTGCTCAGGAGCGATCCGCCCATGGCGATCAAGGTTGGCATCAACGGCTTCGGCCGCATCGGCCGCAACGTGCTGCGTTCCGCGGTCCAGAACTTCGGCGACGACATCGAGATCGTCGGCATCAACGACCTGCTGGAACCGGACTACCTGGCCTACATGCTCCGCTACGACTCGGTCCACGGCCGCTTCAAGGGCGAGGTCTCGGTCGACGGCAGCACCCTGATCGTCAACGGCAAGCGCATCCGCCTCACCCAGGAGCGCGACCCGGCCAATCTGAAGTGGGACGAGGTCGGCGCCGACGTCGTCATCGAATCCACCGGCCTGTTCCTCGACAAGGCCAGCGCCGAGAAGCACCTCGCCGCCGGCGCGAAGAAGGTGATCCTGTCGGCGCCGTCGAAGGACGACACGCCGATGTTCGTCTACGGCGTGAACCACGCCACCTACGCCGGCCAGGCTATCATCTCCAATGCCTCGTGCACGACGAACTGCCTCGCGCCGATCGCCAAGGTGCTGAACGACAAGTGGGGCATCAAGCGCGGCCTGATGACCACCGTGCACGCCGCCACCGCCACCCAGAAGACCGTCGACGGCCCGTCCAACAAGGACTGGCGCGGCGGCCGCGGCATCCTCGAGAACATCATCCCGTCCAGCACCGGCGCCGCGAAGGCCGTGGGCGTGGTCATCCCCGAACTCAACAAGAAGCTCACCGGCATGTCGTTCCGCGTGCCGACCTCGGACGTGTCGGTCGTCGACCTGACCTGCGAGCTCGAGAACCCCGCCACCTACGCCGAGATCTGCGCCGAGATGAAGGCCCAGTCCGAAGGCGCGCTCAAGGGCGTGCTCGGCTACACCGAGGACAAGGTCGTCGCCACCGACTTCCGCGGCGACACCCGCACCTCGATCTTCGACGCCGACGCCGGCATCGCCCTCGACGGCACCTTCATCAAGATCGTGTCCTGGTACGACAACGAGTGGGGCTACTCCACCAAGTGCCTCGACATGGTGAAGGTCGTCGCCGGCAAGTAAGCGCCGGCGCGCCACCGCGAAGGGACATCACGGAAGCGCCTTCGGGCGCTTTCGTTTTTGGTGACGTTGCAGTGCGTCGGCATCGCCTGTCGTCCCGAGCCGCAGGCGAGGGGCCTGTCGTCTCGTTCGATCGACCTCCAGCCGTCGTCCGATCTCGTCGGCATTCGATCGCCGAAGGACAATGTGCCGGCCGTGTGCGTTCGAGGAAGGGGCGTTCTTCATCCTGGAGCCGAGCTTCTGGGGAGAGGGCAAGGTCCCGGGCATCGAGATCGCCAACGAGGACGCGCTCGCGTTCCCCGGGGCCCATACCGTGGCGCCGCCCGACGGCGATCCGGCGCAATATCCCGAGCGACCGCATCTGGTCCACGTGCCCGAACGGGGCGGCCTGCCGCGCGACTTCGAGAACCTGTTCGGCATCTGGATCGTGTCGGAGGGGCTGAAGCGAGTGTTCGAGTCCGTGGATCCGGTGGGCTTCACGTTCGTGGCCTGCGATTTCACCCTCGCCGACGGCACGACTGGTCCGCAGTACGACTTCTGCGGAGTGCTGCGCACGCTGGATGCGCTGGACGAGGATGCGTCCCGGGTGAAGATCGAGATCGGTGATTTCGTCAATGGAAAATATTACGAACGGTCGGGTGGAGCACGACTGGTCTTCAGGAAGCAAGTCGTCGGATTGGCGCACGTGTTCCTCACGCCGTTCGCGCATGACGTGTCATGCGATCGCGTGCTGCGCGATGCGGTCGCCGCGGCGAATCTTTCCGGCGTCAGGTTGATCGATGCGTCGGATTGCTGATCCCTTCGCGTCATGCGACATGCCACTCGGCTTTTGTCATGAGTTGCCCATGAAACCCAACGCCCTGTAGATTTGCCATCGTTCTCCATGCAGGAAGCCGCAATGGCCAATGAGACTCCGGTGCCCGTCACGGTCGGGAACGCCTTCGAAAAAGGGAGGTTTTTCATCCTGGAGCCGAGTTTCTGGGGACGCGGCAAGTTCGCGGGCATCGAGATCGCCAACGACAGTATCCCGAGCGCCCGCACTTGGTCCACGTGCCCGAACTGGGCGACCTGCCCCGCGACTTCGAGAACCTGTTCGGCATCTGGATCGTGTCGGAGGCACTGAAGCGGGTGTTCGAGTCCGTGGATCCGGAGGGCTTCACGTTCGTGGCCTGCGATTTCACCCTCGCGGATGGCACTACCGGTCCGCAGTACTACTTCTGCGGAGTGCTGCGCACGCTGGATGCGCTGGACGAGGACGCGTCCCGGTTGAAGATCAAGGTCGGTGATTATCTCAACGGCAAGTTCTACAAATTTTCTGGCGGCGCGAACCTGGTCTTCCGGAAGGAAGTCGTCGGATCCGCACATGTATTTCGCACGCCGTTCAGCGAAACCGTCTTTTGCGACCGCGTCCTGCACGATGCGCTGAAAGCTGCTGACTTGAAGGGCATCGCGTTACGCGACGCGGCCGACTGCTGATCTCCGTCTCCCACGCATCGCCAAGGAAAGCCACCGATGGGCGACACGCCAGCATTCCAGGGCCATCACGTCATCGAGCAGGAAGCGTACCGGCAGAGTCGCCTGCTGCGCGAACTGTCGGCACAGGGACTGTTCGATCTCGATGGTCCCCGCAACATGTTGAATCTGCCTCAGGATCGGGCCCTGGCGGCAAGGCTCGGACTTTCCCCGCATCCCGGTGGGCCGTTGGGCGCCTATTCCGGTGGATTGCAGGAAGAGCTCCTCGAACTGCAGCGCAGTCCCGACGGCCAGGCCGCGCTGCGCGGCGACCGTGCCGCCGCGGAGCGGGTGGCCGGCCGCGTCGGCGCATTGACCGACACGTTGAAGACGGGGCTGGTCAACGGCGACCTGTACTCCAACACGCCGGAAGGCATGACGCGCGAGCAGGCCAACCGGCAGATCCGCGATTTCTTCGGCGACATCGACGACTATCGGCAGACGCACGCGACCCAGATCGCCGAGATCGGTCGCATGCCGGCGCAGGAAGCGCGGTGGGCCGGTGTCACCCGGTCGGAGGGCAACGTCAATGCGACGCTGGACGCGCTCGAGCAGCCGGGGGTGAAGCCGGCCGCCGGCGATCCCGTGGCGGGCCGACAGTCGCTGGGCACCGCCATCGGCCAAGCGAACGAAGCGGGGCGCCTGCCGCTGTCGGAAACCACCGAACTGCGCTTGCGCGAGACCTTTCCGCGGGAAATGCCGCCGACCTTCGTGCGTGCGCCCGCGCTGCCGGAGGCCGGGGCGCTGCCGGAGGGCGGTGCGGTCCGCGAAACCGGTGCCGTGCCCGGCGGCGGTCGCGCGATGCGGGTGGCCGGCGCCGCGGGCGTGGCGCTGATGGCCTACGACTTCGTGACCACCGGGCACCGCGTGGTCGAACTGCGGTCGCAGGGCAACGAAGCCGCCGCGGCATCGGCGGAAACGCATTTCGTCGGACGCAACGTCGGCGGCGTCATCGGCGGCGTCGGCGCCGGTTTCCTGTATGGCGCGGCGGTGGGTTCGGAAACCGGCCCCGGTGCGCTGGTGACCGGCCTGATCGGCGCGGGCGTGGGCGCCTACCTCGGCGAGCGCTGGGCGGACCAGCAGGACGTCGCGCGGGTGTTCACCCAGACCGATCGCAACGGCAACGACTGGTCGCGCGATCCCGCGGATCCGAACGGCGCCTGGATGCGGACGACGCGCGCGCCCAACGCCCAGGGCGGCTACGACGAGATGCGCCTCGTCGCAGGCGGTCGTCTCGTCGACGAACTCAACTACCGCGCCGCCAACGATTCGTACTCGCTGGGGCTGGGCAGCCCGCCGGCGCCGCGCAACCCGTTCTCGATCGAAAGCGCGCAGGACCAGCCCGGCTGGCAGGCGGGTCCCTGGCAGCGCAACGCGGACACGGGCGCATGGTCGCGGACGATGGTCGAGCAGGTGATGGTCTCGGAATTCGGGCCGATGCCGGAGATCCGCAGCGAGCCTGCCTCACCCGCGCAGACGGCCACGCTGGAGCAGCAATCGGCCCTGATCGTCGCGGAGAACGCCGCCAACACCCCCGCCGCGATCGCGGCGCGCTATCAGGTCGCGTACAACCAGTACGGCTGGCGCGACTTCGCCACGATGGAGCCGGTGCCGGACGCGATCCGCAATGCCGCCGGGCAGACGCAGACGCTGCAGGCGTCCGACGGGCATGTCTACACCCGGGCCGCAGACGGCGAGTGGTCCACCCCGGGCATGCTCTACGGCACCAATCCGGCGACCGGCAACGTGCGTGAGGAGCTGAATCGCACTTGGCAGAGCCAGCAGGAGGGCCTGCGGGAAATGGCCGGCTATGCCGCCGAAGCGCAGGCGCATCCGACGCCGACCCAGAGCGACCTGCGCAGCATGGTCGCGGGCGCCTACGCCCGGGCCGGGATCGCGCGCAGCGAAGCGGACATCGATGCGGCGACGCGGGCGGTGGCGCAGGATCACGAACGCGACGGGCTCGGCCAGTCGCCCTACACCTTGCAGCTCCGGCCCGATGGCGCCATCGAAACGCTGGTCGGTCGCGACGACCGGCGGATGGAAGTGAAGAGCGAGACGACGCCGGCCGAAATCGAGCGCGCGCGCACTCAGCCCGCTGCCCCGGCCTCGCCCGCCACGCGCGCGCCTGAGACACCGTCGCCCGATCACGCTTCGCTCGACCAGACGACGAACCCGCGATACGCCATGTTCCGCCAGGCGCTGGCGCCGGTGCTGTCGCGCGACGCCGAACTGGGGCGGACGCCCGACGACGCCAGCGTCCGGCTCGCGGCAGGCATGACTGCCGAAGCGCGGGCACGCGGGCTGGAGACGATCGCGTTCGCGCAGTTCAGCCGCGGTCGGCGATGTCGGCCAGAGCCTGCAGCAGAGCGTCGCCGACAGCAGCCAGCGCGTGGCGCAGCTCGATCAGGCGCAGATGCAGGCGCAGCAGTTGGCCGCGCAGACGCAGCAGCAGGGCCGGGAGCAGGGCGCGCCGCAGGGGCCGAGACTGGCCTGAGATCGCGTCGCCGGGTCGACCATGTCGCATCGGGCGCGCCGGATCGAACGATGCGTGCAGCTTGCGCGCATCCACGCCCGTTGCGCCGTTTTGGCGTAACGTACGGGCCGGGGCCGTGTGCCCCGTACCGACACGTGGCAGGGGACGTCTGGTCGGAAGGCGGCGACGATGGCGACGAGGCCATCGCGTCCGCGGGACCGGGAAGGCCCCGACACGTGCGCATCGTGAGTCCGCCCGACAAGGAGATCGTCATGCGCGTCCGTTCGCCGTTCCCGTGCTGCCCGTCGCAACGCCGACGCCTGGCGGCCCCGCTCGCCGCCGTCCTGCTGCTGTCGTCATTCGCGGCGATGGCGGCGCCGCCCGCCGTCCAGGTCGTCGAGAGTCCGCGCCTGGTGCCGATCTTGCGCGCGGCCCTGTCGCCACCCGCCGCCGCGCTCGAAGGGGCCGCGCCGTCGTTGCTGGCGCCGGTGCCCGACCACGACGCCTCGCTGTCGCTGGACATCCGGCTCACCGACGGTCGCATCTACAACCCCGCGACCGGGCGCTACGACCACGTACGCCTGCGCAGCTACGTGCCCGAAGGGCAAACCGCCGATCCGGACACGCCGTTCGTCGCGCCGACGATCGCGGTGCTGCCGGGCGAGACGGTGCGCATCAAGCTCAACAATCGCCTGGAGCCGCAACCGGGCTGCACGCCGCCGAACATCAACACGCCGCACTGCTTCAACTCCACCAACCTGCATTCGCACGGGCTGTGGGTGAGCCCCGCCGGCAACAGCGACAACGTGCTGCTGACGATCCGCCCGAACGTCTCGTTCGAGTACGAATACAACCTGCCCGCGACGCATCCCGCCGGCACGTTCTGGTACCACCCGCACCTGCATGGCTCGACCGCGCTGCAGGTCGCGAGCGGCATGGCCGGCGCGCTGATCGTGCGCGGCGCGCGCGTGCCGACGCCGCAGCGCAACGGCGACATCGACACGCTGCTGCGCGGCGCCGAGGGCCAGCCATTCCGCGAACGCGTGGTGCTGTTCCAGCAGGTGCCGTATGCCTGCCGCGACGCGAACGGCAAGATCAAGACCAATCCCGATGGCACCTGGGCTTGTGGCCCGGACGACGTCGGCGAGATCACCGACTACGCCGACCAGCTCGGCTTCGGCACCTGGGCGCCGTCCGGCCGCTACACCAGCATCAACGGCGACATCCTGCCGCGCTTCGACGGCGCGGTGGCGGGGCGCATCGAACGCTGGCGCAACCTGCACGCGGGCATCCGCGACACCATCCGCCTGCAGTTCGTGCCGATGCGTGCGAGCGCGAATCCGCTGTCGCTGCGCGAGGCCGACGACCACGCGAAGTGGATCGGCCGCAACTGCGTCGGCGACCCACTGCCGCAGTGGGAGATCGCCACCGACGGCCTGACCCACGCGCAGGTCATCCGCAAGACCGAAGTGGTGCTGCAGCCGGGCTACCGCAGCGATTCGCTGATGGTGTTCCCGTCCGCCGGCGACTACTGCGTGATCGACGCCAGCGTGCCGGCCAGCGGCTCGGTGTCGAGCGAAGCCGAAAGCCGCCGTCTGCTCGGCACGGTGCGCGTGGCACCGGGCGACACGGTCACCGGCGACCTCGGCGCGTACCTGCAGCGCCAGCTCGTCGAAGCCGCCAACCGCTGGATGCCCGACGACGTGAAGCCGCGCGTGGTCGCGGACCTGATGGCCGACCTGCGCACCGGCGCGTTCGTCCCGCACGCGCAGATCACCGATGGCGAACTCACGCCCGGCACCGGCCAGAAGGTCGAGTTCGACATCTCCGGCTCGCCGTCGGTGTTCATGGTCAACGGCAAGCCCTACGACCCGGCGACCTATCGCGACCTGGTGCTGGGCAACGTCGAGGAATGGACGATCACCTCGGCCGCCGGTAGTCATCCCTTCCACATCCACGTCAACCCGTTCGAGATCGTGGCGGTGCTCGACGCACAGGGCAACGACCTCAGCCTGCCTGGCAGCCCGGACGCCGATTATGCGGCAATGAAGGGCACGTGGAAGGACACGATCTTCGTGAAGAAAGGCCTGCGCGTGATCGTGCGCACCCGCTACGAGCGCTACATCGGCGAGTATGTCTTGCACTGCCACATCCTTGACCACGAGGACCAGGGCATGATGCAGAACGTCCGCGTGCTGTTGCCGGACGGGCAGGGCGGTGCGGTCGTCGGCGGCCATGGCGGGCACGGCAGCCACTGAGCGTGGGGTGTCATGCGCGCCCAGCGACATGCGCCGGCGGAAGAGCGTCGGCGCGGTGGCGGAGTGTCGTGATGCGGAAGCGCCTTCGGGCGCTTTCGTGTCGATGGAAGGGTATGAGTGGCGTGCCACTTCAGACCGTTTCCCTTGCCGCAGGACCGTTCCGCCAGTCCGACGTTCTCCCGTCCGCAGCCAGCCCCGCCTCCCGCCCTCTCTGTCATCCCACCCCGCCTGTCATCCCGAGCCGAAGGCGAGGGACCTGCTTTCCCGCTTCCGGGATGCCCCCACCGATATCATCCCGACGGATGCCGGGATCCAGCGATTGGCTTCGCATGTCGGCGGAGATGCGGATGAGTCTCCGCAAGATGGCATGGGCGTAAGGCAGAGAGGATATTCCTGTCAGAAATGACAGGGGAGCGCAGAGGGGGCAGGGGGTGCTCAATTATCGAGGGACAGTTTTCGACCAAAAGCGGACCTCGCATGGTTTAGCTTATCCAGTTCGGCTTCATCAAGCGAAAATTCGTGCACGACACACTTATCGAGCCCCTTGCTCGCGACAACGCGACGCGCTACTACCCATTGCCATGAAAAATCAGAAAGCTCCCCGCAAGGGTCATCGCCAACTGGCCCGCGCGCGCCGTGGACAGGTCCCATCCGAACGTCCTGAACCTCGCTCGGAGGAGGAGATACTGGCGGACCTGCAGGCGACATGCACGCGGCCCGGCTTTGTACACGCATTGGCTTACATTTGCTTTCGCGACAACATGATCCAATATGGCGAGACACTGACACCGGACGACATGCGTTTTTTTGTCCGAGCCGAGCCGGTTGCTGCGCACCGAGATCAATACGTTGATTGGTTTGATGGTTAAGGCTCCGATCGACTGGGCCTTGCCGCCGCCAGTGACGTTGCAGCAGTACGTCGATGCCTGTGACCGATTACTGTTGGAGCTGCATAACGCACTGTCGGCCGCGTTTTCGCTGAAGGATGCGGTGGCTGCACTCGAGCGCGGGGAGCATGTCGATCCATTCGACTCTGGGGCCGCCATGCGAGAGCCGATCTTCTATGCTGCCGAGTCGGCCTACCACTTCCAATACCTTGACTTGGCAGCCCGGCGCTACGCCGCCGATGCCGACTGGCTGCAAGCGAATGTCGGCTTCACTATCGATCAGGCATGTGGCGTGGCTGAAGCTGTCGATCGCGTCAACACTGATCGCTTCGACGCCCTGCGCGAGGAACTGTGCGGCGTGCCGCCGGACCAGTGGACGATGCTGCCGGCGTTTTTCCTGACCCCTGGCGAAGTAGCCAAATATGCCAATCTGCCGCCTGAGTTGGTTGAGCGAATCCTAGACCGGTTCGCCTTGCCTGCAGATGCAACCAATACGCAATTCCTCGGTTTGCAGGATTTCAATGCCGTGACTGCCACGCCGTTGCTGCCCTCCATCGAAGGGCATTACTTGTCGCTGCAGAATTACGCCTTGGCCGAGGCGATATACGAATCTCCCTTCTACTGGATGCAGGCCGACGCGAGCTACCGTTCTCGCCATACCAAGAACCGGGGGCAGTTCACGGAGGATTTCGTCGCCAATCGCCTAGCCGGGGTTTTCGGCGCCGAGCACGTGTTGACCAATGTCGATATCTGGCAAGGCCGGAACAAGGTCGCCGAGATCGATGTGCTGGTACTGTGGGCCGATCGCGCCATCATTGTCCAGGCCAAGTCAAAACGCTTGACGATCGAAGCGCGCAAGGGAGGCGATCGAGTCATCCGTGATGATTTTCGCAAGAGCGTGCAGGACGCTTACGACCAAGGCCTGACTTGCGCCGAGTGCCTCGGCGATCCGCGCTTTCGTGTGGCGCGGATCGACGGATCAGCGGTCGATCTGCCGGATATCTTCAGTGAGATCTTCTTGTTCTGCGTCGTGAGCGATCACTATCCTGCGCTCAGCTTTCAGGCGCGTCAGTTCCTGAAAACCCGCGAGGTCGCTCGAGTGCGTGCCGCCTTGGTCACCGATGTTTTCCTCATTGACGTAATGACCGAGTTGTTGTCCACGCCTTTGCAGTTCCTTAGCTACGTCGCACGCCGCGCCCGCTACGGCGAGCGGCTTCTGGCCGCGCAGGAGCTAACTATCTTGGGCTACCATCTGAGCCAAAATCTGTGGTTCGAAGACGAGATGTCGATGATCCACCTAGGCGAAGACTTCACCCTCGGGGTTGACATCGCGATGCTGGTCCGACGTCGGGGTGTGCCCGGCGCGGCGATTCCGGAAGGGATATTGACCAAGTTCGCGGGCACGACTATCGCCCGCCTGCTCCAGGAGATCGAAACACGACCTGTTTCGGCCATACTCGATCAGGGCTTTCAGCTGTTGGAGATGAGTGGTCAGACGATTAACGACCTCAATCGCATGATCGACCGGCAGGCTCTACGTGCCGCACAGGACGGTCTGCCACACGACATCACAATGGCCTTCCCCGACGGTAGCGGGCTTACTGTTGTATGCACAGGCGAGACGGACGCAGCCGCCACCGCGAACCTTGCGTCCTACTGCCTGCGCCGAAAGTATGTGCAGAAGGCCGCAGTATGGTTTGGCCTGTGCCTGACTCCGGGACAAGCCCAGTTGCGCTTCGGTCTGCGGCTTGACGCGCCTTGGGAGCAAGACGATGCGATGGACGCAGCCACCGCAACGATGGCGGTGCTCATACCTGTTAAAGAGGGTGTCGGGCGCATGTTTCGAAATGCGAAGATGAAGAAAAAGGTAGGACGAAATGATCGCTGCCCGTGTGGCAGCGGGCGCAAATACAAGAAGTGCTGTCTGACCTGAGCTAAAGTTGTGGTCGCCAGTTTCTGGGATAGGTGTCGTGGCACACGACGTTGAAAAATGCACAAAGCTTCCGCTATGCATACGCCTCGATCCCGCCTTCGACCTCGTCACGTGCGAGATAGCCGCCCAGCCAATGCCGCGTGCGGGTGCGGATCGGGGCGAACAGGCGGTCGTGCTGCATGACGCCGCAGCCGAGGACGATGCGGCGCGGTGACAGGATGAGCGCGAGCTGGGCGCAGAGTTGGCCGAGGTAGTCGGCTTCGATGTCCCACACCCGATGCGCGTCGGGCACGTCGCCGCGGTCGTGGCCGAAGCGCGCGACCAGCGCAGGGCCGTTGGCGAGGCCTTCGAGGCCGGGGCCCAGTTCCGGAGGCAGCAGGCCGTGCAGCGGTCGGTCGGCGATCACCGTGGCGGTGCCGCTTCCGATCGTGATCCGGCCGGAGGCGTCGAGTCGGGTGCCGCCAGGAACCCGCGGATCGTCGTTGCATAGACGTCGGGGCGATCCCACCACAGGATGTGGCCGGCACCGGGCACGAAACGATAGGTACTCGCGGGAAAGAGCGCCGCATATTCGTAGGCGTTGCCGTAATCGATGAAATCGCACTGCCCCTGCAGCACCAGTACGGGCGCGGGCATCCGTCGCATCTGCGCCCGGCGATCCTTGAAATCGTCCGGGAAGAAATTCGAGCCCACGCGGGAATATCCGCCCGCGCCGCCTTCCTCCGGTTTCACGTGGCGCGGATCGCAGACCATGCTGGCGGTGAAGCCGCTGGCCAGGGTGTTGATCGCCGCATCCATTTCGCGATCCGGCACGACCTTGACGTTGAAGAGTTGGGCGACGGTGAAGGCGGCCATGGCCCGCAGCGGCATCCGGCTGGCGCTGGTGACCTGCGCGTAGTCGGCGGGCGGCGTGAAATGCAGGCCTTCAGGCACGGGATAACGCCGGATCGTTTGCGGTACGCCGTCTGCATCGAACTGTTCGGGCCGCAGCACGCCGGGCGAACTGAGGACGAGGCGATCGATGCGATCGGGATGCTCGGCGGCGTAGAGTGCGGCCAGCATGCCGCCGAAGCTGTGGCCGACCAGGACGACCTTCTCGGCGCCGATCCGCTTGCGAATGATCTCGAGGTCCGCCAGATGGCTGGCGACGGTCGTCTCCTTCGGCCGGGCCCGCCGATCCGAAAGACCGGTCCCGCTCTGGTCGTAGAAGTAGAGGTCGCGGCCGTCCGCGGCGAGCGGCGCCAGCACGCGGATGACGCTCGAGTGGACGTATCCTCCGGGACCGCCGTGCAGGAAGATCACCGGCGCGCGGCGTTCGACGCCCGGCCGTGCGGAGAGCTTGTGGTAGGCGATGCGATAGCCGCCGGGCATCGACCAATGCAGCACGTCCTTGCCGGCCTTGGCCGGAGCGACGGTCTGCGGAACCGGCTTGAGCAGCAGCAGCGCCACGATGCCGATCGTGGCGACCGGCAAGATTCGCAGAATGCGTCCGATCGACTTCCGCATGGCCCCTTCCCCTATTCCGTCTCGATTTCGAACAGAGCCTCGACGGGCCGGCCCAGGACCTTGGCGATGCGCAGCGCAAGCAGGGTCGAGGGCACGAACACGCCGTTCTCGATCGTGTTGATGGTCTTGCGGGTGACGCCGGCACGTTCGGCCAGGTCGGCCTGGGTCAGATCCAGCCGCGCGCGTTCGACCTTGAGATGGTTGACCAGACGCTCAGCCACGGCCCAGCGCCCGCAGTTCGAGCCAGCCGAAACGGATCAGGGTGGGCGCGACGGTCGCCGTGACCAGCAGGCGGCAGGCATCGCGCGCGGAGATCGTTTCGTAGAAGGTGGCGGCGTAGACGACGAAGGCGGCTGCCAGTGCGCCCCGCAGCCCCGCCTCGGTCGCCTTGCGGCGATGTTCGATCGTGCTCTCGTCGTTCAACAGGCGGGTCAGACGGCGGCCGCCGAGCATGCCCGTCCCCCAGGCCACGAACAGCCCCAGGACCGCCGCCCACGCGATCCAGGCGCCGAGGTGCGCCACCGTGCCGGCTCTGGCTCAGCACGAAGACCACGCCCAGACCGATGGCGAGCCAGGCGCGGCGCAGGCTGAGTGTCTCGGCGTAATCGATGGTGCGCGGCATGGATAAGTCACCTATAGGTGACTTTTTGTAACCTATGCGGTTCACGAATGCAAGCAGACGATGCGCTCGCTCGGGAGGCTGTCCACCACGTTCATCCCCAAGCACAGGGCACCGAGTATCCCGCTGCGATCCCCCAGCCCCGGCGGCACGATGTACGCGTCGATGCCGCCTTCGACTTCGTCGCGGGCGAGATAGCCGCCGAGCCAATGCCGCGTGCGGGCGCGGATCGGGGCGAACAGGCGGTCGTGCTGCATCACGCCGCCGCCGAGCACGATGCGGCGCGGCGACAGGGTGAGCGCGAGCTGGGCGCAGAGTTGGCCGAGGTAGTCGGCTTCGAGGTCCCACACCGGATGCGCATCGGGCGCGTCGCCGAGCTCGTGGCCGAGGCGGGCGACCAGGGCGGGACCGTTGGCGAGGCCTTCGAGGCAGTCGCCATGGTGCGGGCAGACGCCGGCGAACCCGCTGTCGTCGGCGTGACGGCGCGGATGGATGTGGCCGACTTCCGGATGCAGCAGGCCGTGCAGTGGGCGGCCGGCGATCACTGCGCCGACGCCGATGCCGGTGCCGACGGTGACGTAGCACAGGCTGTCGAGCGTCGTGCCGTCGTCGCCGCGGCCGGCGCCCCAGTGCGCTTCCGCGAGCGCGGCGGCGTTGACGTCGGTGTCGAGCGCGATCGGAATGCCGAGCGACGTGAACGGTGCGCGCAGGTCGGCGTCGTGCCAGCCGGGTTTCGGCGTGCGCAGCAGGCGACCGTAGGCGGCGGCGCGCGGATCGAGTTCGAGCGGGCCGAAGCTGGCGATGCCCAGCGCGCGCGGCGCGCCGAAACGCTGCGACGCGGCGTCGATGAATTCGCGCGCTTCGACGAGGGTCGAGGCGGGATCGCGCGTCGGGAAGCGCACGCGTTCGAGCAGCGTGCCGTCGGCGGTCGCGACCGCGCAGACGAACTTGGTGCCGCCGGCTTCGATCGCGGCGTAGACGGACTCGGGCATGCGGACGGATCCGGGGGGCTCGCGCGTGACGCGGGCAGCCTAGCGCATGCGCCGTCGCCGTCGGCCGTGGGCGGGGCCGCAGGCGTTGTCGCCGGGGCGGCGGCTGGCGGCCTCGCGGCCGACGCATGCGCCCCGCGTGGCGGCGCACGGTCGCGGCGGGCGATGTCCGACGTCGTGCCGCGGGTCCGGGGCGGCGAGACGCGGGGCAGGTGGTGGGTAGCGGCTGGCGATACCGGAGGCGATCCGCACCGCTACGGGCGGGCGACGCGGTTGCAATTCCCTGAACGATCGTGAAGGCTGCCGCCATGTTCGCCCGGGCCCGCATGGCCGGTTTGCAGTGGCGAACCCGGGGCGACAGCGCACGAGGGCGACGGAGGATGCACGACTTGGCCGGAATTCTGATCCTGCTGGGACTGGTGGTACTGGCGGTTCCCCTCCTGCTGATCGTGGTCCTGATCAAGCTCGGCAACGCGAGGGCGCGGATCGAGGACCTCGAACGCGACGTCCAGGGCCTGCACGCCCGGGTGGCGGTGGTCGAGAGCCGGCCCGCGGCGACGCCCCGCGCCGACACCGCCCCGGCCGCCGCGAAAACCCCGGAAGCGACGCTCGCTGCGGCGCCTGCCGCCGCGCCGGTGCGGTTCGACGCGCCGCCGGTCGTCGAAACGGTCATGGACGTGCCGGCGCCGCCGTCCTCGTCCTCGTCCCATGTCCCGGCCGTGCCGCCGCCGCTGCCGGCGCGCACCGAGCCCGCGCCCCGCACGCCGGCACCGGTCCGCGAGGCCGCGCCGCCGCCGGCCTGGACGCCCCCCGCCGAACCGCCGCGCGATGTCGTCGGCGAGGCGCTGGGCCGCGCGGTCGACGCGGTCCGCGGCTGGTTCACCGAGGGCAACGTGCCGGTGAAGATCGGCATGCTGGTGCTGCTGGCCGGCGTCGCCGCGCTGCTGAAGTACGCCAGCGACCAGGGCTGGGTGTACGTGCCCATGGAATTGCGTCTGGCCGGCGTGGCCGCCGCCGCGATCGGCGGTCTGGTGTTCGCCTGGCGCCAGCGCGAGGAGCGTCGCGCGTTCTCGCTGTCGCTGCAGGGTGGCGCCATCGGCGTGCTGATGCTGGTGGCGTTCGCCGCGTTCAAGCTCTACCACCTGATCCCGGCCGGTGCCGCCTTCGGCATCACCATCGCGCTGGTGGCGGGGCTGTGCGTGCTCGCGGTGCTGCAGGAAGCGCTGGCGCTGGCGGTGTTCGGCATCCTCGCCGGCTTCCTCGCGCCGATCTGGCTGTCCACCGGCAGCGGCAACCACGTCGCGCTGTTCTCGTACTACGCGGTGCTCAACCTCGGCATCTTCGCCATCGCCTGGAACCGGCCGTGGCGGCTGCTCAACCTCATCGGCTTCGTCTTCACCTTCGCGATCGGCACGCTGTGGGGCGTGCTCGACTACCGGCCGGAGAAGTTCGCCAGCACCGAGCCCTTCCTGATCCTGTTCTTCGTGTTGTACCTGCTGATCCCGGTGTTCTACGCGAACCGGCGCTCGACCGCCGACGGCAACGCCTACCGCGCGGTCGACGGCACGCTGGTGATCGGCACGCCGCTGGTGGTGTTCGCGCTGCAGGCCGGCCTGCTGCACGGCGCGCCGTTCGGCGACGGACGCATGCCGCTGGCGCTGTCGGCGCTGGCGATGGCGGCGACCTACGCGTTGCTCGCCGCGGGCCTGCGCAGCCGTCCGCGCTTCGCCACGCTGATCGAGACCTGGGCGGTGATCGCGGTCGGGTTCGCCACGCTCGCGGTGCCGCTGGCGCTGTCGGCGCGCGCGACCGCCAGCGTGTTCGCGATCGAAGGCGCCATCCTCGTCTGGCTCGGCCTGCGTCAGGACCGCAGGCTGCCGCAGCTCACCGGCCTGCTGCTGCAGCTCGGCGCCGCGGTGGCCTACGTCGCCGGCATCGGCGGCCTGAGCGCCGGCTTCACGCCGACCGCGGCGCTGGCCTCGACCACGCCGATCGCCAACGCGGCGTTCATGAGCGCGCTGCTGATCGCGATCGGCGGCTTCGCGACGGCGTGGATCTACCGGCGCACGCTCGACACCGGCCTAGTGGCGCTGTTCGCGCTGTGGGGCCTGGGCTGGTGGACGTTCGCCGGCGGCCAGGAGATCGTCGACCACGTGCCGGACCGTTACGCCATCGACGCGATGTTCGCGTTCCTCGCCGGCACCGGCTGGCTGACGGCCGAAGCGCGGCGCCGGTTCGACGACTTCCCGGTGTTCGGCGCGACCGCCGCGCTGGCGCTGGCGCTGGGCGTGCCGTTCGCGATGATCCAGTCGGCCGACCACGACCACCCGTTCGCCCATGGCGGCGCGCTGGCCTGGCTGTTCTACGGCCTCGCGGGCTGGCGTGCGCTCACCTGCCTGCGCGCGACCGGCATGCCGGTGCGCCTGCTCGCGCACGGCGGCTGGTTCTGGTCGTGGATCGTGGCGATCGCGCTGGGCGCGTTCCATCTCGTGTACCACGACAGTTACGCCGGTGCGACCTACGTGCCGGGCATGGGCGACGGCTGGCGCATCGTCGCGCTGGGCCTGCCGGTGCTGCTGTTCGCCGCTGCGCTGCGGCTGCGCCCGGCGCTGCTGGCATCGCCGCTGGCGCGCGGGTTCGAGGACTACCGCAGCGTGCTGCTGGCCTCGGCGGCGGCGGTGCTCGGCTTCGGCTGGCTGCTGTCGCTGTTCTTCCCCGGCGCCAGCGCGCCGCTGCCGTGGGTGACGGTGCTCAACCCGCTGGAGCTGTTCCAGCTCGCCGTGCTGGCGCTGCTCGCGCACGAGGTCTGGGGCGCGGGCCGGCAAGGCGGGCGCGTCGGCGTGCCGCTGTTCGCGCTGGCGACGTTCGGCTGGATCACCTTCGCCACGCTGCGCGGCGTGCACCACTGGGGCCACGTGCCGTGGTCGCCGTCGATGCTCGACGACGGCGTGGTGCAGACCGCGCTGACCGTGG
This sequence comes from Lysobacteraceae bacterium, assembly GCA_044227145.1. Classification (GTDB taxonomy): domain Bacteria; phylum Pseudomonadota; class Gammaproteobacteria; order Xanthomonadales; family Xanthomonadaceae; genus Lysobacter_I. The sequence goes on from JBGAFR010000014.1 coordinate 55,595, forward strand.
TCTGGAGCGTGCTCGGCGTGCTCGGCTGGATCTTCGGCTCGCGCCGCGGCGAACGCCTGCTGTGGGGCGCGGGCGCGGTGCTGATGGCCGTGGTGCTGCTCAAGCTGCTGATCGTCGATCGCGGCAATCTCGGCGACATCTTCGGTATCGTGTCGTTCATCGCCTACGGCCTGCTGTGCGCCGCGGTCGGCTATTTCGCCCCCGCGCCGCCGCGCCGCGCCGCCACGGAGTCCCCCGCATGATCGCGTCGTCCATCCGTCGTTTCCCCACCGTCCTCGCCACCGGCCTGCTGGCGTTCGCCGCCGGCGCGGCCCAGGCCGCCGAGCCCGGTGACTATGCCTACCGCTGGCCGTTGGCGACCGACGGCCAGAGCGCCGCCTGGCAGTTCGAGCTGACGCCGGAGGTCTACGCCGCGCTGACCGACCCGCAGCTCGGCGACTTCGAGGTCTTCAACGCCGATGGCCAGTCGGTGCCGGTGGCGCGGCTGACGGTCGATCCGCAAGCGATGCCCGGCGTGGCCGAGGTCGCGCTGCCGGTGTTCGCGCTGCCGCGCCGCGCCGACGGGGCGGACGACGTCTCGCTGCGACTGGAACGCGACGACACCGGCCGCCTGCACCTGCTGCAGGCGAATGTGGCCGGGTCGTCCACGCCGCAGGACTTCATCGACTACGTGCTGGACGCTGACCTCAACCGCGACCCGAACCGGCCCGCGACGGTCGACCGGATCGAACTGCGCTGGCCCGAACGCGGCGACACCCGCGCCCGCTTCGCGGTGGACGGCAGCGACGACCTCGAACACTGGCAGCCGCTGGTCGACGCCGCGGCGGTGGTGTCGCTGCACCAGGGCGGCGCGATGCTGCAGCGGCGCGACATCGCGCTGCCGTCGACGCCGCTGCGCTACCTGCGCCTGCGCCAGCTCGACGGCGATCCGCTGCCGGGCCTGCAGGTCACCGCCCGGCGACTGCGCGCCGGCGCCTCGGTGCCGCAGTGGCGCCGGGCGACGGCGACGTTCGAGGGCGAGGCCGCGGACGAATTCGGCAAGGGCAAGGTCTATCGCTACCGGTTGCCGGCGACGCTACCGGTGGGCCGCATCGGGATCGGCCTGGGCACGGACAACGTCACCGCCGACGTGATCGTCGATGCGCATCCGGGCGCCGCCGCGGACGACGCCACCGGCTGGGTGCCGATGGGCCGCACGCTGGTGTTCCGGCTGCGCCAGGGCGGCCTGCAGGTGGACAACGAGGACTACGTGCTGACCGCGCCGATGTCGGCGCGCGACTGGCGGCTGCGCAGCCCGGTGGCGCTCACGCCGCCGCCGGCGCTGCAGGCGGCGTACCTGCCGGACCGGTTCGTGTTCCTCGCCCAGGGCAACGGGCCGTTCGTGCTGGCTGCAGGCAGCCGCGTCGCACGGCGCGAGTCGCTTCCGGTCGAAGCCGCGCTGGCGCCGCTGCGCAAGCGGCTGGGCGCCGACTGGACGCCGCCGTCGGTCGCGCTGGGTGCGCGTGCCGAAGCGGCCGGCTCCCGGGCCTATGCGGAGCCGGAAAAGCCGCTCGACTGGCGGCGCTGGATGCTGTGGGGCTTCCTGGTGGTCGGTGCGGCGGTGGTCGGCGGCTTCGCGCTGACCCTGCTGCGGCAGCGCGGCGCCGGCGAGCAGGAGGCGGAGGCCGCGCCGCCGCCGCCGGAACCCGCCCCGCCGCCGCCGGTGGCGCGATTCGACGCGGGCCCGCCGGAACAGGGAAAATCGCCGTTTGACCCGGCGACGGCCCCTCCGGTCGCCGCTCCCGAATCCCCTCCGGAGCCCCGCATGTCCTTGCTTCGCATGACCGCCCTCGATCTCGCCGGCAAGCGCGTGCTGATCCGCCAGGATCTCAACGTGCCCGTCAGCGACGGCCGGGTCACGTCCGACCAGCGCATCGTCGCGTCGCTGCCCACCCTGCAGCGCGCACTGGACCAGGGCGCGGCGGTGATGGTGATGTCCCACCTCGGCCGCCCGAAGGAAGGCGTGTGGAGCGAGGCCGATTCGCTGGCGCCGGTTGCCGCGCGCCTCGGCGAACTGCTCGGCCGCGACGTGCCGCTGGTGAAGGACTGGGTCGACGGCGTGAACGTCGAACCCGGCCAGCTGGTGCTGCTCGAGAACTGCCGCATGAACGTCGGCGAAGGCAAGGACGACGAGGCGCTGTCGCGGAAGTACGCCGCGCTGTGCGACGTGTTCGTGATGGACGCCTTCGGCACCGCGCACCGCGCGCAGGCGTCCACGCACGGCGTGATCCGCTTCGCGAAGCAGGCCGTCGGCGGCCCGCTGCTGATGGCGGAGCTCGATGCGCTGGCGAAGGCGCTGGAGCATCCGGCGCGGCCGCTGCTCGCGATCGTCGCCGGCAGCAAGGTCAGCACCAAGCTCGAACTGCTGTCGTCGCTGGTGGGCAAGGTCGACCAGCTGATCGTCGGCGGCGGCATCGCCAACACCTTCATCGCCGCGATGGGCCACGGCGTGGGGAAGTCACTGGTCGAAGCCGACCTGATCGACACCGCGAAGCAGATCATGGCCGACGCCAAGGCGCGCGGCGCCGAGATCCCGGTGCCGACCGACGTCGTCGTCGCGCCCGAATTCAAGGCCGACGCGCCGGCGACGGTGAAGGCCGTCGACGCGGTCGGCGCCGACGACATGATCCTCGACATCGGTCCCGACACCGCCGCGCGCTACGCCGAACTCATCCGGGCCGCCGGCACGGTGGTGTGGAACGGCCCGGTCGGCGTGTTCGAGTTCGACGCCTTCGGCAAGGGCACCGAGACGCTGGCCCGCGCGATCGCGTCGAGCAAGGCGTTCTCGATCGCAGGCGGCGGCGACACCCTGGCCGCGGTCGACAAGTACGGCATCGCGGACGACGTGTCGTACATCTCCACCGGCGGCGGCGCGTTCCTCGAATTCCTCGAAGGCAAGACCTTGCCGGCGGTCGCCGCACTGCAGGCGCGGGCCGGCTGAGCGTCGCGGGCCTGCACGGCCGCCTGAACCCGCCGCCCGCGCGGCAGCGAGGCCCGATCCGGGGCCCGTTCTGTGTCCGTCGCACGTTGTGCGATGCGATACCCGTGTTATATCCCGCATGTCCCGCATGATCCGGGCGGTCCGATCCGGCCCGCCCGGGCCGCCGGCCCCGTCGTCCGTTCCCGGGCGACGTCCACCCCGGCGCGCGGGGCGTCGCGATGACGCCGTTCCCCCCGGCCGATGCCGCACGGCGTCGTCGCATTCCCGTCGT
>JBGAFR010000015.1:0-56570 GCA_044227145.1 Lysobacteraceae bacterium
GGAACCACTCATCTAGGGGATGACGCCATGCGCAACGCCTTCGCTCTCACCGCCTCCCTCCTGTTCGTCGGCACGGCCAGCCTGCCGGCGCACGCGCAGTGGAGCAACTACGGTTACAACGGCTCGGACGGCGACATCGTGCGCTGCGAATCCCGCGATGGCCGCACGTCGCGCTGCAATGCCTACGGCGGCGATGCGCAACTGGTGCGACAGTTGTCGGACACCGCCTGCATCCGCAATCGCAACTGGGGCATCGATTACCAGGGCCTGTGGGTGAGTGGCGGCTGCCGCGCCGAATTCCGCGTCCTGTCGAACTACAACGACGGTTACTACGGCAGCGATTACGGTTACGACAACGGCTACTACGGCAACGACTACGGTTACGGCAGCAGCTATGGCTACGGCAGCGACGGCGTGTTCCGCTGCGAATCGAAGGATGGCCGGACCGCGCACTGCAACAGCTACGGCGGCGCTCGCCTGGTGCGACAGGTGTCCGACAGCCCGTGCATCCAGGGCCGCACCTGGGGCACCGATTCCCGTGGGGTGTGGGTCAGCGGCGGCTGCCGCGCGATCTTCCAGTCGGGCTACGGCAATGGGAACTACGGCAACGGCGGCTACGGCAATGCGATCGTGCGCTGCGAATCGGTCGACAATCGCAGTCGTACCTGCAACCTCAACGCCGGCCGCCGTGGCGATGTCCGCATCGTCCGCCAGTTGTCCGGCAAGCCCTGCATCGAAGGCCGCACGTGGGGCTACAGCGGCAGCAGCGTCTGGGTGACGCAGGGCTGTCGCGCGGAGTTCGCCGTCACCCGCAACGGCAACCGCGGTAACGGCGGCTGGCAGCGCCCGCCGGGCGACCTTGGCGACAGCCGTCCGCCGGGGACCTATCTCGATGGTCAGCAGGACGTCCGTCGGCCGGCGCCACAGCGGATCGAGTCGCCGGCGCCGGGCATGCCGGGCGGCGACCGTTCGGCACAGGCACCGCGCCCGCCGGCGGACCTGCCGCCCCCGGGGCAGATCGAACGTCCCCGCGAACAGCCGGCGCCCCGCGCCGCCGTGGCCCGCGCGTCGCAGCCGGCGCAGGTCGCGTCCAGCGTAGAACGTCCCGGCGCCACGGCCGTCCAGGCTGAAACACCGGCGCCTGCCGAACGTCCGCGCCCGGTCGAGCGCCCGGGCCGGACGGGCGAGCCGGGCCAGGTCGTGCCCTGAGCCACGTCGCGAAACCGCGCACTGCGTCTCCGCTCGGCTGCGCGCCATCCGCAGAGCCCGGCCCGGCCGGGTTCTCGCGCATCGGTCCGGTAAAATGACCGCATGTCCGAATCCCACGATTACGCGCGCTACGACCGCATCCGCCCGATCCGCTGGACCGGCGATGCGCTCGAACTCCTCGATCAGCGCAAACTGCCGTTCGCCGTCGAATACGTGACCTGCCGCAACGCCGCGGCGGTCGCGATCGCGATCCACTCCCTGACCGTCCGCGGCGCGCCGGCCATCGGCATCGCCGCGGCGTGGGGCGTCGTGCTCGCTGCGCGCGAGCTCGATGCCGCATCCGGTGCGGCCACCATCGCGCCTGCCGAGGCCGCCGAACGGCTGGAACCGGTCCTGCAGCAGCTCAACGCCGCCCGCCCGACCGCGGTCAACCTGGCCTGGGCGCTGCAGCGCATGCGTCGTGCGCTGGCCCAGACCGCCGTCGGCGACGACTGGCGGGCGGTGCTGTTCGCGGAGGCCAAGGCGATCGCTGCGGAGGATCTCGTCGCGAACCGCAAGATGGGCGCGCTGGGCGCCCAGCTCATCGCCCGCGGCAGCGGCGTGCTCACCCACTGCAACACCGGCTCGCTGGCGACCGCCGGCTTCGGCACCGCGCTGGGCGTGATCCGCGCGGGCGTGGCCCAGGGCCGCATCGAACGTGTCTTCGCCGGCGAGACCCGGCCGTGGCTGCAGGGCGCGCGCCTGACAGCATGGGAGCTGCAGCAGGACGGCATCGACGCCACCCTGATCGCCGACGCCGCGGCCTCGCACCTGATGAAGACCGGCCAGGTGCAGTGGGTGATCGTCGGCGCCGACCGCATCTGCGCCAACGGCGACACCGCCAACAAGATCGGCACCTACCAGCTCGCCATCGCCGCCCGCTACCACGGGGTCAAGTTCATGGTCGTGGCGCCGTCCTCGACCGTGGACATGGCCACCCAGACCGGGTCGAAGATCGAGATCGAGGAGCGCGACCCGGCCGAACTGTTCGGCGTCGGCGGCGTGCGCACGGCCGCCGAGGGCATCCGCGGCTGGAACCCGGTGTTCGATGTCACGCCGTCCGAGCTCATCGACGCGATCGTGACCGAGCGCGGCGCGATCGAGCGCCCGAACCGGGTGTCGATGCAGACCTTCTTCGGCGGCTGATCGAGGTCGCCCGGGAAACAGCGGAAGGCACTCGCAAGTACCTGTTTCCACGTGGAAAAAAAGCGCCATCGGTAAGGCGTCGGGCGGCGTTGCGTGATACAATTCCGCTTTCGCGCGAAGCCCGAAACGCGCCTCCGGTGAACGCTCTGTCGCGACGCCGTTTCCGCTTCCCGCGGAACGACCCGCGGGCGTTCCTCGGCGGTGTCCCGGGCCCCCGCGCCGCCCCCCAGCCGAAGACGTCTGAATGACCGAGACCGCCAAGGAAATCATCCCCGTCAATCTCGAAGACGAGATGCGTCGCAGCTATCTCGATTACGCCATGAGCGTGATCGTCGGCCGCGCGCTCCCGGACGTGAGGGACGGCCTCAAGCCGGTGCATCGTCGCGTGCTGTTCGCGATGAACGAACTCGGCGCGCACAGCAACAAGCCGTACTACAAGTCGGCGCGCATCGTCGGTGACGTGATCGGTAAGTACCACCCGCACGGCGACCAGTCGGTGTACGACACCCTGGTACGCATGGCGCAGCCGTTCTCGCTGCGCTACCTGCTTGTGGACGGGCAGGGCAACTTCGGTTCGGTCGACGGCGACAACGCCGCGGCGATGCGTTACACCGAGGCGCGCATGGCCCGGCTCACCCACGAGCTGATGGCCGACATCGACAAGGACACCGTCGACTTCCAGCCGAATTACGACGAGAAGGAGCAGGAACCGACGGTGATGCCGTCGCGCTTTCCGAACCTGCTGGTGAACGGTTCCGCCGGCATCGCGGTCGGCATGGCGACGAATATCCCGCCGCACAACCTGTCGGAAGTGATCGACGCGACGGTCGCGCTGCTGGACGAGCCCGAGATCGACATCGACGGGCTGATGCAGCACATCCCAGGCCCGGATTTCCCCACCGCCGGCATCATCAACGGCGTCGGTGGCATCCACGTTGCCTATCGCACCGGCCGCGGCCGCGTGCGCATGCGCGCCAAGGCCGAGATCGAGGTCGCGGACAACGGCCGCGAGGCGATCGTCGTCACCGAGATCCCGTACCAGGTCAACAAGGCGCGGTTGATCGAGAAGATCGCCGAACTGGTGAAGGAAAAGAAGCTCGAAGGCATCAGCGAGCTGCGCGACGAGTCCGACAAGGACGGCATGCGCATCTACATCGAGGTCAAGCGCGGCGAATCCGCCGAGGTCGTGCTCAACAACCTCTACGCGCAGACGCCGATGGAGTCGGTGTTCGGCATCAACATGGTGGCGCTGGTCGATGGCCGCCCGCAGTTGCTCAATCTCAAGCAGATCCTCGAAGCCTTCGTGCGCCACCGTCGTGAAGTGGTCACGCGCCGCACGATTTTCGAGCTGCGCAAGGCCCGCGCCCGCGCCCACATCCTCGAAGGCCTGACCGTCGCGCTCGCCAACATCGACGAGATGATCGAGCTGATCAAGACCTCGGCGAATCCGAACGAGGCCCGCGAGCGCCTGCTCGCGCGCACGTGGGCGCCGGGGCTGGTCGCGAGCCTGCTCACTGCGGCCGGCAGCGACGCCTCGCGTCCGGACGATCTGCCGGCGGGCGTGGGCCTGGTCAATGGCACTTATCGCCTGACCGAGATCCAGGCGAAGGAAATCCTCGAGATGCGCCTGCACCGCCTCACCGGGCTGGAGCAGGAGAAGCTGACCGAGGAATACCGCGAACTGCTGGAGGCCATCCGCGGCCTGATCGAGATCCTCGAGAATCCGGACCGCCTGCGCGAGGTGATCCGCGACGAGCTGCTGGAGATCAAGCGCGATTTCGGCGATGCCCGCCGCAGTGAGATCCGCGCCAGTGAGGAAGACCTCGACATCCTCGACTTGATCGCGCCGGAAGACGTGGTGGTCACGCTCTCGCACGCGGGCTACGCGAAGCGCCAGCCGGTCACGGCGTATCGCGCGCAGAAGCGCGGCGGCAGGGGCCGCAATGCCGCGGCGACCAAGGACGAGGATTTCATCGACCAACTCTGGCTCGTCAACACGCATGACACCCTGCTGACCTTCACCAGCAGCGGCCGCGTGTTCTGGCTGCCGGTGCACCAGTTGCCCGACGCCGGCCCGAACGCGCGCGGCCGGCCGATCATCAACTGGCTGGCGCTGGAGCCGGGCGAGAAGATCCAGGCCGTGGTGCCGGTGCATGCCTACGACGAGGACCATTTCGTGTTCTTCGCGACCCGCAACGGCACCGTGAAGAAGACGCCGCTGACCGAGTTCGCGTACCGCCTGGCGCGGGGCAAGATCGCGATCAACCTCGACGAGGGCGATGCGCTGATCGGTGCCGGTCTCACCGACGGCGGACGCGACATCCTGCTGTTCGCTTCGAATGGCCGCGTGGCGCGCTTCTCCGAGGGTCACGTGCGCCCGATGGGCCGCACCGCGACCGGCGTGCGCGGCATGCGCCTGGCGGCCGGCGAGGTGCTGGTCAGCCTGATCGTGGCCGACCCGGCGGAAGACGCGCAGGAAGACGACGCGCTCGAAACCGCGAACGAGCCGGCGGAGACGGTCGAGGCCGTCGCCGAGGGTGCCGAAGCGATCGACCTGGGCCAGGACGACGCGGACACGTTCTACATCCTCACCGCCACCGAGAACGGCTACGGCAAGCGCACGCCGCTGGCCGACCATCCGCGCAAGGGTCGCGGCACTCAGGGCGTGATCGGCATCCAGACCACCACTCGCAACGGCAAGCTGGTCGGTGCGGTGCTGCTGCGCAGCGGCGACGAGGTGCTGCTGATCTCCGACGGCGGCACGCTGGTGCGCACCCGTGCGGCGGAAATCTCGCGGGTCGGCCGCAACACCCAGGGCGTGACCCTCATGCGGCTGTCCGAGGGCGAGACGCTGCAGGCGCTGGAGCGTCTGGACGCCTCGATCGACGACGAAGAGGAGACTGGCGAGCCGGCCGCTGCCTCGTCATCCGTTGGCGAGCCGCCGCAGGCCGACGCGACCGCCTGATCGGTCGATCGTCGAGGATTCAAATGGAAGGCGGGCTTCGGCCCGCCTTCCGCGTATCCGGCCCCGATAGCGCCTCCGCAAGCGTCACATTCGGGCTTTCCGGGAACATGGCGAAACAATCTCTTACGCAAAATCCCGCCCGAACCGGCAAGCTGGGCGCATCGGGATTTGGCTGCCGTTAAAGTTAAAAAATAATAAAAAAATTGTTCAAATAAAGTAATTGAAGCGCCTGAATCCTGTGTATAGTGCGTCGCAAATCCAGGAGGCCATATGTGTCGCTCGTCGCGGTTCGGGGTGCGGTTCGGGAAGTGGGCTGGGGTGCGTGATCTGGTCGCGACGGGGGTGCTGGCGGCGCTCCTGATCGGATTGCCGGGATGCGGCGACCGAACGAGCGGACAGCTTCCCGAAGTCAGCGGCGAGGCCATCCGGGCCAAGCGCGAGGAGATCAAGGAGTTCGCGGTGGTCCGGGCCTATCCCGACCAGGACGGCGATACCCTCTCCATCGCGCTGGAGTTCTCCCGGCCGCTGGTCGGCACACAGGACTTCGACAAGCTCATCACGCTGGACCATCCGCCGGCCGACAAGAGCGGCTGGAAGCTCGACGACGGCGGCAAGATCCTGCGCTACCCGTTCGTGGCGGTGAACACCGACTATGTGCTGAAGATCTCCGGCAAGCTCGCCGCCGCCGACGGCAGCACGCTCGGTCGCGATGTCGAACAGAAGGTCTACACCGGCGAACTCAAGCCCGCGGTCGGCTTCGCCTCGCAGGGCAGCGTGCTGCCGGCGCGCGAGAGCCGCGGCCTGCCGGTGGTGTCGGTGAACGTGCCGGAAGTCGACGTCGAATTCCTGCGCGTGCGCGAGAAGTCGCTGCCGCAGTTCTTCCACGAATACCAGCGCGGTGGGCGCCGCAGCGGCTGGGAGCTGGACAGCGAATACGACGACAAGACGCCGCTGGAGAAGCTCGCCGAACCTGTCTACACCAATCGGTTCGCGCTGGGCGGCGCGCGCAACGAGCGCATGGTCACCTACCTGCCGATCCAGGACATCGAGGAACTGCAGGAGCCGGGTCTCTATTTCGCGGTGATGAAGCGCACCGGCCAGTTTGGCGAGCAGTACGAGACCACCTTCTTCACGGTCAGCGACATCGGCCTGCACGTGCGCGCCTACAAGGACAAGCTGTTCGTCCATACCGCGTCGCTGCAGGACGGTTCGGGCCTGTCGGGCATCGAACTGCAGGTCCTCAACGGTCCCGGCGACGTGATCCTCAAGGGCGAAACCGACCGCAACGGCAACGTGCTGCTGAACTACAAGCTCGACGCCACCAACGTCCTGGTCGCGCGCCGCGGCAAGGACGTGTCGATGCTGCCGTTCAACCAGCCGGCGCTGGACCTGTCCGAATTCGCGGTCAGCGGCCGCGAGTCCGCGTGGTTCGACGTGTTCGCGTGGTCGGGACGCGATCTCTATCGCCCGGGCGAGGTCGTCCGCGTGTCCGCGCTGCTGCGCGACAACGACGGCAAGCCGGTGCCGATGAAGGCCGGAAAGGCGCAGCCGCTGTTCGTGCGCCTGAAGCAGCCCAACGGCAAGCCGTTCGTCGAGAGCCGCATCGAGGCCGGCGCGCAGGGCTATTACCGCTTCGAGAAACTGATCCCCGCCGAAGCGCCGACCGGCCGCTGGCAGGTCGAATTCCGCACCGATCCGGCCAGCGCCGAGGCGGTGCAGGGCATGAGCCTGCGCATCGAGGAATTCCTGCCCGAGCGCATGAAGCTCGACCTCGACACGGCCTCGCCGACGCTGAAGGCCGGCCAGCCGTTGACCCTGAAGGCGACCGGCGCCTACCTCTACGGTGCGCCCGCCGCGGGCAACCGGTTCACCGCGAAGCTCGCGGTGGCGGTCGAGCAGCACCCGCTCGAGAACATGCCCGGCTATTTCTTCGGCGATCCGACGATGGCGTTGCCCAAGGACGCGAAGGACGTCATCGACGCCACGCTCGATGCGCAGGGCAAGCTCGAAGAGAACATCGCGCTGCCGGACGAAGCCAAGCCGGTGTCGCCGATCGCGGCGATCGTGTCCGGCAGCCTGTTCGAGAGCGGGGGCCGCAGCGTCGATCGCTCGCTCAAGCGCGTGCTGTGGCCGGCCGACGCGCTGGTCGGCGTGCGTCCGCTGTTCGACGACAAGGACGGGGCCGACAGCGACACCGACGCCGCGTTCCAACTCGCGCGCGTCGATGCCGCGGGCAAGCCGCAGCCGGCGAAGGGGCTGAAGGTCTCGCTGGTGCGCGAACTGCGCGACTACCACTGGAACTACGACGACAGCGACGGCTGGGATTACGACTTCACCTCGCGCTTCGAAACGGTCGAGACCCGCACGGTCGATGTCGGCATGACCCCGGCGAAGATCGCGTTCCCGGTGAAGTGGGGCGGTTACCGCCTCGAAGTGACCGACCCGGCCACGGGCCTGACCACGCGCTATCCGTTCGATGCCGGCTGGAGCTGGGACGACGACAACCGCGGCCTCGATGCGCGCCCCGACAAGGTCAAGGTCGCGCTCGACAAGACCGCCTACCGCGCCGGCGACACGCTGAAGGTCACGCTGACCCCGCCGCACGAGGGCAAGGGCCTGCTGCTGGTCGAGACCGACCATTTGCTGTACGTGCAGGAAGTCGACGTCAAGCGCGGCAGCACGTTCGAGATCCCGGTGACGAAGGACTGGGACCGCCACGACGTGTACGTCACTGCGCTGGTGTTCCGCGGCGGCAGTGCGTCCAACAAGATCACCCCTGCGCGTGCGGTGGGCGTGGCGTTCGTGCCGATGGATCGTGCCGACCGTCGCGTCGAGGTCGGGCTGTCGCTGCCGAAGCAGATGCGGCCCGAGCAGACCCTCACCACCACGATCGCGGTGCCGAAGCTGGCCGGCGAAGAGGCCTACGTGACGATTTCCGCGGTGGACGTGGGCATCCTCAACATTACCCGCTTCCCGGTACCCGACGCCAACAAGCAGTTCTTCGCGCAGCGCCGGCTGGGCGTGGACGCCTACGACATCTACGGTCGCGTGATCGAGAGCCTGGAGGGCGTGATCGGCAAGATCCGCTTCGGCGGCGACATGGCGCTGCAGCCGTTGGCGCAGGCGCGACGTCCCACCTCGAAGGTGCAGACGGTCGACCTGTTCTCCGGCCCGGTGAAGCTGGACGCCAAGGGCCAGGCGCGGATTCCGCTGAAGGTGCCCGATTTCAACGGCACGCTGCGCGTTTCCGCGCTCGCCTACTCGGCGCAGCGCTACGGCAACGCCGACGCCGAGATCGTGGTGCGCGCACCGATCGTGGCCGAAGCCAGCTATCCGCGCGTGCTGGCGCCGGGCGACCGCAGCAACGTCACCCTCGACCTCACCAACTTCACCGGCAAGCCGGGCAGCTTCGCCGTGCAGGTCGACGGCATCGGTCCGCTGACGGTCGGCGAGGGCGCGCGCACCGCCAAGCTCGGCGTGGACGGCAAGACCACGCTGACCTTCCCGCTGACCGCCGGCGAGGGCTACACCACCGCGAAGATCCGCGTCCGCGTCGACGGCAACGGCTTCAAGGTCGACCGTCGCTTCGACATGCCGGTGCGCGCGGGCTGGCCGAGCGTGCTGCGCGCACGCACGGTGACCCTCGGCGAGGGCCTGCCGATATCGATGGGCGCCGACATGGCCGAGGGCATGATGCCCGGTTCGGTCACGGCGCAGATGACGGTGAGCGCGCTGCCGCCGATCCCGTTCGCCAGCGCATTGCAGGGCGTGCTCGACTATCCCTACGGCTGCGCCGAACAGACCACGAGCAAGGGCTATGCCGCGCTGGTGATGGACGCCGACACCGCGAAGATGCTCGATGCGAAGGGCCTGGATGCGGCCACACGCAAGGCGAGGATGGAAGGCGCGTTCGGCCGGCTGGCGTCGATGCAGATGAGCAACGGCCATTTCTCGATGTGGGGCGACGACGGTTACGTCAATCCGGCGCTGACCCCGTACATCGTCGAGTTCCTGCTCGATGCGCGCGAGGCCGGCTTCGCGGTCCCGGACGGCATGCTGCAGAAGGCGCTGCAACGCCTGAGCGAGGACCTGCTGGCCGGCGGCAACGAGTTCTACGGCAAGGATCACCGCGAGCACCTGAAGTTCGCGTATCAGGCGCACGCCGGCTACGTGCTCGCGCGCGTGAACCGTGCGCCGCTGGGCACGCTGCGCGCGCTGTACGACAACGACCGCGGCAAGGCGATGAACGGCCTGTCGCTGGTGCACCTCGGCCTGGCGCTGTCGTTGCAGGGCGACCGCACCCGCGGGGCCAAGGCGATCAAGGCGGGCTTCGATTTCGACACCGCGAAGAACCGCTACGGCTACCTCGGCGATTACAGCAGCGACATCCGCGATGCCGCGCTGATGATCGCGCTCACCCACGAGCGCGGCCTGCCGAACGCCGAGAACGACGCCAAGGTGATCGATCTGGGCAAGGCGCTCGACGCCCGTCGCAGCTATCGCTGGTTCTGGCTGAGCACGCAGGAGCAGGTGGCGCTGGCGCGGGTCGGCCGCGCGCTGCTGGCGGACCAGAAGAAGACAGTGGGCGGCGTCTGGAAGCTCGGCGATGTCGCCGACCCGGTCGACGCGCGGCGGATGCAGAGCCGTCGCGTGGACTTCACCGCGCTCGGTCGCGGGTTCCGGTTCGAACCGTCGGCAGGCAGCGCCTCGCCGCTGTACGCCAGCCTCGAAGTCGCCGGCGTGCCGCGCACGGCGCCGGCCGAGGACAAGTCAAGTATCGGCATCGAACGCAAGTGGTACACCACCGACGGCAAGCCGTGGAAACCCGGCCCGATCGCCGAGGGCGAAGCGCTGATCGTGTCGGTGAGCATCACCGCCGACCAGAACATGCCCGATGCGCTGCTGACCGATCTGCTGCCGGCGGGCCTGGAGATCGAGAACTTCAACCTCGGCGACGAGAAGCAGTGGGCCGACGTGGTCGTCGACGGCATCGAGATCACCGATCGCGGCAGCGCTGCCGACGTGGTCCACGAGGAATACCGCGACGATCGCTACGTCGCCGCGCTGAAGCTCGACGCCGGCTCGAAGGCGCGGGTCTTCTACCTCGTGCGCGCGGTGACGCCGGGCACGTACACGGTGCCGCCGTCGCTGGTCGAGGACATGTACCGCCCGCAGCTGCGCGGCGTCGGCAAGTCGACGCCGGCGACGGTCACGGTCGTGCAGCCGAAGTGACCCGCCGGTCGCGGTCTCCCGTCGCCGATCCGGCGGCGGGAGACCGGCGATCCTCCCTTCCTTCCGTGTCCGACATCGTCGTCCGATGACCCGCGCGCCCGTTCCCCGTCCACGCTGGCGCCGCCTGCTCGTCCGGTTGCGATGGGGCCTGGCCGCGACCCTGTCGCTGCTCCTGCTGCTCGACCTGCTGTTCCCGCCACAGCTGCCGAAGGCCCGCGACACCAGCACGCTGGTGATCGCCGCCGATGGCACGCCGCTGCGCGCCTTCGCGGACGCCGACGGCGTCTGGCGCTATCCGGCGACGCCCGACACCGTGTCGCCGCTGTACGTCGAAGCGCTGCTGAACTACGAGGACCGCTGGTTCTGGACGCATCCCGGCGTGAATCCCTACGCGCTGCTGCGCGCCGGCGGGCAGATGCTCGGCAGCGGCGAAGTCGTTTCCGGCGGCTCCACGCTGACGATGCAGGTCGCGCGCATCCTCGATGCCGACCACGGCACGACCACGCGCACGCCCTGGCGCAAGCTCCGGCAGATCCTGCGCGCGCTGCAGCTCGAGGCGCACCTGAGCAAGCGCGAGATCCTCACGCTGTACCTGGAGCGCGCGCCGTTCGGCGGCACCATCGAAGGCGTGGAAGCCGCGAGCTGGGCCTACCTCGGCAAACCCGCGTCGCGCCTGTCCCGCGCGGAGGCCGCGCTGCTGGCCGTCCTGCCGCAGTCGCCGAGTCGCTTGCGGCCCGACCGTCATCCGGAAGCCGCGCGCGTGGCCCGCGACAAGGTGCTCGGTCGCATGGCCGATCTCGGCGTCTGGCGACGTGCCGACGTCGACGACGCCAGGATCGAACCGGTGGTCGCGCGGCAGCTGCAGCCGCCGCTGATCGCCGCGCTGCTGGCCCAGCGCCTGCGCAGTGCGCATCCGAAGGCCTCGCGCATCGCCTCGACCATCGACGCGAACCTGCAGCGCACGCTGGAGGAACGGGTCGCGGCCTATTTCTCCGGGCTTCCCGAGCGCACGTCCGCCGCCCTGCTGGTGGTCGACAACACGACGCTGGAGGCGCGCGCCTACGTCGGTTCGGTGCGCTTCGGCGACAAGGAGCGGCTCGGGCACGTCGACATGGTCCAGGCCTGGCGATCGCCCGGGTCCACGCTCAAGCCGTTCCTCTACGGCATGGCGATCGACGACGGCCTGATCCATTCCGAGAGCCTGCTGATCGATGCGCCGCAGAATTTCGGCGACTATCGCCCCGGCAATTTCGGCGAGACGTTCAACGGCCCGATCGGCGCGGCCGAAGCGCTGCGCCTGTCGCTCAACGTGCCGGCGGTGGATCTGCTCGATCGCGTGGGCCCGCAGCGTTTCTCCGCGCGGCTCGGGCACGCGGGACTGGCGCTGAAGTTCCCCGCGGGCGCGAAGCCCAACCTCGCGTTGATCCTCGGCGGCACCGGCGCGCGCCTGGAGGATCTGGTCGGCGCCTACGCCGCGCTGAACCGCGGCGGCATCGCCGGCCGCGTGCGCTACACCCCCGGCGACTCGCAGGTCGATCGGCGCGTGTTGTCGCCCGGGGGCGCGTGGATCATCCGCGAAATCCTGGAGTCCAACCCGCGGCCCGGCGAACTGCTGCAGTTCGATCGCGGATCGCGCCCGAAGGTGGCGTGGAAAACCGGTACGAGTTACGGCTTTCGCGATGCCTGGGCGCTCGGCGGCACGCGGCGCTACACGGTCGGCGTGTGGGTCGGCCGGCCGGACGGCACGCCGCTGCCGGGCCAGTACGGTGCGATCACCGCGCTGCCGCTGCTGTTCGAGGTCGTCGATTCGCTGCCGCGCGATCGCACCACGGCCGTCTCGCCGCCGCCCGCCGGCGTGGCGGAGATCGACGTGTGCTGGCCGCTCGGCATCGGCGCCGACCAGCAGCCGTCCACGCTATGCCAGCGCAGGATGAAGGCGTGGACGCTCGATGGCGCCGTCCCGCCCACGTTCGCCGAACGCGGTGCGCGGCTGTGGAACGCCGGCCGCGAGCGCTTCGACGTCGACGAGGACAGCGGGCGGCGCGTGTCGGCGACGTGTTCGCTGCCGCATCGCACCGGGACGCGCGAGATCGCGCGCTGGCCGGCACTGGCGTCGCCGTGGCTGTCGGCGGAAACACGGCGCAATTCGACACTGCCGCCGCTCGCGGACGACTGCATGGCCGACGGGCGCGATGCGGTCGAAACGCTGCGGATCGACGGCCTCGACGACGGCGCCACACTCGCCGCTGCGCCGGGCAGCGAACATGCGGTTCGCCTGTCGCTGCGCGCGCTCGGCACCGATCGCGACGTGCAGTGGCTGCTCGATGGCCGCTGGATCGGCGAGACCGCGGGGCGGGCGCCCCTGGTGCGCGATTTCGCAGAAACCGGCGACCATACGCTCACCGCGCTGTCGGCGAGCGGGGCGTGGACGCGGCTGCGGTTCCGCATCCTGCAATGAAGACGGCCCGGGACGATGCCGGGCTCGCCGGCGCATCGTCCCTGCGCTCGTGGCACGTCAGTCGCCGATCCAGCCTTGGAGCAGGTCGGCGAACTCGTCGGCGTGTTCCTCTTCCTGCGCGAGGATGTCTTCGAGCATGCGGCGCGTCGTCGAATCCTTGTCGCCGATTTTCCTTGACCATGTCGCGCAGGTCGTCGCCTTCCTTGTACTCGGCATGCGCGCGGGCGGTGAGGGTGTCGGGATTCAGGTCGGGCTCGCCGCCGAGCTGCACGATGCGTTCGGCGATGCGATGCGCGTGCGCCTGTTCCTGCTGCGCGTGTTCGAGGAACTCCGCCTTCACCGCATCGGCCAGCATGCCGGATGCCATGAAGTAGTGCCGGTAGTAGCGCAACACGCATACGTATTCGGTGGCGAGTGCGTCGTTGAGCAGCTTGATCAGGGTCTTGCGGTCGCCGGCGTAGGTATCGGTGACGGCGCCGTCTTCGATCTTCCTGCGGGCGTTGGCGCGGAGCTTGTCGCGGGGCGTGAACGAAGCGGCCGCTTTTCCGGCCGGCTGCGACGACGTCGACTTTGCGGTGGTCTTGGACATGGGGACTCCTCCTGGAAGTCCCCACATCCTAGGGGCGCGATGCGTGCGTTCGCGGTTTCAGGGCAACTGCGCCAGCATGTATTCAGCGGAGGACACGCGGAACTCGCCCGGCGCCTCGATTTCGAGCAATTTGACCACGCCGTCGTCCACGTACATTGCAAAACGCTTGCCGCGGATGCCCATGCCGTAGGCGCTCGCGTCCATCTCCAGGCCGAGCGCGCGGACGAAATCGCCGTTGCCGTCG
Source organism: Lysobacteraceae bacterium (assembly GCA_044227145.1). Lineage (GTDB taxonomy): Bacteria > Pseudomonadota > Gammaproteobacteria > Xanthomonadales > Xanthomonadaceae > Lysobacter_I. The sequence goes on from JBGAFR010000015.1 coordinate 13,883, forward strand.
GCGAGGATCTCCATCTCGGCCGGTGCGTTCTGGCTGGCGGCCCACGCCTTCATCACGAACGGATCGTTCACCGACATGCAGGCGACGCCGACGCCCTTCGCGCGGAAGTCGTCGAAGTGGGCGATGAAGCCCGGCAGGTGCTTTTCCGAGCAGGTCGGCGTGAACGCGCCCGGCACGGAGAACAGCACCAGCCTGCGGCCTTCGAAGAAACGATGCGTGTCGACGGTGTCGATGCCGTCGTTGATGCGCTTGATGTTGACTTCGGGGATGCGGTCGCCGATCTGGATGGCCATGCGGAACTCCTGGGAGGGGAAAGGGCGCCGACAGTGTAGGCCCAAATCTGAACGTCGGGACGACGGTCGCCCGGGCGCAGGCTCTTGAAAACGCGTTCGGTGATCGCATCTGGTGCGCATGGCGGCACGGTGCCGCCCTTCACCCGCGAATCCTCCAGGAGAACCCCATGAGCCTCATGCGCTACCAGCAGGTCTGGCCGGCCCAGGCCCGCGCCCAGGACGAGTTCAAGCAGCTGTTCGAACGCTTCTTCAATACCGGCGACAACGCCGACGAATCCGCAGTGGTCACCAGCCAGTGGGTGCCGCGGGTCGACATCAAGGAGGAAGCCGATCGCTTCCTGATCCTCGCCGATCTGCCGGGCATCGATCCGGAAGATGTCGAAGTCCTGATGGACAAGGGCATCCTCAGCATCAAGGGCGAACGCAAGAGCGAGGTCGCCGAGCAGTCCGAGCGCTTCTCGCGCATCGAACGCCGTTACGGCAGCTTCCACCGTCGCTTCGCGCTGCCCGATACCGCCGACGCCGAGGGCATCACCGCCCATGGCCGCAACGGTGTGCTCGAGATCGCGATCCCGAAGCGTGCGGAAGCCTCGCCGCGCCGGATCCAGGTCGGTCCCAAACCCGCGAACGCCTGACCGGGCCCGCTTCGCGCGCACCGCACGCTGGTGCGCGCGACCATACGCGACCGCGCCGGTGCGCAACCGAGCGCGGTCGTTTTGTTATCGTGCCCGCGAACATCGTCTTCTCCCCCGACATCACTTCCGGCCGGACATTGCACCATGCGTTTCAAGGACTATTACGAGATCCTCGGCGTCGAGCCCGGCGCGGGCGAGGCAGAGATCAAGACCGCCTACCGCCGGCTCGCGCGCAAGTACCACCCCGACGTCAGCAAGGAAGCCGACGCCGAAGAGAAGTTCAAGGCGGTCAACGAAGCCTACGAGGCGCTCCGCGACCCCGAGAAGCGCGCGGCCTACGACCAGCTGCGCGCGCGCGGCTATCGTCCCGGCGACGAGGTGCAGCCGCCACCGGGCGGTTTCGGCGGCGGGCCGGGCGGCTTCGACTTCGAGGAGGTCTTCGCCGGTGCCGGCAACGGCGGCTTCAGCGATTTCTTCCAGGAACTGTTCGGACGCCGGCGCGGCGGTCCGGGCGCGGGCGGGCCGCGTCCGCGCGGCGACGGTGCCGTCCGGGCCAAGTTCGCCGTCCCGCTCGAGGCGGTCTACGCCGGGACCCCGGTGCGCGTCTCGGTCGGCGGCAAGTCGCTGGACGTGCGCATCCCCAAAGGCGTCCGGCCGGGGCAGGCGATCCGCCTGGGCGGCCAGGCGCCGGGCGGCGGCGATCTGCTGCTGGAGGTCGAATACGCCGCACATCCGGACTTCGAGGTCGACGGCCGCAACGTCATCCACGTGCTGCCGGTGGCGCCGTGGGAGGCCGCACTGGGGGCGACGCTCAGCGTGCCCACGTTGGGCGGCGCGGTGGAGCTGAAGATCCCCGCGGATTCGGAGGCCGGGCGCAAGCTGCGGCTGCGCGGACGCGGCCTCCCGGGCAGTGGCGGCGCGGCGGCGGGCGACCAGATCGTGGAACTCGAAGTGCTGGCCCCGAAGGCCAACACCGAGCCCGAGCGCGAGGCCTATCGGCGGATGCGCGAAGCCTTCGGCGACGACTGGCGTCGCGCCTGATCCGGAAAGACCTTGGGTTGACGAGACGAACGGCGGGCCGATGGGCCCGCCGGCGTCAGCCGGGCCTTCAGCCGAGCCCGGTGACGTAGCGGGTGATGGTGTCCGCCAGTTCGGTTTCGCTGAAGGGCTTGGTGAGATAGGCGCGGGCGCCCTGGCGCATGCCCCAGACGCGGTCGGTGTCCTGGTCCTTGGTCGTGACCAGCACGATCGGGATGTGCTTGGTGGTCGGCTCGCGCGAGATGGTCCGGGTCGCCTGGAACCCGTTGAGGTTCGGCATCACCACGTCCATCAGGATGAGATCGGGAATCTCGCGCTTCGCCGCCTCGACCCCCGCGGCGCCGTCCTCTGCGGTCAGCGCCTCGTGTCCGAGTTTTTCGACGATGCGGCGGATGCCCATCAGTTGCGACGGCGAATCGTCGACGATCAGGATGCGAGCCATGCAGACCCCCGGAAAAGACTGCGTTCAGTGTAGTCGGGCGCGGGCCGTGCCGGAAGCGGGCGCCGGTGAATTGTTGATGCAGTGCACACCGGCCCGGCGGTTCAGCCGACCCGGACCAGCGTCCGGCCCAGCGATCCGCCGGCGAGCATGCCCGCGAACACCTGCGGCAGCTCGGCGAGGGTGACTTCGCGGGTGCAGATCGCATCCAGATGCGCCGGTTTCCAGTCCGAAGCCAGATGTTCCCAGACCTGTTCACGGAGATCGCGGGCGGTTCCGGCCGAGGCCACCCCCAGCAGCGACACCCCGCGGATGATGAACGGCATGACCGTGGTCGGCAGGTCGGCGCTGGCCGCCAGGCCGGCGCTGGCGACGTTGCCGTAGGGGCGCGTGCGGGCGAGCAGGCTGGCCAGCATGGCCCCGCCGACGTTGTCCAGGCCGCCGCCGAAGCGGGCGTTCTCCAGCGGGCGGGCCTCGGCCAGCGCCTCGCGGCCGAGCACCTCGGCGGCGCCGATCGACCGCAGGTAGGCGGCCTGCGCGGCCTTGCCGCTGATCGCGTGCACCTCGTAGCCGGCGCGGCTGAAGATGTCGACCGCCAGCGAACCGACGCCGCCGGTGGCGCCGGTCACCGCCAGCGGCCCCAGCGCCGGCGCCTGCCGGTTCTCTTCCATCCGCAGCAGCGCCAGCGCCGCGGTGAAGCCGGCGGTGCCGAGGATCATGCTCTCGCGCAGGCTCAGGCCCGCGGGCAGCGGGATCGCCCATTTCGCCTCGATCCGCGCGTATTCCGAATAGCCGCCGTCGCGGGTCTCGCTGAGACCGCAGCCGGTGACCAGCACCGCATCGCCCTCGCGGAAGCCGATGGCGTCGGAGGCGACCACGTGCCCGGCGACGTCGATGCCGCCGACCAGCGGGAAGCTGCGCAGGATCTTGCCCTCGCCGGTGCCGGCGAGCGCGTCCTTGTAGTTGACGGACGAATAGGCCGTCTTGATGACGATCTCGCCGGGTGCGAGGTCGTCGAGCAACACCGCTTCGAGGCCGCTGCGATAGCCGTTCGCGTCGTTGTGGATGCGGAAGGCCTGGAAGGTGCTGGACGTACTCATCGGAGGCGTTTGTCCGGTTGAAGTGCAGTAATGGACGGTAGGGTACTTCAGATGCGTCGATCGCCAAGGCGCATGATGTCGCCGATTGCGTGCGCTGCGCATGCGCTCATCTGCCCGCCAGCGCGATCACGAGGATGCAGATGAATGCCGTGAATCCGGGTATCGCGACGATCAGCCACCATCGGGATACACGGGATGTGCCCGATGCGATGCGCAGCCCCGGCAGGCCGGCGATGAATGTGCTTGCGAGCAGTGGCTCGCGAATCCCCGCGGTTGCCAGGATCGCGAAACCGGCGAGCAGGCAGACGGCATAGACAAGCCCCCAGTGCGAAAGCCAGTTGAGTGCTTTCCCTATCGCTCCCGTTGCGTTGTCCATGGTCGTCCTGGGATGTTCCGGCGTGGCGGGAGGTCATCGGAGAACAAGACCGCCGCCGGAACAGCGGCTCAGCGCAGCTCCCGCCGCCGCTTTTCGTCCAGCCACTTGTCGGCTTCGGCGGGGACATAGGCGCGCATCCAGTCGAACAGCATGGCGATGTCCTCGCCGTGCCACAGGTCGTGGCGCTGTTCCGCATGCAGGAAGCGCTCCTCGACCATGCGGTCGATCATGCCGATCAGGGGCGCGTAGAAGCCGTCCACGTCGAGGAAGGCGCAGGGCTTGCGGCCGAGGCCGAGCTGACGCCAGGTCAACATCTCGAACATCTCGTCGAGCGTGCCGAAGCCGCCGGGCAGGGCGACGAAGGCGTCGGCGAGATCGAACATCCGCGCCTTGCGTTCGTGCATGTTGGCGACGACTTCCAGCCGGGTCACGCCCTTGTGCGCGACCTCCCATTGCACGAGCTGTTCAGGGATGACGCCGACGACCTCGCCGCCGGCTGCCAGCACGGCGTCGGCGACGATGCCCATCAGGCCGACGTTGCCGCCGCCGTAGACCAGTTGCAGGCCTTCGCCGGCGATGCGCGTGCCCAGCGCTTTCGCGCGCTCGGCGTAGGCAGGCTTGCTGCCGGAATTGGAACCGCAGTAGACGCAGATCGATTTCATGGTGTTCCGTGGGTGGAGATCAACGATCGGGACCGAGCAGCATGATGCCGGAGATGCGCAGCGATTCGGCCTGTTTCTGCTTGGAGCGCAGCTTCCCGAGCAGGTTCATGACGCCGGCGAAGCGCATCGTGCGTCCGAGCCGGAACGATTCCGTCCAGCTCGAGCGCCATTCGATTTCGCGCCAGCCGAAAGGTGCGAAATGCGCAGTGCCTTCGGCCGGCGCGAACCGGAACGGGGTATTGCCGGCTTCGAGCCTGCGCGCCCACTTGCGTCCCATCATCTTCAGCAGCGTCGGCGACGCCAGGTCGCTCAGCCACCAGCGCGCACGCAGGATCTCGTGCAGGTCGCGGGCCAGCGGGGCGACGTCCTCCGCGGTGAGGTAGATCAGCAAACCCTCGGTGATGACCAGCACCGGCGCTTCCGACGCCGCGTCGGCGAAGATCGCACGCCGCACCTCGGCGTCGCGCAGGTCGGCGCCGACGAACTCGAGGCGGCAGCGCGGCGTCTCGCCGGCCATGCCCGTGCGGAAGTACTCGATCATCTCCGGCATGTCGACGTGGATCCAGCGCAGGTCCGCCGGCAGCGCCATGCGATAGGGGCGCGCGTCGAGCCCGGCGGCGAGGTTGAGCACGGTCTTCGCGCCCTGGCGGACGCACTCCGACACGATCTCGTCCATGACCGCCGTGCGGACGACGATCGGCCAGGCGGTGGACGTGCCCCCGGGCATGCCCTGGAGGATGGCTTCGCCGCGCGCGCCGCCGAGGCGACGTGCGTAGGGATCGCGGAAGATCGCGTCCGGGCGTTCGCTTTCCCGGGCGCGACAGATCGCCACCCACAGTGCGGTGTCGGAGACGTTGCGGATCGGACTGGCGGGCGTTTCGGTCATCTCAGGAGACTCCTGTCGTATCGCGGGTCAGCAGCCATTGCACGAGCAGCGTCCCGCCGAAGCCCGCAAGTGCGGCGAGGACGAACGACGGCACCACCGAAAGCCCCTGGCGCAACGAGACCGCGAGCACCACGAAGAACGGCAGGCTGCCGAGCACGAACCACAGGATGTTCATCGCCATGTCCGCGACCTGCTTCGGGTCGCGGGTGTCGGCGTAGAGCCAGCCGAGCACTAGCAGCGACGTCACCGGCAGCGACGCGACCAGTGCGCCCAGCATGCCGGGCCGGCGCGCCAGCACGCTCGCCAGCAGCACGATGGCCACGGTGATGGCGGCCTTGGCGAGGAGTTGGGCGTTCATCGAGGGATGGTAGCGCAGCGGGAATCCGGGAGGCCAAACGCGGAACGCCAGGCGCGGGCCTGGCGTTCCGGAGCGTTGCGGGCGTCCGCAGGCCGTTCGATCAATTGGCCTTGTGGATCGCGCGCTTGTGCACGGCCATCGCGGCGTCGTGCACGGCTTCCGACAGCGACGGATGCGCATGGCAGATGCGGGCGAGGTCGTCGGCGGAGCCGCTGAACTCCATCGTGAGCACGCCTTCGTGCACGAGTTCGGACACGTTCGCGCCGACCAGGTGCATGCCCAGCACGCGATCGGTCTCGGCGTGCGCCAGCACCTTCACGAAGCCCGCCGGCTCGGCCATCGCCACCGCGCGGCCCACGGCCGCGAACGGGAAGCTGCCGGCCTTGTACGGCACGCCCTCGGCCTTCAGCTGTTCCTCGGTCTTGCCGACCCAGGCGATTTCCGGCTCGGTGTAGATGACCCACGGGATCGTGTCGAAGTTGACGTGGCCGGGCAGGCCGGCGATCAGCTCGGCGACCGCGATGCCTTCCTCGAAGCCCTTGTGCGCCAGCATCGGGCCGCGCACGCAGTCGCCGATCGCCCAGACGCCGTCGACGCCGGTGTGGCAGTGCTCGTCGACCACGATGCGGCCGCGCTCGTCGAGCTGCACGCCGGTGCCGTCGGCCAGCAGGCCCTTGCTCGCAGCCTTGCGGCCTACGGCGACCAGCAGCTTGTCGAACACGACGTTCTGCTCGCCCGAGGCGTCGGTGTAGGTCACGTGGACTTCGGTCGCCTTGCCCTTCTTCTTGACCTCGGCCTTGGAGACCTTCGCGCCCAGTTTGATGTCGAGGCCCTGCTTCTTGAACTCGCGAGCGGCGACCTTCGCGGCTTCGCCATCGGCGGCGGCGAGGAAGTCGGGCATCGCTTCGAGGATCACGACCTCGGAACCGAGGCGGTTCCACACGCTGCCGAGTTCCAGGCCGATCACGCCGGCGCCGATCACGCCGAGGCGCTTGGGCACCGCTTCGAAATCCAGCGCACCGACGTTGTCGACGATGGCGTCGCCGTCGAACTTCGCGAACGGCAGCTCGATCGAGTCGGAGCCGGCGGCGAGGATGACGTTGGTGCCCTTGAGTTCGATCTCCGAACCGTCGTGCTGCTTCACCTTCACCACGTTGCCCGGCTGCAGCTGCGCGAAACCGTAGAAGGCGGTGATCTTGTTCGCCTTGAACAACTGGGCGATGCCGCCGGTGAACTGCTTCACGATCTTGTCCTTGCGGCCGATCATGGTCGGGACGTCCATCTTCGCGTCCTTGAACGCGATGCCGTGGTCCGCGAACAGGTGGCCCATGTTCCAGAACTGGCGCGAGGAATCGAGCAGCGCCTTCGACGGGATGCAGCCCACGCGCAGGCAGGTGCCGCCGAGGGCGGGCTTGCCGTCCTTGCCGAGCGCGGCGTCGATGCATGCGGTCTTCATGCCGAGCTGGGCGGCGCGGATCGCGGCGTGGTAGCCGGCCGGGCCGGCACCGATGACGACGACGTCGAAGGCCTGCTGTTGAAGGGCTTGTTGTTCGCTCATGGAATTCGTGTCCTGTGGCGTTGAAGCGTGAAGCCCCTCGCGGGCGAGGGGCTTCGGGCGGGCGTGCTTACATGCCCAGCAGCATGCGGTGCGGGTTTTCCAGCTGGTTCTTGATGTCGACCAGGAACAGCACCGCGTCCTTGCCGTCGATGATGCGGTGGTCGTAGCTCAGCGCGATGTACATCATCGGTGCGATCACGACCTGGCCGTTCTCGGCGATCGGGCGCTCCTTGATGGCGTGCATGCCGAGGATCGCCGACTGCGGCGGGTTGACGATCGGCGTCGACATCAGCGAGCCGAAGGTGCCGCCGTTGGTGATGGTGAACGTGCCGCCCTGCAGGTCCTCGAGCTTCAGGCCGCCTTCGCGCGCCGCCTTGGCGTAACCGGCGATGGCGCCTTCGATCTCGGCGAAGCCCATTCGCTCGACGTTGCGCAGCACCGGCGTGACCAGGCCCTTGTCGGTGGACACCGCGATGCTGATGTCGGCGTAACCGTGGTAGATCACGTCGTTGCCGTCGACCGAGGCGTTGACGATCGGGTGGCGCTGCAGCGCGTTCGCCGCGGCCTTGGCGAAGAAGCTCATGAAGCCGAGCTTGATGCCGTTGGCCTTCTCGAACGACTCGCCCAGCTCCTTGCGCATGGCCATGACCTTGCCGAGGTTCACTTCGTTGAACGAGGTGAGCATGGCGATCGAGTTCTTCGACTGCATCAGGCGCTCGGCGATGCGGGCGCGCATGCGGGTCATCGGCACGCGTTCTTCCGGACGCGCGCCGCCAGCGACGCCGGGGGTCTTGCCGCTGGCGTAGTTGACGATGTCTTCCTTGGTGACCATGCCGCGACGGCCGGTACCCTGTACCTCGGCCGGGTTCACGCCGGCGGTGGCGGCGGCGAAGCGCGCGCCCGGCGGCAGCTCACCGCCGACCGGGGCGGGCGTGGTGCTGGCCGGAGCGGCCGCGGCGGCCTTCGCGGCTTCCTGCTTCGCCTGCACCGGCTGTGCGCCGGCGGCCGGCTTCGGCGCTTCGGCTGCGGGCGCAGCGGCGGCGACGGCGCCTTCCTCGATCACCGCGATGACCTGCTGGCTGGTGACGGTCGCGCCTTCGGCGAACTTCAGTTCCTTGATCACGCCGTCGACGGTCGAGGGCACTTCCAGCACCACCTTGTCGGTCTCGAGGTCGACGATGTTCTCGTCGCGCTTCACCGCGTCGCCGGCCTTCTTGTGCCAGGTGGCGATGACGGCGTCGGAGACGGATTCGGGAAGAACGGGAACCTTGATTTCGGTGGCCATGGGTGGCGTCCTGACAGCGGTATTGAAGAGGTGGGCCGGCGCCGCGAAGGCGTCGGCGGAAACGTCATTCGTCGGCGTGTTCGCCGCTCAGCGGATTGACCAGCGCGTCGGCGACCAGCTTCTGCTGTTCCTCGACGTGGTCGTTGAAGTGGCCGACGGCGGGCGAGGGCGAGCGCGCACGACCGGCGTAATGCACCGTCTGCTTGTCCTGGGCGCAGGCGCGCAGGTGGTGCTGGATCTGGTACCACGCGCCCTGGTTCATCGGCTCTTCCTGGCACCACACCACCGGCACCGATTTGCCGTAGCGCGCCAGCTCGGCGACCAGCGCCGCGCGCGGGAACGGATACAGTTGCTCGATGCGGATGATCGCCACGTCGGTCTGGCCGCGCTTCTGGGCATCTTCCAGCAGGTCGTAATAGACCTTGCCGCCGCACAGCACCACCCGCTTGACCGCCTTGTCGCTGGAGGCCACGGCATCCGGGATGAGCTGCTGGAAGCCGCCGTTCGCCAGTTCGTCGAGCGTCGACACCGCGAGCTTGTGGCGCAGCAGCGACTTCGGCGTCATCACCACCAGCGGCTTGCGCGTCTGCATGCGCATCTGCCGGCGGATCATGTGGAACGCCTGCGCTGGGGTGGTCGGCGTGCAGACGATCATGTTCTCCAGCGCGCACAGCTGCAGGAAGCGCTCCAGGCGCGCGGACGAATGTTCCGGGCCCTGGCCCTCGTAGCCGTGCGGCAGGAACAGCGCCAGGCCGCAGAGCCGGCCCCACTTGGCTTCGCCCGACGACAGGAACTGGTCGATCACGACCTGCGCGCCGTTGGCGAAGTCGCCGAACTGCGCTTCCCAGATGTCGAGGGTCATGGGATCGGCAGTGGAATAACCGTACTCGAACGCCATCACCGCTTCTTCGCTGAGCAGCGAGTCGATGATCGTCGCATCCTCCGGGTTCTTCACCAGGCTGCGCAGCGGGATGTAGTCCGCGTCCGTCTTCTGGTCGTGGAGGATGGCGTGGCGGTGGAAGAACGTGCCGCGGCCGCAGTCCTGGCCGACCAGACGCAGGCGGAAGCCCTCGTCGAGCAGGGTCGCGTAGGCGAGGTTCTCGGCGAAGCCCCAGTCGCCCGGCAGCTCGCCCGCGGTCATCTTCGCGCGGTCGTCGTAGATCTTGGCGACGCGCGGATGCAGCACCGCGCCGTCGGGAATGGTGTTGATGGTCTTCGCCAGCGCGTCCAGCTTGGTGCGCTCGACCCGCGTGTCGACCGGATCGGAGAGCTTGCCCGCCAGCAGTGGCGACCAGTCGATCGCGTACGCGTCGGGATTGCTCGCGGCCAGTTCGGTGGTCACCACGCCGTCGTCGAGCTTCTGGCGGTAGCCGTCGACCAGCGCCTTGGCGTCGCCGTCCTGGAGCGTGCCGTCGGCCTGCAGCCGGTCGGCGTACAGCTCGCGGGTGGTCTTGTGCTTGCGGATCGCCTGGTACATCAGCGGCTGGGTCGCCGCCGGCTCGTCGGCCTCGTTGTGGCCGTGGCGGCGATAGCAGATCAGGTCGATCACGACGTCCTTGCCGAACTGCTTGCGGAAGTCGTAGGCCAGTTCGGCGCAGAACACCACGGCTTCCGGGTCGTCGCCGTTCACGTGCAGCACCGGCGCGCCGACCATCTTCGCGACGTCGGTGCAGTACAGCGTCGAGCGCGCGTCCTGGCGTTCGCTGGTGGTGAAGCCGACCTGGTTGTTGATGACGATGTGGAGCGTGCCGCCGACCGCGAAACCGCGCGCCTGCGACATCTGGAACAGCTCCATCACCACGCCCTGGCCGGCGAACGCGGCGTCGCCGTGCATCAGCACCGGCAGCACCTGGCGGCGGGCCTTGTCGCCGCGGCGCTGCTGGCGCGAGCGCACGCTGCCGGCGACCACCGGATCGACGATCTCCAGGTGTGAAGGGTTGAAGGCGAGGGCGAGATGGACCGGGCCGCCCGGCGTCTGCACGTCAGCGCTGAAGCCCATGTGGTACTTCACGTCGCCGGCGTGGGCGTGGGCGTCGTGCTCGAACTTGCCTTCGAACTCGTCGAACAGCTTGCGCGGCGGCTTGCCGAGCGTGTTGACCAGCACGTTGAGGCGACCGCGGTGGGCCATGCCGAGCACGACGTCCTTGACGCCGTCGGCGCCGGCGCGGCGGACGGTGGTATCGAGCAGCGGGATCAGCGAATCGCCGCCTTCCAGCGAGAAGCGCTTCTGGCCGACGTACTTGGTGCCGAGGTAGCGCTCCAGGCCTTCGGCCGCGGTCAGGCGCTCGAGGATGCGGCGCCGGTCCTCGGCGGTACGGCCGTAGCGGCCACCGGCGGATTCCAGGCGCTCGTACATCCAGCGACGCTGGTCGGCGTCGGTGATGTGCATGAACTCGGCGCCGATGCTGCCGGTGTAGGTCGCCTTGAGCAGCGCCAGCAGGTCGCGCAGCTTCATCCGCGGCTGGCCGGCGACGCCGCCAGTGCTGAACTCGTCGCCGAGGTCGGCGTCGCTGAGGCGGTGGAAGGCCAGGCCGAGGTCCGGCGCTTCGGGCTTGTCCATCATGCCCAGCGGGTCGAGGTCGGCGCCGAGGTGGCCGCGCGAACGATATGCCGTGATCAGGCGGCCGACGGCGCGTTCGCGCTCGTCGCCGGCGCCGGGGACCGTGGCGATGCCGCGCGCGGCCTGGCGGCCGGCCTCGGCGATGGCGTCGATGACCGCCGAATGCGGCACGTCCTGCGTATCGCGGCCGCGGATCCCGTCGAAGTAGGCCTTCCACTTGGGGCCGACGCTGTCGGGCGCGACCAGGTACTGCTCGTAGAGGTCCTCGATGTACGCGGCATTGGCGCCGAGCTGGGAGGACTGGGCGAACTGCTTCAGGAGACTGTCCACTCGGGGATCACACTCGCAGGAGGGATGGCGCGGGAGAGGGTAAGCGCTTGATCCGCCGGGAAATCCTCCGACGGGGCAAGAGGGCGGCGAAAGAAGCGAAATTATAGCCGGAGGCTTCGCCGCAGCGCACCACCGGATGCGGGCTCCGGGCAGGTTGCCCGCTTCGACGTTGGTCGAAGGCAGGCGTGGACCCGGGCGGCGGTGGCGAAACCCTGCGCCGCGCGTCGCGCCGGGCGATACCCGGAGCCTCCGCCCCCAGCCGGTACGCGAACGCTGCTAAGGTCGCGCCGACACACGGGGGTGATGCATGAGGGCACGCGGGCAAGGGGCGGGTCGGGCATGGGTGGCGGGGCTGGCGACGCTGCTCGTCGTGGCACTGGCGGGCTGCGGCGACGTGGGCGGCCATGGCCGGGCCGACAAGGCCACGCTGGCGGTCGACGCCTACGGCTGCCCGAACATCGATGGCACGTTCCAGGTGTCGATGCCGCCCGAGCGCGAGGGGTCGCAGACCGGTGCGACCGACGAGGCCTTCGCCAAGCCGGACGGCAACCGCGTTCCGATCGAGCAGATCCGGGCGGTCGCCATTCGCCACACTGCGCCGGGCGTCTACGACGTGCGCTGGCGCATCGACGAGGCGCGGGTCCGGCAGCAGCTCGGCGTCATCCGCGAGTTCGAGAAACCGCGTTACCGCCGCTGGTACCACCTGCTGTCCGACCCGGAACGCGCCCGCTACATCGCCATTTACGGCCAGGCGGGCTACGACGCCGAGGTGGCGAAGCTCGGCCCGGAGACCGAGATCGCCCGCGAATGGCGGTCGACCACCGGAGCGACCTGCAAGGACGGCTGGATCGAGCTGCCGCGCGGCGAATTGCGACCGCTGCGCCTGACCCTGGGCGATGACGGGGCCGTGCTGGGCGAATTCCAGGGCCTGAAGACCGTCGGCATCACGGTCTGGTGCGGCGACGGCTGCAAGGACGTGCCGATCCCCACCGGCCGCTTCACCGGCACGTTGTACTGGCCGCGCGTGGACGGCGACCTGCGCTGGCAGCCGGGCAACGTGCAGGCTCTCCAGCGTCCGCTCGACGAGCTCCAGGCCGAGGAGGCGCAGCGCGAGGCGGCGCAGCGCCGCGACGACGCGAAGCGCTATCTCCCGGCGAACGCCATCCGGGCGCGGATCGAGGCGATGGCGCCGGCCGGCACCACGGTCGAACGGGTCGACGTGGATCGCGGCGCGGTGCGGATCGCCTATTCGGCCCCGGATCCGGACATCGACGTGCTGCTTGACCGGATTTCCGAGGCTTCCGGCCGCACGACGGCCGCACGACCCGTCGACGTGGTGCACCGCATCGCCGTCAGCGGTCGTACGCACACCCGCAGCGTCGAGTTCGTGCTGACCGATTCGCCGCTGGTCCTGCGCGAGGCGCAGGGCGTTGCGGCCGCGGTGGATGCGCCGCCTCCGCCGCCGGCGATGGCGACGCTGGTCCTCGCGCCGCAGCAGGGGCCGCCGGCCGGCATGGCGACGAGCGCGACGATCCGCCAGCGGCTCGATGGCCTGCTGCCCGCCGGCTGCCGCGTCATCGACGTGCGGTACGGCGGCGAGAAGGTGACGCTGCTCGGCGCCGCGGCCAGCAATCGCATGGTGTCGGACGCGCTGCGTGCGCTGGACGGCATGGGCGCGGGGCCGGAACTGCTGTCGATCCGCCAAGAAGGCGCCACGGTCCGGTTCGAGATCGCGTTGGCGCCGTCGACGCTCACCCGCGGGTGAGCCGGTCTTCCATCGAGCGAACGGGTCAGAGTCCGAGCGCGCGGTATTCGGTGACGTTCCGCGACCGCTCCCACACCGGCTGGAAGGCCTCGGCGAGCTGGCGCGCGCGACCGCCGTCGTCGATCGCGGCCTCGCCGTCGAAGCGGTTGCCGAGGGTGCGGAAATACCAGCCGCCGCCGTCGTTGACGACGTAGGCCGAGGCGTAGCCGCGATCCGCCGGGTCGACGACCTCGCGGAACGCGAACACGCTGGGCAGCCGCTGCGCGAGCGCGATCAGCGGCGCATGCGCGCGCTGCGCCGCGGCGGCGTCCTGCAGCAGCACGCGCACGTCCACGCGCTGCCGGCGCGTGCCCAGGCGACGCAGCGCCTCGAGCACTTCGGGCGCGTCGAACAGCCCCGGGTCGAGCGCGCGGCTGTAGATCGACAGCTCCCGGCGCGCGCCGGACGCGATCGCGCAGACGACGGCGATCGCTGCCTCGCGGCTGTCGATCTCGGTCGCGCCGCCCAGCCGCCGGCGCATGGTCTGGTGTTCGATCCCGGCTTCCATGAATCGCGCGCCGACCGGCACGAAGCCGTGCTTCGCATAGAAGCCCAGCGCCGACACCTGCGCATGCAGGGTCACTTCCGGCCAGCGCTGGCGCTTCGCCTCCTCGACCAGCGCGAGCAGCAGCGCATCGCCGACGCCGCGGCCGCGCCAGGCGGGCAACACGGCCATGCGCCCGATCCTGCGTTCCGGGGTCAGCCGGCCGGTGCCGATCGGCGCGCCGTCGGCGTCGCGCGCGAGCAGGTGCGTGCACACGGGATCGAGTTCGTCCCATTCGAGTGCAAGCGGAACCTGCTGCTCCTGCACGAACACCGGTTCGCGCACCGCGCGCAGCGCGTCCACGCCGGTGGCGTAGTCGATGCGCTCGATCCGGAAGCCGCCGGCGGGCGCGTCAGGCATCGTCGTCGTTCCCGTCGTCGGGCAGGGCGAGGTGGTAGTGGCCCTGCGCCAGCAGGTCGAGTACGACCGTCCGCGCATCCTCGCCCAGGCCGGCGTAGATGTCGGCGTCGAGCGTTTCCGCGGCGGCGAGGGTGCGGGCATCGGCCAGCGGTAGGCCGTGGACCTGGCCGCCGAGGTAGAGTCGGGCACGGCGCTTGTCGGTGCCGTCGCGACGCCAGGCCGCCCGCGTCCACGGGTGGCGCGCCAGCACGGCGCCCTGCTGCAGGTCGAACTCGACCTCGATCCGCGACCGCGGCGGATCCGGGTCCAGCGGCATCCCGGCGCTGCGATAGAGGCTGATGAAGCGGCCGAACCAGTCGCCCAGTCGCTCCGGGTCGTGCATGCGCAGCTTGTTCAGCGCTTCGATCGCGCGGGCCATCGCGTCGGCGTCGATCTCGTACGCGTCCTGCGCCGGCGCCAGGTCCGGGTCGGCGTAGCGCACGGCCTCGTCGGCGTCGCAGATGAGGGTGTCGACGAAATCGCCCAGCAGTTCAGCGCTCGACGGCGCGCGCAGGCCGACCGAGATGGTCATGCAGGCGTCCTCGGCGACGCCGTGGTGCGGCACGCCCGGCGGGATGTAGAGCATGTCGCCCGGCGCCAGCACCCAGTCGTGGGTCGGGGCGAAATGCTTGAGCAGCCGCAGCGGGACGTCGTCGAGGTAGGTCTGGTCGGGGTTCGGCGCGGTGTCGATCATCCAGCGGCGGTGGCCCAGGCCCTGGAGCAGGAACACGTCGTACTGGTCGATGTGCGCGCCGACCGAGCCGCCCGGCGCGGCGAACGAGATCATGATGTCGTCCATCCGCCAGCGCGGCAGGAAGTCGAAGGCGTCGAGCAGCGAGCGGATTTCCGGATCCCACTTGTCGACGTCCTGCACCAGCAGCGTCCAGTCCTGGTGCGGCATGCCGGGGAATTCGGCCTCGGCGAACGGGCCGCTGCGGACGGCCCAGGCGTCCTTCTTGCGGTCGTAGCGGGCGATCCGCGCCAGCGCGCCGTCCTCGCAGGCGAGCCCGGCGAGGTCTTCCGGCGTCACCGGCGAGACATAGCCGGGGAACGCATTGCGGATCAGCAGCGGGCGCTTCTGCCAGTAGTCGCGCAGGAAGGCCGCCGGCGACATGCCCAGCGGCCCCTTGCCGGTGGCGTCGATCTCGACCGGAAGCGACCTCGGCGCGGCGGTGCCCGCGGCGATACGTGCAGTGGTCTTCGCGCGGGTGGGGGTGCGCTTGGCCATGTCAGATCTCCTTCGCCAGGCGTTCGGCGAGGCCGGTGTAGCTGCCCGGCGTCATGTCGAGCAGGCGCTGTTTCGCATCGGCAGGCAGGTCGAGGCCAGCGATGAAGTCGCGCATCGACTCGGCGGTGATGCCGTGGCCGCGGGTCAGCGCCTTCAGCTGTTCGTACGGATTGGGCAGGCCGTGGCGACGCATCACCGTCTGCACGGATTCGGCCAGCACTTCCCAGGCGGCGTCGAGGTCGGCGGCGAGGCGCTCGGGATTGGCGCTGAGCTTGTTCAGGCCGCGCAGCAGGGCGTCGTAGGCGATCAGCGTAGCGTTGGCGATGCCGAAGTTGCCTTCCGCGTTCTCGAAGTCGATGGGGTTGACCTTGTGCGGCATGGTCGAGCTGCCGACTTCGCCGGCCTTCACCGCCTGCTTGAAGTAGCCGAGCGAGATGTAGCCCCAGACGTCGCGGCACAGGTCGATGCAAATGGTGTCGATGCGCTTCTGCGCGTCGCAGACCTCGGCGATGCCGTCGTGCGGCTCGATCTGGGTGGTGTAGGGCTGCCAGTCCAGGCCCAGCGATTCGACGAAACGCTGCGAGAACGCGGCCCAGTCGACCTCCGGGTAGGCGGCGACGTGGGCGTTGTAGTTGCCGACCGCGCCGTTGATCTTGCCCGGCATCTGCGCGCCGGCCAGCAGTTCGCCCTGGCGCTGCAGGCGGGCGACGACGTTGGCGAGTTCCTTGCCGACGGTGGTCGGCGACGCCGTTTGCCCATGCGTGCGCGAGAGCATCGGCAGGCCGGCGTGTTCGTGCGCCATCGCGCGGAGCGTCTGGATCAGCGCATCGAGCGTCGGCAGCAGCACCGTCTGCCGGGCCTCGTTGAGCATCAGCGCGTAGCTGAGGTTGTTGATGTCCTCGCTGGTGCAGGCGAAATGGACGAATTCCAGTGCGGGCGCCAGCTCGGCATCGTCCTTCAGCCGCTCCTTGATCAGGTATTCGACCGCCTTGACGTCGTGGTTGGTGGTGCGCTCGATCGCCTTGACCCGGGCGGCATCGTCGACCGACAGGCCGTCGGCGAGGGCGCGCAGGCGTGCGGCGGCGGCCTCGGAGAACGGGGGCAGCTCGACGATGCCGGGCTCGGCCGCCAGCGCCAGCAGCCATTCCACCTCGACCTTCACCCGGGCCTTGATCAGGCCGAATTCCGAGAAGATCGGGCGCAGGGCATCGACCTTGCCGGCATAGCGGCCATCGAGCGGGGACAGGGCGAGCAGGGTCGATTCGGACATGGCGGGCGGAGGCGGGGGACCGCGATCGGGGAGACCGGCATTGTAAACGGGGGGCGGCGTATGCTCCCGCCATCCCCCCATGGAGACTGGCGATGGCCAGACGCAACGCGGCCGCGGAGGCGGTACCGCCCCCGTACCGGATCGAACACGACAGCATGGGCGAGCTGCGGGTCCCCGCGGACGCGCTCTGGGGCGCGCAGACCGAGCGCGCGCGGCGCAACTTCCGCATTTCCGGACGGCCGATGCCGCGGGGCTTCATCCGCGCGCTGGGGCTGATCAAGGCCGCGGCGGCCCAGACCAACGTCAATCTCGGCCTGCTGCCCAAGACCCGCGCCGCGGCCATCCGCAAGGCCGCGCTGGAGGTCGCCGAGGGCGAGCACGACGCCCACTTCCCGGTCGACATCTTCCAGACCGGCTCCGGCACCTCCAGCAACATGAACGCCAACGAGGTGATCGCCGCGCTGGCGATGCGCGGCGGCCGCGGCCGGGTGCATCCGAACGACGACGTGAACCTCGGCCAGAGTTCCAACGACGTGGTCCCGACCGCGATCCGGGTGGCGGCCACGCTGGCCACGGTCGAGGATCTGCTGCCGGCACTGAAGCACCTCAAGACCATGATCGACCGCCGCGCCCGCGAGGGCCGCAAGCTGGTGAAGACCGGTCGCACCCACCTGATGGACGCGATGCCGCTGACCTTTGGCCAGGAATTCGGCGCCTGGTCGGCGCAGCTGGACTCGGCGCGGCAGCGGATCGAGGACAGCCTCAAGCGCCTGCGCCGGCTGCCGATCGGCGGCACGGCGGTGGGCACCGGGATCAACGCCCCGGCCGGCTTCGGCAAGCGGGTGGCCCAGACCCTGTCGGTGCTGGCCGGCGCCCGGTTCGTGCCGGCCGAGGACACCTTCGAGGGCCTGGCCGCGCAGGACGATGCGGTCGAACTGTCCGGCCAGCTCAACGCACTGGCGGTGGCGCTGATGAAGATCGCCAACGACCTGCGCTGGATGAACTCCGGGCCGCTGGCCGGGCTGGGCGAACTGGAATTGCCGGCGCTGCAGCCGGGCTCGTCGATCATGCCCGGCAAGGTGAATCCGGTCGTTCCGGAGGCCGTGTGCATGGTCGCGGCGCAGGTGATGGGCCATCACACCGCCATCACCATCGCCGGCCAGAGCGGCAATTTCCAGCTCAACGTGATGCTGCCGCTGATCGCCGCGGACCTGCTCGACGGCATCGGCCTGCTGTCGAACGCGATGCGCGCGCTGGCCGACGAGGCGGTGGCCGGGCTGGTGTTCCGGCCCGATCGCATCGCCGATGCGCTGGGCCGCAATCCGATCCTGGTGACTGCGCTGAATCCGGTGATCGGCTACGAAAAAGCCGCCGCGATCGCCAAGCGGGCGTATCGCGAACGGCGTCCGGTGTTCGAAGTCGCGCTGGAGGACAGCGGCCTGTCGGCGGCGGAACTGCAGCGGCTGCTCGATCCGGCGGCCCTGACCGAGGGCGGTCTGCGCGCCGGGGCGGGCGGCGGCTGAGCGCGCCGCCCGCGATCCGCCTTCACTTCGCGGTGTCGCTCGCCGCGGCTTCGGCTTCCGCCGCGGTGTTCTTGCCGTGGTCGTCGTCGCCGGCATCGGCGTTCACGTGCACGCCGGGCAGGTTCAGATTGACGTTGCCGTCCTTGCCGCAGTCGTCGATGTCCTGCTGGTCCATCGTGGCGTAGGGCTTGAACTCGGGCAGCGCGTCCGCGAGGCGGTTCTGGGCCTCCAGCAGCGCCGGCATCCTCTCGCACAGCTTGAGGGCCGATGCCTTGATGCCCTCGGCGTGGTGCTCGATGTGCTTTTCGACTTCGTCGCCCTTGCCGGTGAAGACGCCGGCCAGCGCTTCGGTGACCGCCTTGCCGGCCAGGTCCGCGCCCTGCAGGCCGATCTCGATGCCGGCTTCGGCGATCGCGGTGATGCCGGCGCGATAGTCGAGGGCGAGCTTGCGCTGCGCGTCGGTCATCGCGACCGGCTTGCCGTCGATCACCAGGTCGCCCTGCGGCGTGATCGCCGCCTTGGGCTGGCCGTCGGCGTTCAGGTCGATGTCGTTCTTCGCCAGTTCGACGCGGGCCTTGTCGGTCGCCTCCTTGGCGGCGCGCGCGATGAAGCCGGGCTTGTCCTGCCCGCCCTGTGCGCCTGCGGTCGGCTTGTCGTCCGAGCAGGCCATCAGCGGCAGGCAGAGCAGGAGGGCGACGGAGAGATTGCGGGTGATGCTGCGCAAGGCGTTCATGGGTCACTCCACTGGAAGACTTGTCGGATGTTTCGAGACGATCACGGTGCGGCGAGCATGGCGTCGCGTCAATCGTCGGCCGGAACGCGCACGCGTCCGCCGATGCCGCGGTGGTCGACCGAGCCGCTGCCGACGCTGGTCACGACCAGATCGCCGCGGACATCGCGCGCGTCCAGGTCGCCTGAACCGATGCTCCGCACCGTCACGTCGCCGGAGACGCCGGAGACCTTCGCATCGCCGGAACCGATCGCGTCGATGCGGACGCTGCCGCCGGCATCGGCAACGACCAGGTCGCCGGAATGGATCTCGCCGACGATCGCGTCGCCGCGTATGCCGCGCGCGCTCAGGTCGCCGGAGCCGACCGACACCGCATGCAGCGCGCCGACGTCCTCGGCGAGGATGTCGCCGGAACCGACATCGGCGAACAGCGCGCCGCGGATGTGCCTGGCGTCGAGTTCGCCCGAGCCGACGTCGGCGGCCAGCGATGCGACGCCCTCGATGCGTGCCTCGCCGGAACCGACCTTGACCTGCACCGCGATGCTGTCCGGCAGCGTCGTGTCGAGGTAGAGGTCGGCGTACCGGTTGCCCGACCACGACCCCGCCTGCGACCAGCCCAGGCGTTCGGCGCGAACGACGAGCGTGTCGCCGTCGCGGCGCTGGTTGACCACGAGTTCGGCGAGCAGCTTCTCGTCCGACGCGCAGGCCTTGCCGTGCATGAAGCCGGGCGCGCCGGCTTTCCCGGCCAGCGTCAGGGTATGCGGACCGATGTCGAAGACGACGGTCCTGACACCGGCCAGATCCAGTGCCGCGTCGCGTGCGGCGACATGCGCGCAGCGCTCCTTGGCGAAGGCAGAAAAGGGCAGCGCCGCGATCAGGCCGAGCGTCGACAGGAGCGATATCTTGCGCATGGGAACTCCGGGGCGTGGGGGAATGTCGGGAGACGACGGCATCGACGACGCGTCGGTCGCATGCGGGGGCTTTGTCGCAGCCCCCGCATGCCGGGGTTCAGCCTTCGTCCCGCCAACGGCGGAGACGGGTGGCGAGGACGATCATCGCGATGCCGGCGGCGACGCCGATCCAGAGATCGAGGCTGCCGAACGCCTGCCAGCTGGTGAGCAGGTTCAACTCCGAAGTCATGCCCCCGCCGGCCTTGTGGACGAGATCGGTGGCATCTGCCGCGTGGACGAACCAGGTGCCGGGGATCAGGCTGCCCAGCCCGCGCAGGGCGACGATGTACCAGAGGCTGCCGTGGGGGAAGTCGGCACCGCTGACCGCACTGAAGATCAGGCCGGTCATGCTCAGCATCGCGCAGCCCAGCAGCGGGATCAGCACCGCCCACAGGAACGGGAAGCGTCGCGACCAGGCGGAGCACAGCATCAGCCAGCCCACGGTGGGCAGCGACCAGAGGATGCCGACCGGCAGCATGCCGAGGATCTGGCCGAGCGCATGGAAGGGCCGGATGCCGGTGAAGTACGCGCCGATCCCCGGCATGCCGTTCACGACCAGGGTCAGGCCCACCACCAGCCACAGCACGATGCCGAGCACGACGCCGACCGCGATGCCCGCGACCGGGCCGAGCACCACGGCCCACAGCGCCTTGGACAGCACGACCTGGGCATCGGAGATCGGCAACGACTTCCAGAACAGTACGCTGCGATCGCGGCGCTCGTCGTAGAGGGCGCCCAGCGCGTAGAAGAACACCACGAACGCCATCACGAGCATCGTCAGGAAGATGCTGTTGGCGAAGATGCCCGTGGCGAGCATGCCGAGGCCATGCCCCATCGGCTCGCCATCGATCGCGAAGTCGTTGTGGAAGCTGCCTTCGCTCTTGGCCTTCTGGATGAAGATCGTGGCGACGATCATGCCGATGAGCAGGAACGCGGTCGCGATGATGCCGGTGATGGCCGGCGCCCACACGAAACTGCGGTTCTCCCAGTATTCCCGCTGGAGCAGCAGCTTCAGCTTCTGCGCGGGGCCGAAGGCCGGGGCGGCCTGGGCGGAGGGGGCGAGGGTGGTGGCGTTCATGCGTAGGTCCCCTTCATGGTGGCGACGAACAGGTCGGCGAGGCCCGGGATCCGGGTCTCCCCGTACTCGGCCAGTTGCGGCTGCGACACGCCGTCGAA
The DNA here is from genome assembly GCA_044227145.1 of Lysobacteraceae bacterium. GTDB lineage: Bacteria > Pseudomonadota > Gammaproteobacteria > Xanthomonadales > Xanthomonadaceae > Lysobacter_I. The sequence goes on from JBGAFR010000015.1 coordinate 35,027, forward strand.
CAACATCACGGTCTTGCCGAACGGCAGCGCGCGTTCGTCGATGGGTTTCAGCGCCCGGGCCTGTTCGGTGCGGTCGGCGTTGACCATCACTTCGACATAGCGTTCGCCCAGGCTTTCCATGGTCGCGTCGAGCACGACCTTGCCGTCGCGGATGAACATCACGTCGGTGAGGATGTGTTCGATCTCCTCGACCTGGTGGGTGGTGATGACGATGGTCTTCTGTTCGTCGAAGTAGTCCTCCAGCAGCCGCTGGTAGAACTGCTTGCGGTAGAGGATGTCCAGGCCCAGCGTCGGTTCGTCCAGCACCAGCAGCCTGGCGTCGATCGCCATCACCAGCGCCAGGTGCAACTGCACGATCATGCCCTTGGACATCTCGCGCACCCGCAGCTCGGGCTTGAGCTGGGTGTTGGCGAGGAAGCGTTCGCACTTGGCGCGATCGAAGCGCGGATGCACGCCGGCGACGAACTCCACCGCTTCCCGCACCTTGATCCAGCGCGGCAGCACGGCCACGTCGGCGATGAAGCACACGTCGTTCATCAGCGCGTCGCGCTCGGTGCGCGGGTCGTGGCCCAGCACCTTCAGCTCGCCGTCGAACGGGATCAGGCCGAGCACGGCCTTCAGGGCGGTGGTCTTGCCGGCGCCGTTCGGGCCGATCAGGCCGACGATGCGGCCGGCGCCGATCTCGAAATCGGCGCTGTCGAGCGCGACCTTGTTCTTGTAGGCCTTGCGCAGGCCGCGGGCGGTGACGACGGCGCTCATGCGACACCTCCGTTGGCGACGGGCTTCAGCAGTTCGTCCATGCGCAGGCCGAGGCGCTGGATGCGCTCGACCACCAGCGGCCATTCCTCCTGGAGGAAACGCTCGCGCTCGCTGGACAGCAGTTTCTTCGCGGCTTCTTCGGTGACGTACATGCCCAGTCCTCTGCGTTTTTCGACGAGCGCCTCGTCGGCCAGTTCCTGGTAGGCGCGAGACACGGTGATGGGGTTGAGTTGGTATTCGGCGGCCACCTGGCGCACCGAGGGAAGCGGGTCGCCCGGCTTCAGCAGGCCGTCGAGCATCATCGCGATGACCCGTTCCTTCAACTGGCGATAGATCGGAGCGCCGTCGCTCCACTGGATGGCGGTCATGGATCAGCTCCCGTTGCCGCGGCGCAGGCTCTGCGCGAATGAGAAGAAGGGCAGCGCGAGGGACTCGCGGGCGAGCGCCCGGCGGTGGCTGCGGCTGGGGCCCGGCTCGCGTTCGCCCGGGGCCTGGAGTGCCGCGTCGGAGGGGATCGGCTCCTGCGCGGGCAGGCTGACGATCAGGCCGACGGTGAGCAGGCTCAGCGCGATGGCGAGGCCGCGGTACGCGTGGAACAGCTTGCGGGGCATGGTCAACTCCTGTTCGTGTTGACTGGTGTTGTATTCAACTATAACACCAAAACACGAGATGGCAACCCCCCGGGAAACCAATTCGCCCCAACTGAAGTCATACTCGGGCCCCACCGCCCCGGAGCCCTCGCCATGCGCAGTCTGCTGACCAGAAGCCTGGCCTTCGCCGCCCTGATTGCCGTCTCCCTGCTGGCCCTGGCCGCCGATGGCGGATTGCTGGACCAGCGCTATCGCCCTCTGGCCGGCAAGACCCCGGTGCATCTGGCGACCGCCTATCGCGGCCAGGTTCTGCTGGTGGTGAACACCGCCAGCAAGTGCGGGTTCACGCCGCAGTTCGAGGCACTGGAAGCCCTGCACGCGCGCTACCGGCCGCGGGGGTTCGCCGTCCTCGGTTTCCCGTCGGGCGACTTCATGAACCAGGAATACACCGACGAGAAGCAGATCCAGGAGTTCTGCACGCTCACCTACGGCGTGAAATTCCCGATGTTCCAGAAGGTGCACGTGGTCGGGGCCGAGGCAACGCCGTTCTACAAGGCGCTGGAAGCGGCCACCGGCGAGTCGCCGAAGTGGAATTTCCACAAATACCTGATCGGCCGCGACGGCAAGGTCGTCGCCAGCTTCGGCAGCCGGACCAAGCCCGATGCGCCGGAGGTGATCGCGGCGATCGAGCGCGCGCTCGAGGCGCCCGCGCCGTCCCCGTGAACCGCCGCATGCCCACGATTGCCGGCTTCGGCCGCGACCGCGACAATAGGCGTTCGGCCGTCCGCGCGCCGGGCAGGCGCCCGGCGGCGGATGCGGTCGTTTCCCGGAGAGTTCGATGAGTCAGCGCGTGCGCGGCGACGCCGCATGGAAGGCGGTCCTGCCGTCGTGGATGGTCCTGCTGTGCCTGTGCAGCCCCGGGTCCGCGTTCGCGGCCGAGAAGCCGGCCGTCGCCAGGCCTGCCGCCGCGAAAGCCGCTGCTGCGAAACCCCAGCCCCGGCCGGCCGCGGAAAAGGCGCTGGACCTGAGCAGCGACCGCGCCAAGGTGAGCTACATGATCGGCGCCGATGTCGGGCGGTCGATCTCCAGTTCCGGGCCCGACATGGATTTCGCCGCGTTCGAGCGCGCCGTGCGCAACGCCTTCGATGGCGGCCAGCCGCTGCTGTCGGATACGGAATCGAAGACCGTCGGCACCGCGCTGATGCAGCGCATCGCCGAACGCAACGGCCGTCCCGTGCCCGGGCTCCCGCCGGGCGCCCGCCCGCCGGCGGTCGCCAGGGACAAGGTCGGGCTGATGATCGGCACTGATGTCGGCCGCTCGCTGGCGCCGATCAAGGACGAGATCGAGATACCGGTGTTCCTGCAGGCGGTGCGCACGCTGATGGCGTCCGGCAAAGCGCAACTGGACGAGACCGAGATGGACGGGATCCGCGAAGCGTTCTCCAAGCGCATGGAGGCCGAGCAGCAGAAGCGCGCGGCCACGCTGGGCCGGACCAACGCCGAGGCCGGCGCCGCCTTCCTGGCGAAAAATCGCACCGAGAAGGGCGTGATCGCCACCGCCTCCGGCCTGCAGTACCGCGTGCTGCGCCAGGGCAATGGCCCCCGGCCGCGTCCGAGCGACAAGGTCCGCGTGCATTACCGCGGCACGCTGCTCGACGGCACGGTCTTCGACAGTTCGTACGAGCGCGGGCAGCCGGTCGAATTCGCGCTCAATCAGGTGATCGCGGGCTGGACCGAGGGTCTGTCGCTGATGCCGGTGGGCGCGAAGTACCGGTTCTGGATCCCGGGTGCGATCGCCTACGGCGAGCGCGGCCATCCGCCGGTGATCGGTCCGAACGCGACCCTGGTGTTCGACGTCGAACTGCTCGATATCCCCTGATCGCGCCCCGATCGCCCGCCCGCCATGCCCCCCGACCGAATCCCGATGCCTGCCTTCCGCCCTGTTGCCTGCGGCGCGCTCGCCGCCGCCATGCTCTTCTCCGCGTCGGCCGTCCGGGCCGCCGGCCCCGCCGCCGCCGCGCCGACCACCGACAAGGACCGCACCAGCTACGCGATCGGCCAGAACATCGGCAAGTCGCTCAAGCCGGCGAGCGGCGACCTCGACCTCGACGTGCTGAAGGCCGCCATCGACGACGTCCTGACCGGCCGCCCTTCGCGGATGACCGATGCCGAGATCCAGAGTGCCCTCCAGGGATTCTCGGCGAAGATGCAGGAAAAGCAGGCCGCCGAATCGAAGGCGCAGGCCGAGCGCAACGCCGCCGCCGGCAAGGCCTTCCTCGCCGAAAACGCCCGGAAGCCCGGCGTCGTGACCACCGCCTCGGGCCTGCAGTACCGGGTGCTGAAGGCCGGGAACGGCCCGAAGCCGGCCGCCGGCGCCACGGTCAAGGTGCACTACGTCGGCACGCTGCTCGACGGCACCAAGTTCGACAGCTCCTACGACCGCGGCGAGCCGATGACCTTCCCGCTGGGCGGCGTGATCCGCGGTTGGACCGAGGCGCTGCAGTTGATGCCCGTCGGCAGCAAGTACAAGCTGTGGCTGCCTCCGGAACTGGCCTACGGCCCGCAGGGGACCCCCGGCGGACCGATTCCCCCCGACGCCACCCTCGTCTTCGAAGTGGAACTGCTCGGCCTGCAGTGATCCGCCCGGGCATCCGCCATCCCGTTCCTGCACTATCCTCCGTTCCCCCGACACACTACGCCGCCGCCATCGCGGCGAACCGCCACCCCAGGAGCCCCTGTTGATGAAAGTCTCGCGCAATCTCACCCTCGCCGTCGGCATCGCGTCCTGCGCGCTCGCGCTGTCCGCGTGCAAGCCGATCGACAAGAACGCCGCCGAGGGCGGCAAGGACGCCAAGGACGCCAAGACCGCGGAAGCGGGCAAGGACGGCGCGTCGCTGGACATTCCCGGCCTGCCGACCGAGAAGCAGCAGATCAGCTACTTCATCGGCATGGACATCGGCAAGTCGCTCAAGCCGATGAAGGACGACATCGACATGGCGACCCTCGAGCGCGCCATCGGCGACATGATGAACGACAAGAAGGCGCTGCTCACCGACGAGCAGGCCCAGAAGGTCATGCAGGCGTTCGCGGTCAAGATGCAGAAGAAGCAGGAAGAGGAGATGGCCAAGAAGCAGGCCGAGATGGCCGAGCAGGGCAAGAAGAACCTCGCCGAGGGCGAGAAGTTCCTGGCCGAGAACGGCAAGAAGCCCGGCGTGACCACCACCGCCTCCGGCCTGCAATACATGGTCGAGACCATGGGCAAGGGCCCGAAGCCGAAGGCCGAGGACTCGGTGAAGGTCCACTACGTCGGCACGCTGCTCGACGGCACCAAGTTCGACAGTTCCTACGACCGCAAGGAGCCGGCGCAGTTCGTGCTGAACTCGGTGGTGCCGGGCTGGACCGAGGCGCTGCAGCTGATGCCGGTCGGCAGCAAGTTCAAGCTGTGGATCCCGGCGAAGCTCGGCTACGGCGAGCAGGGCACCCCGGGCGGCCCGATCCCGCCGAACGCCACCCTCGTGTTCGAGGTCGAGCTGCTCGAGATCGTCAAGCCGTAATCGCACGTCCGCGCCCGGGGCGTCGCCGTCGGCGGCGTCCCGGGCGCATCGCGTTCGCAGTCGCAACACGCCAGTACCAGCACCCAACGAGGCCCGCATGCGCGTCACCATTTTCGGCACCGGCTACGTCGGCCTCGTGACCGGAACCTGCCTGGCCGAGGTCGGCCACCACGTGGTCTGCGTCGACATCGACGCCGGCAAGATCGAAGGCCTGCGCAACGGCGTGATCCCGATCTACGAGCCCGGCCTCGAACCGATGGTCAAGGCGAACTTCGCCGAAGGCCGGCTCGAATTCACCACCGCCGCCGCCGCGGCCATCGCGCACGGCGACGTGATCTTCATCGCCGTCGGCACGCCGCCCGACGAGGACGGCAGCGCCGACCTGCAGTACGTGCTCGCGGTGGCGAAGACCATCGGCACGCACCTCGCGCGCCCGGCCGTCGTCGTCGACAAGTCGACCGTGCCGGTCGGCACCGCCGACAAGGTCCGCGCGGCAATCGGTGCGGCATTGGCCGCGCGTGGCGCCGACGTCGCCTGCGACGTGGTGTCCAACCCCGAATTCCTGAAGGAGGGCGCGGCGGTCGAGGACTGCATGCGCCCGGACCGCATCGTGATCGGCGCCGACAGCCCGGCGGCGATCGAGAAACTCAAGCGCCTGTACGCGCCGTTCAACCGCAACCACGAACGCATCGTGGTGATGGACGTGCGCTCGGCGGAGCTCACCAAGTACGCCGCCAACGCGATGCTGGCGACCAAGATCAGCTTCATGAACGAGATCGCGAATATCGCCGAGCGCGTGGGCGCGGACATCGAGATGGTGCGCCAGGGCATCGGCTCCGACCCGCGCATCGGCTGGCACTTCATCTACCCGGGCGCCGGCTACGGCGGTTCGTGCTTCCCGAAGGACGTGCAGGCGCTGGCGCGCACCGCGCAGCAGGTCGGCTATCGCGCCGAGCTGCTGGACGCGGTGGAGTCGGTGAACCATCGCCAGAAGGAACACCTGTTCGAGCTGATGGTCCGCCACTACGGCGACGCCGGTGCGCTGCGCGGCAAGACCATCGCGGTGTGGGGCCTGGCGTTCAAGCCGAACACCGACGACATGCGCGAGGCCTCCAGCCGTACCTTGCTGGCGCAGTTGTGGGATGCCGGCGCCACCGTGCGCGCGTTCGATCCCGAGGCCGGCCACGAGGCGCGGCGGATCTTCGGCGAGCGCGACGACCTCCATCTGTGCGAGCAGGCGGGCGAGGCGCTGCAGGGCGCGGATGCGCTGGTCGTCGTCACCGAGTGGAAGCAGTTCCGTAGCCCGGATTTCGCGAAGCTGAAGGCGACGCTGCGCGACGGCGCCGTGTTCGATGGCCGCAATCTCTACGACCCGGCCGAAGTCGACGCCGCCGGGCTGGCCTATTACGGCATCGGGCGCGGCCGCTCGATCCACGCGGGCTGAGTCGCCATGACCGATGCCGACAAGGACTTGCAAGCGCGGGTGGTCGAACTGGAGACGCGCCTGGCCTTCCAGGAACAGGCGCAGCTGGAACTCAGCGACGCGCTCGCCGCGCTGCGCGACGAGGCCGCGCGCAGCGCCGATCTGCTGCGCCGCGTGCTGGAAGACCTGAAAACCCATCGTGGCGACGTGATGGCCGATCCGGCCAGCGAACCGCCGCCGCCGCATTACTGAGCGACCCGCCATGAGCGATTCCCTCCGCGACCAGCTGCTGGGGCTGGGTTTCAAGCCCGCGCCGAAGCCCGACAAGCCCGCACACAAGCCCGCGCATTCCCGCAAGCCGCCGCACAATCCGTCGCAGCCCGGGCAACGCCCCGCGGGCGCCCGCCCGCAAGGCGCCGGCAAGCCCGGGCAGGACGCCCGTCCGCAGGGCCGGAATTCGCAGGGCCAGAAGCCGCACAGGCCTCGCACGCGCGAGGAGATCGATCTCGCCAAGGCCTATGCCATCCGCGCCCAGCGCGAGAAGGAAGAGCGCATCGAGGCGGAGCGTGTCAAGCAGGAAGAAGCTCGCCTGCGCCGCGAGGCCAAGACCAAGCTCGCCGAGTTCGTGAAGGACAAGGGCCTGAACGACGCCGCGGCCGAGATCGCCCGGCATTTTCCGTACGGCGGCAAGATCAAGCGCATCTACGTCAATGCCGACCAGCTCAAGGCGCTCAATGCCGGCGAACTCGGCGTGATCCAGCTCGATGGCCGCTATCTGCTGGTGACGGCAGCGGTGCTCGCAGAGGCCGAAGGCATTTTCGCGCCGGCCGTCGCACTCAGGGTCGATCCGAACGCGCCTGCGGCGGACGACCCGTACGCGGATCCGAAGTACCAGGTGCCCGACGATCTGGTGTGGTGAGCGCGACTGGCGAGTACGCCTGACGCGTTTCCGGTTCAGAACAATTCGTCGACCGGTGTGGTGAGCAGTTCGTCCACCGGCGTATTGAGCAGCGCCTTCGTGCGTCCCGCGACGCGACGCAAGCGCGAGACGCCGAGATCGCGGATGATGCGGTGCGCGGTATGCGGCAGGGGCGATGTCGCGATGTCGTGCGGGGAGACGTTCTTGCCGGTCACGCCCGGCAGCAGATCGACGCCGGCTGCGGCGTAGCAGTGCTGTACCATCGCCGAGCAGTACAGTGCGCCTTCCTTGGCCAGCAGATTGTCGCGCTGGCGCAGGCGACGGCTGTGCATCGCGAACATCGTGCCGACCAGTTCGCTCAGCGAGTAGTGATGGAGGCCCGACAGCAGATCCAGCGCGGCGGTCATCACCCGCTGCGTCTGCTCCGCGCTGAGGCCGAAATCGAGCACGGCGACGTTGGGGAACGCTTCGGCATCGCGATAGCGACCCAGCCGGTTTTCCTGCACGCCCAGGCGCATCTGCCGGCTGCGCAGGTCGAGGTCGGATTCGATCACCCACCAGTGGCCGTCGCTGCGCTGCTCACCGAACAGGAACGCGTGCGACCACAGGCTGCGATGGCCGTCGGCGGTGAGCGGCGCCTGCGCCTTGCGGATCAGCTTGCTGATCCACTCGTCGCCGGTGCACAGACCGATGCGGCCCGGCGCGGCGTGTTTCAGCAGGAAGGCCTCGTTGCCGTTCCCCGCGTCGTCGGGTGCGATGTCGCTCATGCCTGTCGCCTTTGCGGCGCCTCGATCGCGATCCCCGGCGCGCGCATGCCGGCGATCGCGCTGCGGACGGCGGCGGCCGTGTCGCCCGGCCGCTCCATCGGGAACAGGTGGCTGCCGTCCACCCAGCTCAGCCGGTTCCCGACCAGCGCGCGGGTCGCGGCCATGCCGACGCTGCGCACCTCCCGCGACTTGCGCCCGCCGACGAAGGCGACCGGGATGCCCAGCCGCCGCGCGGCGTCGCCCACGCGCGCGGTCGGCAGCGAGCGGTAGATCCGGAATTCGACGTCACGGTCGAACAGCAGTTCGCGACCGCCGCGGCCATCGGGGGTGGTGCCATGCGCGGCGTAGTCGCGCAGCACGCGCGGGTCCCAGCGCGCGAACGCGGGCTTGGCCGCGTAGTGCGCGTGCGCGGCCTCGACGTCGGGCCAGTGCCGGCGCCGCTGGCGCGTCGCCTCCAGCGGCATCATCCAGCGATCGAGCCCGGTCGCGCGGCCGAGCCGCACCGCGGCGGCGCTGACCCCGGCGATGATCGGCGAGTCCAGCAGCACGATCCCGGCGACCCGCGGATGCAGGCGCTCCGCGGCGAGCAGGCTCAGGTAGCCGCCCAGCGAATGCCCGACCAGCCACAGGCGTTCGCCGAGGCGGGGCAGGGCGTTGACGAATTCGACGAGCTCGTCGACCAGGTAGGGCCAGCCCACGGTCGGCGGCCGCGACGGATCATGGCCGAACCGCGGGACGCCGGTGCTTTCGAATTCCGGCGCGAGCGCTTCGAGCACCTGCCGGTACACCGGCAGCGGGAACCCGTTGGCGTGGGAGAGGACGAGGGTGTCGGACACGGGGGAACAGAGCGGGGGCGCGGGCGGCGTCGTCACTCCGGATCGTAATCCAGATTCGATGCCAGCCAGCGCTCGGCCTGCGCCAGCGACACGCCCTTGCGGCGGGCGTAGTCCTCGACCTGCGCCTTCGACACCCGGCCGACCACGAAATACTGGCTGCGCGGATGGCTGAAGTAGTAGCCCGACACCGCGGCCGCCGGCAGCATCGCGAAGCTCTCGGTCAGGGTCATGCCGGCATTGCCCGGGGCGTCCAGCAGTCGGAACAGCGTCGCCTTCTCGCTGTGCTCGGGGCACGCCGGATAGCCCGGCGCCGGCCGGATGCCGCGGTAGGCTTCGGCGATCAGTGCGTCGTTGTCCAGCGCTTCGTCGGCCGCATAGCCCCAGAATTCGGTGCGCACGCGCTGGTGCAGGCGTTCGGCGAAGGCCTCGGCGAGGCGGTCGGCGAGCGACTTGAGCAGGATCGCGTTGTAGTCGTCGTGGTCGGCCTCGAAGCGCGCGACATGGGGCTCGATACCGATCCCGGCGGTGACGGCGAACGCGCCGATCCAGTCCTGCCGGCCCGAGTCCCGCGGCGCGATGAAGTCGGCGAGGCAGAAATCCGGGCGATCGACGGGCTTGTCGGCCTGCTGGCGCAGGAGGTGGAGCGTTTCCTCCCGACCGTCGACGTTCACGGCCACGTCGTCGCCGACGCTGTTCGCCGGCCACAGCCCGAACACGCCCTTCGCGGTCAGCCAGCGCTCGTCGACGATCTTCCGCAGCATCGCCTGTGCGTCGCGGTACAGGTCGCGCGCCTGGGGGCCGACGACGGCGTCGTCGAGGATCGCGGGGAACTTGCCGGCCAGTTCCCATGTGGAGAAGAACGGCGTCCAGTCGATGTATTCGACCAGTTCGGCCAAAGGGTAGTCGTCGAGCACGGTCAGGCCGGGCGCGCGCGGCGCGGGCGGAACGTAGTCCTCCCAGCCGCCGTCGAACTTCTGCCCGCGCGCCTTCTCCAGCGATACCAGCCGCTTGCCGTCGCCGCGATTGCGGTGGCGGGCGCGGATCTCGGCGTAGTCGCCGTCGTTGGCGGCGACGAACGGCGCGCGCAGGTCGGGCGAGATCAGCGACTGCGCGACGCCGACCGCGCGCGAGGCGTCCTTCACCCACACCGTCGGCGCGCCGTAGTGCGGGTCGATCTTCAGCGCCGTGTGCGCACGCGACGTGGTGGCGCCGCCGATCAGCAGCGGCGTGGCGAAGCCCTGGCGCTGCAGTTCGCGGGCGACGTGGCTCATCTCCTCCAGCGACGGCGTGATCAGGCCGGAGAGGCCGATGAGGTCGGCGTTCTCGGCCTTCGCGCGGTCGAGGATGGTCTGCGCCGGCACCATCACGCCGAGGTCTACGACCTCGAAGTTGTTGCAGGCCAGCACGACGCCCACGATATTCTTGCCGATGTCGTGCACGTCGCCTTTCACCGTCGCCATCACGATCTTGCCGTTGGAGCGTCCGGCGTCCCCGGTGCGGGCCTTCTCCGCCTCGATGTACGGCAGCAGCCAGGCCACCGCCTTTTTCATCACCCGCGCCGACTTCACCACCTGCGGCAGGAACATCTTGCCGGCGCCGAACAGGTCGCCGACCACGTTCATGCCCGCCATCAGCGGGCCCTCGATCACGTCCAGCGGCCGGCTCGCGGCGAGCCGCGCCTCCTCGGTGTCGACGTCGATGTACTGGTCGATGCCGTGGACCAGCGCGTGGCTCAGCCGCTCGTCCACCGGCTGGTCGCGCCAGCGCAGGTCCTCGACCTTCTTCTCGCCCTTCCTGCCTTTGAAGCGGTCGGCGATCGCGAGCAGGCGCTCGGTGGCGTCGGCGCGGCGGTTGAGCACCACGTCTTCGACGCGTTCGCGCAGTTCGGCATCGAGGTCGTCGTACAGCGGCAGCGCGCCGGCGTTGACGATGCCCATGTCCATGCCGGCGCGGATCGCGTGGTACAGGAAGACCACGTGGATCGCCTGGCGCACCGCCTCGTTGCCGCGGAAGGAGAACGACACGTTCGAGACGCCGCCGGAGACGTGGCTGAGCGGGAAGCGCTGCTTCAGCTCGCGCGTCGCCTCGATGAAGGCGACCGCGTAGTCGTCGTGCTCCTCGATGCCGGTGGCGATCGCGAACACGTTGGGGTCGAAGATGATGTCCTCGGGCGGGAAGCCGATCTCCTCCGTCAGCAGGCGGTAGGCGCGGGAGCAGATCCCGACCTTGCGCTCGATCGTGTCGGCCTGTCCCTGCTCGTCGAAGGCCATGACCACCACCGCGGCGCCGTAGCGGCGCACGAGGCGGGCCTGGCGCAGGAACTCGGCGTCGCCCTCCTTCATCGAGATCGAATTGACGATGCCCTTGCCCTGCAGGCACTTCAGGCCGGCCTCGATCACGCTGAACTTCGAGCTGTCGACCATCACCGGGATGCGCGCGATGTCGGGCTCGGCGGCGATCAGGTGCAGGAAATCGACCATGGCCCGCTCGGAATCGAGCATGCCCTCGTCCATGTTTACGTCGAGCACCTGGGCGCCGTTCTCGACCTGTTGCCGGGCCACGGCCACGGCCTCGTCGTAGCGGCCTTCGAGGATCAGCTTCTTGAACTGCGCCGAGCCGGTGACGTTGGTGCGCTCGCCGACGTTGACGAAGTTGGTCTCGGGCGTGACGACCAGGGGCTCGAGGCCGCTGAGCCGGGTGTAGCGGGGCAGGGACTGGTCGCTCATGCGGCGTCGGCGCTGATCGGCGCCGGCAGCACGCGCGGCGGCAGCCCGGCCACGGCCTCGCCGATGGCCCGGATGTGCTCGGGCGTGGTGCCGCAGCAGCCGCCGACGATGTTCAGCAGCCCGGATTCGGCGAATTCGCGCAGCAGGCCGGCCATGTCCTCGGGCGTCTCGTCGTAGCCGCCGAAGGCGTTGGGCAGGCCCGCGTTCGGATGCGCGCTTACGTGCGCGTCCGCGACCTGCGCCAGCACGGCCACGTGCGCGCGCAGCTCCTTGGCGCCGAGCGCGCAGTTCAGGCCGATCGACAGCGGCATCGCATGCCGCAGCGAATACCAGAAGGCCTCGGCGGTCTGCCCGGACAGGGTGCGGCCGGAGGCGTCGGTGATCGTGCCGGAGATCATCACCGGCAGTCGTTCGCCGCGCGCCTCGAACGCCTCCTCGATCGCGAACAGCGCGGCCTTGGCGTTGAGCGTGTCGAACACGGTTTCGACCATCAGCGCATCAGCGCCGCCGTCGATGAGGCCGTCGGCAGCTTCGCGGTAGGCGACGCGCAGTTCGTCGAAGGAGATCGCGCGGAACCCGGGGCGGTTCACGTCGGGGCTGATCGACGCCGTGCGGCTGGTCGGGCCGAGTACGCCGACCACGAAGCGCGGCCTCGCCGGGTCCTTCGCCTCGGCGGCGTCGCAGGCTTCGCGCGCGAGCCGCGCGCCGGCCGCGTTCAGCTCGTACGCCAGATGCTCCAGGCCGTAGTCGGCCAGCGAGATCGTGGTCGAGTTGAAGGTGTTGGTTTCGAGCAGGTCGGCGCCGGCGTCGAGGTAGGCGTCGTGGATGCCGCGGATGATCTCCGGCCGGGTCAGCGACAGCAGGTCGTTGTTGCCTTTCTGGTCGCGGGCGCAGCCGCAGCCGGCGCCGTGGACGTGATCCGCGGCGGCCCGGGCGTCGTAACCGTCGGCGAAGCGGGTGCCGCGGTAATCGTCCTCGCCGAGTTCGTGGCGCTGGATCATCGTGCCCATCGCGCCGTCGAGCAGCAGGATGCGCCCGGCCAGCGCGGCTTCGAGCGCGGCGACGCGCTCCGGGTGGCGCCAGGGGAGCGCGGTCACGGCTTCCTCCCGATCAGCGCGATGACCTCGAAGTGCGGCGGGCGCTTCTCGCGGGTCACGGTCTCGGTGGTGGCGATCTCCAGCCCCGCCTTTTCCATGAAGCGGCGCAATTCCTTGTCGGTGAAGCCGAGGTTGACGTGGCCGTAGGCCTCGACCGCGACGCGGTGCTCGTGCCGGGCCAGGCTGCTCAGCAGCAGGCGGCCGCCCGGGCGCAGCACGCGGGCCGCCTCGGCCACGGCCACCGCCGGCCGCGCGGCGTAGGTGAGGGCGTGCATCAGCACGACCAGGTCGAAATGGCCGTCCTCGAACGGCAGCGCGTGCATGTCGCCCTCGCGCACCTGCACGTGACCGAACCGGCGCAGGCGCTCGCTCGCGGCGACGACCACGCGGGCGCTGGCGTCGACGCAGACGTATTCCTGCGAATGCGGCGCCAGCAGCTCGGCCAGCACGCCGTCGCCGGACGCGATGTCGAGCACGCGGCCGGGCGCCAGCAGCGGCAGCGCCGAACGCGCCAGCGCCTCCCAGGTGCGGCCCGGGGAGTAGTGCCGCTCCATGTCGCCGGCGACGCTGTCCGCCCAGTTGGCGTCCGAGGCGCGAGCGGCCAGCACGTCGGGGATGCGCTCCGCGTCCTGGCGCAGCAGGGGGTCGTCGCTGCCCTCGCGCAGGGTGCGCCACAGCGCCCGCTGGGCCTCGTCCAGGCCGGCCTCGTCGAAGCGGTAGTAGGCCGAGACGCCGGCACGGCGGTCGCGGACCAGGCCAGCCTCCTTCAGCCGCGCCAGATGGGTCGACACCCGCGGCTGAGCCAGCCGGGTGATCGACGACAGCTCGGCGACGGTCAGCTCCTCCCCTTCGAGCAGCGCCAGCAGGCGGACGCGGGTGGCGTCCGCCAGCACTTTCAGCCGGGCCGACCAGGCTTCGAGATCCATCGTGCGGGCCTCATATCTCAATATCGCGATACAAAGATGATTGTCGGCCGCCGGGCGGCCCCGGGTCAAGCCTGCGCTTCCGGCGCTGGGGTTGGACGAGGGCCGCGGCTACAATGATGGTTTCGATTTCATCGCCGAGGATGCGCCCGTGGATTTCCGCTTCACCGAAGAGCAGTTGATGATTCAGGACGTCGCCCGCCGCATCGCGCAGGAGAAGATCGCGCCGAGCGCCGAACACCACGATCGCACCGGCGATTTCCCGGTCGAGAACATGCGGGTGCTGGGCGAGAACGGGCTGATGGGGATCGAGGTGCCGGCCGAGTACGGTGGAGCCGGCATGGACCCGATCAGCTACGTGCTGGCGATGATCGAGGTCGCCGCGGCCGATGCCGCGCACTCGACCATCATGTCGGTGAACAACTCGCTGTTCTGCAACGGCATCCTGAAGTTCGGCACCGAGGCGCAGAAGCAGCTGTACGTCCGCGCGATCGCCGAAGGCCGCGAAATCGGCGCGTTCGCGCTGACCGAGCCGCAGTCCGGCTCCGACGCCACCGCGATGCGCTGCAAGGCGGTGAAGCAGGCCGACGGCACCTACGTCGTCAACGGCAAGAAGAGCTGGATCACCTCCGGCCCGGTCGCCAAGTACATCGTCCTGTTCGCGATGACCGATCCGGACAAGGGCGCGCGCGGGATCACCGCGTTCATGGTCGACACCGCCCGCGCCGGCTTCCATCGCGGCAAGACCGAACCGAAGCTCGGCATCCGCGCCTCGGCGACCTGCGAGATCGAGTTCGCCGACTACGTGGTCCAGCCCGACGAAGTGCTGGGCCAAGAGGGCGAGGGCTTCAAGATCGCGATGGGCGTGCTCGACGCCGGCCGCATCGGCATCGCGTCGCAGGCGATCGGCATCGCCCGCGCCGCCTACGAGGCGACGTTGGCCTACGTGAAGGAGCGCAAGGCCTTCGGCGCTCCGATCGGCACGTTCCAGATGACCCAGGCCAAGCTCGCCGACATGAAGTGCAAGCTCGACGCGGCCACGCTGCTGACCCTGCGCGCGGCTTGGCAGAAGGGCGAGGCCGAGAAGACCGGCGGCCGCTTCAGCACCGAGGCCGCGGTGGCCAAGCTCACCGCGTCCGAGGCCGCGATGTGGATCGCGCACCAGGCCGTGCAGATCCACGGCGGCATGGGCTACTCGAAGGAGATGCCGCTGGAGCGCTACTTCCGCGACGCCAAGATCACCGAGATCTACGAAGGCACCAGCGAGATCCAGCGCCTGGTGATCGCCCGCAACGAGACCGGCCTGCGCTGATCGCGCACGCCCGACAGGACCCGCACGCCATGAGCAAGAAGACCGCCGCCCCGCGCCGCGATACGCGCAGGCAGGACCGTGCCGACACCACGCTGCTCGACCCGATCTTCGCCGCGATCCGTCGCCGGGTCGGCGGCAGGGCCGGCGACGACGCCAGCGCCTTCGCCAGCGCCTTCTACCAGCGCATGAGCCCCGACGAGCTGCCGCTGCACGGCGCAGACGGCTGGGCCGCGCTGGCCGACGATTTCCTCGCGTTCGCGAAGCTGCGCAAGCCCGGCACCGCCAGCGTGCGCCTGTACAACCCCACCCTCGCGAAGGAGGGCTGGGAGTCGCCGCATACCGTGCTGCAGATCGTCAACGACGACATGCCGTTCCTGGTCGACTCGGTGACGATGGCGCTGGCCGAACGCGGCATCGGGGTCCACGTACTCGGCCATCCGCTCGTGCGCATCACGCGCGACAAGGCCGGTCGCGTGAAGTCGGTCGGCGAGGGCGAGATCGAGTCGATGATGCACCTGGAGATCGACCGCCAGCCTGCCACCGGCCTGGCCGAGGTCGAGGCCGCGCTGCGCGAGGTGCTGGACGATGTGCGCGCCACCGTCGCCGACTGGCCGGCGATGCGCGCGAAGATGCTGGAGATCGTCGAGGACATCGCGCATCGCCGCATGCCGGTCGATGAGGCGGGTCGGCAGGAGGCGCAGGCGTTCCTGCGCTGGGCCGCCGCCGACCACTTCACGTTCCTGGGCTACCGCGAATACAAGGTGAAGAAACAGGGCGGCAAGGAAGTGCTGGCCGCGGTGCCGGGCACCGGCCTCGGCCTGCTGCGCGGCGACGGCGGGCACACGCCGCGTCCGCTGACCACGCTCGCGGCCCACTACATGCCGCAATCCGGCGCCGCCGACGCGCTGATCCTCACCAAGACCAACGCGCGTTCGACCGTGCACCGCCCCGGCTACATGGATTACATCGGCGTGCTCGGCTTCGACGCCGACGACCGCCCGGTGGCCGAGCAGCGTTTCATCGGCCTCTACACCTCGGGCGCGTACACCCGCCGGCCGTGGGAAATCCCGCTGGTGCGCCAGCGCCACGACCAGGTGATGCAGGCCTCCGGGCTGGCGCCGACCGGCCACAGCGGCAAGGCGCTGCGCCACATCCTCGAGACGCTGCCGCGCGACGAGCTGTTCCAGTCGACCGGTCCTGAACTCCACCGCCTGGCGTCCGGTATCCTCGGGCTGCAGGAACGCGTGCGCAGCCGCGCGTTCGTGCGCCACGACCGCTATGGCCGCTTCTACTCGGTGCTGGCCTACATCCCGCGCGATCGCTACAACACCGAAGTGCGCCTGCGCATCGAGGCGATGCTGCGCGACCTGCTGCATGCGGATCGCGTCGACTCGACCATCCAGCTCGGCGATTCCCCGCTCGCGCAGCTGCACATGCTGGTGCGCCCGCGCAAGGGCGAACATGTCGACATCGACGCCGCGCAGCTCGACGCACGGCTGTCGGAGATCGTCCGCAACTGGCAGGACGACCTGCGCGAGCAGCTCGTGCAGCGCCACGGCGAGGAGCGCGGCCTGCAGCTCGCCAGCCGCTACGGACGCGCGCTGCCCGCCGGTTACATCGAGAAGGCCTCGGCGGCGGTCGCGGCCGACGACGTCGAGCAGCTCGCCCAGCTCACGCCCGGTGACGACCTGCGACTGAGCCTGTGCCGCGGCTCCGACGGCGGCCTGCGCTTCAAGTTCTATCGGCTGAACGACGACATCCCGCTGTCCGACGCGCTGCCGATGATGGAGAACATGGGCCTGCGCGTGATCTCCGAGCATCCCTACCGGATCGACGCCGGCGACGCCGTTGCCTACATCCAGGACTTCGAGGTCGAGGCGACCCGCGCCGACCTCAACGTGGACGACCTGGACGAGACCTTCGAGGACGCCTTCGGCCAGATCTGGCGCGGCAACGCCGAGAACGACGGTTTCAACCGGCTGATCCTCGCCGCGAACCTGTCGTGGAAGCAGGTCGCGATGCTGCGCGCGTACTGCAAGTACCTGCTGCAGCTGGGCGTGCCGTTCTCGCAGAGCTACGTCGAGGAGACCTTCGCGCGCTACCCGATCCTGGCGCGGCTGCTGACCGAACTGTTCGAGGCGCGCTTCGATCCGTCCACCGGTACCGAATCGAAGGCGCAGATCAAGGCCGGCGCCGAGCGCTTCCGCGCGCAGCTCGTCGCGCTCGCCGGTGGCGAGGGTGCAGTGCTGGCGGCGGTCGAGCCGGTCATCGCCGCGCGTGCCGCGAAGCGCGATGCGCAGGTCGAGGCCGCGCGCAATGCGATCACGACCCTGCTCGACCGCGTCTCCAGCCTCGACGAGGACCGCATCCTGCGCAGTTTCGTCGGCGCGATCGAGGCCACGCTGCGCACCAACTACTACATCACCTACCGCAGCGGCCGCTACCAGGATGGCCTGCGCGCCGACGGCGGCCCGGCCGACTACCTCAGCTTCAAGCTCGATTCTTCGAAGGTGCCCGACCTGCCGAAACCACGGCCGTACCGCGAGATCTTCGTCTGCGGCCCGCGTGTCGAAGGCGTGCACCTGCGCTTCGGCCCGGTGGCGCGCGGCGGCCTGCGCTGGTCGGATCGCCGCGAGGACTTCCGCACGGAAGTGCTGGGCCTGGTCAAGGCGCAGATGGTGAAGAACACCGTGATCGTGCCGGTCGGCTCGAAGGGCGGCTTCTTCTGCAAGCAGTTGCCGGATCCGGCGGCCAATCGCGATGCGTGGTTCGCCGAGGGCGTGGCCTGCTACAAGCGCTTCATCAACGGCCTGCTCGACCTCACCGACAACCTCGTCGACGGCAAGGTCGTGCCGCCTGCCGAAGTGGTGCGCCACGACGGCGACGACCCGTACCTCGTGGTCGCCGCCGACAAGGGCACCGCGACGTTCTCCGACATCGCCAACGGCATCGCCCGTGCGCACGGCTTCTGGCTGGACGACGCGTTCGCGTCCGGCGGTTCGGTCGGCTACGACCACAAGGGCATGGGCATCACCGCGCGCGGCGCGTGGGAATCGGTCAAGCGCCACTTCCGCGCGATGGGCCGCGACTCGCAGAGCGAAGACTTCACCTGCGTCGGCATCGGCGACATGTCCGGCGACGTGTTCGGCAACGGCATGCTGCTGTCGAAACACATCCGCCTGCTGGCCGCGTTCGACCACCGCCACATCTTCCTCGACCCGAACCCGGACGCGGCGCTGTCGTTCAAGGAACGCGACCGCATGTTCAAGCTGCCGCGCTCCAGTTGGGAGGATTACGACAAGGCGCTGATCAGCAAGGGCGGCGGCGTGTTCCCGCGCTCGGCCAAATCCATCCCGCTGTCGCCGGAGATCAGGTCCGCGCTGGGCATCGAGGGCGATGTTGCGTCGATGAGCCCGATGGCGCTGATGAACGCGATCCTCAAGGCGCCGGTCGACCTGCTGTGGAATGGCGGTATCGGCACCTACGTGAAGGCGTCGAGCGAAAGCCACGCCGACGTTGGCGATCGCGCCAACAACGGCCTGCGCGTCAACGGCAACGAGCTGCGCTGCAAGGTGGTCGGCGAAGGCGGCAACCTCGGCCTGACCCAGCTCGGTCGCGTCGAGGCCGCGCTGACGTCCGGCGTGCTGCTCAACACCGACTTCATCGACAACTCCGCGGGCGTGGACACCTCCGACCACGAGGTGAACATCAAGATCCTGCTCAACGGCGAGGTCCAGAAGAAGAAGCTGACCATGCCCGAGCGCAACAAGCTGCTCGCGGCGATGACCGACGAAGTCGCCGGGCTGGTGCTCAACGACAACTACCGCCAGAACCAGGCGCTGAGCCTGATGCAGCGGATGAGCCTGACCCGCCTCGGTTCCAAGCAGCACTTCATCCGCACGCTGGAAGCGCAGGGCCTGCTCGACCGCCAGATCGAATTCCTGCCGTCCGACGCGGAGATCGCCGACCGCAAGGCGCGCGGCCTCGGCCTGACACGGTCGGAGCTGTCTGTGCTGCTGTCGTACGCGAAGCTCGTGGCCTACCAGCAGTTGCTCGATTCGGACGTGCCGGAAGATCCGTACCTCTCGAAGGAACTGGTGCGCTACTTCCCGCAGCCGCTGCAGAAGAAGTACGAGAAATCGATGCAGCAGCACCGCCTGAAGCGGGAGATCATCGCCACCGCGGTGACCAACTCCACGATCAACCGCATGGGCTCCACGTTCCTGCTGCGCATGACCGAGGACACCGGTCGCACCCCGGCCGAGGTCGCCAAGGCGTTCACCATCACCCGCGAAACGCTGGACGCACGCGACCTCTGGGCGCAGATCGATGCGCTCGACGGCAAGGTGCCGGAGTCGGTGCAGGTTGATGCGCTGCAGACGATCTGGGCCCTGCAGCGTTCGCTGACCCGCTGGCTGCTGTCGCGGCCGGGCCCGATCCCCGGCATCACCGCCGCCGTCGAGCGCTACCACGACGGCTTCCGCGAGGTGCGTGCGGGCAAGGACATCCTGCCGGCCGCGATGCGTCCCGCCTACGATGCGTCCTACGCCGACTGGAAGGCCAAGGGCCTGCCGGAGGCGCTGGCGAAGCAGCTCGCGGCGCTGCCGTACCTCGAATGGTGCTGCGACATCATCGAGGTCGCGGGCGCGCGCAGGCTGAAGGCCGTGGACGTCGCCAAGGCGCACTTCCGACTGGGCGAAGCGCTGCAGCTGCCGTGGCTGTACCAGCAGATCGACGCGCTGCCGGTGGACGGCCGCTGGCATGCGGTCGCGCGCGGCTCGCTGCGCGACGAACTGGCGGCGCAGCAGCGCCAGCTGACGATGCAGGTGCTGGAAGCGCCCGGCGCGACCGCCGACGCCAAGCTGGCGCACTGGATCGGCCGCGAAGACGCCGCGCTGCGCTTCACGTTGGGCATGCTGTCGGAGCTCGCGGCGCAGAAGTCGCTGGACTACCCGACGGCGTCGGTCGCGGTGCGTCGGCTGTCGATGCTGTCGAACGCCGGCTGACCGGTTCGCCGGCATCGAAGGAAAAAAGACCGGCCGCTTTCGCGGCCGGTCTTTTTCGTGGCGACACTGCGGCGATCAGGAGCCGCGGGCCAGCACCACCAGGCGGTCGTAGGCGCCGTTGAAGGTGTTCTGATCGCCCGGGAACGTGCCGGAATCGGCGAACTGCCAGAACGTGTAGTACGACCACGCATAGGGCAGGGTGCCGACGGTACTGGAATAGCGCGCCACCCACAGCGGGCTGGTCCCGCTGAAATTGCCCGAAGTGCCGACGCAGGTCGTCCACCAGCTGGTGCTGGTGTAGATCACCGGATAGCGGCCGGTGCGGCTCTTGTAGCGGTTGCTGAAGGACGTGATCCACGAGGCCATGCCGCTCTTGCTCAGGCCGTAGCAGGTCGACCCGTACGGGTTGTACTCCATGTCCAGCGCGCCGGGCAGGGTCTTGGCATCGGCCGACCAGCCGCCGCCGTGGTTGACGAAGTAGTCGGCCTGGGTCGCGCCCGTGGTGGTGTCCGGGCGGGCGAAGTGGTAGGCGCCGCGGATCATCCCGACGTTGTACGAGCCGTTGTACTGCTGGGCGAAGTACGGGTTGGTGTAGTACGTGCCCTCGGTCGCCTTCACGTAGGCGAAGCGCGCGCCCTTGGAGTAGGCGGAGGACCAGTTCACGTTGCCCTGGTAACCGCTGACGTCCATGCCCGCGACCGAGCCGGCCTTGGTGATCGTGCGCAGCATGCCGCCGCGCATGAACGGCTTGAACTCGTGCAGGCGGATCTGCGAGCCCATCGGGTGGTCGTTGGCGACGATGTAGGCGGCGATCGGCGAGGGAATCTCGGGATTGAGCTTGTCCAGCCAGTTCGTTTCGAGGCCGGGCGCGGGGGCCGCTTCGGCGGTCGCGGCGCGCTCGGTCTCGAACGCGTTGCGCTGGCCGATGGGCTGGGCGGACACGATCGCGCCGGTCGAAAGCGCGACGAGGGCGGCCAGCAGCGTGGTGCGCGGCAGCGCGACGGGCAGGGTATTGCGTAACGACATGTCATTCCTCCATGAAAAGAACGGGGCCGGTGCATCGGGGGATGCGGTCCGGGCCGGGTGGTCGTGCGATGGGCGCGGCGGGGTGTCGTTGCCAGAGCGACCGCGCACCCGGAAGATAGGGGGCCAGCCCGGTTTGTTGTGTGACCGGTTGCCTGATCCCAGTGAGAATCCCGCGACGATGACATCGATGACGCCCCGTATCGCCTTTCTCGCAAGCCCCACGCCCGAAGCGCAGGCCGTGCTGGTCGGCATGCAGTCGCGGCACGGCCGTCACGCGCCAGAGGAGGCGGACGTGCTGTGCGCGCTCGGCGGCGACGGTTTCATGCTGCAGACCCTGCATCGGCATGCCGACCTCGGTCGGCCGGTGTACGGCATGAAGCTGGGGACGGTCGGCTTCCTGATGAACCAGTACGGCGAGGACGATCTGCTGGCGCGCCTCGCGGCCGCCGAGCCCGCCGTGCTGCGGCCGCTGGAAATGCGCGCACACACCGAGTCCGGCGCGACCGTGGTGTCGCTGGCCTACAACGAGGTCTCGCTGCTGCGCCAGACCCGGCAGGCGGCGCACATCGCGATCGAACTCAGCGGCCAGACCCGGCTCGACGAACT
>JBGAFR010000123.1:0-6277 GCA_044227145.1 Lysobacteraceae bacterium
GGCAGGTGTCCGCGGCTCGGCGCTTCCTTGCGGCGGCGGATGGCGTCCACGCATTCGTGGATCAGGCCCGGGCCGCGATAGATCAGGCCGGTGTAGCACTGCACCAGGCTGGCGCCGGCGGCCATCTTCTTCACCGCGTCGGCGCCGGTGAGGATGCCGCCCACGCCGACGATCGGGATCTGCTCCGGCAGCCGGGTGCGCAGCATACGCAGCACCGCGGTCGACTTCGCCATCAGCGGTTCGCCGGACAATCCGCCGGCTTCCTTCGCGAGGGGATGCTGGTGCACCGCGATCCGCGAGACCGTGGTGTTGGTGGCGATCACGCCGTCGACCTGCAACTCGCCCAGCACGCGGGCGGTGACGTCGATGTCCTCGTCGGCCAGGTCCGGCGCCACCTTCACCAGCATCGGCACGCGGCGGCCGTGGCGGGTCCACAGCCGTTCCTGCGCCTCGCGCAGGTGGCCGAGCAGCTTGCGCAGCTGCTGTTCTTCCTGCAGTTCGCGCAGGCCGGCGGTGTTCGGCGAGGAAATGTTGATGGTGACGTAGTCGGCCAGCGGATACACCTTCTCGTAACAGCGCAGGTAATCCAGCGACGCCTCTTCGTTGGGCGTGTCCTTGTTCTTGCCGATGTTGATGCCGAGCAGCCCGTTGCCCTTGCGCTTGGCCTTCTCGACGTTGCGCACCAGCGCATCGACGCCGTCGTTGTTGAAACCCAGTCGGTTGATGATCGCCTTGTGCTCCGGCAGCCGGAACATCCGCGGCTTCGGGTTGCCCGGCTGCGGCTTCGGCGTGACCGTGCCGATCTCGACGAAGCCGAAGCCCAGTGCGAACAGGGCGTCGATGTGCGCGCCGTTCTTGTCCAGGCCCGCGGCCAGCCCGACGGGATTCGGGAAGGTCATGTTCATCACCTTCACCGGGAACGCCGGCGTGCCGCGCGACAGCAGCGGGTTCATGCCGGTGCGGTAGGCCGTTTCCAGCATCGACAGGCCCAGCGCGTGCGCGCGCTCGGCGTCCATGCGGAACAGGAACGGGCGGGCGAGTCCGTACATGCGCGCCGGGCTCAGCCGAGCTGGCCGGAGAGGCCCAGCCAGGCCAGCAGCGCGGCGATGCCGCCGAAGAACAGGATCGCGATCAGGATGCCGATCACCGTGAACAGCACCGAGGCCCAGCCCAGCACCAGGCCGGTGATGGCGAGGCCGTCGCCGTCGAGCGCCCCGGCCGAGCGGCGGATCTCGCGCCGCGCCATGTGCCCGGCGATGATCGCGCCGACGCTGCCGAGGAACGGCAGCAGCGTCCAGCCGAGGATGCCGGCGACCAGGCTGACGATGGCGAGCGAACTCGTTTGCCTCTGGGTGTTCATGCGGGAAATCCTGCGGGGGAGGACACAGCGGGAGACGCGCTGGTGGGAGACGCGCCGGCGGACCGGCGCGTCCCGGTCGGCTTACAGGTCGAACTTGATGCCCTGGGCCAGCGGCAGCGCGTCCGAATAGTTGATGGTGTTGGTCTGGCGGCGCATGTAGGCCTTCCACGCGTCCGAGCCCGACTCGCGGCCGCCGCCGGTTTCCTTCTCGCCGCCGAACGCGCCGCCGATCTCGGCACCGGACGTGCCGATGTTGACGTTGGCGATGCCGCAGTCGCTGCCCGCCGCGCTCAGGAACGCTTCCGCGGCCTTGAGGTTGGTGGTGAAGATCGACGACGACAGGCCCTGCGGCACGGCGTTCTGCATGTCGATGGCTTCGTCCAGGGTGCTGTACTTCATCACGTACAGGATCGGCGCGAAGGTCTCGTGCTGCACGATCTCGGCGTCGTTGGTCAGGCCGGTGACGATGGCCGGGCGCACGAAGTTGCCCGGGCCGTCGATCGCGGTGCCGCCGGTCTCGATCGTGCCGCCTGCGGCCTTCGCCTTGGCGATCGCGTCGAGGAAGGCGTCCACCGCGTCCTTGCTGTTGAGCGGGCCCATCAGGTTCTTCGGGTCGGTCGGATCGCCGATCTTGGTCTCGACCTGCTTGTATGCGGCGATGAGCTTGGCCAGCACGTCGGCGTAGATGCTTTCATGCACGATCAAACGGCGGGTGGTGGTGCAGCGCTGGCCGGCGGTGCCGACCGCGCCGAACGCGATCGCCGGGATCGCCAGCTTCAGGTCGGCGGTCGGGTCGACGATGATCGCGTTGTTGCCGCCCAGTTCCAGCAGCGAACGGCCCATGCGGCGGGCGACGCGCTCGCCGACCATGCGGCCGACCTTGGTCGAACCGGTGAAGCTGATCAGCGGCACGCGCTTGTCGTCGACGAACTGCTGGGCGAGCTCGCTGCCGGCGTCGTTGAACAGGAAGAAGATGTCCGGGAAGCCGCCGGCCTTCAGCGCCTCGTTGCAGATCTTCATCGACGCGATGGCCGACAGCGGGGTCTTCGGCGACGGCTTCCAGATCGTGATATCGCCGCAGATGGCGGCAACGAAGCTGTTCCACGCCCACACCGCGACCGGGAAGTTGAAGGCCGAGATCACGCCGACGAGGCCGATCGGGTGCCACTGCTCGTACATGCGGTGGCCCGGGCGCTCGCTGTGCATGGTCAGGCCGTAGAGCTGGCGCGACAGACCGACGGCGAATTCGCCGATGTCGATCATCTCCTGCACTTCGCCGTCGCCTTCGGGCTTGGACTTGCCCATCTCCAGCGCGACCAGCGAGCCCAGCGCGTCCTTGTGCGTGCGCAGCGCGTCGGCGCAGAGGCGGATCGCCTCGCCGCGGCGCGGGGCCGGGGTGGTGCGCCAGGTCTTGAAGGCGGCCTGGGCGTGCTCGACCAGCAGGTCGTAGTCGGCCTGCGAGGAGGCATGCACCCGGCCCAGTACCTCGCCCGTGGTCGGATTGACCGGCTCCAGCACGCCGGCGTCGGCGGTCTTCGACCACTCCCCGTTGCCGAGGTAGGTGCCGGATTCGGTGGCGCCGAGGCCGAGGGAGGACAGGACGGGGTGGGTCATCGGGGGAACTCCTGGAGTGCTGGCCGGCTGCCCGCGACAGCGCGCGCCGGCATCGAACGGAAGGGAAAGCGAAGCGAACAGGTGGACAACGCAGGTGAAGCTGGCGGCCCCGACACGATTCGAACGTGCGACCTGTCCCTTAGGAGGGGACCGCTCTATCCAGCTGAGCTACGGGGCCGAAGCCCCGCATTATCGCAGGCTTGGCGCCCCCCGGCACCCCCGCAAAGCGCCGCCGCGGGCGGCGGACCGCCGAGGCGCGGCGGCGCTGTCGTCGGTTTCGCGGATGGCGTGCGGCTGCATGGTCATCGTGTTCCGGGCATCATCGACGACCGTCCGGCACGACGCCGGGCGCGACATCCCAACGGACACGGAGACGGCCATGACGGCAGTGACAGGGCAGGGAACGAACGGACAGGGCGGCAATGGCGGCGGCGGAGACCAACCGATCCGCGACGCGGTACAGGCGATCGAAACGGCGCGCGACGCGCGCCCCAACGTCCTGATGATCCTCGTCGACCAGCTGTACTACCCGAGCGCGGGGTACGGCGACGCGGGGTTCGCGAACGGCATCAAGCAGGTGCTGGACTTCGTCGGCGACATCGACCCGGCGACCAATCCGTACGCAAAGCATTTCCCGGGGTTCTGCAAGCTGCGCGAGTACGCGACGGTGTTCACCGACCACACCATCGCCGAGTCGGCCTGCATCCCGAGCCGCGCCAGCCTGATGACCGGGCAGTACGGGCCGCGCACCGGCGTCACCCAGACCGACGGGCTGTTCAAGAGCGGCGATGCGCAGAATTTCCCGTGGCTGCCGCCGAACGGCACGCCGACCGCCGGCGACTGGTTCCGCGCGCTGGGCTACACCACGCATTATTTCGGCAAGTGGCATGTCAGCGAGCCGCCGGAGCACACCCTGCAGCAGTACGGGTTCGGCGACTGGGAGCTGTCCTGGCCGGAGCCGCACGGCGCGTCGATCAACAACCTCGGCACCTTCCGCGACTACCAGTTCGCCGACCTCGCCTGCGCGTTCCTGCAGGCGCGCGGGCTGGGCGTGCCGTACAACCGCGCGCTGTCGCAGCAGGGCATGGACGCGCCGCTGGACCCGCGCACGCCGCGGACGGCGCCGTTCTTCGCGGTGTGTTCGTTCACCAACCCGCACGACATCGCGACCTATCCGACCCTGCCGCGCGGGCTGCAGCCGAGTTTCCCCGGCGACGACCAGGCCGTCGTCCCCCCGGCGGGCCCGGGCGGCTCGGTGCCGGTGCCGCCGCAGGGCACGGTCAGCGTCGCCCCGACCGAAGGTACCTTCTGCGTGCCGCTGAACCCGACCGGCCTGCCGCAGGCCTGCGCGACCGCGTCGCCGACGCAGGACGAAGACCTGCTGACCAACAACAAGCCGCGGGCGCAGTACGAGACCTCGTACAAGGTCGCGCTGGGCCTCGCCGCCAAGACCGGGCTGAGCATCGGCCAGGGCATGGGCGGCGATCCACAGACCGTGCTGCAGAACGCGGTGAAGGCGACGCTGGGCATCGCCATTCCCTTCCAGCTGCAGCAGGACCCCGATGGCGCCGCCACCGGCTTCCTGCAGTACTACGCCTACATGATCTCGATGGTCGATCGCCACATCCTGCGCGTGCTGGAAGCGCTGGAAAGCAGCGGCCTGCGCGAGGACACCATCGTCGTGTTCGCCTCGGATCACGGCGAGTACGGCGCCGCCCACGGCATGCAGATCGAGAAGTGGCACGGCGCCTACCAGGAAGTGGTGCACGTGCCGTTCCTGGTGAGCTGGCCACGGCTCGCCGAATCGCGCGGCGCGACCCGCGCGATCGCTGCGCAGACCAGCCACATCGACGTGCTGCCGACCCTGCTGCGACTGGCGGGTGCGACCGACCATGCGCTCGAACGCGCGCGTCGCGAGCTGTCGAAGACGCATGCCGCGGCGCCGCTGCCGGGTGCCGACCTGGTGCCGCTGCTGCGCGACGGCGCCGGGCCGGTGATCGGCCCCGATGGCCGCGAACGCAAGGGCGTGCTGTTCGTCACCGACGATCTCATCACCGAGCCGCTGCCGCGCGACGACGATCCGCACAACATCCAGTCGTGGGAGCAGTACGCGGTGTATGCGGCGACGGTCGATCTGCTGCGCAAAGGCAGCAGCGGCGCGTCCTCGCTGGCGCCCGGCGCGGTCGCGCAGCCGGCGCACGTACGCGCGCTGCGCAGCGGCCCGTGGAAGCTGGTGCGTTACTGCGACCCGTGGAGCGAGCGTCCGGTCCCGGACCAGTGGGAGCTGTACAACCTCGAGCAGGATCCGATCGAGGACGTCAACCTGCTGGTGTTCGACGGCGCCTTCCCGACGCCGATCGGCGCACTTCCGGAGGGGATGACCGCCACCGAAGTGACCGCGATCGCGACCGCACTGGGAGAGGAACTGCGTCGTCAGGAAGCCGCACTGCTGTCGCCGTATCCGTCGGCGCATCCCAGCGCCGGTGCGGCCTCGCACTGACGATTCGCGGCGCCGGAAAAAGCGACGGGGCCCGCGTGGGGCCCCGTCGTCATCGCAGTTCGGCGCGATCTCCGAATCTCACTCCGGGCGCACGTCCACGCGGACGCGCATGCGGTCGCCGGGGTGATGGTCGGTGCGGGTGACGTACTGGCGGCCGGCGTATTCGTAGGTCACGTCGTACATCGTCACCGCCGACGTGGAGTAGCGACCGTCGTCGCGGGCGTCGACCGGGTCGCAGACGCTCACGCTGGCGCGGCGCGGCGGCTGCTTGTTGCGCTGGGATTGTTCGTAGACGCTGCGGCCGGCCATGCCGCCGACCATCGAGCCGACCGCCGCGGTGGCGTAGCGCGCCGAGCCGCCGCCGACCTTGCTGCCGAGCACCGCGCCGACCACGCCGCCGATCACGGTGGCGACGTTGCGGCCGGTGTCGGTGCCGTAACCGCGGTCGCCGTAGCGGCTGTCGTAGCGATCATCGTAGCGGCGGTCGTCATAGCGACGGTCGTCGTAGCCGCGGCTGTCGTAAGCGCGGTCGTCGTAGCGGTCGTCGTAGCCGTCGTTCGAGGCGTACTGGTCGCTTTCGGTGTAGCAGCGGTTGGACGATACCCGCGTTGGCGCGGTCTGCTGCAGCACGGGATCGACGCGCAGCACGCGCGCATAGTCGTAATAGGGGCCTTCGGTCGAGGCATAGCCGCCCTGGACGGGGGCGGGCACGCTGCCGGTCTGCGCGGAGGCGATGCCGGTGGCGGCGATCAGGGCGGATGCGAGGATCGTGGCGGTGATGCGAGGCATGGTGGACTCCGGGC
>JBGAFR010000124.1:0-5636 GCA_044227145.1 Lysobacteraceae bacterium
GGCGACCGCCCAGCCGATCGACGCCCGCGGGTTCGCGGCGACGGCGACGAACGGCAGCGCGAACAGCACGATCAGCAGCGCCTGGAACTGGAAGAACAGCCAGAAATACAGCTGGTTGCCGTTCCAGTGCTCGCGCAGGTGGCGGTAGCGGCCATCTTCCGGCTCGCGGCTCACCCGATGCCACAGATGCAGCGCCAGGCGCAGGCCCCACAGTCCGCCGAGGGCGCAGCCGACGAGTCGCGGCAGCATCGCGCCGTCGCCCAGCGCGCACAGCATGATCGCGCTGGCGCCGACGCCGAACGACCACAGCACATCGACGATGCCGGCGTTGTCGCGACGCTTCTGCCACCACCAGCCGAGGGTCATCATCACCGCGGCGAGCGCCCACACCAGGGCGAGACCGGAGAACGCGCTCATGCCGCACCTCCCGCCAGCGTCGAGCGCGCTGCCGGCGAAGCGCCGGCATGTCGCGAGGCCAGCAGCGCAAGCAGCCCGAGCGCGAGGCACCAGCCCGCGGCCAGCATCGCCAGCGTCATCCCGTGCGGCTCCGGGAAGGCCAGTACGCCGGACGCACGCGCGGCGCCGAGGTACGCCAGCGGCCCGCCGATCGCACCCAGAAGCGCGGCCAGCACGGGGCGCCTTGTCACTGCGGACAGCGAATGGCGCAGGGTCAGCGCGAACGCCGCCCACAGCGTCAGCATCCACAGCGGCGCACCGCCGGCGGGCAGCGCGGGCGCCGCGGGAGCGAAGACGATCGCGCCCGAGCTCGACAGCACGCCGTCGATGACCAGGCCGCAGGCGACCGATGCGGCGACCAGCGCCAGATCGCGGCGCCGCTCGCCGCCGTCGCGGACGAACACGCCGAGATGCAGCGTCAGGAACGCGAGCGCGGCGAGCGGTCCGGCCCACCACAGGCCATGGCCGGCACCGAGCACAGTCGCGAACCAGACCAGCTGGTAGGCGATGGCATTGAGGAGGATCGCCCGGCGGCTCATGCCTGCAGCGCCTCGCGCGGCAATTCCGGCATCGGTGCCGGCGCGCGATGGCCGGGTCGCGCGAGCAGCAGTTGCGCCACGCCGATCGAACGCTCGCGGAACCCGCCCTCGCAGTAGGCGAGATAGAACTCCCACATCCGGACGAAACGGTCGTCGTGGCCCAGCGCGCGCACCTGCGGCAGCGCGGCGAGGAAGCGGGCGCGCCAGGCCTCCAGCGTGCGCGCGTACGACAGCCCGAAATCCTCCAACTGGATCAGCGCGAGATCGCTGGCGCGGGACTTGGCTGCGAGCATCGCCGCGATCGAAGGTATGAAGCTGCCCGGGAACACGTGGCGCTTGATGAAATCGACGGAATGCAGCGCCTGCTCGTAGCGGTGGTCCTCGATGGTGATCGCCTGCACCAGGCCGAGGCCGTCCGGCTTCAGCAGCGTCGAGAGCCTGGCGAAATAGGTCTCCATGTACTCGGCGCCGATCGCCTCGATCATCTCGATCGAGACCAGCTTGTCGTAGGTACCGTCGAGGTCGCGATAGTCCTGCAGCAGAAGGATCACGCGGTCCTGCAGGCCGGCGTCGGCCACGCGCTGCGCGGCGAGGGCATGCTGCTCCTTCGAGATCGTCGTGGTGGTGACGTGGCAGCCGTAGTGCGTCGCCGCGTGCACGGCGAAGCCGCCCCAGCCGGTGCCGATCTCGACCACGCGGTCGCCGGGCCTGAGGTCGAGCTTGCGGCAGATGCGGTCGAGCTTGCGGGTCGAGGCCGTGTCGAGGTCGTCCCCGTCGCCGGCCCAGATGCCCGACGAATACATCAGGTCCGGCGACAGGAACGTGGAGAAGAAGTGGTTGCCGAGGTCGTAGTGCGCGGCGATGTTGCGGCGGCTGCCGTCGCGGGTGTTGCGGCGGAGCGCGTGCCAGGCGCGCATCGCGACGCCGCCGAGGCGGGCGAGCCCGGTTTCCATGCCGTCGAGCAGGTCGCGGTTGCGCACCAGCAGGCGGACGAGGGCGACGAGGTCGTCGCAGCGCCAGAGGCCGTCCATGTACGCCTCGCCGGCGCCAACGCTGCCGTTGCCGGCGACGGCGCGGTAGAAGCCGGGGTCGAGGACGTCCAGCCGCACCACGAGGTCGTCATCGCGATCGGCGGTGCCGATCGGCATCGTCCCGAACGCGTCGCTCAGCAGCACGCGGCCGTGGCGCAGGCCGGCGAGCTGCGCGATCAGCCTGCCGCGCAGGAAACGGTCGAGCGCGCCGTAGTCCGCGGCCTGGGCGGCGCGGGCGGCGTCGATGCGGGGGGCGGCTTCGGTCATCGGGAACCTCGGAGGGACAGGGCGCGGGTGGGGTGGTCGTGGACCGGTGTGCGTTTGAGCCACAGGCGCAGCGCCTGCCAGTGGATGGCGCCAATCACCTGCGCGGTCATCAGCGGATGGCGCCACAGCAGACGCCGCAGCGAGGCGGCGTCCAGCGCGCGCCGCTGGAGGTGCAGGGTCGCGTCGAATTCGCGTTCGCCGTCGTGCAGGACGTCCATGTGCACGTGGAGATCGTCGCCGGGCACAGTGAAGCGCCACGCGTAGTCGCGCGCCATCGGCAGGAACGGCGACACGTGGAAACGCTTGGCGAACGACCAGCCCAGCGCGCGGCCGTGTCGCTCCGAGGCCTCGGCGGGCAGCACGTAGGCGTGGCGCTCCTTCCACGGCGTGTTGGTGATCTCGGCGACGATGCAGTCCAGGGTTTCGCCGTCGGCCGCGTGGCAGTAGTAGAAGCTGACCGGGTTGAACACGTAGCCGAAGTAGCGCGGATGGGTCAGCAGCCGGATCGGGCCTTCCGGACGACGGCCCAGTGCCGCCGCCGCGCGCTCGCGCACCGCTTCGGCCAGCGGCACGGCCGGATCGCCGAGGTAGTCGCTGCGCCGGAATTCGCCGAGGTTGCGGCGGTCGACGGACCACAGTCGGCTGGCTGCGAACAAGCGGTCCACTTCGTCGAGGTCCAGGTACAGCTGGGCCATGCGATAGCGGAACGCGTGCGGCTGCGGCGCGTGCCGCCGATGGCGCACGCCGCCTTCGTACACGGCGCTGGCGAGCGCGACGCTCATGCCGGCACCGACGCGCGCTGCGTGGCCGGCTCCGCGACGCGGGCGGCGGGCCAGCGCACGCCCAGCGCCGTCGCCACTTCGACCGCGCTGCGCATGCCGTCCTCATGGAAGCCCCAGCCCCAGTACGCGCCGGCGAACCACGTGCGGCGGTGTCCCTGGATTTCGGCCTTGCGTACCTGCGCGGCGACCGAGGCATGGCTGTAGACCGGATGGTGGTAGCGCATGCGGCGGAGGATCCGGTCGGGATCGATCGCGTCGGTCCCGTTGAGCGTGACCACCAGCGGCTCCGGCGCGTCGAGGCCCTGCAGCAGGTTCATGCAGTAGCTCACCGTGCAGGCATCGCCGGGATCGCGCGGCACGAACGCGTTCCACGCCGCCCACGCCTTGCGCCGGCGCGGCAGCAGCCGGGCATCGGTGTGCAGCACGGTGTCGTTGGCCTGGTAGGGGATCGCGCCGAGGATCGCGGTCTCGGCCTCGCTCGCGTCGTTGAGCAGGCGCAGCGCCTGGTCGCTGTGGCAGGCGAGGACGACCTGGTCGAAGCGGTCCGCACCGCCGTCGGTGAAGACGGTGACACCGTCGCCGTCTCGCAGCAGCATGCGCACCGGCGTGTCCGTGCGCACCTGCACCCGCCATCGCGCCTCCAGCGCACGCACGTAGGCGCTCGAGCCGCCGCGCACGACCCGCCACTGCGGCCGGTCGTCGACCTGCAGCATCTGGTGGTTCGCCATGAACTGTACGAGGTACTTCGCCGGAAAGGCGAGGATCCGCGATGCCGGCGAGGACCACAGCGCGGACGCCATCGGCACCAGATGGTCGTCGCGGAACAGTGCGCCGTAGCCGCCGGCGTCGAGGTACTCGCCCAGCGTGGGCCCCGGGCCGGTGTCCCCGAGCAGCGCGGGCGCCTCGCGATAGAAGCGGGTCAGGTCGCGGAGCATGCCCCAGAACCGCGGCGACACGAGGTTGCGGCGCTGGCAGAACAGCGTGTCGAGCGTGGTCGCGTTGTACTCCAGCCCGCTGGCCTCGTTGCGCACCGAGAAGCTCATCGTCGTCGGCTGCGAAACGACGCCGACTTCGTCGAACAGCGCCGTCAGCAGCGGGTAATGCGCCGGGTTGTGGACGATGAAGCCGGTGTCGACCGCGTAGCGACGGCCCTGCAGTGTGATGTCGTGGGTGTGGGTGTGGCCGCCGAGGCGGTCCTCGGCCTCGAACAGCACGACCTCGTGCCCGCGCGAGAGCAACCAGGCGGAGGCGAGGCCGGCGATGCCGGAACCGACGATCGCGATGCGCATCAGCTGTGCTCCGCGCGTGCGACGACCCAGGCCGGCACCGGCTTGAGGTCGCGGACCAGGCCCAGCAGCGCCAGCGTGCGCAGGCCGTAGTAGGTCAGGTCGATCTCCCACCAGCGGAAGCCCTGCCGGGCGGAGCCGGGAAAGAAATGGTGGTTGTTGTGCCAGCCCTCGCCGAAGGTCAGCAGCGCCAGCCACCAGTTGTTGCGGCTGTCGTCGCGGGTCGGAAAGCGGCGGCGGCCGAAGCGGTGGGCGAGCGAATTGATGGTCACGGTGGCGTGGAACAGCGCCACCGTCGAGACGAAGAAGCCCCAGACCAGCATCTGCCAGGCATCGGTGCCCAGCCAGGGCGCGACGCGTTCGAGCACGGCGCCGGTCGCGAACAGCGCCACCGCCAGCAGCACCGGGACGAGGATGTCGAACCGGTCGAGCCAGCGCAGTTCCGGATAGCGGGCGAGGTCGCGGACCCGGTCGAGATCGGTGCGGAAGCCGTCGAGCGTCAGGAACCAGCCGACATGGCTGCGCCAGAAGCCGTGGACCTTCGGCGAATGCACGTCGCGCTCGGTGTCGGCGTGGCGATGGTGGTTGCGGTGGTGCGCCGCCCACCACAGCGGGCCGCGCTGCACGCAGGACGCGCCGATCAGCGCGAACGCGAACTGCACCGCTCGCGAGGTGCGGAAGGTGCGATGCGAGAAGTAGCGATGGTAGAAGCCGGTGATCGCGAACATGCGGATCGCGTACAGCGCGATCGCGGTGGCGACCGCCACCGGCGAGACGCCGACCGCGAACACGGCGAGGCAGGCGAGGTGCATGCCGAGGAAGGGCAGTGCGCGCAGCCAGTCGATGCCCTCCGCGGCGACGCCGTCGGGCGTCGCATGGGCGGTGTCGAACCAGCGCGTCAGGGCGGCAAGCTGCCGCGTTCGGACAGGCGTCGCGCGGGAGGCAGGGGACAACGGCATCGGGTTCTCCTCGGATTCCGCAGCCTGATACGCAGGCTGCGGCGATCCGGATGCACCCGTCGGTGCGCCCGATGCGAGGTCAGAGCAGGACGATCTCGCCCTTGGCGATGATCGGGCCGGTGGCCACGCCGTGCGGCGCGCCGCCCTTGGGCTCCAGCGTGATCGCGAGCAGCGCGCCCTTCGACAGGTCGTTGCGCAGCGCGTCGGGCACCTTGACCGTGTGCGAGCGGTCGATCGACACGATGCCCAGCGATTCGGCCTTGCCGCCCGGCGGGATCAGCCAGAGTTCCGGCTCGCGGCCCTGCGCGTCGGCCGG
>JBGAFR010000016.1:0-54595 GCA_044227145.1 Lysobacteraceae bacterium
ACCAGCCTGCGCGACCGCAAAGTCAGCGGGCAGGGCGCGCTGCAGATCGACAATGCCGAAGAGTGGATCGGCTTCCGCTTCGCCACCCTCTACGACGCCGTGCTGGAAAGCGCCGGCTATCCGGACCTCAAGATCGGGACCGTCGGCCCGGAAGGGCGCATCGTGCCCAACGATGCGACCCTGATCCGCGAGCTGGAAGAACGGGTCGCCGGCAAGCTCGGCGAGGAATTCGGCGGACAGCACGCCCGTCTCCAACTGGATCGGATCGACACCGTCGAGGCCGGTCCGCGGTACTACCGGATCGACGCTGCCGGCATCGCCGATTTCGGCCGGGACGGCACCGCTCCGGTGCGGGTCGAAGGGCTCTACGACCGCAAGGCCCGCGACTGGCTGCGGGCGGCGTATACCTTGGGCGCCGACGACGATGCGGGCGGGCCTGCTGCAGCCGCGCCGACACCGGGCGCCTGAGGCCCCTGCGGTTCGATTCCGGTGCCGAACTGCTAAGGTGTTGCGCTCGTTCAAGCATCGTCAGGATTGTCCGCCTTGACCCGACTAGGCCGCCCGTCATCGCCTTCCGGTGCAGATGCCGCGGATTTGCTGGCCGTCGACCGTGATGCGCTGCGCCCGCTGGCCGAGCGGATGCGTCCGCGCACGCTGGACGACATGGTGGGCCAGCGACGGCTGCTGGCGCCGGGCAGCGCGCTGAGGCGTTCCATCGAATCGGGACACGTGCATTCGATGGTGCTGTGGGGCCCGCCGGGCTGCGGCAAGACGACGCTCGCGCTGCTGCTGGCCAAGTACGCCGACGCCGATTTCCGCGCGATCTCCGCCGTGCTCTCGGGCCTGCCCGAAGTGCGTCAGGTGCTGGCAGAAGCCGCCAACCGTTTCGCCGAGGGCCGGCGCACGGTGCTGTTCGTGGACGAGGTGCACCGCTTCAACAAGGCGCAGCAGGACGCGTTCCTGCCGCACATCGAGCGCGGCACCATCCTGTTCGTCGGCGCGACCACCGAGAACCCGTCGTTCGAGCTGAACTCGGCGCTGCTGTCACGCTGCCGGGTGCACGTGATGGAAGCGGTGTCGGCCGACGACATCACGGTCGCGCTGCAGCGCGCGCTGGACGATGCCGAGCACGGACTGGGCGATCGCGCGCTGCGGATCGCGCCGGCGCAACTGCACCTGATCGCCGTCGCCGCCGACGGCGACGTGCGCCGCGGCCTGACTCTGCTGGAGATCGCCGCCGAACTCGCGGGCGAAGCCGACGAGGAAGGCGAGGGCGGCACCATCACCGACGAGATCCTCCAGCAGGTCCTCGCCGACCGCACCCGCCGCTTCGACAAGGGCGGCGAGCAGTTCTACGACCAGATCTCGGCGCTGCACAAATCCGTGCGCAGCTCGAACCCGGATGCCGCGCTGTACTGGCTGGCGCGGATGCTCGACGGCGGCTGCGACCCGATCTACCTCGCCCGGCGGATGACCCGCATGGCGGTCGAGGACATCGGCCTCGCCGACCCGCGGGCGTTGCAGATGGCGATCGACGCCTGGGAGACCTACGACCGTCTCGGCAGCCCGGAAGGCGAACTCGCCTTGGCGCAGCTCGTGATCTACCTCGCCAGCACCGCCAAGTCGAACGCCGCCTACACCGCCTTCGGCGCGGCCAAGCGCGACGTGGCCGAGTACGGCACCCAGGAGGTGCCGCTGCACCTGCGCAATGCGCCGACGAAGCTGATGAAGTCGATCGGCTACGGCAAGGATTACCGCTACGACCACGACAGCGAAGGCGGGGTGGCGCTGGCGCAGACCGGTTTCCCCGACGCCATGGGCGAACGCGTCTACTACCGGCCCGTCGCCCGCGGTCTGGAGATCAAGCTCAAGGACAAGCTCGACCGTCTGCGCGCGGATCGCGTCATGGCCCGCGGGCAATCTCCTGTCGACGCCGGTGACGATACCCCGGCCCCATGAATCGTTTCTCGAATGCATCGCGAATCCTGAGTATGCAGATGATGTCGTCCTCGTTTCCGGCGGGTGTCCGATGAACCCCGCCCTCTGGTGGCAGCAACTCGGGCTGGTGGCGGCGGGCGGCGCGCTGGGCGCGATGCTGCGCTTCTGGCTGGGCGGGCTGCTGCTGCGCCACGTTGGCACCGGATTTCCCTGGGGTACGCTGGCGGTGAACCTGATCGGTTCGTTCGCGGCCGGATTCCTCGCGATCTGGCTGGAAGAGCGGGGCCCGGCAGCGTTGTACTGGCGGGCGTTCCTGATGGTCGGCGTGCTCGGCGCATTGACCACGTATTCCTCGCTGATGGTCGAATGCCTGCTGTTCGCCCGGTCGCAGCGCAGCGACTGGGTGCTCGGCTATCTGGCGATCACGCTGGCGGCCGGCCTGACCCTGGTCTGGCTGGGCGCGCGGACGGCGGGCGCGCTCAGGGTTTCCTGACCTTTCCCGCAGGACGAATCCTGCCGAGGACGGGGCGTCTCCCGATCCCGTCGAACCGCCTGCATCGCGACCCTGTGTGGACCGCGCCGACCGGCGCCTCCCGGAGATTCGCCGATGCATCCGTTCGCCCGCTGCCTGCCGCTGCTTGCCTGCGCCGCCTTCGGCCCCGCGGTCCAGGCCGCCACCTACACCGTCCATGTCTGCGAAGACGGGCACGGTGATCGCATCTACCAGGACGCGCCCTGCGACCGCGGCGAGCGATCGGTCGACACCCGGTCTTATGAGATCGCGACGCCCGATCCCGCGCTGGCCGCACGCAGCCGCGCGACCGAGGTGGAGATGGATCGTCGCAATCGCGGGGAGGGCAGGGCGCGCATCGTCCGTGCCGCCGCGCGGAAAGCCGCCGCACCCGATCCCTGCAAGGCGGCCAAGGCACGGCGCGATGCGGAACTGAAACGCGTCGGCCTCAAGCGCACGTTCGATCAGCTGAGTCGACTCGATGGCGACGTGTGGGACGCCTGCAAGGGATTCTGAAAGTTCGCCGGCGGATGCGACGAACGGGCGCGGATCGGGCGTCGGGAATGTGGCGCGATCTGCGTGCCTGCGACCGCCAGCGGCGTGAATTCCAGAAGGAGACGTCGGCGTCGCGGCGCTGTAACCGTTTCCTGCAAACGTATTCTCGCGCCGTGAGACGTCTCTTCGAGAGCATCGCTTCAGGACTGGATGCTGCCCAATCTGCTTCGGCCAGGCGCGAATCATCCGCCCGGTTCGAGGCGATCGCAAGGCCTCACCGGAATCGGCGTCGGCTCCCGGTGTGGAAAATCGGATAATCTTGCGCCCGCGCAGGGGGCGAGGGGTCGAGTCTGCGGGCAAGCGTCGAGACATGCGCCGTCGCCATTCGTGATGGCGCCCTTCATCGGAATACCACCGGATTGCCAAGGACCGGATGATGTCGTTTCCCAAGACCGTGTTCATGTTTTCCGGGCAGGGTTCGCAGTACCGCACCATGGGCAGGCCGCTGTTCGAGACGGATCCGGTCTTTCGCGATGAACTGCAGCGCCTGGATCGCATGGCGAGCGACCTCACCGGCGAACGTGTGCTCGAGCAGATGCATGCGGGCAGCAAGGCGGACAGCTTCGCGCGGACGCTGATCACGCACCCGGCGATCTTCATGCTCGAATATGCGCTGGCGCAGGCCCTCCTCGCGAAGGGGCTGGAGCCCGACCTCAGCCTCGGCGCGAGCCTGGGGAGCTTCGCCGCGGCCGCGGTGGCCGGCCACCTCGGGGTCGAGGACGCGATGCGTGCCGTCGTGATCCAGGCGCGTGCGTTCGAGGCCACCTGCGAAGAGGGCGGCATCCTCGCCATCCTGGCGCCGCCGTCGCTGTACGACGAGCCTTTCCTGCACGCGCACAGCGAACTGTCCGGCATCAATTTCGACAGGCATTTCGCGGTGTCCTGCGACCTGTCCGCGATGACCGGCATCGAACGCGAGCTCAAGCAGCGGACCATCGCCAGTCAGCGCCTCGACGTGTCGCACGCGTTCCATTCGCGCCTGATCGACCCGGCGGCGCATGAATTCCTCGCCGGCATCCGCGACCTCGATCTCGCCGCCGACGCACGCCCGGTCGCATGCTGCGCACGTGCGCGAACCCTGTCGAGCCTCGAGCCCGTGGATTTCTGGGATGCGGTGCGCGAACCCATCCGTTTCCGCGACACGATCGCCCATCTCGAAAACGCTGGTCCGTACCGCTACATCGACGTCGGGCCATCGGGCACGTTGGCGACCTTCGTGAAGTACGCCTTGCCCGCCTCATCGCGCTCGACGGCACACCAGATCCTCAGCCCATTCGGGCAGGACGTAAAGAATCTCGCCAACCTGCTCGCGCTCGTGGCGTCGCCGGAGGCCTAGAAAATCCCGCAGGCAAGCGCGGAATGGGAATCGGATGGGAAACGGGAATATCGCGCGTTGAATACCCCCTCGGGAAAGGACCCGATGGCGACGATTTCACTCGATGAATGAAACAGGCGCGGCAAAAAATGTGCGGCGTGAAAATGGCGAAGTCGCCCTTCGAATCGAGCTGTTTTGCAGGGGCGGAGACAGGGTTTCCGCAGCTCTCGGCGCCCTCTCGCCTAAATACAGAACCGAAAAGTACAGTAAAAAAACGCTCATCGGACTCGGTTGCGCGTGAAACACACCGCGTTGTAGCATCGCTTCGCCATCGAGGCGCATGGGGGCGCCTCTGGCCTGTGTGATGTGCATTCCGCGTTGTCCCGGATTGAGGATGACGCAAGCCGGTATCGCGTCCGCAGAAGGCCCGGAATATGTGGGCCGGTTGTTGCGCGTCAAGGAAGAACTTGTTGGAACTTAGGGAGTGGTGATGGAAACCGCAATCATCGGCATGGCGTTTCGTTTTCCGGGCGCCGACGACTGCAATACCTTCTGGACGAATCTGATCGAACGCAAATCCAGCGTCACCGAAGTTCCGGTGGAGCGCTGGGACTGGCGTGCGCTGTGGGGCGATCCCAAGCTCGAGGTCAACAGGACCTTCAGCAAATGGGGCGGTTTCGTCGCTGACGCGGACGCCTTC
This sequence comes from Lysobacteraceae bacterium, assembly GCA_044227145.1. Classification (GTDB taxonomy): domain Bacteria; phylum Pseudomonadota; class Gammaproteobacteria; order Xanthomonadales; family Xanthomonadaceae; genus Lysobacter_I. The sequence continues at coordinate 5,020 of JBGAFR010000016.1, forward strand.
GATCACCAGTTCTTCGGTTTCCTGCCCAAGGTCGTCCAGAGCATGGATCCGCAGCAGCGGATCATGCTGGAGATGGCGTGGAACTGCATGGAAGACGCGGGCGTTGCGCCCTCGAGCCTCGCGGGTCGCAATGTCGCGGTCGTGGTCGGTGTGTTCAACCACGATTACAAGGAACTGCAGGAGCGCGACGAGATCTCGATCGAAGCGCATCATTCCACCGGCACCGCCACCGCGGTGATCGCCAACCGGGTGTCGCACTTCTTCGATTTCCGCGGTCCGAGCGTCCCGATCGACACGGCGTGCTCCAGTTCGCTCAACGCGCTGCACAACGCCATCCAGGCGCTGGAATACGACGGTTGCGAGTTGGCGCTGGCCGGCGGCATCAACCTGATGCTGACCCCGACCCGGCACATCTCGTTCTCGAAGATGGGCATGCTCTCGCCCACCGGGACCTGCAAGACCTTCGACGACACCGCGGATGGTTACGTGCGCGGCGAGGGCGCCGGTTTCCTGCTCCTGAAGCCGCTGCAGAAGGCGATCGCCGACGGCGATCCGATCCACGGCGTGATCAAGGGCACTGCCGTGAACCACTGCGGCGGCACGTACACACTGACGTATCCGAGCCCGCGCGCGCAGTCGGAAGTGATCATGGCCGCGCATCAGCGCGCCGCGGTACCGGTGGACACGATCGGTTTCGTCGAACTGCACGGCACCGGCACGCCCAAGGGCGATCCGATCGAATTCGAGGGCCTCGTCCGCGCCTTCGAGACGCTGGCCGAGCGCCAGGGCGTGTCGCTGTCGCAACCCGGCTGCGGTCTGAGTTCGGTGAAGACCAATATCGGCCATCTGGAAGCCGCGGCCGGCCTGGCCGGCATCGTCAAGGTGCTGCTGGCGATGCGTCATCGGCGCCTGCCCGCGTTCCAGAATTTCACGCGCCTGAACAGCCGCATCCGGATGGACGGCACGCCGTTCTACACGCTGGACGACAGCCGCCCCTGGCAGCCTTCGGCGCCGGGCGTCCCGCTCCGCGCAGGGATCAGTTCCTTCGGCTTCGGCGGCACCAATGCCCACGTCGTGCTGGAGGAACCGCCGCGGCGAAGACGGCGGAGGCGCTGCGTCGCCGCATTTCGGACCTGCGCGATTGGCTGCAGGCGGATGCCAGCGCCACGCCGCTGGTCGACATCAGCCGCACGCTGCTGCTCGGCCGCGAAGCGCTGCCGGTGCGCTTTGCCTGCGTCGTCGACAGCCACGCGGCCATGATCGAGGCGCTGGACGCCATGCCCGCATCCGGCACGCCCGCGGTCGCGTCCGAAACCGCACAAGCCGAGTTCCGCGACGACGCCGGGCGCGAAGCGCTGCAAGCCCTGGTCGTGCAATCGGCAAAAGCGAAGAAGTCCGCCCGCGTCGAAGCCCTGCAGAAGCTGGCGCAGGCGTTCCTGGCCGGAGCGAACCCGGCCTGGGCGCCGTTGTTCGCGGGTGCGTCGGGCGCCATGGCGCGCCTGCCCGGTTATCCGTTCACCCGGGAACGCTTCTGGATTCCTGCGTCGATCGAAGGCGCCGTCCGCGAAACCGGTGGCGCCGCGCGGCTGCATCCCTTGCTCCATCGCAACGAATCCACGCTGACGCAGCTGCGGTTCGCGTCGACCTTCGATGGCAGCGAGCGTTTCCTGTCCGACCACGTCGTCGATGATCGTCGCGTGCTGCCGGGCGTCGCCTGCCTGGAAATGGTGCGCGAAGCGGTGTGTCGCGCGCTCGCGCTGCCCGCGTCGGCGCCGGTGCGCGTCGAGGACGTTGTCTGGCAGCGGCCGATCGAAGTGCTCGATCGTACCGTCGAGATCTGGATCGAATTGGCGCCTGCCGACGGGATCGACGCGGTCGCCTCCGAAGCCGCGCTGCGGCTGGATTTCCGCATCGTCGATGCCGAGGCGCAAGGCGCGCCGTCTGTGCATTGCCGCGGGCGGGCGGTGCTCGGCGTGGAGGACGAGGCCGCGTTGCCGGATCTCGACGCGATCGCCGCCGACTGCGTCCGCGCCCATGACGCCGACGCCTGCTATCGCGCGTTCGATGCGCTGGGCCTGCATTACGGCCCCTCGCATCGCGGCATCGTCGATTTGCGCGTGGGCGAGGGGCAGTGCCTCGCACGGGTCGTGTTGCCGGAGACGCCGAGCCTCGTCGACTGCATCGTGCACCCGGGGATCGCCGACGCCGCGTTGCAGGCGGCGGTGGCGCTGGTCGCCGGTGTCGATCCCGTCCGTCCCGATGCGCCGTGCCTGCCGTTCGCGCTGGATCGCCTCGATATCGTCGGAACGGACCCTTCCGGGGCCCGCCCACGCGAATTCCTCGCCTGGGCGCGTTTCTCGCCGCGCTCCTCCCCGGCGGATCGCGTGCCCAAGATCGATGTCGACCTGATCGCGCGTTCGAGCGATGCGGCGGAAGCCGGCACCGATGGCGCCGGCCATGTGCGGCTGGCGTTCCGCGGGCTCAGCATCCGTCCGCGCGCCGTGGAGGACATCGTCGTCGCCGCTGCGACGAGCGCGTCGCAAGCGCCGCAGGTGCCTGCCTCGCTGAACGATGCCCTCTATTCGCCGGTGTGGCTGGAAGCAGCGCTGCCGCCGTCCGCCGCGCATGTCGCCACGCCCGCGAGGGTCCTGCTGGTCGGCGAGGGCGATGGACTCGACGCCCTGCAGGCCTCGCTTGTGGCGTCTCCGCGTTTCGCCGGGACGCAGTTCGAGTCGTTGCGCCTGTTGTCCGCAGAGGCCGCCGAGGCGACCGAGGGCTGCATGCGTGTCGCATCGTTGTCCGACGCGGAGGCGCAGGTCGCCGCATGGACGGCGCGCGGGGCGCAGCCGGAGGCAGTCGTGTGGCTTTCGCCCGGCGCAGCCGATGCGGCGAGCCCGCAGACGCGCCTGGATGCGGGCGCTCGCAGCGTCTACGCCCTGTGCAAGGCCTTGCTGCGCGGCCCGAAAAAGCTGCGCATCGTGCACCTCGCGCCGGCGGAGGCGGGCGGCGACGCGGTGCCCGATGCGATCGGCCTGGCCGGGTTCTACAAGACCCTGTCGATCGAGAAGCCGAGCTTCGCGGGACGCGTGATCCAGTTGCCGCTCGATGCCGCGATGCCCGCGCGCGTCGCGGACGAGTTGTCCGCCGACGACAAGGCGATCGAGGTGCGCTACGTCGACGACCGTCGCGAGACCCGGCGATTCGCGGCCGCGGGTTCGCGGCTGCTGCCGAAGGTCGCTGCGATGCAGATGCCGGCGGCGGCCTTCCGCGACGGCGGTGCCTACCTGATCACCGGCGGCATGGGCGCGCTGGGCCTGATCGTCGCGCGCCACCTCTGCGCACGCCACGGCGCCACCGTGTTCCTCACCGGGCGCTCCGCGCCTTCGGACGCGCAAGCCCCGGTGCTGGCCGAACTGGCCGCGCTCGGCGGCCGTGCCGTCTATCTGGCCTGCGATGTCGCGGATCGTGACGACGTGCGCCGTGCGTTGTCGGAGATCCGTGCGGACCTTTCCGCGCATGGGCAAAGCCTGCGCGGCGTGCTGCATTCCGCGGGGGTGATCGAGGACAATTTCCTGCTTCGGAAGCCCGCCGACGCCTTCGCACGCGTGGTGGCGCCGAAAATGCTCGGGACCGTGCATCTCGACCTCGAAACGCGGGACGACCCGCTCGACCTGTTCGTGCTGTTCTCGTCGGTCACCGGCGTGCTCGGCAACGTCGGCCAGTGCGATTACGCGTTCGGCAATGCGTTCGAAGACGCCTTCGCGGCGCATCGCGACCGGCTGATGGCGAGCGGCGCGCGCAGCGGCAAGGCGGTGTCGATCAATTGGCCGTACTGGAAGGACGGCGGCATGCGCCTCTCCGACAAGGAAGAAGAGGCGTTGCGGCGCGGATTCGGCATCGTGCCGCTGTCCACCGCGCATGGCATCGAGGCGCTCGAGTTCGCGATCGCACAGCCGCAGCCGCAAGTCGTGGTCATGCCGGTCGGCGACCTCGCCAAGGTACATACGGTGCTCGGCGTGGCCGCCGGCAGCGCGAACGCGCCGGCGGCGCCGGAGCACGCGGCGTCCATTGCGGGCTCCGACGCCGCTTCGGACGATCCGTCCGCCTGGCATCCGGCCGTCTCGCGGTATCTCTCCGCACTGTTCGCGAAGGAACTGAACATTCCCGACGAATTCGAGTCGGACCGGACCTTCAAGGAATACGGATTCGATTCGGTGGTGATGATCGACCTCGTCGCCTCGCTCGAGAAGACCTTCGGCACGCTGCCGAAGACCCTGTTCTTCGAATACCAGACGCTGCGCGACCTCACCGCGTATTTCGTCGAAAGCCATGCCGACGTGGCACGCGGCATCGCCGCGCCGGCCATCCGGCCGAGTGCCGCCATCGCGTTGCCGGCGACGACGACGGCCGCACCGCTCATGCCGCACCGCGCCGCCTATGCGGCGACGCGTCCGTCCGCGACGGCCGCCCCGGTGGTGCGGGAAGACGACCCCATCGCCATCGTCGGCCTGGCCGGGCGTTATCCGCAGGCGGAGGACCTGCAGGGCTTCTGGGACAACCTCTGCGCCGGTCGCGATTGCATCGAGACCATCCCGAGCGACCGTCCGGACATCGCGAACAAGTTCATTTTCCAGCCCGGCAAGCCGGTGCTGAGCCGCAGTTACAGCCAGTGGGGCAGCTTCCTGCGCGAGGTCGACCGCTTCGATCCGCTGTTCTTCAACATTTCTCCGAAAGAAGCGGAGAACATGAACCCCAACGAGCGGCTGATGATGGAAATTGCGATGCACGCCATCGAGGATGCGGGCTACACGCCCGACACCCTCGCGGCGTCGCGCGGCGTCCATGAGAACCCGGTCGGCGTGTACATCGGCATGATGTGGGGCGACTACCAGCTGCACGGCGTCGATCGTCCGCGCGACGAGTGGGCCGCGCCGTTCGGCTATTACTGGGCAGTGCCCAACCGCATCTCGCACTTCTTCAATTTCTCCGGTCCCAGCCTCGCGATCGACAGCGCCTGCTCCTCGTCGCTGAGCGCCATCCACCTGGCCTGCATGGCCATCCGCACCGGCGAAATCGATGTCGCGCTGGCGGGAGCGGTCAACCTGTCGCTGCACGCCAACAAGTACAACATGCTGGCCGACATGCGCTTCCTGTCCACGGACGGGCGCTGCCGTGCGTTCGGCGCGGGCGGCGACGGCTACGTGCCGGGCGAGGGCGTCGGCGCGGTCCTGCTCAAGCCGTTGTCCAGGGCGATCGCCGATGGCGACCACGTCTACGCGATCATCCGCGGCACGTCGCTGAACCATGGCGGCAAGACCTCCGGCTTCACCGTGCCCAGCCCGAAGCGCCAGGCGGCTCTGATCCAGGATGCGCTGATCGGCGCCGGCGTCGATGCCCGCGACATCAGCTACGTCGAGGCGCACGGCACCGGCACCAGTCTCGGCGATCCGATCGAGATCTCCGGCCTCATCAAGGCGTTCGCCCAGACCGACCGCCAGTACTGCGCGATCGGTTCGGCCAAGTCCAACCTCGGTCATCTCGAAGCCGCGGCAGGCGTCGCCGGCCTGACCAAGGTGCTGCTGCAGATGCAGCACGGCCAGCTGGTGCCGTCGATCCACTCCGAGGTGCTCAATCCCTACATCGATTTCGCGCAGAGCCCGTTCCGCGTGCAGCGCACGCTGGAGGCCTGGCAGCGGCCGGTGGTCGAACGCGACGGCGTGAGCACCGAATTGCCGCGTATCGCGGGCATCAGCTCGTTCGGCGCCGGCGGCGCGAACGGCCACCTGATCGTGGAAGAACACATCCCCGCCGGGCGGACTGCCGCGCCGGGCTCCGGTCCTTGGCTGTTCCCGCTGTCCGCGCGTCGCGAAGACGCCTTGTGTGAGGTGGCCTCGCGCCTCGCCGATCGCCTGTCGGACCCGACGATCGACCTCGCCGACGCCGCATACACGCTGCAGGTCGGCCGCGTGCCGCTGGAATTCCGCACGGCCATCGTGGCGTCGGATCGCGCGTCCGTGGTCGCCGCGCTGCGGGCATGCGCGGCGCGTGCCGCCGCCGACGGCATGTGGTCCGGCCACCGCGATGGTGCGCGCCGCGATGCGGCGGTCGCCGCGCGCGTCGCAGAGGCCACGCCGCGCATCGCCGACTGGATCGCCACGAAGGCGCTGCCGTCGCTGGCGCGTGCGTGGACGGATGGCGTGGCCGTCGACTGGCGCGGCCTGCATGCCGGGCAGGACCGGCGCCGCCTGTCACTGCCCGGATACGTCTTCCAACGCCAGCGTTACTGGCTGCCGGAACCGAGCAGCATGATGATGGACCAGGCCGCGGCCCTCCATCCGCTGATCGACACCAACGTCTCGACGCTCGACGAACAGACGTTCGCCAAGACCTTCAGGCCAGAGGCCTTCTACCTGGCCGACCACCGGCTGGGCGGGAACCGCATCCTGCCCGGCGTGGCCTATCTCGAGCTGGCGATCCAGGCAGCCAGCCTGTCCGCGCCTGGCCACCGGCCGGTGGCGATCGAGGACGTGCGCTGGATGCGTCCGGTGGTCGTCGACGACGCGCCCGTGGACACCCGCATCGGCCTGCTGCCCGATGCGGATGGCATCGCGTTCGCGCTGTACGCGCCGGAAGACGCGCAGCGCCGCCCGTTTGCCGAAGGCCTGGTCCGCACGGAGGAGGCGTCCGCGCCGTCGCGTGTGGCCGATGAAGTCCTCGACCTCGCGGCCGTGACGAACCGCTGTGCGGCGATCGGCCAGGACGAGATCGACGCCGCCTTCGTCGCGATGGGTTTCGCGTTCGGCCCCGCATTCCGCTGCATGACCCGGCTGCACCATGGCGCGGACGAAGCACTGGCGCATGTGCGCATGACGTCGATCCCGGGCGTCCGCTTCGAGGACTACGTCCTGCACCCGGCGCTGATGGACTGTGCCATCCGCGCCTGTCTCGGCGTGGGTGGGCTGGTCGCCAGTCCCGATGCCATCCGCGTGCCGGTGCGCATGCGCCGCATCGCGCTGATCGCGCCCCTGGGCGAAGAGGTCTACGCCTACGCCGCGCGCGCGCGGCAGGCGCCGCGCGATGCGCAGCCCGACGAGAGCCATTTCGACATCCGCCTGTGCGATGCGCAGGGCCGCGTGCTGGTCCGCATCGAGGGCCTGACCGTGCGGCCCGCGCCGCAGCTGGCGCTGGCGGCCCGTCGTGTGGCGCGCAGCGCAGCCGCCCCCGCGCCGTCCGCATCGCCCGCGCCTCGTGCGCCGGCTGCCATCGCGCCTGCGGTGGTGCCATCGGCGACCGTGCCGGCTGCGGTGGATGCGTCCAGCCGGGTTGCGAGCGTAGCCGCGCGTCTGTCCGAGCTGTTGTCCGTGGTGACCAAGCTGCCTGTCGAGCAGATCGACGTGCATGCGCCGCTGGAGAACTACGGCATCGATTCGACGATGGTGCTGGCGCTCAACGAGCAGTTGTCCAACGAATACGGCGAGGTGCCGAAGACACTGTTCTACGAATACCAGGAACTGCACGGCGTCGCCGAATACATCGCCGAGCACCATGCCACGTCCGTCGTGGCCACCGTCCAGTCGCCGGTTGCGCCGGCGGTCGCGAGCGCACCCGTCCCGGCCGCGCCGGTCGTCGCGCCCGTGGCGTCCGGATCGCTGCTTTCGCCGCGAGAGGCGGTCGCGCACCATCTGGTCACGCTGGTCGGCCAGGTGACCAAGTTGCAGGCGTCGGAGATCGAGATCACCGCGCCGCTGGAAAACTACGGCATCGACTCGACGATGATCGTCGCGCTCAACGAGCGCCTGGCGGAGACGTTCGGCGACGTGCCGAAAACGCTGTTCTTCGAGTATCAGGACCTCGACAGCCTGTCTGAATATTTCGTCGATCAGTATCCCGAACAGTCCCGGTCGCTTGCGAATGCCGTCGTGTCCACTGGCACGCCGGCATCGACGCCGACGCAGCCCGCTGCCGGCGTGCCGGCGCCTGTCGAACATGCGGCATCGGTCTCCACGCCCGCGGCGGTCGCCATGGTGGCTTCCGTGGCTGCACCGGTGGACGCCGAAGCGCTGGCCGCGCGCCTGCGCGCCGCGTTCGGGCCGGTCGCCGCCGCCTGCGGCGCGCGGACACCCCTGTCGCAGTGGCCGTTCGACCCGGTGCTGCTGCCGCGGGTGATGCATGTCCTGTCGCGCGATTTCGACGGACTGACGCCCGAGGATCCCTATCGCCACGCCGACATCGCGGCGTGGGCCACGCGCCTGCACTGGCGGGAAGGCCGCGCGCCGCAGCCGCCGATGCACGCGTCGTCCGAGGTCGCCGCTTCGGCGATCACCATGCGCCGCGAGCCGCTGGGCCGCTTCTCGCGTCGCGCCGCGGTGGGCATCCCGGCCGTCGCGCACGACGACATCGCCATCGTCGGCCTGAGCGGCCGCTACCCGGGTGCGGACGATCTCGACGCGTTCTGGCGCAACCTCATGCAGGGTCGCGACTGCATCACCGAGATCCCGGAATCCCGCTGGAACTATCGCGACTACTTCCACCCGGACCGCAACCATCGCGGCACGGTCTACAGCAAGTGGGGCGGGTTCATCGATGGCGTCGACGAGTTCGATGCCGACTTCTTCAACATGAGCGCCCGCGCCGCGGAACTCATCGACCCGCAGGAGCGCCTGTTTCTGCAGACCGCATGGGAGTGCATCGAGAGCGCCGGCTATACCCGGCAGGCGCTTCGTTCGCAGACGGTCGGCGTCTTCGTCGGCGTGATGTGGGCCAACTACAGCCTGTTCGACGTCTCCGACGAGCAGATCCTCGACGGCCGGCCGTGTCCGCCGCTGTCCTCGATCGCGAATCGCGTGTCGTACTTCATGAACCTCAGCGGCCCGAGCCTGTCGCTGGACACGATGTGTTCCTCTTCGCTGACCGCGATGCACCTGGCCATCCAGGCGATCCGCAACGGCGAATGCAAGATGGCGATCGCTGGCGGCGTGAACCTCATCCTGCACCCGTACAAGTACCAGGTGCTCAGCGGCGGGCAGTTCCTGTCCACGGACGGCCGCTGCCGCGCGTTCGGCGCCGGCGGCGACGGTTACGTGCCGGGCGAAGGCGTCGGCGCGGTCATGCTCAAGCCGCTGTCGAAGGCCATCGAGGACGGCGACCACGTCCACGGCGTGATCCGGGCGTCCGCACTCAACCACGGCGGCAAGACCAACGGCTACACCGTCCCGAACCAGGTGTCGCAGTCGGCGGTCATCGGCACCGCGCTGCGCGCCGCGAACTGGGACCCGCGCACCATCGATTACGTGGAAGCGCACGGTACCGGCACCTCGCTCGGCGACCCGATCGAAATCGCCGGCCTCGTCCGTGCGTACGACGTCGCCGTGCGCGAGCGCGACCCGGAAGGCACGCTGCCGGTCCACGGTTGCCGCATCGGTTCGGTGAAGTCCAACGTCGGCCACCTCGAATCGGCAGCGGGCGTCGTCGGCCTGACCAAGATCCTGCTGCAGATGCGCCATGGGCTGATCGCGCCGTCGCTGCATTCCTCCACCCTCAATCCGAACATCGACTTCGCGCGTTCGCCGTTCGAGGTGGTGCGCAGCGCGCAGGCGTGGGACGCCCCGGCCGACGGCAGCCGCCCGCGTCGCGCCGCATTGAGCTCGTTCGGCGCCGGCGGATCCAATGCGCACCTGCTGATCGAGGAGTTCCAGGCGCCGCCGGCACCCGCGCATGCGGGGCCGATGCCGACGCCGGTGCTGTTCGTGCTGTCGTCGGACGGCGAGGAGCGTCTGTCGCTGCTGGTCGGCCGCATGCTCGACTTCCTCCGCACCCGCCGCGACATGGGCGCGGCCGCGCTGCGCGACCTCGCCTACACCTCGCAGATCGGTCGCGAGGCGATGGACGAACGCCTGGTGGCGGTGGTGCATACGGTGGATGAGCTGATCACCGCGCTGGAACGCCACCACGACGGCGCCTCGTCCGCCAACCTGCAGCGCGGGACCGTGCGCCAGCAGCACGACAAGCTGGAGTCGATCCTCAACGAGGGCGAGAAGGACGCGCTGGTGCGTTCGATCCTGCAGGACAAGCGCTGGATGCAGCTGGCGCGGGCGTGGGTGTCGTTCCTGGACATGGACTGGGCGCGCTACCGCGATGCCTTGTTCCCGGTCAGCGACACCCTGCCGCCGCCGCGTCGCATGCCGTTCCCGACGATGCCGTTCCTTACCCGGCGCCACTGGATCGAGGAGCGCCAGCGCGGCAACAGTTTGCCCGTGCTGCATCCGCTGATCGATCGCAACGTCTCGACCATGGCGCGGCAGCGCTACGAGAAGCGCTTCACCGGCCAGGAGTTCTACCTGCGCGACCACATCGTGCGCACCGACAGGACCGCGGCCGATGCCGCGTCCCCGGAAAGCGGGCGCATGATCCTGCCCGGTGCCGCGTACCTGGAAATGGCGCGCGCGGTCGGCGGATTCGCGGTCGGTGACGAATGGTGCGTTTCCCACATCCGCAACCTGATGTGGATCCAGCCGTTCGAGATCGTGTCCGGTCCCGATTCTCTGGCGATCGACCTGAGCCAGGCCGAGGACGCCCTCGGTTTCGACATCGTGAACGTGGCCGACGGCAGCCTCTGCGTGCAGGGCGAATTGCAGCTGCGGCACCGCGACGATGCGGTGGCCGACGAATGGCTCGACCTCAACGACCTCCGTTCGCGCGGCCGCCTGCTGGAAGCGGATCGCCGGACCATCTACGCCGGCTTCCGGGAGATGGGCTTCGAGTTCGGCGAGAGCTTCCAGGTCACCAGCGCCCGCTACCGCACCCGGGAGGGCGCGCTGTGCCAGCTCGACCTGCCTGCATCGCTGAAGGCGGGGCTCGGCGGCTTCGGGCTGCACCCGTCGCTGCTCGACGGCATCCTGCGCAGCGGGCTGGCGATCACCGACGAATTCCCGATCAACGCCAACATCCCGCATGTGCCGTTCGCGCTCGACGCGCTGGAATTCCGCCACCCGCTGCCGGAGACCTGCTACGCCTACGTCACGCCGCGGCGGATCGACGATGCGATCGCCGCGCCCTACGGTGCGACCGGGATGCGCAAGTACGACATCGTCGTCGCCAACGTCGACGGCCTCGTCCTGGCGCGCCTGCACGGGTTCTCGGCGCGTCCGCTGGTCAAGGAAACCCCGGCCGAATCGCGCGCGCTCCAGTATTACGACTACGCATGGCGCGACGCGCCCATCGTGCCGGTTGCGGCTTCCTCGATCGGGGCGCCGCTGGATGCGCACACCCTGGTGCTCTGCGACGCGCCCGCGCTGGTGGATGCGCTCGTGGCCGTGCAGGGCGACGAGCAGGTGGTCGCGGTGTCGGCGGGCACGGAATTCGAGGCGCTCGGCCATCACCGCTATCGCCTCGATCCGCTGGTTCCCGCGCAGTGGGATGCGCTGTTCGAGCGCCTGCGGGCCAGTGGCGGCCTGCCCGGACGGGTCGTCCACGCGCTGGCGGTCGACGCGGATGCCGCGACCGGTCGTGCGCCGCCGGCGCTCGACGATGCGGAAGCCCCGCACGCCATGCGCTTCGGCATCGACAGCCTGCGTCATCTGTTCGTCGCGCTCGAACGCATCGAGCCCGGCCGTCGCCTGCGCTGCGTGTACGCCTATCCCGCGCGGGAAGACGCCGCGCAGCCGCATCACGATGCGGTCTCCGGCTACGCGCGCTCGCTGCTGACCGTCAACCATCGCTTCGAACTGGGAACGCTGCAGGCCGCGTTCGATTCCGCGCAGGGCTGGGCGGATGCCATCCTCGCCGAGCTGTCGCGCGATGGCGGCAACGGCGCGGAGATCGCCTATCGCGACGGCGTACGCCAGCAGCGGTTCCCGCAGCCGGCCTCGCTCGAGGTCCTGCGCACCGCACAGGCCACCGAACAGCTGCCGCTGCGCCATGAGGGCGTGTATCTGATCACCGGCGGCGCCGGCAAGCTGGGCCTGCTGGTCGCGCGCGACCTGGCACAGCGTTGCAAGGCCCGCCTGGTGCTGACCGGCCGCTCCGCCATGCCGGGCGCCGCGCAGCAGGAGGCGATCACCGCCATCGCCGAGGTGGCCACCGACGTACGCTACCTGCGCGCGGACATCGCCGACGCCGAGGGCGTTTCCGCGCTGATCGGCGAGATCCTCGCGCTGCACGGGCGTCTGGACGGCATCGTCCACTGCGCCGGCGTGGCGGGCGATCAGCCGATCACCACGATCGACGACGCCGCCTTCGATGCGATGCTGTCACCGAAGCTCGACGGGCTGGTGCTGCTCGATCGCGCCACCGCCACGATGCCGCTCGAGTTCGTGGTCGCCTTCTCGTCGGTCTCGGCCCTGATCGGCGATCTCGGCGCGGGCGCCTACGCGGTCGGCAATCGCTTCATGGATAGCTATGCGCTGTGGCGGGAACGCCAGCGTCGCGCAGGCCGTCGCCACGGCCGCACCCTGTCGATCAACTGGCCGCTGTGGTCGGATGGCGGCATGTCGCTGGCCGATGGCGACAGCTCGGTGTTCGGCTTTTCGGGCATCCAGGCGCTCACTTCCGAAGAGGGCCTGCAGGTGCTCGAGGCGCTGCGCGATACCGACCGTGCCCAGGTGTTCGTCGCCGTCGGCGATCCGGACCGCATCGCGCGCGTGCTTCGCCTGCCGTCGGCGCGCAACACGATGGCCGCGCTCAGTGCGCCGATCGCTCCTGCCGCCGCCACGGTCTCGGCGCCGCCGCAACCCGCGGCGTTGCCGATGCTCGCACCTCCGGCGGCGGTGTCCGCACCGCCCGCGCCGCGGTCGGCGCCCGTGGCCGGTCGCGCTCGCGCCCCCGTGGACGCGCTGCAAAGCGAAGCCGAGCGCTTCGTGAAGGAGCGTCTTGCGCAGATCCTCAAGACCAGCGCGCAATCGCTGGACTCGGAGCGCACGTTCGAACAGTTCGGCATGGAGTCCGTCGCGCTGCTCGAACTGCACAACCTGCTCCGCAAGAGCTTCGACAGCCTGCCGAAGACGGCCCTGTTCGAATTCGACACCCCGGGCCGCCTGGCGCAGTACCTGACCCTCCATCACCTGGAAGCGCTGCGTGCGCTGCTGGGTCCGCTGGACGCGCCGGCTGCGCAACCGGCGGCCTCGTCGGTCGCCTCGCATGCCGAGGTGGTGCCGGCTTCGATCCCCGGACGCGTCTTGCCGCCGGCGCGCGCCCGCGCGCTGCCGTCGCCCGCGCGGGGCGGCTCACCGGGCGCAGGCAGCGACGCCATCGCCATCATCGGTATGGGTGGCGAGTTCCCGGGCGCGCCGAGCCTGAACGCATTCTGGGAGGTCATCCAGGCGGGCAAGGACTGCATCGTCGAGATCCCCTCCGATCGCGACTTCGCGGGGACCCTGGCCGCCGGCATCGGCATGGGCGACGCCAATGGCACCCGCGTGCGCATCCCCGCCCGTGGCGGCTTCCTCGGCGACGTGCACCTGTTCGACCCGGCGCTGTTCCGCATGAGCAGGCGCGAGGCGGAGAAGGCCGACCCGCAGTTGCGCGTGCTGCTGCGCTCCACCTGGCGTGCGCTCGAGGATGCGGCGTACACCGCCGACAGCCTTCGCGCGACCCCGGTCGGCGTGTTCGTCGGCTCGATGAACGAGGACTTCACCTGGGTGATGTCCGAGCTGCATGCCCGTGCCGGCGATTACATCGGGCCCGGCTCGGTCGCCAGCGAACTGGCCAACCGCATCTCCTTCTTGTTCGACTTCCGCGGGCCCAGCTTCACGGTGTCGACCGCCTGTTCGTCGTCGCTGACCGCGGTGCACCTGGCCCGGCAGTCGATCCTGTCCGGCGAATGCGAGGTCGCGCTGGCCGCCGGCGTCAATCTCAACCTGCATGCGGCGAACTACCAGATGCTGCAGGACATGAAGGTGCTCTCGCCCGACGGCGTGGAACGGACCTTCGACGATCGCGCGTCCGGCCTGGTGCCGGGCGAGGGCGCGGGCGTGGTGATGCTCAAGCGGCTCGACGCCGCCCTGCGCGACGGCGACCGCATCCATGGCGTGCTGCGCGCATCGGCCATCTCGCATTCCGGCACCGGCGCGGGCCAGTTCATGCCCAACATCCGCCTGCTGGAGCAGACCGCCGCGCAGGCCCTGGAAGCGTCCGGCCTGGAGGCCGAGGACATCGGCTACATCGAAAGCCACGGCACCGGCACCGAACTCGGCGATCCCATCGAACTGAAGGCATTGAGCAACGTCCTGCGCCGCAGCACCGACCAGGTCGGCTTCTGCGCCATCGGCACGCGCGCCAACTTCGGGCACATGGAAGCCGCGTCCGGCATCGGCGCGATGATCAAGGTGCTGCTGGGCATGCGCCATGGCCGGCTGACCCCCTGCATCAACCTGCGCAGCGTCAACCGCAATTTCGATGCCGACAGTTCACCGTTCACCTTCCCGACGACGTCCCGCGAGTGGTCGCGGAATCGTCGCGGCACGCTGGCGGCCGGGGTGAATTCGTTCGGCATGGGCGGCTCGAACGCCTTCATCGTGCTCGAATCCGCACCTTCGCTGTCGGCTTCCGCGGAAACGGGCGGGGTCCTGGTGCTGTCGGCGCGATCGGCCGATGCGCTGCAGGCCTACCTGGCCGCGGTGGTCGACGCCGTCGATGGCGAAGCGCGGGCCGCGACCTTCGGCGATCTCGCCTACACCTCGCAGGTCGGTCGCGTCGCGTTCGAGCACCGGCTCGCGATCGTCGCCGCCGGTCGGGAGGACTTCCTGGCCCGCGCGAGGCGTCATCTGGACGGCCAGCGCGCGGTCGAGGGCGTGTTCGCCGGTCGCAGCGATGTCGAGCCGCTGCCCGACCTGCTCGCAGGCGACGAGGGGCGTGCGTTCGTGGACGCGCTGGCGCGCAACGGGCAGTACGACAAGCTGGCCGCGCTCTGGGTCCGCGGTTGTGCGGTGGAATGGTCGATGCTGCATGCGGGCATGGAGCGGCGTCGCGTGCCGTTCCCGGGCATGCCGTTCGAACTGGTGGATTGCAGCCATCGTCGCCTGGCCATCGGGCTGCCGGCGGTCGCCGCGGCGCCGGCGACGCTGCCGATGCCGATGCCGATGCCGAAGGCCATCGAGGCGCCGGCGGAAGGCGCAGGCTGGTTCACGCTGCAGTTCGAATCGCCGTCCGTGCGCCAGATCCTCGTCGGCCCGAATGCGGACGGCGATGTCGCCCCCACGCCCGTGCCGCAGTCGGAAACCTACTGGCGCGATGCCCTGATCGAACAGCCGGGCACGGTGTCGCAGTGCCTGCCGGCCCTGCTGAACCAGGAGTCGGCCGGCGATGCGCCGTTGCGCCAGGTCTCCGAACAGCTCGATACCGAGCTGGTGAGCCTGCTGCAATCGGCCACCCGCCGCCATCATGTCGATCTGCAGACGATGATCGCCGCGGCCTGGGCCATCCTGGTCAACCGCCACACGCGTGCGCCCAGCAGCCAGTTCGGCGTACTCGGCGCATTCCGTGCCGTGCGCGACCCGGCGGACGCCGGCGAGGCGTCGGCGCCGCCGCGCCTGCTGCCGGTGCGCGTGAGCACCGTGGGCCGGCACAAGGTCGGCGACTGGCTGGCCGAACTGCAGGACCACCTGATCCGCAAGCACGCCTTCCACAGCGCGCCGCTCGAAGCCATCGCCCGCTGGGTCGGTGCCGACGATCTGTTCGACAGCGTGGTGGTCTTCGAGACCTTCGCGGCCTCGATCTCCGCGTCCGGCGATCGCGACGTGGATGCGGGTCGAGAGCATCTGGCGTCCGAAATCCTGTCGGGCCCGATGTCGCCGCGGATGGAGCTGGTCGTGTCGATGTACGAGGATGGTGTCGAATTGCGCCTGCTATACCGGTCACAGTCCGAGGATTACAATCGCGCCAGCCTGTTGCTGGAGCAATTGATCGTGCTGCTGCAAGGCATGGCGGAACACCCGGACCGGAATCTCGGGGCCTTGAGCATGCGTACGCGGCGCGATGATCGCCAGGGGTTCTGGAAGGCCATCGAAAACGCCGTCAATTGATCGAAAGCAAGCAGGGAGATGTCTTGACATGGAAGTATTCATGACCGGAGCCAACGGCTTCGTCGGGCTCAATGTGGTCTCCGCCCTGAAGGAGGCGGGCCATTCCGTCGTGGCGATGGTGCGTCCGAAGGCCAACGTCGCGTTCCTCGAGCCGATGGGCGTGCGGATCGTGCACGGCGAGCTCGACGACCTCGACGGGCTGTCCGCCGCCATGCGCGGTGCGGACGCCGTCATCCACACCGCCGGCAACACCAGCTGCAATCCGCGGGATCTGCCTGCGCTGGAAGCGGTGAACGTGCAGGGCACGCGCAACGTCGTCGAGGCCGCGCGCAGGAACGGCGTGAAGCGACTGGTCTACACCAGCACCACGTCGACCATCGGCACGCTGGGCGATGCGGGCGACCCGGTCCGGCGTGCGGACGAGGGCACGCCGCTGACCGGCTATCGCGCCGGCAGCCCCTACGCCATCACCAAGGGCCGCGCCGAGTCGATCGTGGTCGACGCCCACCGCAACGGCCTGCCGGCCGTGATCCTCAACCTGGCCGAGGTGATCGGCGCGTACGACTACAACCTGCAATGGGGCCGCATGGTGCTCGCCGCGCACTACGACCAGGTGCCGTTCGTGCCGCCGGGCGGCGGTTCGTTCTGCTGCGCCGCCTCGGTCGGTCGTGCGCACGTGGCCGCACTGGAGCGGGGCGAATCCGGCGAACGCTACATCCTGGCCGGTCGGGACGCGACTTACCGTGAATTCCTCGACACCCTCGCGCAGGTGCTGGGCAAGCCGGTGCGGTTGCCGGACAACTCGTATCGCGCGCTGTACTGGAAATCGCTGCTGCAGGAGAAGTTGTCGCCGCTGGTGCCGGGCAAGCCGCCGGTGGAGACCTATCGCATGAAGGTCTTCTCCCGCCCTTACTACTTCGATTCTGGAAAGGCGGAGCGCGCGCTCGGTTACGGCTCCGCACCCTTGGCGGACATGCTCCAGGACAGTGTCCGCTGGTATCGCGATCACGGCTTCTTGCAGGCCTGAGCGCGTCTGTACATCTCATCGGAAGGAAAACGCAAATGGACTCGAGAGCTCTCATCGAACTGGAACGCCAGCCCTTCAAGCAGCGTCTGGCCTACCAGTACTCGGTGTACCTGAAGGAACTGGAAGACGGCTACATGATGGGGCGCGAGGGTTTCGGCCCGGTCGATCGCCGCATGAAGTACCGCGAACTCAACGGAGACGCGTTCAACGAGGTGCTGGTGTTCGGTTCCAACAGCTACCTCGGGCTGTCGAACGACCCCTACGTCAAGAAGAAGGTCATCGAGGCCGTCGAGACCTACGGCATCGGCAGCGGCGGCTCGCCGGCGTTCTCCGGCTACACCAAGCAGCATCGCGACCTGGAGAAGCGCCTGGCGGCGCTGGCGGGGCATGAGGACGCGGTGCTGCTGCCGGGCGGCTACATGGCCAACCTGTGCTGGGTCTACGGCCTGATGAACCGCAACGACATCATCATCTACGACAAGAACAGCCATGCCAGCGTCATCAACGCGATCAAGATGACCGGCGTGCCGTTCTACACCTTCGATCCCGACGACCTGGATGCCTTCGAGCGCCTGATCGCCCGCGTCCGCGAGCGCGCCAAGCCCGGGACCCAGATCTTCTCGACGGTGGAAGGCGTGCGTTCGATCGACGGCTCGGTGATCGACCTGCCGCGCTGGCTCGAGATCTGCCGCGACAACGACATCATCACGATCCTCGACGATGCCCATGGCCTCGGCACGGTGGGGCGTACCGGCAAGGGCACGCTGGAGCACTTCGACCTGCTCGGCCAGGCCGACCTGCGCATGTCCACCTGCAGCAAGGCGCTCGGCGCGCAGGGCGCGTTCGTGTCCGGCAGCAAGGAGCACATCTTCCTGCTCCGGACCTTCTCGTATCCCTACGTCTTCACGTCCGGCATGGCGCAGCCGACCATCGCGGCGATCTCCGCCGGCCTGGACGTGCTCGAGAACGAGCCCGGCCGTGTGGCGCGCCTGCACGAGAACGTGCACTACATGCAGGACAAGCTGGAAGAAGCCGGGCTGAAGATCATCCGCGGCGTGTCGGGGATCATCCCGGTGTTCATCGAGAAGGAAGGCGTGGTGCGGCAGATGAACCGCGTCCTGTATGCGCGCGGCCTGTTCGTCAACATCATGGAATACCCGATGGTGCCGCCGGGCCTGGAGCGCATCCGCGTCTCGGTGATGTCGACCCACACCCGCGAGGAAATCGACACCGCCGTTTCCATGATCGCCGACGCCGCGCGCGAATTCGGCTGCCTCTGACCGCCCACGGTCATCCGATCCGTCCAAGGAGGACAACGACATGAACACACGTCAGGAAAGCATGGCCGCCGTGCTCGAGGCCATCAACGAAATCAAGAAGACCGGCTTCACGGCCGACGCCGTGGACGCCGATTTCTATCTCGGCGGCGATCTCGGCGTCGACTCGCGCGAAATGCTGGAAATCTGGTACGAACTGGAACAGCGGCTCGGTATCCGGGTGAAGGACGAGGAGAAGCGCGATCTCTACACCCTCGGGGACGTGGTCGCGATCGTCGACGCCAAGCTCGGCTCGCCCGCCAGCGTCGCCTGAGCACGGATGCGGATCGCGAACGGAATGGAGTCCGGAAGATGAAGACGGCTTGGGGATTCCCGGGGCAGGGGTCGCAGCGCAAGGGAATGGGCGAGGCCCTGTTCGACCGTTTCCCTGCGCTCGTTGCGTCGGCGGATGCGGTGCTGGGGTATTCGTTGCGACGGCTGTGCCTGGAAGATCCCGACGGCACCCTCGGCCAGACCCGGTTCACCCAGCCCGCGCTGTTCGCGGTGTCGGCGCTGGACTGCCTCGCACGACGCGAAGACGGTGCGGCCGCGCCGGACGTCTACGTGGGCCACAGCCTCGGCGAATTCGTGGCGCTGTTCGCTGCGGGCGCCTTCGACTTCGAGACCGGCGTCGGGATCGTCGCCAAGCGCGGCGCGTTGATGAGCCAGGCGCCCCGCGGCGCGATGGCCGCGGTGATCGGGCTGGACGAGGCGCGGGTCCGCGACCTGCTCGCCGGTTCGCCGTTCGACCGGGTGGAACTGGCCAACATCAACTCGTCGTCGCAGATCGTGATCTCCGGCGACTACGACCAGATCGGCGCCTGCGCACCGCTGTTCACCGATGCGGGCGCGCGCTGCGTGCGCCTGGACGTCAGTGCCGCCTTCCACTCCAGCTTCATGCGCGAGGCGGAACGCGAGTTCGCCGGTTACCTCGGCACGCTCGCGCTGCGCCCCCTGCAGGCCGAGGTCGTCGCCAATTGCACGGCACGTCCGTATCCGCGCACCGACTACGCCGACCTGATTTCGCGCCAGATCACCCATCCGGTGCGCTGGCACGAATCGATTTCCTGGCTGCTGGCCCAGGGGATGGAACAGTTCGTCGAGGTCGGGCCGGGCGAAGTCCTCACCGGGCTGTTCGCGCGCATCCGCAAGGCGCCGATGCCGATCCCGGCCGCGCCCGTGCCGCGTTCGCGCCTGGTGTTCATGTATCCCGACCAAGGCGCGCAATACCACGCGATGGGGCGTGAACTGTACGATGCGAACCCGGTGTTCCGCGAGGCGTTCGACGCCTGCGATGCCGTCTACGCGCGACTGCACGACGGCGCGAGCCTGGTGGCCGCGCTGTACGCCGGCGAGCGTCGCCACGACGCACTCAGCGACCTGCGGATCGCGGCGCCGGCGCTGTTCGCGGTCTGTCACGGCCTGACCTGCGTGCTGCGCGATGCGGGCATCGCGCCCGACGCGGTGCTCGGCTGCGGCACGGGCGAGTTCGTGGCGGCGGTGGCATCCGGCTCCCTGTCGATGGAGCAGGCGATGACCGAGGTGACGCGTCTGGCCCGCCTGCTGCGCGAGCACGCGCCCGATGGCGGGATGCTGGCAGTGCAGGCAGGCGCCGAGACGCTCCGCGCCGAGGCATTGCTGATCGACGGCTGCGAGATCGCCGCCCGGCATGCCGATGGCCACTGCCTGCTGAGTGGCGATGCCGCACGCCTGGACGGCGTCCGCGGCGCGCTGGCGTCCCGGGACATCGTGGCGTCCGTCCTGCCGGTCGAGCATGCGCTGCATTCGACCGCGCTGGATGCCGCTGAAGCGAGCTTCGCCGCGGGAGCCGCCGAGCTCGATGCCGCCGAATCCTCGCTGCCGGCCTACTCGTGCGCCGATGGACGCAGGGTCGAGCGCTACGACGCGGACCGGCTGTGGCATGCACTGCGCGCACCGGTCGATCTCCCCGGCGCCATCGAGGCGCTGGAAGGCGAGGGGCGGTGCCGCTTCGTCGACCTCGGCCCTTCCGGCGACCTGGCTGCGCTGCTGCGCCACGGCTACGACGGCCGCGTGGCGCAGGTCGCATCGCTGGATCGTTTCGGGCACGACGCTGCACAGGTGTCGCGCCTCGTTGCGGAGCTTCGCGCGTGATCGCGCGCTCGACTTCCGCGCTCGACGGTCGCCGCTTCGCGGCGATCGCGTTGTCCTGATTTGATGGAGAGTCCCATGTCGACGGAGCTGATGCCTGCGGATACCCGCGATGCCTTGCGTCTGTACGCGCTGGAGGCGCCCGGCCCGCTGCGGGACGCGACCATCGGAACCGGCGTGGCGCGCGGCCGGCGCGTGCTGTCCTGCCTGCCTGTCGACGATGCGCGCGACCCGTGGGCCGCGCTGGCCGCATGGCATGCGGCGCTGCATTGGCTGCGTTACGACGATGAGCCGGTGGTCACCTGCCTGCACGAGGGCGGCGAGGGCATGCGCGTGTGGCCGGTGGTCAGCCGCGTCGATGCCGACACCACGCTGCAGGCGCTGCACGCGGAGATCCTCGCGCAGGGCAGGGCGGCGCATCCCTGGCTGATGCCGGACGATGCCGCGTGGCCCGGGCTCGATGCGCAGTGCCGTGCGCACGCCGTGCATCTGCAGGGGACCTCCGCCGATGCCGCGAGCGCGGATTTCATGCTCGTGTGCGAACAGGGCCTCTGGCGGATCGACTGCGCCACGGAGCGCTTCGGCGAGGACTACCAGCGTCTGCTGTCGACTCTGTGGACACGCCTTCGCGTGTCGCTGCGCGACGCGCCGCAGACCCGGATGGCGGAGATCGGGACCCTGTCCGACGATGTGGTGGGCGCCGACGAACGTCTGCGGCTGCAGCCGTGGGTGGCGCACGGACCGCATGCGCCGGTGCAGGCGGACCTGAATCGCCGCTTCGCCGCGGTCGTCGCCACCGAGCGGACGCGTGTCGCCGTGGTCGACGAGGACGGCACGCTGTCCTTCGGAGAACTGGATCGACTGTCTTCCGCGTGGGCGGTGGCGTTGCGCGATGCGGGCGTCGCGCGCGGGGATTTCGTCGGTGTCTCGTTCAACAGGAACCACCGGATGATCGTCGCCCAGATCGCGGTGCTCAAGCTGGGCGCGGTGTTCGTGCCGATGGATGCCGGCCAGCCGGCGGCGCGACTGACGGGCATGGTCGAGGACACCGGGCTGCACGTGGTGCTCACCGAACGCGTCCACGCGCCGACGCTCGCGGCGTCGCTGCCGCAGGTGCGGACGATGGTCGCGGAAGACATCGCCACGGACGTGCCCGGCGCGCCGTTCGTCGCCGAGATCATGTCGGTGGATTCGCCGGCCTACGTGATCTTCACCTCTGGTTCGACCGGGCGTCCGAAGGGCGTGCTGGTCGGCCATGGCAACCTGCTCAATTTCGTCGACCAGGTCGAGCGCTGGTTCGAGACCGGCGACATCGGGTCGCAGTTCGCGCCGTTCACCTTCGATGCCTCGGTCGCCGAAATCCACTCGAGCCTGCTCAACGGCGGCGCCACCGTGCTGCTGCCGGCGTCGGCCATCGACGACCCGGGCGCGCTGCAGGCGCTGATGACGCGCCATGGCGTCACGTTCGCGGCGTTCCCGCCGCAGTACGCGAAATACCTCTCGCCCGAGGCGCTGCCGACGCTGCGCGTGCTGATGACCGCCGGGTCCGCGCCCGATCACGAACTGGTCCGCCGCTGGCACGGGCATGTCGTCTACGTCAACGCCTACGGCCCGACGGAAACGACCATTCTGTCCACCGCGTGGCTCGCCGACCGGCCGCTGGACACGCACGAAGCCATCAGCATCGGTGCGCCGATCGTCAACACCTCGGTGAAGGTCTGCAACCGCTTCGGCCACGCGCTGCCGCGCAGCGCGGTCGGCGAGCTGCTGATCGGCGGCGCCGGCGTGACCCTCGGCTATCTGCGGCGCGACGAGCTGACCGAAGACCGTTTCGTCGTCGCCGACGGCATGCGCTGGTACCGCAGCGGCGATCTGTGCGCGTTCGATGGTGCCGGCGCGCTGGTGTTCGCCGGACGCGTCGACAGCCAGATCAAGCTGCGTGGCCATCGCCTGGAACCGGGCGAGGTGGAAGCCGCGTTCGTGATGATCGACGGGGTGGTGCAGGCGGCCACCGTGGTGGTGGACGTGTCCGGCAGCAAACAGCTGGTCGCGTTCTGCACCGGAGAACCGCAGCCGGAAGAGGCGATGCGCGCACGCCTGGGCGACCTGCTCCCGGCCTGGGCCATGCCCAACCGCATCGTCTGGCTGTCGTCGCTGCCGATGACCGTCAACGGCAAGACCGACTACCGCAGGCTGCAGGAACAGCTCGCGACGCTCGACGCGGCCGATGGCGATGGTCCGGACCTCCTGTTCGATGATCCGCTGGAAGCCGAAGTCGCGGCGATCTGGCGCAACGTGCTGCAACAGCCCAGGGTCGGCGTCGACGACCACTTCATCCATCTCGGCGGCGATTCGCTGACCGCGCTGGTGGTGATGTCGATGCTGAAGCGCCTCGGCTACGACGCGACCTCGTCGCTGCTGCTGTCGCGCCCGCGACTGGGCGATTTCGTGGCGGCCCTGCACGGCACGGGCCGGCGCAACGTGCGCGATTACGCATCGGTGTCCGGCGAGGCGCCGCTCGGCCCGATCCAGGGCTGGTTCTTCCGGCTCGACCTGGCCCGCAAGGGCGTCTTCTGCCAGAGCCTGGTCTTCGATGCCGACGAACGTCTCGACGCCGAACGCCTGCAGGCGGCGGTGGCGCGCGTGGTGGATCATCACGACGAACTGCGCGCGGCGTTCGCGCTGCGCGACGCGTCGCGTCCCGGGCAGGCATCGGCCTGGGCGCAGGTGATCGCCGAGCCCGGCCTTGCGCTGCCGCCGCTGACCGTCGTCGACATGCCCGAGACCGCCGATGCGGCGGCGTGGGACGCCGAGAGCGATCGGCAGCGTCATGCGCTGGCGGACGCGATCGCGCTGGAACAGGCGCCGTTGTTCCGCATGGCCCTGCTGCGCGACGCCTCGCGTTCGCGCGTCGTCTGGGCGCTGCATCACCTGGTGGTGGACACCATCAGCCACGGCTTGCTGCTGGACGATCTCCACCAGCTCTACACGCATCCCGAGCAGCCCGTCGAGGATGTGCTGCCCGGCAAGAGCATCGCGTACGGCGCCTGGGCGAAGGCGCTCGACGAAGCGGTGCGGGCCGATCTGCCGGCCCGTCTGGAACGCTGGCGCCCCGCGCTGGCGTCCCTCGCGCAATGTCCCGTGCCGTCGCTGCCGGGCACGCGCGCCACGGGGCTGTCCATCCGCGAATGCCGCCTGCCGGCACCGGAGACCGCCGCGCTGCTGGAGCACGCGACCGCGTGCTACCGCCAGAGCGCGGAAGAGCTCGTGCTGGCGGCGAGTTGCCTCGCGCTCGGGCGTGCGCTAGGGCTGGACCGGGTGGCGCTCGACATCGAATGGCACGGCCGGGATGAAGCCTTCGCCGGCGCGCAGGGCATCGATCGCACGGTCGGCTGGTTCACCAGCGTGCATCCGCTGGCGGTGACGATGCCGGGCGGCGAGGGCATCGGCCCCTGGCTGATGGCACTGAAGGAAGCCCGTGCGGCGGTGCCCGACCGCGGCCGCGATTTCTACGCGCTGCGCTACCTGGTCGACACGGCCGAGGCGCAGGCGATGTTCGCGGACTACCGCGGGCCGCAGGTCCTGTTCAATTTCTCGGGCGTGGTGCGCCGCACGCAGGCCGGCTGGCGCACGGCGCCGACGGTGGCGATCGAGCTGGGCGAGGGCAACGCCAACCCGTACATGCTGTCGCTGGAGAGCGAGATCCGCGACGGCGAGCTCGTCGTCAGCCTGTTCCACGACGAAGGCCTGTGGGCCGGCGCCGGCGATCGCCTGGCGGACGGGCTGGTCGCTGCGCTGCGCGAACTGATCGCGCACTGCCTGGTGGCGGAACATTCGCGCTGGACGCCCTCCGACTTCCCGTTGGCCGGGCTGGACCAGGCGCGGCTGGACACGCTGCCGGCCACGCTCGATACCGCGTACGCACCGACCGACATGCAGCGGACGATGATCCGCCACCCCGACACCTACCAGGTGTTCATGGCGTACCGCCTGCCGGTGCATTGCGACCCGGAGGCGCTGCGCCGCGCAGTCGGCGGCTGGGTGCAGCGGCACGACTGCCTGCGCACCAGCGTGCGCGACTGGGGCGATGGCGACGCCACGATGCTGGTGCATTCCCGGCTCGACGTCGACGTGCCGGTGCATCGCTCCGACGCGCCGGAAGCCGCGGCGCTCGCGCGCATCGAAGCGCTGCGCGGGGAACCCGTCCGCATCGATCGCGCGCCGTTGTTCCAGCTCGAATTCCATCACGACGACGGCGACGACCTCGTCATGCTGCTGTCGATCCACCATCTGATCCACGACGGCTGGTCGGTCGACCTGCTGGTCAACGACCTGCTGGCCGGCTATCGGCATGTCCTGGGCCAGTTGCCGCGTCGCCCGTCCGCGCCGCTGGCGGGCGTGCCCGATCTCCTGCGCGTGCAGCGCAGGCTCGCAGCCGATGCCTCGATCGAAGCCTACTGGGACTCGCTGCCGTGGAACGGCACGGCCTGCGCGCTGCCGACGATGCGCAGCGCGCCGCTCAAGCCGGATGCCGGCCGCGACGTGCGCCTGCATGTCGCCCCGCTCGATGCCGCGCTGACGCGCGCCGTCCGCGAGGCCTCCCGGACGATGGGCGTCACCGCCAACAGCCTGTGGCTGGCCGGCTACGCCGCGCTGCTGCGCTTCATCGGCGGCCTGCCGCAGGTGCGCTGCGGCGTCATCCAGAACGGCCGCATGGAGGAGATTCCCGGCGTCGAGACCATCACCGGCTGCTGCGTCAACACCCTGCCGCTGGTGCTCGACATCGGCGATGACACCACCGGCGCGGACCTCATCGGGGAGGTCAACCGGCAGCTCGATCGCATGCGCGACATGGCCGCGTACCCGCTGTCGGCGATCCATACCCGGATGCGCGACCGCATCGAAGGCCCGCTGTTCGACACCCTGTTCAACATCGAGAGCCATCGCTACGCCGACCACGGCACCGGCGCCCGCCCGCAGCTGCTGGGCGGCTACGAGGCTACCAATCATCCGTTCCTGTTCAGCCTGATCGAACGCGTCGCCGAGGGCGCCTCGGTCGTCGAACCGGACTACGAACTGCGGATCGGTTACGACGCCAACGTCTACGACCTGCCGTCGGTCGAGGATTGGGTGGCGGTGTTCTCGGCCTGCATGCAGGCGCTGGTCGAGCGCTCCTCCGAGCCGTGGCGCAGTCTGCCGCTGTTGCCGGCCACGCTTCGCGCGCGTGTCACCGATGACTGGAACGCGACCGACCACGCCTTCTCCTCGGACTGCAGCCTGACCGACCTGCTGGTCGCGCAGGCGGCGCGCGCGCCGGACGACGTGGCACTGGTCTTCGGCGACGTGTCGTTGACCTACGGGGAACTCGATGCGCGGACCAATCGTCTGGCCCGTCATCTGCGCACGCTGGGAATCGACCGCGAGCAAGTGGTCGGCGTGTGCATGCAGCGGTCCATCGAGATGGTGGTGGCCCTGCATGCGGTGGTGAAGGCGGGCGCCGCCTATGCGCCGCTGGATCCGGAACTGCCCGCGCAGCGGCTCTCGACGATGCTGCAGGAGGTCGACGCCCGCCTGGTGCTGACCCAGCGCGCGCTGGAAGCCGGCGTGCTGGCCGGGATCGAGCCGTCCGTGCGGCTGCTGTCGCTGGATGCCGGGACCGATCCCGCGGCCGCCGAATCCGATGCGCCGATGGTCGGCCACGCCGGCCCGCGCGATCTGGCCTACGTGATCTTCACCTCGGGTTCCACCGGCACGCCCAAGGCGGCGATGAACGAGCATGCGCCGGTCATCAACCGCATCGAGTGGATGCAGGACGCGTACCCGCTGCAGCCGGGCGATCGCGTCCTGCAGAAGACGCCGTTCGCCTTCGACGTGTCGGTGTGGGAGTTCTTCTGGCCGTTCATGGTCGGTGCCACGCTGGTGGTGGCGGAGCCGGGCGGCCACCGCGACCCGCAGTACCTGGGCAAGGTCATCCGCGAGTGCGGCATCACCACCTTGCACTTCGTGCCGTCGATGCTGCAGGTGTTCGTGGATGCCGGCGAGTTGGCGTCGTGCACCGCGCTCAGGCGCGTGTTCGCGAGCGGCGAGGCGCTGCCGGCGACGCTGGCAGCGAAGTTCCTGGCCGAATCGACGGCGGAGCTGCACAACCTGTACGGCCCGACCGAGGCCGCGATCGACGTGAGCTATTTCCACGTGGCCGATCGCGCGATCACGAGCGTTCCGATCGGCCGCCCGATCTGGAATGCGCGGCTGTACATCCTCGACCCGCATGGCCGGCTGCTGCCGCCGGGCGTGGCCGGCGAGCTGTTCATCGGCGGTCTGGTCGTCGGGCGCGGCTACTACGGCCGGGCCGAGCTGACGGCCGAACGGTTCGTGGAGAGTCCTTTCGTGGCCGGCGAGCGGATGTACCGCACGGGCGACCTGGCGCGTTGGCGCAACGACGGCGACATCGAATACCTCGGACGCATCGACCACCAGGTCAAGATCCGCGGCTTCCGCGTCGAACTGGGCGAGATCGAAAGCGTGCTCGACGGCCACGACAACGTGCGCCAGTCGCTGGTCATGCTGCGCAAGGACGGCGGCCAGCCGCAGTTGGTGGCCTACGTCGTGGCACGCAACCTCGCCGAGGACGACAGCGACGCCAGCCAGGCGCTGATCCACGCGCTCGTCGCCCGACTCAAGGCCGCGCTGCCCGAGTACATGGTGCCATCCGCGTTCGTCCTGCTCGATGCCATGCCGGTCAACGCCAACGGCAAGGCCGATCGCGCGCGTCTGCCCGAGCCCGATGCGTCGGCGTACCTGCGCAACGCGCACGTGGCCCCGGAAGGCGAGATCGAGTCCGCACTGCATGCCATCTGGACCGGTGTCCTGGGCCACGACGGCTTCGGCGTGACCGATGGCTTCTACGCGGTCGGCGGCGATTCGATCCTGGCGATCCAGGTCGTCGCTGCTGCCACGCGTCGAGGCATGACCCTGACCCAGCGGCAAGTGATCGAGGGCATGACGATTCGCGGCATCGCGGCGCTGCTCGGCCCCGCGGAGGCGGGGACGCAGACGACGGCGGGCGAAGCGTCGCCGCCGTCGTCGGCTGCGCCGGCACCGATCGCCGGTGTCCAGCGCCTGCTGCCGATCCAGGTCGAATACTTCGCGGATGGCAGTGCGGCCGTGGACGGCGCCGCACAGTTCGCCGTGTTTCCGCTGCCTGCGGGGATTTCGCTGGTGCAGGTGCGCCGCGCGCTGCATGCGCTGGTGCTGCGCCACGATGCGCTGCGCCTGCGTTTCCGTCAGACGCCCGCCGGCTGGGTCGCGCAATATCGCCCGGAAGGGCTGCAGGCCGATGACCCGGTCCATGCCGATGCCGTCATCGAGCAGACCGACGACGGGCGCACGGCCGAGATGCGGGCCACCGAGGCCATGGCGGCGCTCGACATCCGCAAGGGTCGCCTGCTGCGCTGGGACCTCCTGCGCGGCGAGGGCGGCGATCGGCTGCTGTGGACGATGCATCCCCTCGTCGTCGACGGCCTGTCCTGGCGCGTGCTGGAGCACGATCTGCGGATCGCCGTCGATGCGGCGCGCCATGATCGGGACCCGGATTTCGGACCGTCCTCGCTGTCGATGCAGGCCTGGGCGACACAGGTGCAGGACTTCGCGCTGGGCGCGGATGCCGAAGCCGAGCGCGACTACTGGCTGGCGCAGCTGGCCGGCGATGTGCCGCGGCTGCTCGATGCCGTCGCCCTTGCCGAGCGCGTTCCGGAGTCGGCCACGCAAGTGATCGAAGTGACCCTCGATCCCGATGTCTCCGCAGCGCTGATCGAACACGCAGGCGAGGGCAGGGAAGTCGAGGCGCGCCTGCTGACGGTGCTCGTGCGCGAGCTCGGTCGGCGCCTGGAGATCGACGCCGTTCGCGTGGATCTGGACGGCGATGGGCGACCGGCCGATGCCGGGCTCGAGTCGACGGTCGGGGCATGCACGTCGCGGTATCCGCAGACCTTCGAATCGCTGCGTGCGGATCCCGCATCCGTGCTGCGCTCCGTCCGCAAGGCGCTCGCCGCCGTGCCGAATCGCGGACTCGGCTACGGCGCGCTGCGTCACCTGGCGATGGACGAGTCGCTGCAGGAGGCCTGCGACGCGCTCGGCGGCCAGCCTGCCGACCTCCTGTTCCAGTATTTCGGACACCTGCCTGCAGACAGCGAAACCGGTGCCGTGTTCAGCCCGGCGCGGGCGCGCAGTCATGCCTTGCGCGTGCAGGCGTGGATCCGGAACGGCCGTGTGCATCTGCGCCTGGATCATGCCGGCGACCCGCTGGATCCCGAGCGCATCCGTACGATGGCGGAAGGCATGGCGAATGCTCTCGTGGAAGACGCCGCGTCGTTCGCGTCGTCCGGAGACGACCGGGCATCGACCGCACGGCCGGCCGCGATGCCGGCCCTCTCGCCGGAGGTGTCGGCTGCGGTGCTCGTACGCCATCCGGATGCGGCAGCGGCCTATCCTTGCTCGCCGATGCAGCAGGGGCTGCTGCTGTTCTCGACCGATGGCAAGCAGACGGCCTACGTGTCGCAGCTGCGCATCGGCTTCTCCCGCGTCGATGCGCAGCGCCTGCGTGAAGCCTGGCGCAAGACCATCGCGCGACACGACATCCTGCGCACGTCGTTCGTCGACCTCGGCGGTGACGCGCTCGTCCAGCTGGTGTCGGGCGAAGCGCAGATGCAGTGGCGCGACGTGGATTCCCGCGGCGACGAGGCGGGCTCGGCGCAGGTCGTCGAACGCTGCTCCGGCGAAGACATCGCCGCCGGTTTCGCGCTCGAAGCGGCCGTTCCCATGCGTTTCACGCTGGTGATGACGTCGGACGACGGTGCCAGCCTGCTGTGGACCTACCACCACGCGCTGATCGACGGCTGGTCGATCAACCTGCTGCTGCAGGAAGTGTTCCACCACTACACCGGTGCGGCTGTTCCCGACGCCGCGCCGCGCTACCGCGACTACATCACCTGGCTGCAGGGGCTCGACAACGCCGCCGCGCATGCCTACTGGCGCACGTTCTTCCACGGCATGGACGTGGCCACCGCAATGCAATCCCCGCTGCGGGGCCGCGTGGATGCCAAGGCCCCGGCGGGCGCGCAGCGTGCCGAAATCGCCGGGCTGGAAGTGTCGGCCCAGGACACCGAGCGCCTGGCCCGACTGGCCAGGTCCCAGGGCGTCAGCCTGGGCACGCTGATGCTGGCGGCATGGGGCCTCCTGCTGGGCAAGTACCTGGCCGAGGACGAGGTCCTGTTCGGCTACGTCGCCAGCGGCCGGTCGGTGCCGGTCGAGGGCGTCGACGCGATGGTGGGGTTGTTCATCAATTCCCTGCCGATGCGGGTGGACAGCGCGAGGCCCGGGACGATCGGCGAGCTGCTGCGCGACACCCAGCGCCACCAGCTCGACAACGACGAACATGGCGCGATCCCGCTCGCGGACATCCAGCGCAACGCCGGAGTCCGTCCGGGCGAGTCCCTGTTCTCATCGCTGGTCACCATCGAGAATTTCCCGCGGGATTCGCTCAAGCTGTTCGCGCGCGGAAGCGACGACATCGCGATCGCCGACATCGGCGGGACGGGGCAGGCGGCATTCGACCTCAACCTAGTGGTCTATCCGGGCGAATCGCTGCAGCTCGACCTGGTGTATCGCTCGCCGCTGTTCGCGCATGCGCAGGTCGACGAACTGCTGCGCCGCTTCGGGCACCTGCTGTCAAGTCTGGGCCTGGCGCAGGGCGACAGCCCGCTCAAACAGCTTTCGATCCTGGGCGAGGCCGAGCGCCTGCGCGCAGTACACGAATGGAACGCGACGACGCTCGCCTTGCCGGAAGACAGCCTGCTTCCGGAAGCGTTCGAGCGCGTGGCCGGTGAGCGCGGCGAGGCGACCGCACTGGTCTTCGGCGACGTCCACTGGACGTATCCGCGACTCGTCCGCGAGGCCCGCGTCATCGCGCACGCACTGCGTGCGAAGGGCGTGCGCGACGGCGACACCGTCGCGCTGAGCATGGGCAAGGGGCCGGCGCTGATCGCCGCGATGATCGGCATCATGTCCGCCGGCGCCGCCTACGTGCCGGTCGCGGTGGACTGCCCGGCCGAGCGTCGCGCGTTCATCGTCGCCGATGCCGGGATCGTCTGGACCCTGAGCGATCATGCGCACCTCGATGCGGTGATCCAGGGCGCAGGCCACTGCCTCGCCTACGAGGATCTGCTTGCGACGCACGACGACGCGTCGATGCCGTCTTCGCCCCTGAAGGGCACCGTGCGTTCGACTGATCGCGCCTACGTCATCTATACCTCCGGCACGACCGGCCTGCCCAAGGGCGTGGCGATTTCCCACGGCGCGCTGCTCAATTTCTGCGCATGGTGCCGCGAGGCGAGGCTGTTCGACGGTGGTTCGCGCATCACCCAGTTCGCGCCGTACACCTTCGACGCATCGGCAGGCGAGATCTTCGGCGGATTGCTCTCCGGCGCCGAGCTGCACCTGCTCCCGGATGCGCTGATCGTCGAGCCTGCCGCGCTGCAGGATTATCTCGTGGACGCGGGGATCGGGTTCTCCGCCTTTCCGCCGCCATACGTGCAGCAGCTGGATCCGTCGCGCGTGCCGCAGGACTTCACGCTGCTCACGGCGGGCTCCGCGCCTTCGGCCGAGATGGTGCGGACGTGGGGCAAGCGGTGCAGGTACATCAATGGCTACGGCCCGACCGAAACCACGATCCTCTCGACCGCGTGGATCTGCGCGCCCGGCGAGGCCGACACCCATGCGCTGTCGATCGGCCGCCCGATCTGCAACACCGCCGTCTACGTGGTCGACCGGCTCGGCCAGCTCTGCGCGCCCGGCCTGCTGGGCGAGATCTGGATCGGCGGCAACGGCGTGGCCAACGGCTACCTCAATCGCCCGGAACTGAATGCGGACGCCTTCCTGCCCGACCCGTGGCGCCCGGGCGGGCGCGTCTACCGGACGGGAGACCTCGGCCGCTGGCGCGAGGATGGCCAGATCGAATTCGCCGGCCGTCGGGACCGCCAGGTGAAGCTGCGCGGATTCCGCATCGAGCTCGATGAAATCGAAGCCCGGCTGCTCGCCCATCCGCAGGTCGCCGAGGCTGCCGTCGCGGTGCGCGGCGAGGACCAGGACCGACGCCTGCTGGCCTGGGTGGCGACCGAGGGCGCCGTGGACGACGCCTCGGCGCTGCTCGAGGACGTGCGCGGCTTCCTGCGGGGTGCGCTGCCCGACTACATGCTGCCGCAGGCGATGGCGATCGTGCCGTCGATGCCCCTGACGGGCAACGGCAAGATCGACGTCAAGGCGTTGCCGGAGCCGGAGATCGTCCCGGAGACGGGCGCCGGTGAGGCGCCCTGCGACGACCTGGAGCGCGCGCTGGCCGCGATCTGGGCGGAGATGCTGCAGGTGCCGGTGGAGCGGATCTCGCGCGATGCCGATTTCTTCGCGCTCGGCGGCCATTCGCTGCTGGCGATGCGTGCCGCCGCGACGCTGCGCGAGCGCATCGGCGCGGACGTGGGCGTGGCCGACCTGCTGGAAAACCCGGTCCTCCGCGACTTCGCGCATGCGGCGCGCCAGGCGACGCGCGACGTGCTGCCGCCGGTGGTCGCGTTGCCGCGCGACGAGGCGATGCCGCTGTCGTTCGCGCAGCAGCGCCTGTGGTTCCTGGCGCAGATGCAGGACATCAGCCGGACCTATCACATCCCGGCCGCGCTGCGTCTCACAGGTGCGCTGGACGTTGGCGCGCTGCGTGGTGCGCTCGACCGCATCGTCGCCCGCCACGAGGGCCTGCGCGCGACGTTCGTCGAGCGCGACGGCGTCGCGGTGCAGTGGTTCGCGGCGGCGGACGTCGGCTTCGCGCTGCAGGAGATCGACCTGTCAGCCCTGCGCGCGCGGGACGCCGTCGGTGCCGACGCCGCCCTGCGCGCCCGCATGCGCGAGGTGTTCGAGACGCCGTTCGATCTCGCGACCGGCCCGCTGCTGCGCGGCGCGCTGGTCCGGATGGGCGCCGAAGAGCATGTCCTGCTGATCGCGATGCATCACATCGTGATCGACGGCTGGTCGCTGGGCCTGCTGGTCGCCGAACTGGGCGCCCTGTACCGGGCGGCCTGCGCGGGCGAGCCGGACCCGTTGGCGCCGCTGACGGTCCAGTACGCCGACTTCGCGGCGTGGCAGCAGTCGCTGGCCGGCGGCGCGCCATGGCGGGCCGAACTGGACTGGTGGGCCGAAACCCTCGCCGGCGTGCCGGCCTTGCTGGACCTGCCGACGGACCATCCGCGTCCGCCGCAGCAGCGGTTCGACGGCGCGCTGTTGCCGCTGGCGATCGACGAGGGGCTCGCCGATGCGCTGCGTGCGCTCGCCCAGCGCGCCGGCACCACGCTGTTCACCGTGCTCATGGCCGGCTGGGCGGTCGTGCTGCAGCGCCTGTCGCGCCAGGACGACGTGGTCATCGGCATTCCCGCCGCCGGCCGTCCCCAGGCCGAACTGGCGCCGCTGGTGGGCTTCTTCGTCAACACGCTGCCCATCCGGGTGCGACTGTCCGCCGAGGACAGCTTCGCTGCGGCGGTGGCGGCCGTGCGCGACAGCCTGATCGGGGCCCAGGCGCATGCCCAGGTGCCGTTCGAGCAGGTCGTGGATGCGATCAAGCCCGAACGCAGCCTGGCGCACACGCCGCTGTTCCAGGCCATGTTCAGCTGGCAGGACGAAAGTTGGCGCGAACTGGATATGGGGGGCGTGGAGCTCGGGATGATCGAACCCGAGCATACGGCCGCCAAGTTCGACATCACCCTCAGCCTGTCCGAGGACAAGGGCAGGATCACCGGCGGCATCGAATACGCCACTGCGCTGTTCGAGCACGACACCATCCTGCGCCACGCCGGCTATCTGGTCCGCATCCTGCGGGCGATGGTCGAGAACCCGGAACGCCGCGCGGCCGAGGCCGACATGCTCGGCGCCGGCGAGCGGGCGCGCCTGCTGCAGGACTTCAACCGCAGCCCGGCCGGCGGCGAACGCCTCGGCGAGCCCATGCCGCTGCCGCTGCGCCGGTTCGAAGCGCAGGTGGCGACCACACCGGGCGCGATCGCGGTGGAGGCGGGCGCCAGCACCCTGGACTATGCCGCCCTCGACCTGCGCGCACGCGCCATCGCGCGCGCGCTGCACGCCCGTGGCGTGCAAGCCGGCACGCGGGTGGCGGTCTGCCTGCCGCGGAGCTTCGATCTGCTGGCCAGCCTGCTGGCGACATGGAAGCTGGGAGCGGCGTACGTGCCGCTCGACCCCGCCGCGCCGGCGGATCGGCTGCGCTACCAGGTGGAAGACAGTGCGCCGGTGGCGATGCTCGTCGCCGCGGACGCCGATGCGAGCGCCGTCGCGGGCGACCTCGCACTGCATCCGGAGACGATCGCAACCGATGGCGACCTCGACCTGCCCGCGGTGGACCTGCGCGAGGACATGCCGGCCTATGTACTGTACACGTCCGGCTCGACCGGTCGGCCGAAGGCCGTGGTCGTCGAGCACGGACAACTCGGCGCCTACCTGCGCTGGGCGGTCGGCTACTACGCGGACAATCGCCCCGTCGATGCCGTCGTGTCTTCGCCGATCGTGTTCGACGCCACCATCACCAGCCTCTACCTGCCGCTGCTCACCGGCGGCCGGGCGCTGCTGCTGGCGGACGGCGACGAACTGCCGGCGCTGGAGGAACACGTCTCCACGGCCACCCGCTCGTGGCTGATCAAGATCACCCCGGCGCACCTGCATGCGCTGGGCCAGCGCATGCGCATCGCCGGGCGTACGCCCGCCGCGATGTGCTTCGTCGTCGGCGGCGAAGCGCTGCCGGCGGCGACGGTGGCCCTGTGGCGCGAACTCTCGCCGCAGGCGCGCATCGTCAACGAGTACGGCCCGACCGAAACCGTGGTCGGCTGCGTGGTGCACGAAGCCGCGTCCGACCCCCTGGGCGGCCGCGACGTGCCCATCGGCCGACCCATCGCCGGCATGTACATGCGCGTGCTCGACGACTGCGGGGCGCTGGCGCCGATCGGCGTCGCCGGCGAGCTGTGCATCGGCGGTGCGCAGGTGGCGCGCGGCTACCTCGGCCGCGACGATCTGACCGCAGAACGCTTCGTCGCCGACGTCTACGCCGAAGGGGAGCCGGCACGGCTCTACCGCAGCGGCGACCTGGTGCGCTGGCGTCGCGATGGCGTGCTGGAATACCTCGGTCGGAACGACTTCCAGGTCAAGATCCGCGGCTTCCGCATCGAACCGGGCGAGATCGAGGCCCGGCTCGCGACGTGCCCGGGCGTGGTCGAGTGCATCGCGCTCGCCCGCGAGGACCGTCCCGGCGACAAGCGCCTGGTGGCATACGTCGCCGGGCCGGACGCCGAAGCCTTGTCCGCCGTCCGCCTGCGCGCCGCGCTTGCGGAAACGCTGCCTGAGTACATGGTGCCCGCGGCCTTCGTGGCGCTGCCGGCGTTGCCGCTGACCCCGAACGGCAAGGTCGACCGCCGCGCGCTGCCCGTACCGGACGCCGATGCCGTCGCACGCATGGCCTACGTCGCGCCGCAGGGCGAGGCGGAGACGGCCCTGGCCGAGGTCTGGGCCGGGTTGCTGGGCCAGCCGGAGATCGGTCGCGACGACCAGTTCTTCGCGCTCGGCGGCCATTCGCTGATGGTCATCCCGATGCTGGCGCGCCTGCGCGAGCACGGTTTCGTCACCGACATCCGCACGGTGCTGGTCAAGCCCACGCTGGCCGACCTGGCCGCCGCGCTGCGGCCGGCCGGTGCCGTCGCCGAGACGCCTCCGGTGCCGGAGAACCGCATCGTCGCCGACACCGCGCGGATCACGCCCGACATGCTGCCGCTGGCGGAGCTGACCCAGGCCGACATCGATCGCATCGTCGCGGCCGTCCCGGGCGGCGTGACCAACATCCAGGACATCTACCGCCTGGGCCCGCTGCAGGAAGGCATCCTGTTCCACTCGATGCTGGAGGGCGAGGGCGACGCCTACCTGCTGCGCAGCGTGCTCGCATTCGATACCCGCGCGCGGCTGGACGCGTTCCTGCACGCCATGCAGACGGTCATGGACCGCCACGACGTGCTGCGCACCTCGATCCATGCCGACAGGCTGTCGCAGCCCGTGCAGGTCGTGCATCGCGATGCGCCGCTGCCGGTGTCGTTCCTGCCCGAAGGCGAGGGCGCGCTCGAGCGCCTGCTCGCGGTCAGCGATCCGCGGCACACGCGCATGGACATCGGCGCCGCGCCGCTGATCGCCGCCCACGTGGTGCACGATGCCGCGGCCGGCGAGTGGGTGATGGCGCTGCTCTGCCATCACATCGTCTGCGACAACGTGACGGTGATGCTGCTGCTCGACGAGGTCCGCAAGCTCCTGGCAGGAGAAGGCGACCAGTTGGCGCAGCCGGTGCCGTATCGCGAATTCATCGCGCGCAACGCGCATGTCGACGAAGCCGAGCACGAGGCGTATTTCCGCGCCCAGCTCGGCGATGTCGAAGAGCCGACGCTGCCGTTCGGCCTGGCCGATGCGCAGTGCGAGGTCGGTCGCCTGGCGAATGCCATCGTCGCGGTGGAAGGCGACGCAGCCGCGCGCATCCGGCGCGGCGCACGCGCGGCCGGCGTTTCCCCGGCCGTGCTGTTCCACGCCGCATGGGCGCTCGTGCTGGGGCGCTGCAGTGGTCGCAGCGATGTGGTCTTCGGCAGCGTGCTGTCGGGCCGACAGGACGGCGCCGTCGGTACCGCGTCCGTGTTCGGCACCCTGATCAACACCCTGCCGCTGCGCGTGCGTTTCGGCGATGCCGGCGTGCGCGAAACCCTGCTGGCCACGCGCGACGCGCTCGCCGAACTGCTGCTGCACGAACAGGCGCCGCTGAACCTCGCGCAGCGCTGCAGCGGGATCTCCGGGCCGCTGCCGCTGTTCAACGCGATGATCAACTATCGCTACAGCGAGCAGATCCACGCGGTCTCCCATCACGGCCTGCTGGAAGGGATGCGCGTGCTGACCGGCGAGTGGGACACGGAGAACAGCAGCTTCCCGATCACGCTCGACCTCGACGACGGCGGCCACGATTTCGTCATCAACCTGCAGTGCCACGACAGCATCGATCCGATGCTGGTGGCGACCTGCCTGCGCACCGCCGCGGAGAACATCGCGGCGGCGATGGCGCTCGACGACCACGTGCCGATGCGCCTGGTCGAGATCCTGCCCGAAGGCGAACGCGAACGCCTGCTGGTGACGCTCAACGACACCGCGCGTCCGGATCTGATCGACCGCACCTGGCCGCAGATGTTCGCGGCCCAGGCGACGGCGACCCCCGACCGCATCGCCGCCGAGTGCGACGACCAGCGGCTCACCTATCGCGAACTCGATGAACGCTCCGACCGCTACGCGCACGCGCTGCGCGCGCAAGGGGCGCAGGCGGGGGCCGTGGTCGCCCTGCTCGATGCCCGCGGTTGCGACCTGCTGGCGATGATCGTGGCGGTGCTCAAGGCCGGCGCGGCGTACCTGCCGCTCGATCCCACCCATCCGCCGCAGCGCTGGCTGGAGGTGCTGGAGGACGCGCAGCCGGGCCTGCTCTTGGTGGGCGCCGGCTACGCCACCGAGCAGCGCTGGCTCAAGCGGAAATGGCGGATCGGCAAGACGCTGTCGCTCTCCGACCTGGACCAGCCGGTGCCGCAGGGCGCGACGCTGCCGCTGCCGGCGCTGGACGACCTCGCCTACGTGCTGTTCACGTCGGGCTCGACCGGCAAGCCCAAGGGCGTGATGATCGAGCACCGCGGCATGATCAACAACATGCGCGGCAAGTTCGAACCGCTGTCGCTGGGCGCCGACGACGTCATCGCCCAGACCGCGTCGCAATGCTTCGACATTTCGGTCTGGCAGTTCCTCACCGCGCTGCTGCTCGGCGCGAAGGTCGCCATCGTCTCCAGCGCCACCACGCGCGATCCGGAAGCCATGCTGGCGCGGCTGGCCGGCAGCGGCGTGACGGTCTGGGAACCGGTGCCCTCGGTGATGCAGGTGATCCTGCCGTTCCGGCATCCGCTGCCGGCGCTGCGCTGGGTGCTGCCCACCGGCGAGGCGCTCTCGCCCGAGCTGGTGCAGCGCTGGTTCGCGCAGTATCCGCAGGTTCCGCTGATGAACGCTTACGGCCCGGCCGAGTGCTCGGACGACGTCAGCTTCCAGCCGATGCATGCGCCTGTGGAGCGCGTGATGATCGGCCACCCCGTCGCCAACGCGCGGCTGCACCTGGTCGACGACGCGCTGATGCTGGTGCCGACCGGCGTGGTTGGCGAGATCGCGATTTCCGGCCCGGTGGTCGGGCGCGGCTACCATCGCCGCCCCGAGGAGACCGCGGCCGCGTTCCGCCAGAACCCCTACGCCCGCGACGACGACGATCGCCGGATGTATCTCACCGGCGATCTCGGCCGCCGCCACGCGGACGGCAGCATCGAGTTCGTCGGCAGGAAGGACTTCCAGGTCAAGATCCGCGGCTTCCGCATCGAGCTGGGCGAAATCGAGAACTGCCTGGAGCGGCATCCCGACGTGCGCCAGGCGGTGGTCGTGGCGCGCGAGATGGGCGACGGCGGCGATCGCCGGCTGATCGGCTACGTCACCCTGGATGCGGTCGTCGACGTCGAGGCGCTGCGCGCGCACGTGCGTGCGCAGTTGCCCGACTACATGGTGCCGGCGGCGATCATGGCGCTGGACGAGATGCCGCTGACCGCCAACGGCAAGGTCGATCGCAAGCAGTTGCCGGAGCCGTCGTTCGCCGCGCACAGCGTGCGCCAGTACGTCGCACCGGCGCCCGGTGCGGAAAGCGATATCGCCGAGGTCTGGGCTTCCTTGCTCAAGATGCCTCAGGTCGGGCGCGACGACAGCTTCTTCGATCTGGGCGGCGACTCCATCCTGCTGATCCGCATGCTGGCGCGACTGCGCGAGCGCGGATTGCACATCGGCGTGGCCGACATCTATCGTTTGCGAACGGTCGAAGCGATCGCGGCCGGCGCGACGGCGCAGGCTGGCGAAGCGGAGCAGTCCCTGGAAGGCCGTCTGTGCGCCGAAGGCTGGCCGCACGCCTTCGTGTCGCTGGACGATGGCAGCCGCGTCCTGCTGGTGGATGCCGTCGACGCGGAGCGCGGCGAACGTCTGCGCGGGTGGCTGGCGACGTCCGCCGACGTGGACTACGTCCGCGTCTGTGCGGGTCCGGAGGTGGCTGCGGCGGATCTGCGCGAAGCAGCGAGCGATGCGTTCGATCCGGCAGGTGCCGTGGGGGCGGAAGACCTCCCGGCCGCGCTGGCGTCCGCGCTGTCGCCGCCGTCGACGGATTTCGGCGTCGTCGAGCGGATTCCGTTCACCGCGGCGCAGCGCAATCTGCTGCCGTGGAAATATCGCGAGAGCACGGAGTGCATCGAGGTGCACGGCTGGCATTCGCCGGAAGCGCTGCGTCGCGCATTCGCGACGGTCGCCCGCGAACAGGACCTGCTGCGTGCGGTGGCCGACTTCGACGCATGCGCCTGGGACCTGCTCGACCCCGAGGCCGTCGTCGCCCATCCGATTCCTGCGCTGCGGCTGCGCCGCGGTGCGGCGGCGGACGAGGCCGTCACGGCGGGCATCGCCGTGCTGGAGGAGGCGCTCGAGCGCACGCCGCTGTCGTATGCCGCGGCGTGGCTGAGCGTGTCCGACACCCGCCACTGCCTGCTGCTGTCGGTCGATCACCTGATCTGGGACGGTCTTTCGGTGCCGGCGTTGCGGCGTCGCCTCCAGGCGGCGCTGGCAGAGCAGGGCGAAGCGCCGGTCCCGCGTTACGCGGACTTCGCCCGGGCCTCGGCGGGCGAAGGCGATGTCGCGGCCGAAGCGGCCTTCACCGCGGAATTCCCGCGTGCTCCCGTCGCCGAGTCCGCGGCGGCCACCAGCATGGCGCTCGCCGCGCGGGCGCATGCGCCGCTGCGCATCCTGCAGCTGTCCGCGCCGTTGCGCAGCGGGAGGGCGCCCGCGGAGCAGGCATTCGAATGCTTCCGCGACCTGGCCCGCGCGCTCCTGGGCGTGGACGAAGTGGGGCTGATCCTGCAACATCACGGCCGGCGTCGTGGCGACCGCGACTGGTTCGACCATGTCGGTCTGTTCCTGGACAAGGTGCCGGTCGTCGTGGGGCCGCACGGCACGCTCGCCGATGCGACCCGCAAGGCGGCCGAACTGCAGAAGCACGGACTGGGCTATCTGGACATGGAAGCGCGAGCGGTCGCCGCCGGCCAGGCACCCACCATGCCGCCCCTGCATCAGGAAGTGCTGTTCAATTTCCAGACGGAA
The DNA here is from genome assembly GCA_044227145.1 of Lysobacteraceae bacterium. Lineage (GTDB taxonomy): Bacteria > Pseudomonadota > Gammaproteobacteria > Xanthomonadales > Xanthomonadaceae > Lysobacter_I. The sequence goes on from JBGAFR010000016.1 coordinate 44,829, forward strand.
GCGGGAGCCGCCGGCCCGCATTCCGATGCCACCGGCCTTGCGCGCCTGCGCGAGAAACTCCGTGATTTCCACGGGCTCATGTTCGAAGCGCATGCGCAGGGGGACGAGCTGCTCGCCGTCTGCGCGTTCCGTGGCGACGACGACAGCGAATTTCTCATGACCAGAATGACCGACGACGGCGTGCGCGTGCTTGCCGATCCCCTGTTCACCGGATCGGAAGACGTTCCGGCCGAGGAGGCTGCCTCCGTGCCCACGCTTCTCCCACTGCAGGACGAGGATTGCTCGCTCATCGTCCGCGATGTCCGCAAGACCTACGGCACGTTCGAAGCGGTGCGCGGCATCAGCTTCCGCGTCCGCAAGGGCACCTGCTTCGGCATCCTCGGCCCGAACGGCGCCGGCAAGACCTCCCTGCTGGCGATGATCGAGGGCCTGATCCCGATCACCTCCGGTACGATCGAGATACTGGGCAAGGACGTGGCCACCCGGATGCGGGACATCCAGCCGCACCTCGGCGTGCAACTGCAGCAGAACAACTATTTCCAGTTCCTCACCGTGGCCCAGCTGCTCAAGTTCTACCAGGAGCTGCGCGGGGCGATGGGCGGCAGGCGCGACGGCGGTCCGTCGGCCGAATGGCTGCTGGAACGGTTGAACCTCAAGGACAAGCTCGACTTCAAGGTCGACGAGCTCTCCGGCGGCCAGAAGCAGCGCCTGTCGATCGCGATCGCGCTGCTGGAGGATCCGGACGTGATCTTCCTGGACGAGCCCACGTCCGCTCTGGACCCGCAAAGCCGTCTGTATACTTGGGAATTCATCGAGCAGCTCAAGGCCGATGGCCGCAAGACCATCATCCTGACCACGCACTACATGGAAGAAGCCGAACGGCTGTGCGACGAAATCATGATCATGAACCATGGAAAGGTGATCGCCCAGGGCGAGCCGTCCGCGCTGGTGCGCGGCCTTGAAATCGAGCACGCAATCACCCTGTACCTGGGGCGCAGCGGTCTTCGCGACGTCGATGCCGGACGCATCGATGCCCTGCCGGGCGTGACCGGACATGACTGGGACGTGCGCGCGGGCACGCTCGCGCTTCGTTCGCGCGACGTACCCGCCACGCTGTCCGCGACGCTCGGACTGGCCGCCGAAACCGGCATCGAGATCGTCAACATCGATGTCGAACGCCCGACACTGGAGGACGTGTTCCTCTCCCATACCGGCAAGGAACTGCGGGAATGAAAAAGACATGGATCTTCTTCAAGTTGCGCATGCTGCAACTGAAGTCCGACAAGACCGCACTGTTCTTCAGCTACGTGCTGCCGGTGCTGCTGCTGCTGGGGATCGGGTTCCCCTTGCAGGTACGCGAGGGTTCGGTGCTGGACGTCGCCTACGCGGACAGGGCCGGCAACGCCGAAAGCGCCGCGCTGGTGAAGTCGCTCGGTGAGCGCCCGTACGTGAAACTCACCGCGTACGCGGCGACCGGCGCCGACGCACGCGCCGCGCTCGCCGACAACGCGCTCAAGCACTACCTGGAGATCCTGCCGGCGGAAGGCGGCGGGCTGCAGTACCGGCTGTACTCGAATTCGGTGTCCGACAACCAGGTGCAGAACGCGGCCCTGCGCGGCCTGCTGGACGAACTGGTGGACAAGGACCAGGCGCCGGGCATGCACAGCGAGCAGGTCCGCACCGAGAAGTTCACGTCGTACCTGGTGACCCTGCTGCCGGGCCTGATCGGCATGACCCTGCTCCTGATCGGCCTCAACGGCTTCGGCGCCGTGCTGATCGAGGAGGAGCACCACGGCCTATACAAGAACATCAAGACGATCGACATCTCGCCGGTCCCGTTCCTCGCCGGCCTGTTCGTATCGCGCATGCTCGTTGCCTACACGGTCGTGATCGCGATGTTCGCGCTCGGCGTCGGCGTCTTCGACGTGCCGTGGCGGATCGACTACCTGCTGCTGGCCCTGGTCGTGACCCTGGGCGCACTGTCGTTCCACGGCCTGGGCCTCGCGATCTCGGCGATGAGCCCGTCGGTCACCGCGTTCTACGGCATCGTCAATTTCGTGCAGATCCCGCTGGTCGTCCTCGGCGGCGTGTTCTTCTCGGTGCAGGCTTTCCCCGACTGGCTGCGCACGATTTCGCAGCTGTCCCCGCTGACCCAGATGAACACGGCGATGCAGGCGCTGATCTTCGACGGCGTCGGCCTCTCGAACGTCTGGACGCTCATGCCCCAGCTCGTGGGGCTGCTGGCCTGGTCCATCCTGTCCCTGGTCTTCGCCCGCTGGAAATTCCGCTGGTAAACGCTACACCACATGTCGCCACGGCCTTCGCGCCGGGTCATCAACGCACTCATGGAATGGATACCATCATGAACGCAGAACTGTCGACTTTCGAGCAGCACGAATCATCGGCCCGTTCCTACTGCCGGGATTTCCCGGTGGTGTTCGCCCGGGCCAAGGGCAGTCATTTCTACGACGAGAACGGACGCGGCTTCATCGATTTCCTGTGCGGCGCCGGCGCACTGAACTACGGCCACAACAACGAGCACGCCAAGCAGGCCGTGATGGCGTACATGCGCGACGACAACATCATGATGAGCCTGGACCTGCATTCGGCGTCCAAGCGCGCGTTCATCGATGCGTTCCAATCGATCATCCTGGCGCCGCGCGGCTACGATTACCGCATCCAGTTCACCAGCCCCACCGGCACGAGCGTGGTGGAGTCCGCGGTGAAACTCGCGCGGAAGGTGACCGGGCGGCAGAACATCGTCGCGTTCACCAACGGCTATCACGGCATGAGCGGCGTGTCGTTGAGCCTGACCGGCAGCCGGCACCACCGTCAGGCCGTTCCCTTCGGCCCGGTGACGCGCTTGCCCTACGACGGCTACCTCGATGGGCTCGACAGCGTCGCGCTGTTGAGGCGGTTCCTGGAAGATCGCAGTTCGGGCGTCGACCTGCCGGCTGCGGTGGTGGTCGAGTCGGTCCAGGGCGAGGGCGGGTTGAACGTCGCTTCGGTGGAATGGCTGCGCGCGCTGCGCGAGCTGACCCGCGAGCACGGCATCCTGCTGGTGCTGGACGAAGTGCAGGCCGGCTGCGGGCGCACCGGGCGCTTCTTCAGCTTCGAACGCGCCGGCATCGTCCCGGACCTGGTCTGCCTGTCGAAATCGATCGGCGGCCTCGGCCTGCCGATGGCGGTGCTGCTGATCGATCCCGTCCACGACCAGTGGCGGCCGGGCGAGGACAACGGCACCTTCCGCGGCAACAACCTGGCCTTCGTCGCCGCCGCCGAGGTACTGCGCCGCTACTGGGCCGACGAAGGCTTCGTGCATGGGCTGGCCGAGAACGAGCGCACCATCCGCAATGCGCTCACCGAGATCGCCTGCGCCTGGCCCGAGCGGATCGTCGGCCTGCGCGGGCTGGGCATGATGCAGGGCCTCGAGTTCCGCTCCGGCGACGATGTGTCGGCGCTGATCGACGCCTGCTTCCTCCAGGGACTCGTGGTCGAGAGCTGCGGCCCGCGCGGCCAGGTGCTCAAGCTGATGCCCGCGCTCACCATCGATCGTGCGGTGCTCCGCGAGGGCATCGACATCATCGCCGCGTCTTGCCGGCAGCTGTTCTCGGCGCCCGCGCCTGCATCGACCGTCCGGGCGACCGCCTCGACGCCCGCCTGACCGACACCACGATCCTTCGCCGATCCTCCTGTAGAAACGGACACCAGCCATGCAGACGTTCGATGTGCGCGAGCACCTGTCCACCGAAGCGTTCCTCGCCGAGTACGTGCGCGCCAACCGCCCGGTTGTCATCGGCGGCGTCGAATTCGACCCGGCGTACTGGACGCCCGGGAATTTCAAGCGCGATCTCGGTGAACTGCCTGCGCTGATCTACGACACCCTGTTCGACCTGCAGGAAGTCGGCACGCTCGGGGAGTACATCGATCGCCATTTCGGCGTCGAAGGGGAGGGGCTGCGACGCGGCGTGCCGTACGTCCGCTGGTACAACCGCCTCAAGGACGTGGACCATGCATGGGGCGACGAGGCGTTCAAGCGACTGGCGCCGCACTGGAAGGCACCCCCGACCCTGCCGCTGCACGGCATGCTGGTGCCGGACGCGCCGTCGCCGGACCCGGTCTGCGACGCCTTTCCCTATCGCGGTGTCCTGATCTCCGCGAAGGGGGCACGCACGCGCCTCCACCGCGATCCCTTCTGGAGCGATGCGGTCGTCGCCCAGTTCCACGGGGCCAAGGAAGCGGTCATGTACCATCCCTCGCGCGCAGCCGAATTGACCGAGCGCGCAAAGGACGGCACGTCCTTCGGTGGCTTCGTCGACGTGCGCGCGACCGCGCTGGACAAGGTGGACGTCGAGCCGGACTTCCACGGCATCCTGCGGCCGGGCCAGATGCTGTACGTGCCGCATGGCTGGTTGCACGACGTGATCTCGATCGAGGATTCGATCTCGATCACCTGGAATTTCGTGCACGAGCAGGGCGGCGTGGAATTCATCGACTATCTGATGGGCGGGGCGGAGGACGATACGGAGTTCGAGGTCCTGAAGTACATGTATCGGCGCTACGGTGGCGAATACACGACGCCGCAGGACATCGTCCGTCATTTCGACGACCGGTTTTCCGAGATCCTCGACACCTACGGTGAAGCGGCGTGATCCATGGCCGGTATCCCGATGGCCTGCGCTAGCCGCCACGCGCCACCACGCTCCCCCCCGCACCGCATCCGCGCCGAGCGCGCGCGAGGTGTTCACGTCCCTTGTAGTCTGGTATCGCAATGAAGAGGCTTTTCGGTTATGCGCTGTCCATCGTCGCGATCCTGCTGCTGGGGATCCTGATCGGTCGTGGCCTGCCGGCGAAGGACGGCCTGCCCGCTGCCGCCGGCGGGGAGCGGATGACCGTCAGCGTCGTGACGCCGGTGCAGGCCTCGGTCGCCGAGAACGTCGATGCCGTCGGCACCCTGGTGCCGCGCGAGGATGTCCAGGTGATGCCGCAGGTCGGTGGTCGCCGGGTGCTGTCGGTGCATGCCGATGTCGGCGACCAGGTGCGTGCGGGCCAGTTGCTCGCCGTACTCGACGCCGAGGATCTGCACATCGATCTGCAGGGCTTGCGCGCCGAGTACGAACGCGCCAGTGAAGAGTTCGCCCGCGCACGCACGCTGCAGGCCGACCAGCTCGTCAGCCGCGAGTTCCTGAAACAGAAGCAGGCCTCCGCCGAAAGCGCCCGCGCCGCGTTTCGCGAGGCCCAGCTCAACGCCGGCCGCACGCGTGTGGTCGCGCCCGCGAACGGGCTGGTCTATCGCCGCGATGCGGTGATCGGTGCGATCGCGGACACCGCGACGCCGATGTTCCGTCTGGTGCAGAACGGCGTGGTCGAAATGCAGGCGGACGTGCCCGAAAGCGCGGCGCACCGCCTGCACGCCGGCATGACGGCGCAGGTCGCGGTCGCCGGCGCAGAGGCGCCGGTCGCGGGCGACCTGCGACTGGTCGCTCCGCGGGTGGACGGCCGCAACCGCACCGCGGAAGTGCGGATCGTGCTGCCGGGAGTCGAGGCGCGCTCGGTCGGCACCTTCGCCGAGGCCAGCATTCGCATCGGCGACGTGCGCGGGTGGGTGCTGCCGGCACTGTCGCTGCAGCAGGACTCGCTGGGCGCCTACGTCTGGCAGGTCGGCGCCGACGGCAAGGTGGCGCGCCTTCCCGTGACCGTGGTCCGGCAGGACGGCGACGACGTCGTGGTGCGCGAGCCGCTGAACGGCCGGCGCATCGTCGCGAAGGCCGGCGCGCTGCTCCAGGCCGGCGACGTGGTCGATGTCGCGGAAGGGCCGGCCTCGTGATCCTGGATCGTTCGATGATGCCGCATTCGGCCCCACGCCGGAGCGATCGATGAAATTCGCGTTGTCCACGTGGGCCATCCGCAATCCGATCCCGCCGCTGCTGCTGTTCGTCCTGCTCACGTTCACCGGGTTGATCGCGTTCCACGATCTCCCGATTTCCAACATGCCCAGCGTGGTGACGCCGGAAGTCACCGTGCGCCTGGAGCAGCCTGGCGCCACGCCCAGCCAGATCGAGACCCAGGTGACGCGGCGCGCGGAGGCGGCGCTCTCGACCTTGCCGGGCGTGCGTCACATCACCTCGACGATCACCGAAGGCGTATCGCTGACCACGGTGGAATTCACTCTGGAAACGCCGCTCGATCGCGCGATCAACAACGCCCGCAACGAGATGATGCGGATCCGGCAGGACCTGCCGGCGACGGTGCGTGAACCGATCGTGAGCTATGCCGTGGACAGCGGCGCGGCGATCAGCACCTACAGCGTGGAGTGGCGCGGCAAGACGCCGGAAGCGCTCAGCTGGTTCGTCGACGATGGCCTGACCCGAGAACTGCTCGCGGTGCGAGGCGTCTCGCGCGTGGTGCGCAACGGTGGCGCGGACGACGAAGTGTCGATCGTGCTCGATCCCCTCAAGCTGTCGTCGCTTGGCATCACCTCCGCGGACGTCGCCGACCAGCTGGCCGCCACGCAGGTCGAGATTCCCGGCGGCCATCTCGTGCTGAGCAATGTGAAATACGCCCTGCGCACCAAGGGCAAGGCCAGCACCCTGGCGGAACTGGCCGCGCTGCGCATCCAATTGCCCGGGGGAGGGGACGCGCGCCTCGGCGACCTCGGCACCATCCGCCGCGGTGCGGCCGAGATGACCACCATCACCCGCCTGGACGGCGAGCCGGCGGTCACGTTCTCGATCTTCAAGACCGAAGACTCCAGCGAGATCGGCGTGTCCGACGCGGTCGACGCGCGCCTGGCCGACATCGAAAAGAACAATGCCGGCATGCACTTCAAGCGCGTCGTCAGCGTGGTGCCGCTGACGCGCAACGGCTACCAGTCGACCATGTCCACCTTCATCGAAGGCGCGTTGCTGACGATCCTGGTGGTGTTCGTGTTCCTGCGCGACCGGCAGTCCACGATCATCGCGGCCCTGGCCATCCCGCTGTCGATCATCCCCACCTTCCTGTGCATGCACTGGCTGGGGTTCAGCCTCAATTTCGTCAGCACCGTCGCGATCTCGCTGGTCACGGGCGTGCTCGTCGACGATGCCATCGTCGAGATCGAGAACATCCATCGGCACATGAAGGCCGGGCGCACGCCGATGCAGGCTGCCATCGAAGCGTCCGAAGAGATCGGCCTGTCGGTGATCGCGACCACGCTGGTGATCTGCGCCGTGTTCGTCCCGGTGAGCTTCATGGGCGGGATCATCGGCCGCTACTTCATCCAGTTCGGTCTGACCGTGGCCATCGCGGCCTTCTTCTCGCTGCTGGTGGCGCGCCTGTTCACGCCGATGCTCGCCTCGCGCTTGCTGAAGGCGCCGCCGGTCGAGCGCGAGGCCCACGATGGCCCCGTGATGGCCCGCTACCTGCGCGCCGTGCAATGGACCTTGCGCCATCGCATGCGCACGTTGCTGCTCGCCGTGCTGGTGGTCGGCGCCTCGATCGCACTGGTGCCGCTGCTGCCGACCGGCTTCATGCCGTACCAGGACATGTCGGAGGCCAGCATCAGCCTGGAAATGCCGCGCGGGAGCACGGTCGAGCAGACGGATGCCGCCGCACAGCGCGTGGCCCGCCTGCTGCACAAGCGCCCCGAGGTGGCGTCGGTGCTGACCACGTCGGGCGACCTCGCCGGCGGGCCGAACCAGGCCAAGATCCTCATCGCGCTGGTGCCCCCGGACGAACGCACGCTGAGCGAGCGCGAGTTCGCGTCCGACATGCGGCCGGCGTTGCGCGGATTCGCGGACATGCGGGTCAGTTTCGACAGCGGCGGCGGCGGCAAGGACGTCTCGATCGTGCTGGTCGGCGAGGACACGGAAGCGCTGATCCGTTCGGCTGAAGCGCTGGAGCGCGAGATGCGCGGGGTCCCCGGGCTCGCCAGCGTGACCAGCGCCAACCGCCAGTCGCAGCGCGAGATCGTGGTCGCGATGGATCCGGTCCGCGCCGCACAGGTGGGCGTCACCGCGGCCGATGTCGGCCACGCCATCAGTGTCTCCACCATCGGCGACGATCCCGGCCTGCTGCCGAAGTTCAACGACAAGGATCGCGAGATCCCCATCCGCGTCCGCCTGCCCAGCAATTTCGGCGAACGCCTGACCGCATTGAACAATCTTCGACTGCTGACCTCGACCGGCGACAACGTGCCGCTGTCATCGGTGGCCACGTTGTCCTTCGGCCAGGGGCCGGCACTCATCCAGCGCTACGATCGCCAGCGCCAGTTGCAGGTGGATGCCAACCTCGACGGCATCTCGCTCGGCACCGCGCTGGAGCGCGTAGCCGCGCTGCCTTCGATGAAGGCCCTGCCGCCGTCGGTCACCGAGCAGAGGACCGGCGATGCGGAGCTGATGGCGGACCTGATGAAGGGCTTCCTGGAAGCGATGGGCATCGGCCTGCTGCTGGTTTATTCGATCCAGGTGCTGCTCTATCGCGACTGGCTGCTGCCGTTGGCGCGCATGGGCGCGCTGCCGCTGTCGATCGGCGGCGCCTTCGTGATGATGTTCCTCACCGGGACGGAACTGGGGCTCCCGGCCCTCATCGGCGTGATGATGCTGATGGGCATCGCCGACAAGAACTCCATCCTGCTCGTCGACCACATGCTCGAGCGCATGCGCGACGGCGCGGCGCGCGACGACGCGATCCTCACCGCATGTCGGGTCCGGGCGCGTCCGATCGTCATGACCTCCGTCGCGATGGCGGCAGGCATGCTGCCGGCGGCGCTGAGCATTGGCCTGGACACAGGCTTCCGTGCGCCGATGGCGATCGCGCTGATCGGTGGCCTGATCTCGTCCACCGCACTGAGCCTGCTGTTCATGCCGGCGATCTTCAGCCTCGTGAACGATGTCGAGGCTGCGCTGTCCCGCAGGTTCGGCCGGCATTGACCGCAGTCCTCCCTTCCTCCTCCGGCGCATGTGTCCGCGGCATCGCAGGGGAGGGACGCAGGCAGGGGAGGGATCGTCACCTGCCCCTGTGGGTTGTCGGGCTGCTTTCCTGCTACCCAGAGGCGCGATGCGGCGGCGCGTGTCGCCGATCGCCGATACAGCGCGGCGACCGGGGGCTCGGGCATACTGTCCCGGCGCGCCAACAGGGAGGGCGCATCGTGATCTCGAGATTCATTCTGGCGACCGCGTTGGCCGCATCGGCGTCCTTGGCTGCGGCCGCCGATGGCGTGATCTACACCTGCGTTGACGTGAAGGGACATCGCACGTATACCAATGCGCCGTGTCCCTCGGGCACCGAGGCCAAGGGGGCCAAGGTCTACGACGATCCGGGCTGGAATCCCCAAGCCGCGGCGAAGGTTGAAGCGGATCGCCAGGCGGTCGAAGCGCGCCGCAATGGATCCTCTGGTGGTTACTCGTTCGGCCGGCCGGCGTCTCGGGACGCCGATCCCAAGGTCGGGCGCTGTCGGAGCGCCCGGGCACATCGGGAAGCTGTGCTGCAGGCGGTGGGCCTCAAGCGCACCTACGATCTGCTGAGCCAGCTCGATCGTGAGGTGTGGGAGGCCTGCAAGGACGTTCCCGGCACATAGCCGTTCGAGCAACTTCTCGGACGAGGAGCGTGCCACCCTGATTAAATTTCGCATAATGCATATTATGTAATGAGTCACCCCTGAAGAATCACCCGGCCACGACACTTGGTCGTCGATCAGGCACGAACAGCGCCAGTTCCCGCTCCAGCATCGCCATCCACCAGGCGCGCAATAACGCGATCCAGCGCAGCAGCCAGCGGATGTTGTAGCC
>JBGAFR010000125.1:0-6182 GCA_044227145.1 Lysobacteraceae bacterium
CGCTGCGCTTGCGCGCGGCATTGGTGTCGGTGCGGATGCTCGCGGGCATCAGTTTCTTGAGCCAGGACATGCGGGGAAACCTTTCCGGAGTGAGGACGGGATCCGGTCGCTCCTCGACCGGCCCGCCAGTCTATCAGGCCACCGCGACGCCGCCATGACCGGCAAGTCGTTGATCCGCAAGCGATCGCTCCCTACGCCGGCGCAGGGTCGCGAGGACCGGTCGCGCGATCAGCCCGCGTCGAGCGCCGCCCGCAGCGGGGCGAGGAACGCCTGGGCACGGGCCTCGGCGTCGGCCACGTCGGCGGCGTCGGCCAGGGCCGCGACCAGCGCACTGCCGACCACCACGCCCTCGGCCGAACGCGCCATCGCCGCGGCGCTGACGGCGTCCTTGATGCCGAATCCGGCCACGACCGGCACGCCGGCGCGGGCACGGATCGTCGCAAGGTGCGTGCCGGCGTCGCCGGCGTCGAGGCGGTCGGCGCCGGTCACCCCGGCATAGCTAACGTAGTAGAGGTAGCCCTCGGCGTCGGCGCAGAGGCGATCGAGGCGGGCGTCGGGCGTGGTCGGCGACGCCAGCAGGATCAGCGACAGGCCGTGCTCGCGCATCGCGGCGCGCAGGCCGTCGGCCTCTTCCGGCGGCAGGTCGACCAGCAGCAGGCCGTCCACGCCGGCCGCGGCGGCATCGGCGGCGAAGCGGGCGTAACCGCGGATCTCGACCGGGTTGAGGTAGCCCATCAGCACGACCGGCGTGTCGGCGTCGGTCGCGCGGAAGTCGCGCACGGCGTCGAGCACGAACGTCAGGCCGGCACCACGCGCCAGCGCGCGCTCCGAGCTGCGCTGGATGGTCGGGCCGTCCGCCATCGGGTCGGAGAACGGCACGCCGAGCTCGATCACGTCGGCGCCGGCAGCGACCAGCGCGTGCATCACCGGCACGGTGGCTTCCTTCGACGGGTCGCCTGCGGTGACGAAGGGCACGAGGGCCTTGCGGCCGGCCGATTGGAGCTGGGCGAAGCGGGGGGCGATGCGGGTCATATATAACTCAAGAATTAAAAGAAGGTCTTAACAACGAGTGCTGCAGGCACTGTCTCAATCGCTCAATCAACTACTCGCGAGACGCTTTTTAGCCCTGCACTCATCGAGACCCGCATCGAACAAAGCAGCATTCAATACAAAAGTTTCTCTCATCCCATCTGCGGTCATTGATGTCCCAAGAAGATCACGCTGGATAAGTGACTCAATAGCTGAGCCGGCCACATTGAGGCTGTTGACTTGAGACCACGTGAGCACTGATGCACCTTGCTCTACAAATGCGAGGACTACATTGCGTTCCTGATCACTTAGCTTGGAATAAACATTGATAGCCTGCTCCATTTCAATACGCCGAGCAGATGCGCGACGCACTCGCTCATAGAGCCAACTAGACAACAAACGCACGATTGGGAATGCAATCACCGCGGAAAAAAGTGAAATCGCAAGATCATTTACTGCAAGATAGGTGACCAACCCAACTATCCCAGCAACAGACGTAGCGATACTTCGACCAAAGTCCGTCTCGCCGTAGACGCGCTCCATCCATTTGTCGAAATCACCCATCGGATCCCCCGGGACTAAAATCAAAAAATCAGAACACGATCCCTTCCCGCGCGGCGACGGTGTGCACGTCCTTGTCGCCGCGGCCGGAGAGGTTGCACAGCACCAGCGCGTCCTTCGGCAGGTCGCGGGCGAGCTTCATCGCCTGGGCGACGGCATGGCTGGATTCCAGCGCCGGCAGGATGCCTTCGGTCTTCGCGAGCAGGTGGAACGCTTCCATCGCCTCGGCGTCGGTCACGCCCACATAGTCGGCGCGGCCGCGCTCCTTGAGGAACGCGTGCTCGGGGCCGACGCCGGGGTAGTCGAGGCCGGCGGAGATCGAATGCGTTTCGATGATCTGGCCGTCGTCGTCGCAGATCACGTAGGTGCGGTTGCCGTGGAGCACGCCGGGGCGGCCCGCGGCGAGCGATGCGGCGTGGTGGCCGGTGGCGATGCCCTCGCCCGCCGCCTCGGCGCCGACCAGGCGCACGTCGGCATCGTTGAGGAAGGCGTGGAAGATGCCGATCGCGTTGCTGCCGCCGCCGACACAGGCGGTGATCGCGTCGGGCAGGCGGCCATATTCGGCCAGCATCTGCGCGCGGGCCTCGCGGCCGACCACGGCGTTGAAGTCGCGGACCATGCGCGGGTACGGGTCGGGGCCGGCGACGGTGCCGATGATGTAGAACGTGTCGTGGACGTTCGTCACCCAGTCGCGCATCGCTTCGTTCAACGCATCCTTCAGCGTGGCCGAACCGCTGGTCACCGGCACGACCTTCGCGCCCAGCAGCTTCATCCGGTAGACGTTGATCTTCTGGCGCTCGATGTCGGTGGCGCCCATGTAGACCACGCATTCCAGCCCGAGACGCGCCGCGACCGTGGCGCTGGCGACGCCGTGCTGGCCGGCGCCGGTCTCGGCGATGATCCGCGGCTTGCCCATGCGGCTGGCGAGCAACGCCTGGCCGATGGTGTTGTTGATCTTGTGCGCGCCGGTGTGGTTCAGGTCCTCGCGCTTGAGCAGGATCTGCGCGCCGCCCACCTTCGCGCTCAGGCGCTCGGCGTGGTAGATCGGGCTGGGCCGGCCGACGTAGTGCTTGAGGTCCTTGTCGAAGGCGGCGATGAACGCAGGATCGACCCGCGCCTGGTCGTAGGCGGCGGCGAGTTCCTGCAGCGGGCCGATCAGGGTCTCGGCGACGAAACGGCCGCCGAAACGGTCGAAGTGGCCTTCGGCATCGGGGAAGGCGTTGAAGTCGGTCGGGGTGGGAAGCTTGTTGTCGAGCATGACGGCAGGTGCCTGGTGAAGTCGCGCGCCGGCCACGGCGGCCGGCGATCCCTCACTTTAGCGCAGCCTCCGGGCCGATATAAGGCATGAAATCAACGCGACCCGTGAGTAAAATTCACAGGCCATGGCCCGCGACCTGCCCCCGCTCAACGCCCTCCGCGCCTTCGAGGCCGTCGCCCGGCTGGACAGCGTCAGCCGGGCCGCCGAGGAACTGCACGTCACCCACGGCGCCGTCAGTCGCCATCTGCGCCAGCTCGAAGACGCGCTGGGCGCGCCGCTGTTCGTCCGCAAGGGCCGCGGGCTGGCGCTCACGCCGGCCGGTCGCCGGCTGCATGCGGCAGCGGCGGAGGCGCTCGATCCCCTGCGCCGCGCGTGGGCCGAACTCCGCCGCGGGCCGGAGCAACGCGCGCCGCTGGTGCTGGGCTGTCCGGGCAGCATCCTCGCGCGCTGGATGATCCCGCGGCTGGAGCGCCTCGCCCGCGAATGCCCGGACCTGCCGCTGCATCTCTCGGCCAACGAAAGCCGCCCCGATGACCGCCTCACCGGGCTGGACGCGGCGCTGATGATCGCCACGCCGCCGTGGCCGGCCGACTGGCAGGTGCACCCGCTGGCGACTGAACGCATCGGCCCGGTGGTCAGTCCACTGTGGCCGGGCGCCGACGCCCTGCGCGGCGCGCCGCCGTCGGCGATCGCGGCGCACGCGCTGCTGCACACCGCCTCGCGGCCGCAGGCGTGGCAGGAGTGGGCGACGCGCATCGACCTCGACCCGGCGACGCTGCGCATGGGCACCCGCTTCGACCGGCTGTACTACCTGCTGGAAGCCGCCGCGGCCGGGCTGGGCATCGCGATCGCGCCCGAGCCGCTGGTGGCCGAGGATCTCGCCAGCGGCCGCCTGATCGCGCCGTGGGGCTTCGTCGACACCGACGCGCAGTGGGTGCTGTGCGCGGCGAAACGCAACGCGGACCCACGGATCGCGCAGCTGGCGGCGTGGCTGCGGCCGGCGCTGGCGCCGGGCTGAAGGCGCGATCAGGCGCGGGCGGCGTCGGCCCGGCGCACTTCGTCGGCGAAGCGGCGCATGCGGGCGAGATCCTTCACGCCGGGCACGTCGCCCTCGATGCCGCTGGACACGTCCACGCCCCAGCAGCCGGTGGCGCGCACGGCCTCGGCGACGTTGTCCGGCGTCAGCCCGCCGGCGACGAGGAACGGCCGCGCGAAATCGTCCGGCACCCGCGCCCAGTCGAACGTGCGGCCGCTGCCGCCGGCCTCGCCCTTCGCGTGGCTGTCGAACAGGAACGCCGCGGCCCGCGGCCAGCGCGCGCACAGCGTCTCGGCGCGCTCGCCCTCGCCGCCCATCGCGACCGCCTTGAGATACGGCAGCCCGAAGGCCGCACAGAAATCATCGTCCTCGCCGCCGTGGAACTGCAGCAGGCTCGGGCGGACGACCTCGATGGTCGCGCGCACCGCGTCGGCGTCGTTGTCCATGAACAGCGCGACCGCGTCGACCAGAGGCGGCAGCGCGGCGCGGATCGCGGCGGCGGCGTCGGGGTCGACCCGGCGCTTGCTGCGTGCGGCGAAGATCAGGCCGATCGCGTCGACGCCCAGCGCGGCCGCGGCCAACGCGTCGTCGACGCGGGTCATGCCGCAGAACTTCATCCGCGTGCGCCGCGGGAAGCGGAAGGCGTCAGGCATCGAACGAGACCTCGGCGGGCAGCGACCAGGCGCGCGGATACAGCGGGCCGATGAAGACCAGCCCGGCGGCCGGCGCGGTCGGCCCGGCGACGGTGCGGTCGCGGGCGTCCAGCACCTCGGCGATCCAGCGTTCCGGCTGCGCGCCGGCGCCCACTTCCAGCAGCGAGCCGACCATGTTGCGGACCTGGTGGTGCAGGAACGCGTTGGCCTGCACGGTGAAGGTGACGATCTCGCCGTCGCGGGTCACGTCCAGCCGCTGCAGCTCGCGGCGCGCGTGCGGCGCCTGGCAGTGCACGGTGCGGAACGACGAGAAGTCGCGCTCGCCCAGCAACTGCTGCGCGGCGCGATGCATGGCGTCGGCGTCCAGCGGCCGGCGCTCCCACGCCAGCCACTGGCGACCGAGCGCCGGGCGGACCTGGTGGTTGAGCAGGCGGTAGCGATAGCGGCGGGCGCGGGCCGAGAAGCGAGCGCTGAAGTCGTCCGCCACCGGCGCGCACCAGCGGATGCGCATCGCCGGCGGCAGGCGCGCAGTGGTGCCCAGCATCCAGGCGCGCGGGTCGCGGCGGGCGTCGGAATCGAAATGCACCACCTGGCATTCGGCATGCACGCCGGCGTCGGTGCGGCCAGCGCAGATCGTCTCGACCGGATGATCGGCGACGCTGGCCAGCGCGGCTTCCAGCGTCGACTGCAGCGTCGGCGGGCCGCCGGCCTCGCCGTGCGCGGTCAGGCGCTGCCAGCCGTGGAAGTCACTGCCGTCGTATTCGACGCCGAGGGCGTAACGCGTCATGGGAGTCGAGAGTCAGGCGTCGAGGGCGGGCGTCCCGGCGCCGGGCGTCGCGCGCCCGGGCTCAGCCGAGGTCCCGGAGCAGCCGGTCGGCTTCCATGCGGACGCCGAGCGTATCGCCGCGCGCGGCGACTTCCTGCAGCAGGCCGCGCGCGGTGTCGCGGTCGCCCATCTCGAGATAGGCCTTGGCCAGGTCGAGCCGGCCCTGTCCCGGCGGGGCGGAATTCAGCGGACTCACCTCGACACCGCCCGAATGCCAGGTCGGCACCGGGCGGGAGAACGGGTCGGGCTGGGACGGCGCTGGCGAAGGCGCAGGGGCCGATGCGGGAGGCTCGACGGGCGCCGCCACGCGGCTCGCCTGCGCGACATCGTCGGCACGGGCCGGCGCATCGTCGTCCACGGCGGTATCGAAGGCCGCGTCGGTCCCGGCATCGACGACGGTGTCCTCGCCGGTAAATGCCGCGCCGTCTTCCGGCACGAACGCATCGACGTCGCGCTCCGGCGCCCGCGGGGGCTCGAACCCCGACACCATCCGCGCTGCGGGCGACGCGGCCGCAGCACGACGGCGCATCCACACCACCACGACCACGGCCAGCAGCACCAGCCCGGCGGCGGTCGCGATCCACGGGCCGAGCCCGGCGGTCGCCTCCGGCGCGGCAGCCTGCCGTGCGGCGAGCTTCTGCTCGGCCGATGCCAGCGCGCCGTCCTTCATCTCGATCAACTGGGTCTGCTTCTGCTGCAGCTGTTCCAGCTCGGCGACCCGCGCCTTGAGCTCCTGCACCTCGGCGTCGCGCGCCGACAGGGTCTCTTTCGTTTCCTGCAGTTCCTGCTGTCGCACCATGTCGCCCTCGCCTCCGGCGC
>JBGAFR010000126.1:0-5962 GCA_044227145.1 Lysobacteraceae bacterium
GGGGGACGAACAGGGGTTATGGGGCGATACGGCCGGGATCGCAAGCCGGATGCGGCACGACCAATGGCAGGGTTGACCGGACGTGACCACCGGAACAGCCTGCGGCGACGGCCCCGGACATCTCGCGAACCGCATGCATCTCGCCCTGCAGCTCCACGCCGACTGCGCCGACGAAGCCGCAACCGACGCGCTCGACGCCCGCCTGCGGCTGGCGCTGTCGCCCTGGTCGCCGACGCCGGCTCGCCCGCCGGCGCGCGACTGGAAGCGCCCGCAGATCTTTACCTTCGCCTATGCACTGTCGCCGGCCGACGAAGCCGGCTTCCGGACGTTCGTCGTGCGCTCGGGCGTGCGCTGGGAATTGTCAGGCGACGCACGATCGCCACGTGCGGAATGGTGGCGCGAACACGAAGACCATTTCCTCGCACCCGAGCTCCATCGTGCAGAACTGTGGCTGGTCGATGAAGAGGCCTTGGCGTGGCATGCGCATGCCTGAGCGCGGTCGTGCACACCGCGATCTCGCATTTTTCTGAACCTCTCCCGTCCCTGCGCGTGAAGGTTTCTTCACGTCGCGGCCACGTCGGCGCAAACGCGGGAAGCGCAATCTGCACGCGTCGGAACCGAATGGTGACGGCCTCCCGGAACCACACCGGAAGCGCATCCTTCATCGACAGGAGCCATACCATGAACCGCATTCCCCACAACCGCATCCTCACCCCGCTCGCCGCAGCGCTCATGCTCGTACTCGCCGTCGGCGGCACCGCACTCGCCGCCGCGCCCGCCGTCCAGCGCGCACGCGCCTCGAACATCTCCGAAGACGCGTTCCACGCCGAGCGCCTGATGCAGCTCGCGCGCGTCGACATCTTCGATGGCCAGACCGCCAGCGCGACCCAGCGCATCGATGCCGCGCAGAAGGCGCTGAATGCCGCCGAACGCGACGGCCGGGCACGTTTCGCCGGATTGCGACCGAAGCAGTCGGCCGCGAACGCCGAGACGCTCTGGGTCCCGGTCGACGAACAACTGGCGGTCGACGATGCCTACGTCGACTCGCCGGCCAAGCGCCAGCACATCGGCGAGGCCGATCGCCAGCTGAAGGCAGGCAACCATGCGAAGGCGATGGACGAACTGAAACTGGCGGAAGTCGACGTGCAGCTCAGTCGCGTGCTGATGCCGCTCGAACAGACCCGCAACGACGTCGCTGATGCCGCCTCGTTCGTGAAGCAGGGCAAGTACTACGAAGCCAACCTCGCGCTCAAGGCGGCTCAGGACCGGCTCGTGATCGACACCGATACGGTGGTCGGCACGCCCACGGCCCACGCCAACGCGCCGGCCGGTTCGTGACCGGCGTTCCCGGGGCGGTCGCCGATCGCTCCACGAGCCAACGCACGGCCGGGTCCGCCCGGTCGCGCGGGCATGCATGCGCCTGACCGGGTCCGCGCACGCGGCGTGCGAGACCACGCGAATCCTCCGCTACAACCACCCCTTCTGCCGCGCCAGCCGGTACGCCTCGATGCGGTTGCCGACGCCGAGCTTGCCGATGGCCTCGGACAGGTAGTTGCGCACGGTGCCGTGCGAGAGGTTGAGCTGGGTGGCGATCTCGTTCGCCGACAAGCCTTCGCCGGCGAGCCGCAGCACGCGGCGTTCGCGGTCGGTCAGCGGATCGTGCTCGGACCAGGCCTCCAGCGCGAGCTGCGGATCGATCGCGCGGCCGCCGCGATGGACCTGGCGCAGCGCTTCGGCGAGGCGTTCGGCCGGCGCGTCCTTGAGCAGGTAGCCGCAGACGCCGGCGTCCAGCGCGCGGCGCAGGAAGCCGGCGCGGGCGAACGTGGTCACGATCACCACCTTCGTCGGCAGCTCATGGCGCTGCACGCGCTGGGCGAGTTCCAGGCCGGTGAGGCCGGGCATCTCGATGTCGGTGACCAGCAGGTCGGGCGTCAGCCGCTGCACGTCCCGCCACGCGGCTTCGCCGTCGGCGGCGGCGCCGATCACCTCGATGTCGGTCTCCAGCGACAGCAGCGCGGTGAGCGCGCCGCGCACCATCGCCTGGTCCTCGGCCAGCAGGATGCGGATCATGCGACGGCCTCCACGTCGGGCGTCGGCCCCGTGCCCGATGCACCGGGCGCGACCGGGGCGTCCGTCTCCGGCGCATGCAGCGGCACCCGCGCCTCGATCCGCGTGCCGCCGCCGCGCGGCGATGCGATGGTCAGGCGCCCGTCGACCGCTTCCAGCCGCTCGCGCATGCCGGTCAGGCCGTTGCCCGGCGCGTCCGCACCGCCGCGGCCGTCGTCGGACACGCGCAGCACCGCATCATCGCCTTCGATCGCCAGCACGGCGCGGGCGCTGCGGGCGCGGGCGTGGCGCTGGATGTTGGTCACCGCCTCGCGCAGAGTGAGCGCGAGCGGCACTTCGGCGGCCGCCGGCAGCATGCCGGCGTCGAGGCATTCGGGCGCGATGCAGGCCTCGAATGCGATGCCGTCGCTTTCCAGCAGCAGCTTCGCCGAGGCCAGTTCCGCGGCGACGCCGACCGCGCGGATGCCGGTGACCGCGGCGCGGACCTGGGTCAGCGCTTCGCGGGCGACCCGGCTGACCTCGTCGATCTCGCGCCGCGCGGCCTCGCGCGCCTGCGGCGAGTCGCCGCGCTGCAGCAGCTTGCCGGCGAGTTCACTCTTCAGTGCCACCAGCGACAGCGTGTGGCCGAGCAGGTCGTGCAGGTCGCGGCCGATGCGTTCGCGCTCGGCGAGGGCGGCGAGGCGGCGGACCTCGTCGTGGCTCAGGCGCAGCGCGGCGTCGGCGTGCATGCGCCGGGCGAAGCTGAGGTTCATCAGCCCCACCGCGAGGCCGACCACGGTGCTGCTGAGCAGGTAGATGGTCGGGATGCCCAGCCACAGCCACTCGGCGGCGTACAGCGCGTGCAGTGCGACCATGGTGGCGATCGCACGCCGCGCCGGCAGCGTGAACCCGAGGAACGCACAGGCGTAGATCAGGAACCCCTGCGCCCCCGGGTTGAGCGGCGTGAGCGCGAACGCCAGGACGCCCATGCCCAGCGACAGCGGGTAGAGATGGCCGCGGTCGCGGAAATATGCGCGCCAGTACAGCGCGAGGAACACCGCATAGGCGGCCAGCGTCGCCGGCAGCCAGGCCCGTGACGACAGGCCGGCGTAGTGCGGGGTGAGGAAGATCCAGATCGACCAGACCAGCATCAGCACCGGCAGCCACTGCGGCCGGGCGCGACCGGTCGGGCTGCGCTCGTGCAACAGGGCGGTTTCGCTGGGACGGAGCAGACGGACGATCACGGCGGGCACTCCGATCGGGGGGAACAGGGGCTGCGGCATCGTGCGGGAACGCCGGTCCGGTATCGTCGCCCGCGGCTCACGCCCGCGCCAGCCGGCGCCGCGCGATCGCGAAGCAGACGGCCGAGAACGCAACCAGCACGGCGATGTGCAGGAGCGGCGAACCACTGCCCGCGTCGAGCCCGACCACCCGCAGCGCGAGCTGGGCATGATGGTAGGCTGGCAGCAGCGGCGCGACCTGCGCGATCCACGCCGGCAGCAGTTTGAGCGGCAGCCACAGCCCGGACAGGAACGCCATCGGCAGGTACAGGATGTTCACCAGCGCCGGCGCGCCCTGCCCGCCGACCAGCGAGCCGACCAGCAGCCCCAGCGCCGCGAACGGCAGCACGCCGACCACGTCGGTCAACCACAGCAGCGCCCACTGCCACGCCGCCAGCGATACCCCGCCGGCGGTCGCCGCCAGCAGCGACAGCAGCAGCGACACCATCGCCGCGAACAGCACCGCCATCGCCGCCTTGGCGAACAGGTAGGCGCCGGGCGGCATCGGCAGCGCGCGCTTGTAGCGCAGCAGACCCTGGTCGCGCTCGATCGCGACGGTCACGCCGAACGCGAACAGGCCCACGCCCATCACCCCGAAGCTGCCGTAGGTCGCGAGCAGGTAGCGCGCGGCGTCGCCCTTGCCATGGTTCAACAGCACGCCGAACAGCAGGTAGAACAGCGACGGGAACAGCAGGGTCGGGATCGCGTACGACGGCGTGCGCAGCAGGCGCAGGAATTCGCAGCGGGCTTCGAGCAGATAGCTGCGCCAGGGCAAGCCCGGCGTGGTGTCGCGAATGGCGATGGTGTTCATGCGGCCTCCCGTGCGGCGAGCGCGTCGCCGGCGTCGTCGTGGTGTCCGGTGATTTCTAGGAACGCTTCGGCCAGGCCGGCGCGGCGGACCTCGAGGTCGCTCAGCGCCGCATCCTCGGCCAGCAGGCGGCGGACCACCGCTTCGGCATCGTCGGCGAGGATCTCGATGCGCGCCGGGTCGCCGGCGCCGCCGCGGGTCGCTCTGCGCACGCCGGGCCAGCCGGCGATCCGGGCGACGTCCAGCGCCGAGAAACAGCCGATCCGGCGCTGCGCCACCAGCGCGCGCACGTCCTGCATCCGGCCGCTGGCGGCGACCCGCCCGCGATCGAGCACCGTCACCCGGTCGGCCAGCGCCTCGGCCTCTTCCAGGTAGTGCGTGGTCAGCAGCACGCCGACGCCATCCGCGACCAGCGAACGGATCGCGGCCCACAGCGCCTGCCGGGCCTCAATGTCCAGCCCGGTGGTCGGTTCGTCGAGGAACAGCGCCTGCGGGCGGCCGCACAGCGCCAGCGCGAACTGCACGCGCCGCTGCTGGCCGCCCGACAACCGGCCGTAGCGGCGATCGAGCAGGCCGTCGAGGCCGGCGAGGGCGACGCAGTCTCCGGTGCTGCGCGGGGCCGGGTAGTAGCTGCGGGTGAGCGCCAGCAGTTCGTCGACGCGGGCGTTCTCGGGCAGGCCGGCGGACTGCAGCATCACCCCGGTGCAGCGGCGTGCGGCCAGCGCGCCGGCGGGCCCGCCCAGCAGCGTGGCGTCGCCGCCGTCGGGCCGGGCCAGACCCAGCAGCAGCGCGACCGCCGTGGACTTGCCGGCACCGTTCGCGCCGAGCAGCGCATGGGTTTCGCCAGGCGCCAGCGCCAGGTCGATGCCGTCGAGGGCGACGACGCTGCCGTAGCGCTTGCGTACCCCCTGCAGGCGGGCGAGCGGTGCGGCGCTCGGGATCGGATCGTGCATGGCGGGGCTCCGGGCGGTGGGTGGCGCCATCCTGGGCGACGCCGGCCGCGGCCTGCAGGCGGAGGCGTCAGCCATCGGCCATGACATTCGTCAGCTGACGAACGACAACCGGGCAGGTACCCTGTCCGGGCTCGCGTAGTCCACGCGGCCGCATCCCCCGCCCCTCCGCCGCCGGTCCACGGTCCTCCCCGACGGGGACCCGCCCGCTGCCGGGCCTTGTCTCGCGGCCCCCGTATGTCCCGGAAGACCATGAACACGAACGCCGACCTGCTGAAGGAACTCCGCATCGACCGCAGCGCCTCCGCCGCTCCGCCGCCCTCGCGCCGCGGATTGTGGATCGGGCTCCTCGTCGCGGGCGTCGTCGCCCTGCTCGCCGCGGGTGGCTGGGCATTGTTCCGCGGCAAGGGCGGCACCGAGGTCACCACCGCCACCGCCACGCCGATCGCCACCGCCGGCGGCGGCGCGGCCTCGGTGCTCGACGCCACCGGCTACATCGTCGCCCGCCGCACCGCCACGGTCTCGGCCAAGATCACCGGCAAGGTGCGCCAGGTGCTGATCGAGGAAGGCATGCGGGTGGAGGCCGGCCAGGTGATGGCCACGCTCGACCCCATCGACGCCGACTCCGAACGCGCGCTGGCCCAGTCCCAGCTCGAGGCATCGCGCAGCCAGGTCGGCAGCGTGCAGGCGCAGCTGAAGGAAGCCGAGGCCAACGCCGCCCGCCTCGGGCAGCTGGTCGGCCAGAAGCTGGTGTCGCGCCAGCAGTACGACCAGGCATTGGCGCAGCGAGACTCGCTGCGCGCGCAGCTCGCGACTGCGCAGCGCAACGCCGAGGTGGCTTCGGATTCGCTGCGCATCGCCGACAACGGCGTCGACAA
>JBGAFR010000127.1:0-5398 GCA_044227145.1 Lysobacteraceae bacterium
TCGCTCTGGCGATAGAACCACACGCGGTCGTTGTCCGGCTCCAGCCCGCAGGCCAGCCAGCTCGCGGCGATCTCCAGCGTCGAACGCTGCACCTTCGCCGGGTCCTGCACCTTGATCAGCGCATGCAGGTCGGCGAGGAAGTAGAAGTTCTGCGTGCCGGGCGTGCGGCTGGCGGCCACGGTCGGACGGATCGCGCCGACGTAGTTGCCCAGGTGCGGCGTGCCGGAGGTGGTGATGCCGGTGAGGATGCGGGTGGCGGACATGGGGAGACAGGGCACGACGGGAAGCGGCCCGCCAGTTTACCCGCGGCTGAACGCGCCCGCCCCGTCGCCCGGCGATCGACCAACCCCGTTTTCCGCGACGACGCGTTCATCACGGGCGTCCATGCCGGACATTGCCCTCCCTGGAGCCCTGCCATGCTGCGCCCGACCGCCCTTCTCCTCACTGCCCTCGCCGCCGTCAGCGCCTGCACCTCGCTGTCCGCGCAGCCGCTAGTCGACGTTGACGTCGTCGATCGCGACACCGGCGAATGGCTCCCCGAATACCGCCACCGCGGCCAGGACTGGATCCCCGGTGTCCCCGGCCATCGCTACAGCGTGCGCCTGACCAACACCACCGGCGAACGCGTGCTGGTCGTGCTGTCGGTGGACGGCGTGAACGCCATCAGCGGCGAGACCGCCGCCGCCGGCCAGACCGGCTACGTGCTGGGCCCGTGGCAGACCACCGAGATCACCGGCTGGCGCAAGTCGTACCAGGACGTCGCCCAGTTCTACTTCACCGACCTGCCCGACAGCTACGCCGCGCGCACCGGCCGGCCCGACAACGTCGGCGTGATCGGCGTCGCCGTGTTCCGCGAACGCGCGCAGCCGCAGCCCTACTACGAACCCGCGCCGATCGCCCGCGAGGATCGCGAATACGACCGCGCCCGCGGCGCCGCCAAGTCCGCGCCCGCCGCGCCGTCGGCCTCACGCCGCGCGTCCGAAGCCGCCGCGGATTCGGCCTATGGCGGTGGCGTCGCCCAGAGCATCGGCACCGGCCACGGCGAGCGCGAATGGTCGCCGGTCAGCCGCACCGACTTCGTCCGTGCCTCGCGCACGCCGGCGCAGGTCGCCCAGCTCCGCTACGACGACGTGCCGAACCTAGTCGCGATGGGCGTGATGCCGCGCCATCGCTACGACGACCGTCGCTATCGCGGCCAGCCGCAGGCGTTCCCGAACGGCTTCGCGGCCGATCCTCCCGGCCGCTGGTGAGACAACAGCGACGTACATGACGGGCCGGCATCGCCGGCCCGTTTTCGTTGCGGCGTCGCCATGGGCCGCGAACGAAGTGTGCGATCATCCGGCCGCGCCGTGCAGCGACCGTCCTAGGGACGGCGCCGCGGCCGTCGTCGTCGCAGTCGCCGTGCAGGAGCAGGCCCCATGGACCCCAGAGAAGCGCTGAGTCGCCTCACGCCGGAGCAATTGCGCGCGCTGCGCCGGCAGGCGCAGGCGATTCCGCGGCAGCCGCGCGATGGCCGCGTCTTTCCGGTCTCGCCGCCGCAGCGGCGGCTGTGGTTCCTCGATCGGGTCGGCGGGAATTCCGCCGTCTACAACGTGCCGCAGTCGGTCGATCTGGTCGGTCCGCTGGATCGGGATGCGCTGGCCTGGGCGCTCGCGCGCATCGCCGCGCGCCACGAGAGCCTGCGCACGACCTTCGAATCCGTCGATGCCGACGTGTGCCAGCGCGTCCACGAGGCGTTGCCGTTCGCGTTCGCCGAGGACGATCTGTCCGCACAGGCGGACGATGCCGAGGCGCAGGCGGCGCGGCTCGAGGCCCTGCTGGCGGCCGAGCTGGCGGCGGCGTTCGATCTCGCCCGCGGGCCGCTGTGGCGCGTGCGGCTGGTGCGCCTCGCCGCCGACCATCACGTGCTGTCGATCGTGATGCACCACATCGTCTGCGACGGCTGGTCGCTGGCGGTGTTCGCGCGCGAACTGGAGGCGCTGTATTCGGCCCGCCGTCGCGGTGAGGCCGACCCGCTGCCGTCGCTGCCGGTGCAGTATCCGGACTACGCGGCCTGGCTGCAGCAGCGGCTGGCCGGCGAGCGCCTGGCGCGCGAAACGGCGTACTGGCGCGAGGCCCTCGCCGGCGCGCCGCCGCTGCTGGAATTGCCGACCGACCGCCGCCGTCCCGCCGAGCAGTCCTTCGCCGGCGCGTGGGTGCCGGTGTCGATCGACGCGGATCTCGCCGCGGGGCTGAGGGCGCTGGGGGCGCGCCACGGCGCCACCGTGTACATGACCCTGCTCGCCGCCTGGGCGCTGGTGCTGTCGCGCCTGTCCGGCCAGCACGACGTGGTGATCGGCTCGCCGATCGCCAACCGAGGCCGGCGCGAGGTGCAGGACCAGATCGGCTTCTTCGTGAACATGCTGGCCTTGCGCCTGGATCTCGACGGCGATCCCGACATCGCGGCGCTGCTGGCGCGTACGAAGGCGGTGGTGCTGGCGGCGCAGGAGCACGGCGAACTGCCGTTCGAGCAGATAGTGGAGCAGGTCAATCCCGCGCGCAGCCTCGCCTGGACGCCGGTGTTCCAGGTGGCGTTCGCCTGGCACAACGACACGGCCTGGGACCTGCGGTTCGAGGGGTTGACCGCGCACATGCGCGACCCCGCGCTGTCGATGGCGAAGTTCGACCTCAACCTCAGCATGATCGAGCAGGGCGACGCCATCGCCGGCGTGATCGAATACGCCACCGCGCTGTTCGACGAGGCGACGGCCGCGCGCTACGCCGGCTATTTCGTCGATGCGCTGCGCGGGATGGTCGCCGACGAACACGCGTCGACGAGCCGGTTGCCGCTGCTCGGCGACGACGAATACCGCCGGCTGGTGGTCGACTGGAATGCGACCGAACGCGACTTCGGGCCGTGGCGACCGCTGCATGCCTACGTCGAGGACCATGCCGCGGCCGCGCCTTCGGCGATCGCGGTGACCTGCGGCGACGACGCGCTGGATTACGCGACGCTCGACGTCGAGGCCAACCGCCTCGCGCACTGGCTGCGCGCGCAGGGCGTGGGCCGCGGCACGCTGGTCGCGATCTGCCTGCAGCGTTCGGTGCGGGCGATCGCGACGGTGCTGGGCATCATGAAGTCCGGTGGCGCCTACGTGCCGATGGACCCGGCGTATCCCGAGCAGCGCATCGCCGCGATGCTGGCCGACGCGCGACCGGCGCTGGTGCTGACGGATGCGCCGAGCCGCGCCGTGCTCGACACCGCGCGTACGCAGGTCGACGCGCCGCCGCCGGTGCATGCGATCGACGCGATGCCGTTGCCGTGGGCCGACGCGCCGGCGACGCCGCCGGGTCCGGCGGAGGTCGGGCTCGGCCCCGACGATCTGCCGTACATCATCTACACCTCCGGCTCCACCGGCGTGCCCAAGGGCGTGATGGCGCGCCACGGCGGCGTCACCGGACTGATGCATGCGCTGCGCGAACCGTTCGGCCTCGGGCCGGACACGCGGGTGCTGCAATTCGCCTCGTTCGGGTTCGACGCGTTCGTGCTGGAATGGGTGATGGCCTTCGGCGGCGGCGGCTCGCTGCACCTCGCCGAGCCCGGCGAGACGCTGCTCGGCGACACGCTCGAAGCGCTGGTCGCCCGCCGGCAGGCCACCCATGCGCTGATCCCGCCGGTGGTGCTGGCCTCGATGCCGGCCGGCGCGACGCTGGCGTCGATGCACACGCTGACCTGCGGCGGCGAGACCGTGCCGCCCGTGCTGCTGAAACGCTGGAACCACGATCGCCGCTTCATCAACATCTACGGTCCGACCGAAACCACGGCGATCAGCACGTACCACGTCTGCCCGCCGTCGCTGCAGGACGCCGACACCGTGCCGATCGGTCGTCCGTTCGCGAACGAGCGCGTGTACGTGCTCGATCGCTGGCTGCAGCCGGTGCCCACCGGCGTGGCCGGCGAACTGTGCATCGGTGGCGTCGGCGTGGCGGCCGGCTACCTGCACCGGCCCGAACTCACCGCCGACCGGTTCGTCGACAGCCCGCTCGTGCCGGGCGACCGGCTGTACCGCAGCGGCGACCTCGCGCGCTGGCGCGCGGACGGCACGATCGAGCATCTCGGTCGCAACGATTTCCAGGTGAAGGTGCGGGGCTATCGCATCGAACTGGGCGACATCGAGGCAAAGCTCGACGCGCAGCCGGGCGTGAAGGAAGCCGTCGTGCTGGCGCGCGAGGACGTGCCGGGCGAAAAACAGCTCGTCGCCTACTATCTCGATGCCGGCGACGCCCCGGTGGCGCCCGAAACGCTGCGGGCGGCGCTGCAGGCGCTGCTGCCGGAATACATGGTGCCGACCGCCTACGTGCGCATGGATGCCTGGCCGCTCACGTCCAACGCCAAGCTCGACCGTCGCGCGCTGCCGGCGCCACAGGGCGCGACCGCCGCGCTCGCCCGTGCCTACGTCGCGCCGCGCACGCCGATCGAGGAAGTGCTGGCCGACATCTGGGCCGAGATCATCGGCGTCGAGCGGGTCGGCGTGCACGACAACTTCTTCGACCTCGGCGGCCACTCGCTGATGGCGATGCGGCTGATGTCGGCGATCCGCGACGGCCTCGGCCTCGAACTGCCGCTCAAGACCTTCTTCGAGGCGCCGACCGTCGCCCAGATGGGGCGCGCGCTGCTGCCGGACGAGGACTGAGGTGGGCCGCGAGTTCCACGTTCACCTGCTTGCGTTCCTGCCGCGCCATCCCGGCGACGCGATGGCGCACTAGGAAAAGCGCATGGCCACCGACAAGCAGGGACTGGGAACATGGGGCGAGGAGCGCATCGCGAAGACATGCGCCTGTCCCGGGTGCAAGCGCCGGAAGACCTTCAAGCGATTGCCGACCAACTTCAAGTGCGCGGACCTGATCTGCGACTTCTGCGGCTTCCTGGCGCAGGTCAAGACGGCGACTGTTCCCGATGTCGCTTGTCCGCCACGCACCGTGCTCGGTGCGGCATGGAAGCCGCAACAGGAAAGAATGGCAGCGGCGATCTACTTCCCGCTGTTTCTGGTGCTCAAGTGCGGAAAGCACGTCGCGATCTACTACCTTCCGACGGATTTCCAGAGCGAAGCCCTGTTCAGGCCGAGGACTCCGCTCGGAACCGGGGCGAAACGCGCCGGATGGCAGGGATTCCTGTATTGCCTCGATGCGCTTCCGGAAGGTGCGCTGGTCCGCCTCGCGTGATTTCCGCGGGGCGGTCGTCAACGGTGGAGCGTCACTCCGCTTCGCGGAAGTAAGGTTCCACCGAGCCCTTGAGCTTCATCGTCATCGGCTGGCCGCGGCGGTCCAGCGCCTTGCCGGCGATCACCCGCACCCAGCCCTCGCTGACGCAGTATTCCTCGACGTTGTTGCGCTCCACGCCGTTGAAACGGATGCCGAT
>JBGAFR010000128.1:0-5638 GCA_044227145.1 Lysobacteraceae bacterium
TGGGTTTCCACCGCCAGCAGCAGGTCGGCGAAGCGCCCGGCGACGTGCGGCCGGATCGCCTCGCGTTCCATCGGCGCGGCCATCAGCCGCGCCTGGTTCTTGTCGATCGAGATCGCGAAGTGGTTCGACCAGAAGTGCACCAGCCGCTCGACGAACGGCGCGTCGGTGGCCGCGGCGACGCGATAGCGCAGGCCGAGATCCTCGAAGGCGTCGCGGCGCAGCGCCTGCTGCAGCGGCGAGCGTTCGCGCTCGGCGGGCACCTGCGGCTTCGCACCGTCCGTCGCGGGCCCTTTCGGCTTGGCCTGCCTGCGTTCCTGGCGGTACTGGTTCTGGCGACGCAGCAGCTCGCCGCTGTCGGGCAGGCCGGCGAACGGCGCGAGGTCCGGCCCTGCGCGCAGTTGCGCCCGCAGCCAGCCGCGCGGATCGCGCGCCTGCGCGAGCTCGCCGGGCTTCGCGCCCAGCCCGAAGCGGTTGACCGCCGCGGTCGCGCTCGTCTCGTTCATCGCCAGCTCCGTCGCGGAAGACCACGACGGGAACGCGGCAGCGCACATCGCGTTGACCGCGCACGCAAAAAAAACGCCCCCGGCGCGGGCCGGGGGCGTTCGGGTGCGGCAAGACCGCAGGATGACGCGATTACTTGATCAGGCGCAGCGCGAAGGGATAGCGGTAGGCGACGCCTTCGTTGGCCTTGAGGCCGCCGAGGATGCACATGATCAGGTTGCCCAGGCCGACCAGGGTCGGCAGGAAGAACAGGATGCCGAAGCTCACGATCGTCAGGATGAAGGAGATGACGAACGCGATGGTCACGGTGATCTGGAAGTTCAGGGCTTCCTTGGCCTGGTCGGTGACGAAGCTCTTGCTGGCATCGTCCTTGTTCATCAGCCAGATGACCATCGGGCCGATGAACCAGGTGAGGATGCCCAGCAGATGGGCGATCAGGGCGAGGGTGCGCTGGTCCTGCGGGGCGGCGCCCGAGGTCATGCTGTCGTTACCGTCTGTCATGCGAGATTCTCCCCGGAATCGTGGTGGTGGGTCGTGGGATGGCGGGTGACGCGTTTCCCGGAAGGGCATGAGCCCGGACTCCGGACGTGCTCAAGCATATACGAACGTCAAACCGAACCGGCGACGGTCATCCTGCCGACCAGGATCGAACCGGTGCGGGTCGGGCTGCGCGGGTCCCGATCGTCGCCGATGGCCTCGATCGACAGCAGCATGTCGCGCAGGTTGCCGGCGATCGTGATCCCGTCGACCGGATACGCGATCCGGCCGTTCTCGACCAGGAAGCCGGCCGCGCCGCGCGAGTAGTCGCCGGTGGTGAGGTTCACGCCCTGCCCCATCAGCTCGGTCACCATCAGGCCCGTGCCCATGCCTCGCACCAGTTCGTCGAGGCCGCCTGCGTTCGCGGCGACCTCCAGGTTGAACACGCCGCCGGCGTTGCCGGTGGTCTCCAGCCCGAGACGACGCGCCGAATAGCTGCCCAGCACGTAGCGCTGCAGCACGCCGTCGCGGACGAGGTCGGACTCGCGGGTGGCGACGCCCTCGGCATCGAACGCCGCCGAGCGCAGCCCGCGCATCAGGAACGGACGCTCGCGGATCGCGCACCAGTCCGGCAGCACCCGCTGTCCCGCCGCGCCGAGCAGGAAGCTGGCGCCGCGGTATTGCGCGGAACCGGAGACCGCGTTGACGAGGCTGCCGACCAGCGTGCGCGCGATCTCGGCATGGAACAGCACCGGCATCGCGCCGGTCGGCAGCGTCCGCGGGTCGAGCCGGGCGAGCACGCGCTCCGCGGCGTGGCGACCGACCGCTGCCGGCGTTTCCAGGTCTTCGCGCGCCAGCGCAACGCTGTACCACTGGTCGCGCTGCATGCCGTCGCCCTGCCCGGCGATCAGCCCGCAGACCAGCGAATGCTGGGTGTCGCGCGCGCGCCCCAGGAACCCGTGCGAATTGGCGTAGACGCCGATCGCTTCGCTGGTCGCGGCCGTGGCGCCGTCGGAATTGGCGATGCGCGGGTCGGCGTCGCGTCCGGCCGCCTCGCAGGCCAGCGCCAGGTCGACCGCGGTATCGGCGTCCAGCGCCCACGGGTGCCAGGCGTCGAACTCGCGCAGGTCGGTGGCCATGCGTTCGGGATCGGCCAGCCCGGACGCCGGGTCCTCCTCGGTGTGCCGGGCGATCGCGCAGGCCTGCGCGACCGTCGCCGCGAGGCTCTCCGGGCGCAGGTCGGCGGTGCTCGCGCTGCCCTTGCGCTTGCCGAAGTAGACGGTGAGCGCGACCGAGCGGTCGCGGGTCGATTCCACGCTCTCCACCGCGCCCATGCGCACGGAGACTTCCAGCCCGCGGTCCTCGTCGCAGGCGACCTCGGCCTGGTCGGCGCCGTGGGCCTGCGCCCGGGCGAGGATGTCGCGCGCCAGCTCGGACAGGCGGTCCAGGCGCGCCTGGCTGTCGTCGGCGGCGGACGCGGAATCGGAAGCGGTGACGTTCAATGGATTATCCTGTCGCGATGAGAGGCAAGGATCCCGAAAGCGGCGAGTTCTTCTCGCCCAGTCGCAGCCAGCAGCGTCGGGAGGCGCTGGAGGTGCTCGAACTCGCGCGCCAGTTGTCGGCGCTGACCCCACAGCAGCTGGGGCGGCTGCCCGTGCCCGGGCATCTGGTCCCGCACATCGACGAGACCCGGCGCATCACTTCGCACGTCGCGCACAAGCGCCAGCTGCAGTATCTGGCGAAACAGATGCGCCGGGAAGACGACGAGACGCTGGAGGCGATCCGCGACGCGCTCGACGCCAACGGCCAGGCCGGACGCATCGAAGCGGCGCTGCTGCACCGCGCCGAGGCCTGGCGCGAGCGCCTGATCGCCGACGGCGACGCGGCGCTGGCCGACTTCCTCGACGAATACCCGCAGGCCGATCGCCAGCACCTGCGCCAGCTCGCGCGCAACGCGCACGAGGAAAAGCTGAGGAATAGGCCGCCGCACGCCTACCGTGAACTGTTCCGCGAGCTGCGCGAGTTGTTCGCCGAATCGGGCGCGGAAGACGACGACGCCGGCGAGACGGCGGACGAACACCGCGACGGCGAGGACTGACGCCCCCATCGCGGGGATCACGCCTGGGTCCCGCCCACCGTCAGCCGGTCGATCAGCAGCGAGGGCTGACCCACGCCGACGGGCACGCTCTGCCCGTCCTTGCCGCAGGTGCCGACGCCCTGGTCGAGTTCGAGGTCGTGGCCGATCATCGTCACCCGCTGCATCGTTTCCGGGCCGTTGCCGATCAGGGTCGCGCCCTTCACCGGTGCGGTGATGCGGCCGTCCTCGATCAGATAGGCCTCGGTCGCCGAGAACACGTACTTGCCGCTGGTGATGTCGACCTGGCCGCCGCCGAAATTGACCGCGTACAGGCCCTTCTTGACCGAGCGGATCATGTCCTCGGGATCGTGCTCGCCGGCGAGCATGTAGGTGTTGGTCATCCGCGGCATCACCCGGTGCGCGAACGACTCGCGGCGGCCATTGCCGGTGGAGGCCACGCCGGTGAGGCGGGCGTTGTGGGTGTCCTGCATGTAGCCGACCAGCACGCCATCCTCGATCAACGTCGTGCACGCCGTGGGGGTGCCTTCGTCGTCGACCGTGAGCGAACCGCGCCGGCCCGGCAGCGTGCCGTCATCGACGATGGTGACGCCCGGCGCGGCCACGCGCTGGCCGATGCGACCGGCGTAGGTCGAGGTGCCCTTGCGGTTGAAATCGCCTTCCAGCCCGTGGCCGACCGCCTCGTGCAGCAACACGCCCGGCCAGCCGTGGCCGAGCACCACCGGCATCGTGCCGGCGGGGGCATCGACGGCCTCGAGGTTCACCAGCGCCAGCCGCAGGGCTTCGCGCGCGCACTGCTCGGGACGGTCGCCGGCCAGCAGTTCGTCGTAGCCGTGGCGGCCGCCGTAGCCGGAGGTCGCGGATTCGCGGCGCCCGTTCTGTTCGACGATCACCTGCACGTTGAGCCGCACCAGCGGGCGCATGTCGCCGGCGCTCACGCCGTCGCTGCGGGCGACGAAGATCGTGTCCAGCGACGCGCTCAGCGACACCGTCACCTGGCGCACGCGCGGATCGGCGGCGCGCAGCAGCCGATCCACCCGGCGCATCGCGTCGAGCTTCTCGGCATTGGGCATGGCGTCGATCGGATCGATCGCCGGGTACAGCGGTGCCTGCGCGGTCAGGCGCGCGATCGCCTGCGGCGCGTGCGCATGGCCGTCGCGGGCGATCGCGCGCGCGCTACGTGCGGCAGCGAGCAGCGCGTCGGCGTGGATCTCGTCCGAATACGCGAAGCCGGTCTTCTCGCCGGAGATCGCGCGCACGCCGACGCCCTGGTCGATGGCGTGCGAGCCGTCGCGGACGATGCCGTCCTCCATCGTCCAGGCCTCGCGGCGGCTGTGCTGGAAATACAGGTCGCCGAAATCGATGCCCGGGCCGAGCAACTGCGCGAAAGCGCGATCGAGGCCGACGGCATCGAGCCCGGCGGGCACCAGCAGGCGCGCTTCCGGCGGGGAGACATCGACGTGCGCGTGGATCGAGGACATCGGCAATTCCGTGGCGGGGAGAGGATTGGTGTGGTGGCGGGCGGGGACGGACTCAACCCGTCCCGGGCGAGGCGCGGGACGAGACGTCGGCGCGTTCGATCACTTCCACCTTCGGGTCCTTCCACGGTCCGGTGACCCGGTAGTTCTTCGCCGCGGCCTGGCCCAGCGGCTTCTGCAGCACCGCGTTCGCCACCGCGCCCACCGCCGCGCCCACCGGGCCGCCGGCGATCGCGCCGACCGCGGTCAGCAGGTTGCCGGCCTTGGGCAGCACTTCGATGGTCTGGTCGAAGGTCTGCGCGCGCAGGTTGGCCGCGCCGCGGATGTTGATCCGTGCGGCCGGGCCGTCGATGGCGAGGTCGTCGCTGCGCGCGCTGCCGTCGCCGAACCGCACGGTGCCGGCGAGGGTGTTGAAGGCGAAGCCCTTGTTGAAGAAGTCGCGGAAATCCAGAGTCAGGCGCCGCGGCAGCTGGGCGAGGCTGAGCAGACCGAGCACGCGCCCGGTGCCGCCGGGCTCGACTTCCACCAGGCGCCCGTCGCGCACGTCGATCTTCAGTTCGCCGTCGAGCGCGCCGAGCCGGAAGGCCATCGGCGTGCCGGGCCACTGCGCGGCGAAGCGCACTTCGCCCTTGCCGGCGCCGACGCGATTGCCCATGCCGAGATCGCCCAGCAGGTCGCCGAAGTCCTCGCTGGCGATGCGCGCGTCGAACCGGGTGCGGGCCGCCGCGCCGCGGCCGGCCCATTCGCCGGTGGCATCGATCTTCCGCTTGGGGCCGCGGGTCTGCAGTTGCTCCACGGTCATGCCGGTGGCGGACGGCCGCGAGCGGAACTGCGCCTCGCCCAGCGCGGCGTCGCCGATGCGCAGGTCGTCGACCCGCAGCACGATCGCCGGGATGTTCGCCGGATCGAAACCACCATCGTCGCCGGAAGCGGCCGGCGCCCCGCCGCCGGCCTGCGCGCGCCAGTGCGCGCGCTGCAGATGGCCGGAGAGCGTGCCGGCGCTGCCATCGGGCACCTGCACGGCCCCGGCCAGCGCGGCACCGTCGATCTGCACGGCAAGGCCGCTGTTCGCCGGCGCGATCTGCAG
>JBGAFR010000129.1:0-5632 GCA_044227145.1 Lysobacteraceae bacterium
CGGCGACATCGCGATACACCGACCGCTGCGAGATCTCGAGGCGATCGGCGAGGAACGCGGCCGTCGTCAGGCGACGGCCGCGGATCAACTGCACGATCTGGAACAGGCGGTCGGCGCGGCGCATGGGATCCGGGAACGGGGGGGGGGGGGGCCGACCGCATGCTGCCACGTCAGGCCAGCGCGTGCAGGCCGACGCGGTTGCCTTCGCTGTCGGCGATCTGGGCGAACGCGCCCATGCCTTCGGGCAGTTCGGTGCGCGGAACCAGGATGCGGCCGCCGGCGCCTTCCACCCGTGCCAGCGTCGCGTCCAGCGACGGGCCGGCATCGAGATAGACGACGGAACCTTCGCTGGTCGGCTTCGGCGCATGCGCGCCGGCGAACAGGCAGCCGCCGATGCCCTCGCCGCGCGCATACGGGAAGACCGCGAGGGTGGTGTCGGGCCCCATGGCCTCGCGCTTGAGCGGCGCGTCGAGCAGCGTTTCGTAGAACCGCTGCGCGCGATCGAGGTCGGCGACCGGGATCTCGAACCAGTTCAAGGCATTGCGGTGGGTGTGTTGCATGCGGCCTCCTCGGGCGGCGTGTCGGGAGGCGCCATCGTGCGCGGGGGCTGCTGACACCGTAGCGTCAGCAGCCCATGCACCGTGCATCACTCGCCGAAGTAGCAGCAGTTGAGCTTGTTGCCGTCGAGGTCGCGGAAATACGCGGCGTAGAAGCCGGGGAAGCGCTGGCCGGGCGCGCCTTCGTCTGTGCCGCCGAGCGCGAGCGCCTTCGCGTACACGCGATCGACCTCCTCGCGGCTGGACGCACCGAGCGCGGCCATGGTGCCGTTGCCGACGGTCGCCGCTTCCTTGTTGAACGGATAGGTGATGCCGAGGCCGGCGCCGCCGTCGCCCTTGTCCCAGGCGATGAAGTAATCGGGTTCTTCCATCGACCGCTTCGCGCCGATCTCGGCGAGGACGGCATCGTAGAAGGCGGCGGCGCGGGCGAGGTCGCGGGTACCGAGGGTGGCGTAGGCGAGCATGGCGGTCTCCTGTGGTCGGGGGCGCAGTCTCGCGCCGGATTGCTGACATATCGTGTCAGCAGCGGCGCGGTGGACGGCTATGCTACGCCTCCGCCCGGAGACCGACGCCGCCATGCCCCGACACCGTTTCATCCTCGAACGCGACCACGTCGAGCTGAACCAGCTGCTCAAGCTGACCGGCGTCTGCGACAGCGGCGCCGCCGGCAAGCATCTCGTCGATACCGGAGCGGTGCGGGTGGACGGCGCCGTCGAGTTGCGGCGCACCTGCAAGATCCGCGCCGGCCAGACGGTCGAGGTCGACGGCCACGTGATCGAGGTCGTCGCCGACTGACGGCCTCAGGCCGCGGCGGCCTCGCGCGGCGCCAGCAGTCGCGCCACGCCCCACGCGAGCAGCGCGCCGGCGAGTTGGGCGACGACGAAGCCGCCCACGTCGGCCGGACGGATGCCGGCGAACGTGCGGGTGAAGGCGCGCGCGATCGTCACCGCCGGATTCGCGAACGACGTACTCGCGGTGAACCAGTAGGCGGCGAAGATGTAGGCCGCCACCAGCGCCGGGATCGCCTGCGGCCGATGGCGCACGCCGAGCAGGATCGTCAGCAGCAGCCCGAACGTCGCCACGCCTTCGCTCAGCCACTGCGCGGCGCCGCTGCGGACGTGATCGCCCGGCTGCCACGGCACCTCGCCGAACATCGCATGCGCGAGCAGCACGCCGGCGACGGCGGCGACGCATTGCACCGCGACGTATGCGAACGCCGGCGCCGGCAGCGTCTCGCCGCGCAGACGCATCACCAGCGTCACCGCCGGATTGAAGTGCGCGCCGGACAGCGGCCCGAACAGCACGATCAGCACGTACAGACCGCCGGCGGTGGCCGCGGCATTCGCGAGCAGCGCGATCGCGACGTTGCCGCCGGCCAGGCGTTCGCCCATGATCCCGCTGCCGACCACGACTGCGAGCAGCAGCGCCGTGCCGAGCGCTTCGGCGAGCAGGGCCCGCAGTGCGGGCGATGTCCCCTCGCTCATCCGTCGATCGTCCCGATCGCGCGGATCTTCGCCTCGGCGACCAGGCGATCGAGCTTCTCCACCGGCAGCGCCGCGAGCAGTTCCACGCGCCGCCGCAGCGCCGTGAACGCCTTGAGGTAAGCGCGACGACGGGTGTCTTCGTCGCCTTCGACGGCCGCGGGGTCCTCGACGCCCCAGTGCGCGACCATCGGCGTGCCGAACCACACCGGGCAGGCTTCGCCGGCGGCGTTGTCGCAAACGGTGACGACCAGATCGAGTTCCGGCGCGCCCGGTGCGGAGAATTCGTCCCACGACTTGCTGCGCAGCCGGGAGGTGTCGTAACCGATCGACGCCGCCAGGTCGGCGGCCATCGGCTGCACCCGGCCGCTGGGTTTGCTGCCGGCGCTGTACGCCTCGAAGCGGCCGTTGCCGAGCACGTTGAACAGCGCTTCGGCCATCACGCTGCGCGCGGAGTTGCCGGTGCAGAGCACGAGGATGCGGAAGGGTCGGTGGTCCATGGTGGTCTCCTCAGGTCCGCGCCGTCGGGCCGCAGCACGGCGCATCGGCGGCCAGCGCTGCCTTCGGCGGGCAACACACGCCCTGCGGCGTGGTCGCGTCGCAGCAGGCGGCGGCCTCCCCGGACGTCGGCGCGATCGCGACCTCGGCATCGCCGTAGTACGAGGTCACCTCGCCCAGGGTATGGAAGGTTTCCCAGCGCGTGCCCTGCGGATCGGTCGACCAGGCCTTGTCGGAGCGCGCATGGCAGCAGGCGGTATCGCGTTCGACGAGCACACCTCGCCCCGCGCGATCGAGACGCACGCCGAGTTCCGCCAGTTCGTCCGCATCCTCGGCCTGGATGCCGAGATGGTCGATGCCCGGCGTGCCGGCGCGGGTGGAGATCGCGAAATTCACCCGCGGGTCGTCGAGCATCCACTTGGCGTAGTCGTCCTTGAGGACGGTGGGTTCGGCATCGAACAGCGCCCGGTAGTAGCGCACGCTCTCGTCGAGATCGCGCACGGACACGTGCACGTGGAATCGTTTCATCGGGGCATCCTCGTCAGCAGCAGTCGGTGGACGCCGGGACGCAGTTCGAAGGCGATCCGGCGCAGCAGTTTTCGGTCAGGTAGGCCAGCAGGGCGTTCATCCGCGCATAGTCGGCGCGGACGCGGATCACGCGCCCTTCGCGACGATCAATCACCAGCCCCGCCACCCGCAGCACGTTGAGGTGCGCGGTCAGCGTGGCGGCCGGCAGATCGAGCAGTGCCCGTAGCTCGCCCACCGCCAGGCCGTCATCGCCGGCGGCGACCAGCGCGCGGAAGGCACGCAGCCGGTGTTCCTGGGACAGGGCCTTGAGCGCAGCGAGGGTGGTGTCGAGATCCATGATTCCATATTTCCGGAAACATGGAATTGATGCAACCGCGAATGGGCGTCCGCCGACGAACGGCTGCCCCGGACGCCGGGTGTCAGGCCAGCGGCAACTCGCGGTCGGCGGCGCAGACCAGGTCGTGGAATTCGCGCTGCGCGGTCAGCGCCAGGTCCTCCGCCCCGCCGCCCAGCGTCTCCAGGTAGCGGCAGGCGGCGTACCCGGTCGAGCGGCGCTGGTAGTCCTCGATCCACGCCTGCCGCGCCGGCAGCAGCGCGTGCTCGGGTCGCCATGCGGCCGAATATGGTGCACGCAGCCGCTGCAGGCCGATCCGCCACGGCTTCGGCGTGAGCCGGGCGCGGAAACAATGCTGGTTGAAGCACATGCGGGCGTAGACCGGATCGACACCCAGCGCATCGAAGCAGGCCTTCGTTTCGTCACCACGCGGATCGAACGGCCGGTGCACCGCCATCAGCCGCAGGCCGGCGGGCGTGCGGTACACGCGCACGCGCCAGTCGGGGTGTGCGGCCAGGAAACGCGCAAGGGTACGTCTTGCGTGACGTTCGTAGCCGCCCCGGAGGCGAATCCATATCCAACGGCACAGGACGGAAAACGCACCGCCGCCCAGGAGTCCGATGAAAAAGCCCACGACCGCCGCCACCGCATATCGGCCGGGCGATTCGTCGACCAAGGCGAGCACGATCAAGGCGGCGGACACCCCCGCCGCGATGCGCCAGAACGTGCGATTGCGGTCGTCATACCGGACCACCGCATCGATGTCCGCGAACAGCAGGTCCGGCGTGTTCAGGCACAGCGCGCCGTAGCCGTTGCGGGTGACGACGGCCTCGCCGTGCCGCTCGACGATCTCCTCGCGGATCGGCATGCCCTCGGCGCCGTTGTAGGCGACCCGGCGCTCGCGGCGCGGCAGGGTTTCGCCGGCGAGCACGCGATCCAGCGCCTCGCGCGCCCGCGCCTCGGCGTGCGCCTGCGCCTGCGCTTCGCTTTCGTCGGACCAGCCGAACCGGCGCACCGTCACGGTGCGGCGACCTTCGCGGTGCTGCAGGCGGGCTTCGGCCCAGTAGCTCGGAACGAGCATCGAAAACTCCCCTCCCGGTCCCTGACCGGTCACTCGGCGCGAAGGTGGTTGCGCAGGAACGCCAGGACGTGATCGTAGTATTCCCTGCGGTTCTCGTCGCCGTAGATGCCGTGGGTCTCGTCGCCGAAGAAATAGGTTTCCATCGGCTTGCCGGCCTTCTCCATCGCCGCGACCATCGCCTTGGCGTGTTCGAACGACACCCGTTTGTCGTGACGCCCGTGGACCAGCATCACCGGCACGCGGATGCGATCGACGTGGCTCACCGGCGACTGCGCAAACAGCGCCTTCTCGTCGTCGCCGACCGCTTCATCGAGGTAGTGCCGCCCGCTGGCGCTGCGACGCGTATCGCCCCACCGGCGAGTGATGGTCAGGTCGGTCGGCCCGGCGGTGGAAATGGCGCAGCGGTAGAGGTCGGGCTCCAGCGCCACGCCCATCAACGCGGCATAACCGCCGAAGCTGCTGCCCCAGAGGCAGACGCGCGCCGGGTCGATCCGTCCGTCGGCCATCGCCCAGCGTGTGCCGTCGATGATGTCGTCCATGATCTTGAGGCCCCACTGGCGATAGCCGGCGCGCTCGAAGGCCCGGCCGAAGCCGGCGGAACCACGATAGTTGATCCGCAGCACGGCGTAGCCGTTGGCGGCGAGGATCTGCGTCTCCTCGTCGTAACCCCATTCGTCCCCGACGTCGAACGGCCCCCCATGCGGCAGGACCACGAGCGGTGGCGGCGCGCTCGCATCCAGCGGCAGGGTGAGGTAACCGTGCAGGGTGAGACCGTCGCGGGTGCGGAATGCGATCGGCTGGTTGCGCGCGAGCGCGTCCGGCGACAGCCACGGCTTCATCCGCGCGACGAGGTCCATGTGCTTGGTGTCGCGATCGAACAGGTAGTAGCTGCCCGGATCGCGGTCGCTCCACACGTTCACCACGATGTGCCGGCCGTCGCGCGAGCCATTGGCGAAGGTCACCGCATCCTCGGGAAACGCCGCCTCGATGCCGCGCAGCAGTTTCGCATCGGGGTCCGCGGGGTCCCAGTAGCGTGCCCGCGGCACGCCGAGTCCGTAGGCCGCGCCGATCGGTTGCCGGCCATCGGCGGACCACACGATGAAGGCCGGATCCAGCTCGGGATCGCGCATCACCTCGGTCCGTTCGCCGCTGG
>JBGAFR010000130.1:0-5615 GCA_044227145.1 Lysobacteraceae bacterium
CCGTTCATCACGCACTCGACCGCGGCGACCGCGGCGCCGGCGGCGCGCAGCGCGGCCTCGGCCGAGCCGGGCGACAGCACCGTGTCCGGGTCCAGCCACATCCGCTGGCCGGGGCGGGTTTCGAGCACCGCGTGCAGCAACGGTGCGGTATGCACGCGCAGCAACTGGCCGCGGGTCGCGCGCGGCGCCTCGCACCAAGCCAGGTCGTCGGGGAAGGCGGCTCGCAGGCTTTCGGTGACGGCCGCCAGTCGTTCCGCGCATTCGGCGTGGCCCGGACCGGTGTCGTGGTCGAGGCAGGCGGCATGCGTGAACACCGGCAGGCGGCTCATGTCGGGTTGCGGCGCGCGTGCTGCCAGAGGACTTCGCCGTGGCCGTCGCGGCGCGCCAGCACCCGGGCCAGCACGAACAGCAGGTCGGACAGCCGGTTGAGGTAGCGGATCGCCTGCGGTCGCACCGCGTCGTGGTGCGACAGCGTCACGCACTCGCGCTCCGCGCGGCGCACGATCGTGCGTGCGAGGTGGCAGCGCGCCGCGGCTTCGCCGCCGCCGGGCAGGATGAAGTCCTTCAATGCCGGCAGCGCGTCGTTGTAGTGGTCGAGCCGCTGTTCGAGCTGTTCGACGTCGGCGTCGTGGACGGCCGCGTGGCCGGGGATGCACAGCTCGCCGCCGAGATCGAACATCTGGTGCTGGATCGTGGTCAGCAGCGCGCGGACGTCGTCGGGCAGCTCGACCGCGAGCAGAACGCCGATCGTGGAGTTCGCCTCGTCGACCGTGCCGTACGCGGCGACCCGCGCCGAATCCTTCGCGACGCGGCTGCCGTCGCCGAGCCCGGTCGTGCCGTCGTCGCCGGTCTTCGTGTAGATCTTCGAGAGGCGGTTGCCCATGAATCAGTCCTTGCTGCGGTCACCCGACGTGACACTCGTCCCCGCGGATGCGAGGGCCCATCGTGGCGAGTGGCCGGGCCCGGGGCCTCGCATTCGCGAGGAGGACGACATTCGAGCGCGGGGCGCTTCGCGTCACACCGTCTGCGCGCGCAGCGCCGGCACTCGGGCGCGCAGCAGCGCGAAGCCACCGAACAGCACCGCCGCGTAGAACAGGGTGCCGAGCAGGGTGTTCTGGAAGAACGGGATGCCGGCCACGTAGGCGGCGACCAGGCCGGCGCCGGTCTGCGGGTACATCGTGCCGCCGTACCAGACGAAGAAGTTGGTGACGAGGAAGAACAGCACCGAGCCCGCCAGCGAGGCGCCGAGCACGCGGGCGCCGCCGGCGCGGCCGCGGAGGGCGAACCCCAGCACCGTGCACAGCGCGATGCAGGCGTACACCGACCAGAACGACAGGCTGGCGACGTAGCTCCAGTAGATGCCGCCGCCGATCACGCCCAGCAGCAGGTCCGAGGCGAACATCGCCAGCAGCGGCACCGCCAGCGCCAGGCCGCGACGGGCGAAGAACGCGCCGCCGAACAGGCCGACGGCCTCGACCGGGGAGAAGTTCTGCGGGTGCGGCAGCAGCCGGCTGAGGACCGCCAGCGCGATCATCCCGGCCAGCAGCAGCGGACCCGGCGCGAGCAGGCCGCGGGTGTCGGAGGCGGGGGCGGAGGTGTCGGCAGGCATGGTCATCGGCGGCGGCAGGCAGCGGGGAGCGCGGAGGCGGTAGCATAACGCAATGTCTTACCCCGACCCCGCGGCGCAGCCCGCTGTTTCCTGCGATAGCCCCGTTCACGATGTGCTGATCGTCGGCGGCGGCCTGGTCGGCGCCAGTCTCGCGATCGCGCTGGACGGCCTCGGCCTCGACGTCGGCCTGCTCGAAGCCGCACCGGCCGGCGCGCTGCCGGCGGTGTTCGACCAGCGCAACCTCAGCCTTGCCGAAGCCAGCGTCCGCGCCCTGCGCGCGCTCGACGTGCTGCCACGGTTGCGCGCGCCCGCCGGCGCGATCGCCCGGATCCACATCAGCCGCAGCGGCGACTTCGGCCGGGTCGTGCTGGACGCCGCCGAACATGGCCGCGAGGCCTTCGGCCAGGTCGTCGTCGCCCGCGACTTCGGCGAGGCGCTGGAGGCCAGGCTGGCCGATCTGCAGCGGCTGCGGCGCTACCGGCCCGCGCGCTTCGTCGGCTTCGCGGACGACGGCGCGGAGGCCGTACGTAGTGTTCGCGTGGCGGATGCCGACGGCGAGCGCGTCCTCTCTGCCCGGCTGGTGGTCGGCGCCGACGGCACCGCCAGCGGCGTGCGCGAGGCGCTGGGGATCGCGACCGAACGCCACGACTACGGCCAGACCCTGTTCGTCGCCCGTGTCCGCGGCGCGCGCGGGCCCGACGGCACCGCCTGGGAGCGCCTGACCGACCACGGCCCCACCGCGGTGCTGCCGCGCGGCGACGGCCACTACGGCACGATCCACGGCGTCGCCACCGACGAGGCCGATGCTGTCGCCGCGCTCGACGACGCGGCCTACCTCGACCGGCTGCAGCGCGCCTTCGGCTGGCGCGCCGGGCGTTTCCTGTCGGTCGGGCCGCGCAGCGCGTACCCGATCGTGCGCGTGCTCGCCGAGCGCCTGGTCGCGCCGCGCGCGGCCGTCGTCGGCAACGCCGCGCAGACGCTGCATCCGATCGGTGCGCAGGGCTTCAACCTCGGCCTGCGCGACGCCCTGACCCTGGTCGAGTGCATCGCCGCCGGTCGCGCCCGCGGCGAGGACGCCGGTACCGCCGCCGTGCTGGCCGAATACGCGGCACGCCGCCGCGAGGATCGCGCCCGCACCCTCGATTTTTCCGACGGCCTCGCACGCCTGACCGCGAATCCGGCGCCGCTGCTGTCGCCGCTGCGCGGGCTCGGCCTGTTCGCGCTCGACCACGACGCCGCGCTGCGCGCGCAGCTGGTCGGCAGCGCGATGGGCTACCGCGGCGACGTGCCGCGGCTGTGCAGGGGAGAAGCCGCATGAGCCGTCGCATCGCCTCTGCCCGCCGCACAGACGCCGCCATCGTCGGCGGCGGCATCGTCGGCGCCGCCTGCGCGCTGGCGCTGGCGCGCGAGGGTTTGCAGGTCACGCTGATCGAGCGCGCCGAACCCGCGCCGTGGTCGGCGGACACCCCCGACCTGCGCGTCTACGCCTTCGCCCCGGACAATGCCGCACTGCTCGACGCGTTGGGCGTGTGGGACGCGGTCGCCGCCGCGCGCGCGCAGCCGTACCGGCGCATGCGCGTGCACGACGCGGCCGGCGGCGAGGAACTGTGTTTCGATGCCGACGCGCTCGCCGTGCCGCAGCTCGGCTGGATCGTCGAGAACGCGCTGCTGCAGGATCGCCTGTGGGCCGCCGTGCGCGCCTCGAGCGTGACCGTGCGCTGCCCGGCGACGGTGGTCGCCTTGGCGCAGGACGAGGACGGTGCGTCGCTCGAACTCGACGACGGCCTGCGCATCGAGACCCGCATCGCCATCGCCGCCGACGGCGGGCGATCCACGCTGCGCGATCTCGCCGGCATCGCCACGACCACCGAGGACTACGCCCAGCGTGGCGTGGTCGCCTACGTCGCCACCGAGCGACCGCACGAGGACACGGCGTGGCAGCGTTTCCTGCCCACCGGGCCGCTGGCGTTCCTGCCGTGCGCGCCGTGGCCCGATGCCGCGGCACGGGCACCGAACGTGAGTTCGATCGTGTGGACGTTGCCGGAGGACGAGGCCCTGCGCGTGCTGTCGCTCGACGACGCGCGGTTCGCGGAGGAACTGACCCGCGCCTTCGCCTCGCGTCTTGGCGCCTGCCGGCCGCTGACGCCGCGGATCGGGTTCCCGCTGCGCCGCCAGCTCGCCGAAGCCTACGTCGCCGGACGCGTGCTGGCGATGGGCGATGCCGCGCACGTCGTGCATCCACTGGCCGGGCAGGGCGTGAACCTCGGCCTGCGCGATGTGTCCGCGCTGCGCGCGCTGGTCGCCGACGCGCAGGCGAGGCGCGTCGACTGGGCCGCGCCGCACCGGCTCGCGCGCTGGGCGCGTGCCCGTCGCAGCGACGCCACGGCCTCGGCACAGGCCTTCAGCCTGATCAACCGGGTGTTCTCGAACGACGATCTGCCGTCGACCCTGCTGCGCGGACACGCGCTGGGGTTCGCTGGCGCCATCGCGCCGCTGAACCGCGCGCTGTGGCGGCACGCCGCGGGGATCTGACCCGTGCGTGGATGGTCTCCGGTCGTGTGCAGACCCGCGTGTCGCAGGTGACCGATTTCCGCTGCCGCGCAACCCCTGCGGCGCGACGTTGGCAGCGCCTCCTTCCCTCCGATCCGATGCTCCCATGATCCTGCACTGGCAATTCGATCCCGTCCTGTTCTCGCTCGGCCCGCTGACCGTGCGCTGGTACGGCCTGCTGTTCGTGGGCGGCTTCTACGCCGGCCTGATGATGATCCAGCGCATCTTCCGCGCCGAGGGGCGCGATCCGGCGCAGGCCGAACGACTCTTCATGTATGCGCTGCTGGGCACCATCGTCGGCGCCCGGCTCGCGCACTGCCTGTTCTACGAGCCGGCCTACTACCTCGCGCATCCGCTGGCGATCCTGCGCATCTGGGAGGGCGGGCTCGCCAGCCACGGCGGCGTGGCCGGGCTTGTGCTGGGCGTGTGGTGGGGCTGGCGCCGGCTCGATCCGCGCCCGTCGTTCCTGTGGCTGCTCGACCGGGTCGCGATCCCCGGCGCGTTCGTCGCGATCTGCATCCGGGTGGCGAACTTCCTCAACTCCGAGATCGTCGGCCTGCCGACCTCGGGCGGCTGGGGCGTGGTGTTCGAGTCGGTCGACGCGGTGCCGAGGCATCCGGCGCAGCTGTACGAAGCCGCGGCCTACCTGCTGATCTTCGGCATCCTGGTCGCGCTGTATCGACGCTACGGTCGACGCACGCCCCATGGGCTGCTGACCGGCGTGCTGCTCGCGCTGGTGTTCGCCGCGCGCATCGCGGTGGAATTCGTGAAGACCCCGCAGGCGGCCTACGAGGCCGGACAGACGTTCACGGTCGGCCAGTGGCTGAGCGTGCCGTTCGTGCTGCTGGGGGTCGCGATCGCGGTGCGGGCATTGCGTGCGCCGCAGCCAGCAGCGGACACTGCCGATGCTGCCGGATCGCCCTGAGTCGCGCCGGCCGCTTCCTTCCCTGATGAGAGGCTACGCATGGACGACCGCAATCCCTATGCTCCGCCCCAGGCCGTGGTCGCCGATGCGGGAACCGGCGAACCGGCGCCGCCGCTGTGGAATCCGAACGCCGCCTCGCTGTGGGGGCTGCTCCTGACCCCGACCTTCAGTGCGATCCTGCACATGAAGAACTGGCGTGCGTTGGGTGATGTCGCGCGCGCCGATGCCTCGAAACGCTGGGCGATCGGGACCGCGGCATTCACGGGAAGCACCACCATGCTGGCGCTGTTCCTGCCGGAAT
Organism: Lysobacteraceae bacterium; assembly: GCA_044227145.1. Classification (GTDB taxonomy): domain Bacteria; phylum Pseudomonadota; class Gammaproteobacteria; order Xanthomonadales; family Xanthomonadaceae; genus Lysobacter_I. The sequence goes on from JBGAFR010000130.1 coordinate 5,386, forward strand.
CCCCCGGGGTGGACGCGTTGCTGCGTTTCTCCGGTCTCGGCGTGCTGCTGGCCTGGTATTACGGCAATGGCAAAGCGCAGGTCGAACACGTCAAGCAGCGGTTCGGCGACGGTTATCCGCGAAAGGGCTGGGCGGTGCCGCTGTCGCTGGGCTTCGCGGCGGTGCTGGCGCTGCTGCTCCTGGTATTCCTGATCGCGTTCGCGGCGATGATCGCCGACGCGCCGCCCTGA
>JBGAFR010000131.1:0-5441 GCA_044227145.1 Lysobacteraceae bacterium
CGCACCACGTCGTGCGCGGAAGTGTCGTCGTTGGCGATGCTCGGCACCGCCTCGCCGCTGCGTCCGTTGCGCGCGTCCGCGAGCGACACCACCTTGCCGCTGAGCTGCGAGAAGAAGCCGGCGTCCTCGATCGCGGGATTCGCTGCGACCGCGGCACGGTAGGCCTCCAGCGCTTCGCCGCGCCGGCCCTCGGCGAACAGCAGCCGCGCCTTCGCCATCAGTGCTTCGCCGGAGTCTGCCGGTGCGAGCCGCAGCAGCGCCTCGTGCTCGCCGGCGGCGTCGAGGAGGCGCAGTGCGCGCCGCCTCCGCGCTTCGTCCTCCAGCGCTTCGGGGCCGCAGAGTTTCACGACCTGCAGCAGGGCCGTCGCGTCATCGCGCTCCAGACAGGCATCGAGCACGAGCGCTCGCAGCGGCAGGTTGCCTGGCGTGGCCTGAAGCGCCGCGAGCAGCGCGGCGAGTTGCGGATCCGTGGGCGCGGTGGTCATGCGGTCGTTCAGCGCCAGATCGACAGGCGATCCGCCTCCGGTACCAGCATCGCGTTGCCGGCCTTGCAGCCGAACGCGGTGCCGAAGGCCGGCGACTGCATCGCCGGCACGTTCGCGCGCCACTGGCCCGGCGGGTAGGGCGAGGCCGTCGCCATCGCGTTCGCGGAGGCGGGCGAGATCTGCTGGGGCCACAGCCGGGCCCAGCCGCGGAAGAACGCCTGCTGGTCGGCGGGCTTGGCCTGCGGTTCGGCCTTCGCGTAGGCCGCCCAGGCCAGTTCGAGGCCGGACAGGTCGCCGACGTTGTTGGCGAGGGTGCGGGCACCGTCGACCTTCGCCGCCGGATTGCCCGGGTAGGCGAACTTGCCGTAGTACGGCACCAGCAGCGCGCTGCGCGCCTGCCAGGCGGCTGCGGTATCGGCGCTCCACCAGTCGCGCAGGGCCTCGCTGGCGTCGACGAGGCGGCCATGGGGGTCGACGGCCGAAGTCAATTCGTGGCCGACCATCGCGCCGAACGCGCCGTACTGCCCTGCGGCGGTGTCCTTCATGTCCAGCACCGGCGGCTGCAGCAGCGCGGCGGTGACGAACAGCCGGTTGTGGGCGATGTCGTAGCTGATCGCCGGCGACTGCGGCAGCACGTCCCAGCGGCGTTCGGCGCTGGCACGGCCGATGCGCTTCATCTCCTCGCGGTGGTGCCAGGTGGAGGCGATCAGGATGTTGCCGCCGAAGCTGCCGCGGCCCATCGGTTGCAGGCTGAACTCGAGGATGCTGCGCGGCGCGCCGATCTCGATCTTCACGCGGTCGACCTTGTTGCGCGCTTCCTGCTTGGTGGCGTCGTCCATCCAGGTGTTGCGGTAGATCGCCTCGCCCAGTGCCAGCTTGACGTCGCGGGCGATGGCCTCGGCCTGCGTGCGGGTGGCGTCGGGCAGGTAGCGCGCGACGTACTCGTGGGCGAGCATGTCGCCGGCCGACACGTTGATCGCATCCAGCACCTGGCGCCAGCGCGGCGCGGGCTCGACCTCGCCACGCAGCAGGCGGCCGCGGAAATCGAATTCGACCTCGCGCCAGGACTTGCCCAGGTACGCGGCCATGGTGTTGCCGACCTGGAAACGCAGGTAGGCCTGCCATTCGGCCGGCTTGAGGCTGGTAACCAGCTTGTCGAGCTGGGCGAACAGCGCGGGGTCGGCCATCGACACCTGTTCGGCGCTCACGCCCTGGACCTTCAGGAAGGCGGCCAGCTGCAGGTTGCGGTACTTCTTCGCGAAATCCTTGGTCGGCACCGGGTTGTAGGAGGCCTTGATGCTGCGCAGCTGTTCGCTGGTCTTCGAGGCGCGGGCGATCCGCGTTTCGAGGTCGATGACCAACTGCGCCTCGGCGGCGGCCTTGTCCTGCGGCGTGCCGGCCAGCACCAGGATCTTCTGCACGTAGCCGTTGTAGCGGCCGAGCAGTGCGCGCGCATCGGGATCGGTACGCGTGTAGAAGCTGGCATCGGGCAGGCCGAGGCCGCCCTGGGCGAAGTAGCCCATGTAGGTGTCGAGTTTCCGGAGGTCGATGTCGGCGGTGAAGTTGAAGGCGACCGGAATGCCGACCTGATGCAGCGCCGCGATCGCGGGCGCCACGTCCTGCGGCTTCTTGATCGCGCCGATGCGCGACAGCAGCGGGGCGATCGGGCCGGCGCCGTCGCGTTCGACGGCGGCTTCGTCCAGGCCGCTGGCCCAGAAATCGCCGAGCAGTTTCTGGATGCCGTTCTGCGGCGAGGCCATGGCGCCGTCGAGCAGGTCGCGCTGCTGCTGCACGCTGCGTGCGGCCAGGTCGCCCAGCGCGCTCTCCATGCCGTCGGCGGGGACGGGATGCGCCTTCAGCCAGTCCGCGTTGGCGTACGCATAGAGGTCGGCGCAGGCGCTGGGTGCCGGCGGCGCCTTGGGCGCGGCCGGCTTGCGCTTCTTGGCGGCATCGGCCTGCGGCGCGGCGACGGCGAGGGTGAGGCAGAGGGCGAGGGCGGCGGGGCGCAGCAGGGAGAAGCCGTTCGGGTTCGACATCGCGGGGGCGGTCCGGGAGAGTCCGGGGAGTGTAACAAGCCGCTCCCGCCCGCTGGATGCCGCGGGCGTCACGTTTCGGCCCGGCCCGTTCAGGCAGCGGCGGTCAGCGTCCCGGGATCACGGCGCGGTCGCTTTCTGCGGCACCTTGCGCAATTTCGACGTGTCGTAGCCCAGGTCGGCCAGTCGGGCCACCAGCGCTGCGTACTCCTCGTCGGGCAGCGTCGGCGTGCGGGCCATGATCCAGGCGTAGTCGCGGTCGCTGCGGGCGACGATCGTGCGGGTGTAGTCCGCGTCGACGTACGCGATCACGTATTCGGCCTTGATCGGCCAGACGAACTGCATCCCCCACACCGCATCGCCGGTGCCGGGACGCACGGTGCCGACCGGGTGCATGGTCTTCAGCGGCTTGTCGAAGCCGCCGCGGCGCTGGCGGTAGGTGGTCTGGATCTTCCCGTCGTCGCGCAGCGCGTAGGACTCGACTGCGTCGTAGGCGTCCTTCTCGATGAAGGTCGGGATGTTGGCGATCACGTACCAGTCGCCCATGAAGCGGGGCAGGTCGACCGGGGCGGCCGTGGGGATCGTCGGCGGCTTCTCGCGGCCGAACGCGTAGACGCCGCCCGCCCCCAGCAGGACGAGCAGCGCGAGCAACTTGAGCATGGTCGGTCTCCGGGACATGGCGGGATCAGTCGGGGCGGGCGAAGCGGTAATGCGCGACCAGCCATTCGCGGCCGCCGGCATAGCCGAAGAGTTCGGCGCAGGCCATCCAGAACATGCGCCAGCGCTGGAACCACAGCGGCGCGAGGTCGCCGTAGGCCTCGCGCAGGATCGGCATCACCGCGTCGCGGCGCGCGTCCTGGTGCTGCAGCCAGTGGTTCGCGGTCTTCTCGTAGTGGGTGCCGTCCACGAGCCAGCGCTGCTCGATGCGCAGGTCGCGCTGGAACCACGGCAGCGTGTCCGCGGCCGGCATCAGCCCGCCGGTGAAGAAATGCCGGCCCATCCAGTTGTCCTCGCCCTCGATCTCGAACGGGTACATCAGCGTGCGGTGGGCGAAGATGTGCACGAACAGGCGTCCGCCCGGCGCCAGCCAGCCGGCGATGTTGCCCAGCAGGTGTTCGTAGTTGCGCATGTGCTCGAACATCTCGATCGACACGCAGCGGTCGAACGCGGACGCCGGCAGCTGCAGGCGGTTGACGTCGCAGGTGATCACCTCGACGTTGCCGAAGCCGCGCGCCCGGCACTGCGCCTCGATGTGCTCGCGCTGCGGTCGCGAGTTGGAGACCGCGGTGATCCGCGCGTTCGGATAGCGCTCGGCCATCCACAGCGTCAGCGAGCCCCAGCCGCAGCCGAGTTCCAGGATGCGCTGGCCATCGGCGAGTTGGGCGCGTTCGCCGTACAGCGCCAGCATCGCCTCCTCGGCCTGGGCCAGCGTCTCGTCGCCGCGCGGGTAGTAGGCGCAGGAATACTTCAGTCGCGGCCCCAGACACTCGCGGAAGAACGCCGGCGGCAGCTCGTAGTGCTGGGCGTTCGCGGCGTCGGTGTGGATGGCGAGCGGGCTCGCGCGCAGCGCCTCGATGCGGGCGCGGAAGCGCTCGGCCTGCGCTTCCGGGCCGCCGGCAGATTCGGTGCGCAGGCGGTCGGCGCACTGGCGACGGATGCCGTAGCGCAGCAGCGCATCGGGCAGCAGCCCGCGCTCGGCGAGGCCGATGAGGCCCGGGCCGGGATGGTCGGTCGCCAGCGCCTGCGGCAAGGTGGTGGTCGAGGTCATCGCTCGGTTCCTTCGGAGGAAGTTCGGGAGGGGGAGGGGGCGGGAGAGGATTTCGGGAACCACGGGAACAGCATCGGCGTGGTGCGCTGGTAGTCGCGGTAGTCGTCGCCGCGGCTGCGCAGCGCCTGCTGTTCGGTGAACGGGATGCCGCTGATCCAGCGCAGGAACACGAACATCACCACCGGCCCCGCGCAGGCCAGCGCGAAGCGCGGGGAGCCGACCGCGAGCGCGACATAGGCGAACCACTGCGTCCACTCGAAGAAGTAGTTCGGGTGCCGCGAGTAGCGCCACAGCCCGCGGCGCATGGTCTTGCCCTTGTTCGCCGGATCGGCGCGGCGACCGCCCAGCCGATCGACGCCCGCGGGTTCGCGGCGACGGCGACGAACGGCAGCGCGAACAGCACGATCAGCAGCGCCTGGAACTGGAAGAACAGCCAGAAATACAGCTGGTTGCCGTTCCAGTGCTCGCGCAGGTAGCGGTAGCGGCCGTCTTCCGGCTCGCGGCTCACTCGGTGCCACAGATGCAGCGCCAGGCGCAGGCCCCACAGTCCGCCGAGCGCGCCACCGACGAGTCGCGGCAGCATCGCACCGTCGCCCAGCGCGCACAGCACGATCGCGCTGCCGCCGACGCCGAACGACCACAGCACATCGACGATGCCGGCGTTGTCGCGACGCTTCTGCCACCACCAGCCGAGGGTCATCATCACCGCGGCGAGCGCCCACACCAGGGCGAGACCGGAGAGCGCGCTCATGCCGCACCTCCCGCCAGCGTCGAGCGCGCGGCCGGCGAAGCGCCGGCATGCCGCGAGGCCAGCATCGCAAGCAGCCCGAGCGCGAGGCACCAGCCCGCGGCCAGCATGGCCAGCGTCATCCCGCGCGGTTCCGGGAAGGCGAGCACGCCGCTGGCGCGCGCGGCGCCGAGGTACGCCAGCGGCCCGCCGATCGCGCCCAGCGCCGCCGCCAGCAGCGGTCGCGCAGTCACCGCGCGCAGCGAATGGCGCAGGGTCAGCGCGAACGCCGCCCACAGCGTCAGCATCCACAGCGGCGCACCGCCGGCGGGCAGCGCGGGCGCCGCGGGAGCGAAGACGATCGCGCCCGAGCTCGACAGCACGCCGTCGATGACCAGGCCGCAGGCGACCGATGCGGCGACCAGCGC
>JBGAFR010000017.1:0-48081 GCA_044227145.1 Lysobacteraceae bacterium
GCGCACGTCGACGATGAAGACGATGCGGCTGGGACGCCCCTGGTGCCGGTACCACAGCTGGCTGACCTGCCAGCGGCTCTCGATGCCCGAAAACGCGTGGTCGATGATGCGCGGCTCGGTCGACAGCGGCAGTTCGGCCAATGGCGTGTCGGCGAACGCGGCCCCGATCAGCGCTTCGGACGCGACGCCAAGCAAACCGGCGGCAGCGGGATTGACCATGCGCAGCCTGTCCTGCGCGTCGCACACGACGATCGCGACCCGGATCTGCCCGACCACCTTGCGCAGCATCGCCAGCAGCTCCTGCTCGGCATGACGTCCGCTCTCGAGGTCGTTGATCAGCGCATTGATCTGGCGGTAGAGCTCCGCGAGTTCTCCGGTCTCCGAACCGACCACGGCGCGGATCATGTAGTCCTGCGCGCGCGCGGCCTCGACCAGATTGTTCAACCGGCGGGAATGGCGCTGGATGCTGGCGCGCACCCGCAGCGCGACGATCGTCAGCCAGATGAGCGACGCCAGCGCGAGCGCGCCGACCAGCGGCGTCGAGAGGCGCGCACCATGGGCCGCCGCGACCACGAACAGCAGCACCGACGGCAGCGCGCCGCTGAGGATCCATAGCACGAGCGCGGTCATCGCGGACAGTCGGCGACGCGGCCAGACGCTCTTCGAGCGCGCCCCCCGGATCAAGGGGTCTTCCGTTTTCCAAGACGCCGGTACAGCGCGGAGCGGCTGATGCCCAGTGCCCGCGCGGCGGCGACGGGATTGCCGTTGTGACGCGACAACGCCCGCTGGATCAGCCACACCTCCGCATCTTCGAGGGTCAGCCCTTCGACGGCCCGGTCTTCCGGTCCTGCCGAGGCCGGGCGGCCTTCCTGCAACTGCAGATCGCGCTCGGTGACCCGCGGATGCTGCGCCAGCAGGGCGGCGCGCTCCACGACATGCTGCAGCTCGCGGACGTTTCCGGGCCAGCCATGGCGCTCCAGTGCTTCGCGCGCATCCGGAGAGAACTCCCTCGCCGGCGAATTGAGACGCTCGCGGGCGCGGTACAGGAAGTCCTCCGCGAGCAGCATGATGTCGGCCGGGCGCTCGCGCAGCGCGGGCACCCGCAGGGTCACGCCGTTGAGGCGGTAGAGCAGGTCCTGCCGGAAACTGCGTTCCTCCACCAGCGCGTGCAGGTCGGCGTTGGTCGCCGACACGAAACGGATGTCCGCCTGCCGCGTGTAGGAGCTGCCCAGCTTTTCGTAACTGCGTTCCTCCAGCAGGCGCAGGATCTTCGCCTGCTGGGCGAGCGGTAGGTTCGCGATTTCGTCGAGAAACAGCGTGCCCTGGTCGGCGAGTTCCACGCGTCCCACCCGCTCCACCTTGGCGTCGGTGTAGGCGCCCTTGGTATGGCCGAACATCTCGCTCTCGAACGTGGCGTCGGACAGCGACCCCATGTTGACCGCGATGAACGGGCCGCTCGCGCGCGCCGAATGGCGATGAATGTGGTCGGCCAGAAGGCTCTTGCCGGTGCCGTTCTCGCCGGTGATCAGCACCGGGATCGCGCTCTGCGCCACGCGCTCGGCCATCGCGAGCAGTTGCTGCATTTCCTTCGACCGGTGGACGATCCGGCCCGGCATGCCCTGCTGCCGCAGCAGCGCGTTCTCCGCCCGCAGTCGACGTTCGCGCCCCTGCGTGGCGCCGAGTTTCAGGTGCGTGCGCAGCGTGGTCAGCAGCCGGTTGTTGTCCCAGGGCTTTTCGATGAAGTCGGCGGCGCCCAGCCGCATCGCCTCGACTGCCAGCCCGACGGTTCCCCATCCGGTCATGGCGATGATCGGAAGCTCTTCGTTGACTTCGCGCAGGCTCGCGATCAGGCCCAGGCCTTCCTTGCCGGACGTGGTGTCCCGGACGTAGTTGAGGTCGACCATCGCCAGCTGGAACGACTGGCGACGCGCGGCGTCGAGCGCTTCCGCGGGCGACCTGCAGAGCGTGCAGGCCATGTCCTCGCTGGTCAGGAACAGCTTGAGCGCGGCGAGGATGGACTCGTCGTCGTCAACGATCAGGATTGTCATCCGCTCCAACCTCCGTTCCGTCGACCCGGTAGGCGGATGCGACTCCGGACCGCAATTCCGACGCGATGCATGCCGCTCGTGCGCCCGGTCTTCACGCAAGTGCCGACGATGGCGACCGTGCGGTGGTCCCGAAGCGCAGGAGTACCGGAAAACGATACCACACCGTCCCGACGCGGACCGCCCGCGCAGTCGGTGTCAGGCGACGCGCCCGTCAGCGGGATCAGGTCGCCAGGTTGATCCAGGTCGCCTTCACTTCGGTGTACTTCTCGAAGGCGTGCAGGGACTTGTCGCGGCCGTTGCCGGACTGCTTGTAGCCGCCGAACGGCGCGGTCATGTCGCCGCCGTCCCAGTAGTTCACCCAGACGCTGCCAGCACGCAGCTTGCGGGCGACCCGGTGCGCACGGCCGATGTCGCGGGTCCACACGCCGGCGGCGAGACCGTAGTCGGTGTCGTTGGCCAGGCGCACGGCCTCGGCCTCGTCGTCGAAGGCGATCACCGACAGCACCGGGCCGAAGATCTCCTCGCGGGTTCGATGTAGCAGCCGCCCGCCACCACGTCGGCGCGGCCGCCGCCAAGCACCAGCCGGGCGCCCTCGCCCTGCGCCCTGGCGATGTAGTCCAGCACACGGGCGGTCTGGCCCTCGTCGACCATCGCGCCCATCCGGGCGCCGGGTTCCAGCGGATGCCGCGGCTGCATGCCACGGCCGGCCTCGACCACGGCGGCGACGAACGCGTCCTTGATCGACCGCTGCACCAGCAGCCGGGAAGCGGCGGTGCAGACCTCGCCCTGGTTGTAGAAGATGCCCAGCGCGGCGGCCTTCGCGGCCTCGCCCAGGTCCGGCGCGTCGGCGAAGACGATGTTCGGGCTCTTGCCGCCGCATTCCATGTAGGCCCGCTTCATGTTCGAGCGCCCGGCGCACTGCAACAGGTGCTTGCCGACCGCGGTCGACCCGGTGAACACCAGTCCGTCGACGTCCATGTGCAGGGCCAGCGGTTCGCCGGCCTCCTGGCCGAAGCCGGGCACCACGTTGAAGACGCCGGCCGGCAGTCCCGCCTCCAGCGCCAGTTCGGCCAGCCGGATCGCGCTCAGCGGCGACTTCTCGGACGGCTTGAGCACAACCGAATTGCCCATCGCCAGCGCCGGCGCGATCTTCCACGCCGCCATCAGCATCGGGAAGTTCCACGGCACGATCGCGCCGACCACGCCCAGCGGCTCGCGGGTGACCAGGCCGAGTTCGTCCGGCCCGGTGGGGGCTACCTCGCCGTAGACCTTGTCGATCGCCTCGCCCGTCCAGGACAGGCAGCGGAGAGTCGCGGCGACGTCGACCTGGCGCGCGTCGGTGACCGGCTTGCCCATGTCGAGCGCTTCGAGCAAGGCCAGTTCATCCGCATTTTTTTCAACGAGTTGCGTGAACTTGCTGAGAATTTTCTTTCGATGCGAGGGTTTGGCCTCCGACCAGACGCCGGCCTCGAAGCTGCGCCGGGCCGCGGACACGGCGCGGGCGATGTCCTCGCCGCCGCCGCGCGCCACCCGGGCCAGCACCCGGCCGTCGATCGGGCTGATGCAGTCGAAGGTGCGGCCATCGGCGGCATCGACGAAGCGGCCGTCGATCAGGGCGCGGGTCCGCAGGTCGAGGCCGTCGGCCAGCGCCTGCCAGCGTTCGCGGGTGTCGGGGGCGGTACTCATGCGGGGCATCTCCGGGAAGCGGGCATCAGAACGTCGGCGGCGTGCTGGCGCTGACGATCACCACGTCGCAGTCGCCGAGGTTGCGGAAGCGGTGCGGCTTGCGGCAGTCGAAGTAGTAGCCCTCGCCCGGGCCCAGCACCCGGACCTGGTCGTCCACGGTCAGTTCGACCTGACCCTGGAGGACCACGCCGCCCTCCTCGCCATCGTGGGTGATCATCCCCGAGCCGGTGTCGCTGCCCGGCTCCATCACCTCGCGCAGCACGCACATCTGGCGCCGGGGGCGATGGTGGCCGACCAGGAAGTAGTGGATGTCGTTGCTGCCCATGTCGGGCTGCTCGTCCACGCCGTAGAAGGGCTGGTCGGTGGGTCGGGTGTCGATGTCCAGGGTGAAGAAGTCGGCCATCGAGATCGGGATCCCGTCCAGCACCTTCTTCAGCGAGCTGACCGACGGGCTGACCTTGTTCTGTTCGATCAGCGAAATGGTGCTGTTGGTGACGCCGACCCGCTTCGCCAGCTCCCGCTGGCTGAGGCCCTTGTTCTTGCGGACGAGCTGGAGGCGTGCGCCGATATCCATGGGTTCCGGTCGACTTTGGTGTAGCGGGATACTTTACATCGGTACGGCTGTGCAGCATTTTTCGGCAAATCCGGACCCGTTGTAAAGTTTTTTCAACGCGCTAAGCTTTCGGGCATCCGTTCGGCCCAGGACCCCGCCCATGCGCGACGACACCGCCTCCTCCACCCTCGGCGAGGCCTACGCGGCCCAGGCCACGCGCATGCCGGACTGCATGGACGCGTTCTGGATGCCGTTCTCGGCCAATCGCCAGTTCAAGGCGCACCCGCGCCTCCTGGCCAGCGCCGAAGGCATGTTCTACCGCGATGTCGAGGGCCGCGAGATCCTCGACGCCACCGGCGGCCTGTGGTGCGTCAATGCCGGGCATGCCCGGCCACGGATCGTCGAGGCGGTGCGCCAGCAGATCGCGACCCTGGATTTCGCGCCGACCTTCCAGATGGGCCATCCGTTGCCCTTCACCCTCGCGGAGCGGCTGAAGGCGATCGCCCCGGACCACCTCGGCCACCTGTTCTTCACAAATTCCGGGTCGGAGTCGGTCGATACCGCGCTGAAGATCGCCCTCGCCTATCACCGCGCCCGCGGCGAAGGCCAGCGCACCCGCCTGATCGGTCGCGAGAAGGGCTACCACGGCGTCGGCTTCGGCGGCATCTCGGTGGGCGGGCTGCCCAACAACCGCAAGTTCTTCGGCAGCCTGCTGCCGGGCGTGGACCACCTGCGGCACACGCTGGACATCGAACGCAACGCCTTCAGCCGCGGCCTGCCCGCGCACGGGCTGGAACTGGCCGAGGACCTCGAACGCCTCGTCGCCCTGCACGATGCCAGCACGATCGCCGCGGTCATCGTCGAGCCGGTGGCCGGCTCGGCCGGCGTGGTGCTGCCGCCGGACGGCTATCTCAAGCGCCTGCGCGAGATCTGCGACAAGCACGGCATCCTGCTGATCTTCGACGAGGTCATCACCGGCTTCGGCCGGGTCGGCAAGGCCTTCGCGGCCGAGCGCTTCGGCGTGAAGCCGGACATCATCACCTGCGCCAAGGGCCTGACCAACGGATGCGTGCCGATGGGCGCGGTGTTCGTGTCCGACGCCATCCACAACGCCTTCATGCACGGCCCGGAGCAGATGATCGAGCTGTTCCACGGCTACACCTACTCCGGCCACCCGCTGGCCTGCGCTGCCGCCCTGGCGACCCTCGACACCTACGCCGAGGAACACCTGTTTGAGCAGGCGATCACGCTGGAGGATGCCTGGGCCGACGCCATCCACGCCCTGCGCGGGCTGCCGAACGTGGTCGACATCCGCAACATCGGCCTGATCGGCGCGATCGAGCTGGCGCCCCGGCCGGGCGCGCCCGGCGCCCGCGCCTATGACGTCTTCACCCGCTGCTTCCACCGGGAAAACCTGCTGATCCGGGTGACCGGCGACGTGATCGCGCTGTCGCCGCCGCTGATCCTCGACCGGGGCCACATCGACCGCATCTTCCGGACGCTTGCGCATGTGATCGCCGAAACGGCCTAATGCGCGCCTTGCCCACCCTCTGAACGGTATCCAGCCATGCTCATCGGCGTTCCCAAGGAAATCAAGAATCACGAATACCGCATCGGCCTGACCCCGGCGGGCGCGCGCGAGCTGGTGAGCCATGGCCACCGGGTCATGGTGCAGCGGGATGGCGGCAAGGCCATCGGCCTCACCAACGAGATGTACGTGAAGGCGGGCGCCGAGATCGTCGATACCGCGGAGGAAATCTTCGCCCGCGCCGACATGATCATCAAGGTGAAGGAGCCGCAGCCGGTCGAGTGCGCGATGCTGCGCCCCGGCCAGGTGCTCTACACCTACCTGCACCTCGCGCCCGATCCGGCGCAGACAGCGGCGCTGGTGAAGTCCGGCTGCACCGCCATCGCCTACGAGACCGTCACCGACCGCAAGGGCGGCCTGCCGCTGCTGGCGCCGATGTCGGAAGTGGCCGGCCGCATGTCGATCCAGGCCGGCGCGCACGCGCTGGAGAAGGCGCAGGGCGGTTCGGGTGTGCTGCTCGGCGGCGTGCCCGGCGTGAAGCCGGCGGAGGTGATGGTGATCGGCGGCGGCGTGGTCGGCATCAACGCCGCGCGCATGGCGATGGGCATGAACGCCCACGTCACCATCCTCGACCGCTCGCTCGACCGCCTGAAGTACCTCGACGAGGTCTACGGCCACCAGCTCACCACCATCTATTCGACCCACGACGCCATCGAGGAGCGCCTGCCCGACACCGACCTGGTGATCGGCGCGGTGCTGATCCCCGGCGCCGCCGCGCCCAAGCTGGTGTCGCGCCAGCAGCTCGGCCTGATGCGCCCCGGCTCGGTGCTGGTGGACGTCGCCATCGACCAGGGCGGCTGCTTCGAGACCTCGAAGGCCACCACCCACCAGAACCCGACTTACGAAGTGGACGGCGTGATCCACTACTGCGTCGCCAACATGCCCGGCGGTGTTGCCCGCACCTCCACCTTCGCCCTCACCAACGCCACCCTGCCCTTCGCGGTGCAGCTGGCGAACAAGGGCGCGAAGAAGGCGCTGCTCGACGACCCCCACCTGCTCAACGGCCTGAACGTCCACGCCGGCAAGATCACCTACAAGGCCGTCGCCGACGACCTCGGCTACGAGTACGTGCCGGCGGAGAAGGCGCTGGGTTGAGGCCGACGAGGAACGATCGCGATGGGCATGTCCGGATGCTTCGCTGCCGCGGACCTCGCCACCTTCGAACGGCTGCGCACTTCGCCGAACGAATTGCAGGCGTTCCTGTACCCCGATAACAGCGATGGCGAGCCTGAACACGCCGCGTGGGTCGACAAGGCCTGGCACGGCATCCATTACCTGCTCGCCGGCGACGCGGATTTCGTCGACACGCCTGCGGGCTGGGCGATCATGGGTGGCACCGAACTCGGCAAAGACAAGGGGTGGGACCAAGTTCGCTGGCTCACACCGGATAATGTTCGCCTTGTCGCCGCCGCGCTACCTGAAGTCCAGGTGTTCTCCAATCGGTACGCGCCCGAAGCGATGAACCGCCACGCCATATACCCGGAAGGCATCTGGGTGCGGGATGGCGACAATGCCCGCGACTACCTCATTGAACATTACGAAACATTGCTCGCGTTCTATCGCGACGCAGCCGTGCGCGGCGATGGCGTCTTTCTCTGGATCAGCTGATGCCTCCGGGGCATCGAAGGCGGTGATCGTGCTTCCGACCGTGCCCCACTGCATCGCCGGCATCCACACCGCCGGCCGTTCCGACCGCCACGCCGACGTCTTCGATCCCGCCACCGGCGCGGTGACGAAACGTGTTCCGCTAGCCTCCGTCGACGACGTGCACGCAGCAGTCGACGCCGCGGCCGCCGCCTTCCCCGCCTGGGCCGAGACCACGCCGCTCAACCGCGCGCGGGTCATGTTCCGCTTCAAGGACCTGCTCGAACGCCACGCCGGCGACCTCGCGGCGATCATCACCGCCGAGCACGGCAAGGTGCTGTCCGACGCGCGTGGCGAAGTGACCCGCGGGCTCGAAGTGGTCGAGTTCGCCTGCGGCATCCCGCACCTGCTCAAGGGCGAGCATTCGATGAACGTCGGCCGCGAGGTCGACTCGTGGACCGAATACGCGCCGCTGGGCGTCGTCGCGGGTATCACGCCATTCAACTTCCCGGCGATGGTGCCGCTGTGGATGTTCCCGGTCGCCCTCGCCTGCGGCAACACCTTCGTGCTGAAGCCGTCCGAGCGCGATCCGTCGGCGGCGAACTTCATGGCCGACCTGCTCAAGCAGGCGGGCCTGCCCGACGGCGTGTTCAACGTCGTCCACGGCGACAAGGTCGCGGTCGACGCGCTGCTCGACGCGCCGCGCGTGCAGGCGATCAGCTTCGTCGGCTCCACCCCGATCGCCGAATACATCTACGCCCGCGGCAGCGCCAACGGCAAGCGTGTGCAGGCACTGGGCGGCGCGAAGAACCACATGGTCGTGCTGCCCGACGCCGACCTCGACGGCGCGGTCTCCGCGCTGCTCGGCGCCGGTTACGGTTCCGCCGGCGAACGCTGCATGGCGATCTCGGTCGCCGTCTGCGTGGGCGACGCGACTGCGGATGCGCTGGTCGCGAAGCTCGCACCGAAGGTCGCCGCGCTGAAGATCGGCCCCGGCTGCCTGGATCCCGAAATGGGCCCGCTGGTCACCGGCGCGCATCGAGAGAAGGTCCGCGGCTACGTCGACGCCGGCGTGGCCGAGGGTGCGACGCTGGTCGTCGATGGCCGCGACCATGCGGTCGACGGCCACGGCGACGGCTTCTTCCTCGGCGGCTGCCTGTTCGACCATGTCACGCCGGCGATGACGATCTATCGCGAGGAGATCTTCGGCCCGGTGCTGAGCATCGTGCGCGTGCCCGACTTCGAGACCGCGCTGACGCTCGTGAACGAACACGAATACGGCAACGGCACCGCGATCTTCACCCGCGACGGCGGCGCCGCGCGCGCGTTCGCGCACCGCGTGCAGGCCGGCATGGTCGGCGTGAACGTGCCGATCCCGGTGCCGATGGCCTTCCACAGCTTCGGCGGCTGGAAGCGCTCGATCTTCGGCCCCCTGCACGTCCACGGCCCCGACGGCGTGCGCTTCTACACGCGGCTGAAGACGATCACCGCGCGCTGGCCCGACGACGTCCGCCACGCGGAATTCGTGATGCCGACGATGAAGTGACTTTCGATGCGCATCGCGCATCGGAGGTCATCCCGAACGAACGTGAGGGATCTGCTCTGCACGCCTCTATACGCCCCAAGATCGTCATCCTCTCCGGCTCCGGCGTCAGCGCCGAGAGCGGGCTGCCGACCTTCCGCGACGCCAACGGCCTCTGGCGGAACCACGACTGGCACCAGCTGGCCAGCCCCGAGGGCTGGCGCAGGCACCCGGAACTCGTCCTGGAGTTCTACAACGAGCGCCGCGCCCACGTCGCGCAGGCGCAGCCGAACGCCGAACACCGGGCGATCGCCGAACTGGAATCGAAATACGAAGTCGTGGTCGTCACCCAGAACGTCGACGACCTGCACGAGCGCGGCGGCTCCTCGCAGGTCGTGCACCTGCACGGCGAACTCGCCTGGGCGCGCGGCACGTCGCCGCGCCGCCTGCGCCGCCGCATCGACGCCGCGCCGATCCACCTCGGAGACCTGTGCGACGACGGCACGCAACTGCGCCCCGACATCGTCTGGTTCGGCGAGGACGTGCCGATGATGGACGTCGCCGTGCACCACGTATCCGAGGCGGCGAAGGTGCTGGTCGTCGGCACCTCGCTGTCGGTGTATCCCGCCGCCTCGCTGACCCGCTACGCCAGCCCGACCGCGGAGAAGGTCGTCTGCGCCTTCGAGGTTGACGACCTGCCATGGGGCTTCCGCATGCTGTGCGGCCCGGCGACGGAGATCGTGCCGGGGCTGGCGCGGGAGTGGTTGTGAACATCAAAGCTGTGCGCCGGGAGTTCCAACAGCACCAAAATTATCGAGGCCCAAATGACGATGCAACAATGTCTGCTAGAGAGCCCGGCTTGTCGGGTTTTCTCTTGTAAAGCGCAAAGGACCTGAAAAATTCAAGAGACAGCTTGCCAGGAAATCCCGTCTCGACGAATGGAACGATCATCTGATCAAAAGCCCTTTCATCCTGCCACCTTTTCCATGAAACAAGGTGCCCGTAAATTTCCTCTTTGGCGACCATGAAAATAGCGCCCTCACCCCCTGGCTTCGCCGCCTGGAATGGCCAACATCTTCTTCTGAAATCATCGATCTCTTCGTTAGGTTGATCGCGCCAATCAAAGAGCGAAACGCAGCCAAGGCGCCTGAAGAATGAATTCTTCGACGCCCCAAAAGTGCTATCAAAAGAGCCGTCCAAATTAGGAAGAAGGCCGCCGGCGCGAATAATTTGAGGCCAATTTTCCGCTTTTGTGACATGAAAGACCCGTCCCTCTACAAGCCTCAATATTCGGCCCTCCGACATCCTTTTTGGCACCGATCGCATAAGGCCTCAAATACAAGGGCTGGTTTTTTTGGCGGCTTTTTGTGAGAGATAACCGAACTAAAGCCCCCGATCGATCCGGAACACCGAGAACCCCGCCGGGTCGGTCTTGCCGGAGACCGGCGCGTAGCGGCCGTCGGGTTCGCGGACGAGGAAGAACAGCAGCGTCGGCGCATCGGCGCGGTCGAAGTCGAGCAGCAGCGGGCCGTCGAGCAGCGGCTGCCCAGGATTCGCCAGACGGTAGTGATGCAACACCGGCGTTTCGGCCGGCGCACCCTTCAGCCAGGCCTGAACGCGCAGCGGGGTGTTCACGCCGATCGCGGGCACGTCGGGCTGCAAGCCGGGCAGCGCAATGCGCTCGTCGGTGTCGGCCGTGGCCTGCGGCGTCGCGATGACGACCGCATCGGCGCGGTCGTAGAGGTCCTGGTACGTGGGCGTCGGGATCAGCCGGGCGAACGCCACGACCGGCAGGCAGCACGACAAGAGCAACAGCAACGACAGGATGCGTTTCATGGCGGACGCCCTCGGGCGGATCGGGGATCGGCCGGATCGACCGCGTCCGTGCCGCCCCGCCGGGGCTGGCCGGGTGGCGGGTTGAGCAGAAACACGACGTAGCCGCGGAACTGCGGATGCCGGGCCAGCGACGGTGGCGGCGTCCACTCGCCGCCCTGCAGCAGGCCGATGCGGAACGGCACGCGCAGCCGGTCGAGGCGCGCGAGATACGTGGCGTAGCCGGGGATCACGTGCCGACCCTGGTAGATCTGCAGCACGATCTCGTCGACCACACCGGCCAGCGCTTCGAGGCCTGCCGGGTCGCCGTTCGCGCTCCAGTCGAGCAGTCCGGTGATGCCGAGCCGGCAATCGGCCGGCAGCCGGCCGCGCAGGTCGCGCAGGAAAGCCGCGTATTCGTCGAGGTGACGCGTGCGCGCGTCGAAGTCGATCTGCACGCCGACCACGCGGTTGCCGGCGGCACGCCAGCGCTTTAGCCGCGCCAGCACCTGCGCGTGGATCGCCGGCGTCCAGCGCAGCGTCTGCACTCGGTAGACCATCCACACGTCAGCGTGGCGCACCCGCGGCAGTGCGGCGCGCTGGGCCGCGAGCCGCACCGACGGCGTCGCCTGCACTTCGCCGTCCAGCAGATAGAGCGTCTTCGCCCGCGCGAGCGCTGGCTGCGGCTTCACGCCCGCCCACAGCCAGAAGGCGTCGTAGTGCATGGCGTCGACGCGCGCCGTGGCGTCGCCGGCGGCGGCGAAGGCCGGCGCGCAGGCCAACAACAGCGCCAGCAGCGCTGCCGTCCGCAAGCGCACGGCAGCGGCGGCGATCTTCACGAGGTCGTCGTCACGATAGCGATCCTCACCAGTAGTACTGCAGCGACTGCGCCCACGGCGAGCTCGGGAATTCGCGCTTCAGTCGGGTGAACCACGCCTTGCGCGTCGCCACCGGCACGTCCTCGCCGCCGCAGTCGTTCGCACCCGACGGCGCGTAGCATTGCACCGCGCGGTACAGCGCATAGGCGCGATCCTGCGGCGATGCCGCCGCGTCGGCCATCACCCGCTGGTAGATCGCCTGCCGCGCGAACGGCTTGCCGGGGAACTGCGTCGGCGAGCCGCCGAGTTCGGTCACCGCCGGCTGCCGGTCGAGCACGAACCCGTCGTAGCCATTGAGCCGCGCGAATTCGCCCAGGCACAGCGAGGCGTGGACGTCGACCGGCGTCTTCGCCAGCGTCGTCGCCACCGCGACCAGCGACGGGCAGCGATAGCCCTGCGTCGTGCCGGCCCACGCGAAATCGCCCAGCGGCGGCGCCTGTTCGAGCTTGAAATAGCGATCCGGCTCGGCGGTCGGCGGCGGCAGCGCGCCCTTTGCGGCGGCGAGGAAGTCGGCGTAGCGGCCGCGCGTCAGCGACTTGTAGAGCAGCACGTAGCGGGCGACGCCGCGTTCGCGTGCGGTCGCGGCCGTGTCGGCCACGCGCGCGCGCAGCAGGTCCGGGCCGGCGACGTTGACCAGCAGGATCTCGCGCAGTTCGGGATCGGTGACCGGCGAACCGGCAGCGAACACGCGATCGAGATGTCCGTGGCGCTCATCGTGCATCGCCAGCGCGAGCTGCAGCGTCGGCGACTGCAACGGCGCGGTCGAACGCGGGAACAGGGCGACCAGCGCATCGCGCGCCTTGGGGTCGTCCAGTCGATCCTGTGCCAGCGCACGCAGCGTGCGGCGACTGAACTCCAGCGTGTCGAGTGCGCCGCCCTTGCCGGCGTCCGCGGCCGGGAACAGTTCGAGCACGGCCTTCGGCGAGCCTTCGACGAAGAACGCGTACGCAGCGAGCAGGTAGTCGTGCATCCCCGGCATCGAGGCGAAGCGCGCGCGCTGCGCCACCAGTTCGTCGCGGCCGAGGTCGCGCTTGCCGGACTTGTCGTATTCGGCGTGACGCATGCGGCGCAGGTCGTCGATCGCCAGCAGCACCGGGCCGGCGGATTCGAGCCGGTACGCCTCGGCCGGCAGCTTCGCGTCGATCTCCTGCGCCAGGTCGGCGTCCGGCAGGTTGCGCTGCGCGGCGTCGGCCTGTTCGATCTGCGCGCGGTAGGCCGCGGCGAGCTTCACGTGGTCCTGGCCCAGCCAGTACACCCGCCGCAGCAGACCCTGCGCCGACGCCGCGTAAGCGCCGCGCGGGTAATCGTGGAGGTAATCCTTGAGCGCGGCCTCGGCCCGGCCCAACGCCTTGGCGTCCATCTTGTCGAACGCCAGTTCGCCGTATTCGCCGAAACCGTTCGCCTGCGCCGCGAGCGCCCAGGTGCGGCCGATCATGTAGCGCGCGGCCTCGCGCACCCACGGCTGCTTCTGCTTCGCCAGCGCGACGAACGGCGCGGCGTCGTGGTCGCCGGCGTAGAACGCGGCGGCGGCCTTCAGATAAGCGAGGAACGCCTTGCCAGACGCAGAGCGGATCGCGCCGTCGAGCGCGGCGTCGAGCGGCGACGCCGCGCCGGCTTCGGCCGCACAGCCGGCCTGCCGGCGGGCCGCGCCCAGGCGCTCGCGTTCATCGGCGGAGACGCCGCGATCGGCCGCCAGCGCCGCGATGAAGGCTTCGGTGCCGGTGTCGTTGCTGACGCAGGTCGTGCCCTCGCCCTGCAGCACCCAGCCCTGCGGCTCGTCGCCGGTCGCGCCGGCCGGTCCGATCCGCGCGGCGAAGTCTTCCCACGACACCGGCACCGGCAGCGGCGGCGCCTGCATCGGCTCTCGCTTCGGCGGATACGTGCGCAAGCCGCCATGGCGGTCGGCCATCAGCAGCACGAGGTTGATGCGGGTGTCGTTGGCCGGCGTCAGCAGCGCGGTACCGGCGCAGCCGTAACCGTAGTCGTCGCTGGCCGCCACCACCGCCGGCACGCAGCCCCAGTCGCCGCTGGCGCGCGCGATGGACGGGGCGAAAGGCAGCAGCAGCGCGGCGGCGGCCGCGAGCGCGAGCGGGGCGAGGCGCATGGGAACTCCTGTGGGGATGCGTGCGAGGATGCGGCCGCGTCGTCCGACGCGACGGTCGTCGCATTTTCGCCGTTCCGCCGCGGCTTGCACAGCGGAAGGTCGCATCGCCGTCGGCGTGCCGGTCAGGGTTCCGGGTGCAACGCGCGCAGCGTGTCGACGACCAGGTGCTCGAACCCGGCCGCGTCGCCGTAGCGCAGGTGCGCCCGTGCCAGCCGGACCACGACCAGCCGTTCGGAAGGAATCACCGCGATGCGCTGGCCGAGGTTGCCCATCGCGAAGAACGCATCCGCGGGGATGCCGACGGCGCGACGGTGCACCGCCGCTTCGTCGTCGCCGCGGTTGGTCCACCAGCCGGCGCCGTAGGCCGTGCCCAGCGTCGGTTCGGACGACCAGCGGGCCCAGCCGACCGGCAGCAGGCGTCGTCCCCCGACCACGCCGTCGTCGAGGTACAACTGGCCGAACCGTGCCCAGTCGCGGGCAGTCGCGTACAGGTAGTGCGCGCCGATCGGCGTGCCGGTCGCGTCCATCTCGAAGGTCACGTGGCGCATGCCCAGCGGCGCGAACAGTTCGCGGGCGGCGAATGCCTGCACGGCCGCGCCGTCGCCGCCAACCGCATCGCGCACGATGCGCGACACCAGGTGCGTGCTCGCGCTGCTGTACGCCCAGCGCGTGCCCGGCGGCGCGATCGCGCGCGCGGATGCAGCATAGGCCGCCATGTCGCGCTCGTCGTAGAACATCTGGTTCGACGGGTCGAAGCCGCTGCCGGTCTCGTCCAGTGCGAGGCCGCTGTCCATCCGCATCAGCCGTTCGAGCGTGATCGCGCGACGCGGGTCGCCGGCCTGCCGCCACGCAGCGATCGGTGCGGGCGCCTTCACGTCGAGCCGGCCCTGCCGCACGAGCACGCCGACCAGCGCGTTGGTCACCGATTTGGTCATCGAGAACCCGAGCATCGGCGTGTCGATGCCCTCGCCGGCGGCGTAGCGCTCCGCGACGAGCCGGCCTTCGTGCAGGATCACTACCGCGCGCGTGCCGCGATGCGGGGGCGCGTCGGTCTCGGCGAACGCGGCATCGAGCGCCGCCGCGAGCGCCGGCGTCGGTGCCGCGACGAGGCCCGCCGGCATGGCGACGATGCCGTCCGCGATGCCGTCGGAGCGCGTGGTCCCTTCGACCGACGTCAAGCCGGACGGGGCGTCGATGCGTTCGTCGCCGTGGACCAGCACGCAGCCCCACTGCGGGCGGAACACCGCGCGGCTCGGCACGAGACCGAGGAAGGACGCACCGGCTTCGCGACGGTCGCGATCGACGCGGTGGCGCAATCCCCACGCCAGCCAGGCGACACCCGGCCGCGGCACGATGCTCGCCTCCCAGGTCTTCGCCGGATCGATGCCGGCGACGAAGGTTTCCGAGCACAGGTCGTGCGCGGCCATGCCTGTCGCCGTGCGCAGCGCGCGATCCGGCCGCCACACCATCGCCGCGACGATCAGCAGGCTATAGACCAGCAGGCGGCGGATCGCCCGGAACCGGGACCGACCGCGGTCCCGGCCGGGATCAACGGGCATGGCCGTTACGAGTCCCGCACGCGAGACGACCGCGTTCAGCCGCCGGGCTTGCGCTCACAGGTTTCCCATCGCCATTTCGCATCCGCATGCCCCGGGCACATCTTCTTGGTTTCGTAGATCGTGCATTCGTAGCGGACCATGATCGGTGCCGGAATGAGGTGGATCGGATTCAGCGGGTTGGTCGGTTCGGGATAGACCAATTCCTGCTCGAAATACGAGCGTTTGCCGACTTTGCGGGTCACTTCCATGCAGTCGTCGAGCGGATCCTTCTGGATCGCTGCCTGGTTTTCGCCGACCCCCAGCGCCGCATGCACGGCCGCGGTGACCGCCGCGATCTCGGCCTTCGTGAGCTTCAGCTCCAACGTGCAATCGAACAGTGCCTCTTCTTCCTGCATGGCGCACTCCCCCTTTTCCGTTTGCAGAGGATGGTCGGCGATGCCGCCCTCAGGCGACGTACACCGTCTTGATGTTCATGAACTCGTGGATGCCGTGTTCGGCAAGCTCGCGGCCGAAGCCGGAGGTCTTGGTGCCGCCGAACGGCAGGCGCACGTCGCTCCGCACGATGGCGTTGACGAAGGTCGCGCCCGCCTGCAGCCGGCGCGCCACCGCTTCGCCGCGGGCGAGGTCGCGCGTCCAGACGCTGGCGCCGAGGCCGAAGTCGGTGTCGTTGGCGAGGCGGACGGCGTCCTCGTCGTCGCGGGCGCGCAGGATCGCCGCGGCCGGGCCGAACAGTTCCTCGGCGTAGGCCGGCATGCCGGGCACGACGTGGTCGAGGATGGTCGCCGGATAGTGGCAGGCGCCCTCGCCCGGCACGCCGCCGAGCAGCAGCTGCGCGCCAGCCGCGACGCTGCGCTCGACCTGCGCATGGATCTCGTCACGCAGGTCGGCGCGGGCCATCGGCGCGAGCGTGGTCGCGTCGGCCATCGGGTCGCCGACGGCGAGCTTCGACGCCGCCTCGACGAAGCGCTGCACGAACGCATCGGCGATGCCGGGCGTCACGATGAAGCGCTTGGCGGCGATGCAGGTCTGGCCGGCGTTGCCGAAACGCGAGGCGATGGCGGCCGGGATGGCGACATCGAGATCGGCATCGTCCAGCACCACGAACGGGTCGCTGCCGCCGAGCTCCATCACGCACTTCTTGAGGTTGCGGCCAGCGGTGGACGCGACCGAACGCCCGGCGCGATCGCTTCCGGTGAGGGTCACCGCCTTCACCCGCGGGTCGGCGATGACCTTCCCGGCCATTTCGTTGTCGATGTGCAGCACGCCGAACACGCCGTCGGGCACGCCGGCCTCACGCAGCACGCGGGCGATGGCGTCGGCGCAGCGCGGCACGTTGGTGGCGTGCTTGAGCACCGCGACATTGCCGGCCATCAGCCCCGGCGCGAGGAAGCGGAACACCTGCCAGATCGGGAAGTTCCACGGCATCACCGCGAACACGCAGCCCAGCGGCTCGTAGGTGACATAGCTGCGCTTCGCCTCGGTGGCGATGGCGCTGTCGCGCAGGTAGTCGATGGCGTGGTCGGCGTAGTAATCGCAGGCGCCGGCGGATTTTTCGATCTCGGCGAGGGATTCGCGGCGCAGCTTGCCCATGTCGGCGGCCATGATCGCCGCGATCGCCTCGCGCTCGTCGCGCAGGCGCGCGCCGACCGCACGCAGCAGCGCGCCGCGCGCCTCGAGCGTGCGCGCCGCCCACGCGGGCGCGGCCGCGGCGACGCGCGCGAGGATGGCCTCGACCTCGGCCTCGCCGATGTAGTCGTAGCGGTAGTCGACCTGTCCGGTCCAGGGATGGGTGAGTTGGATGGTCATCTGGTCCGTCGCTCCGTGTGTCGCGCCCTACTCCGCGTTCGATTGCAGCGCCATCTGGATGTCGCGCTGGCGGCGCTTCTCCTCGCGGTGCATCAGCCACCAGCCGACCAGCGCCGCGATCGACACCGCAGCCACCATCAGCGTCGCCAGCGCGTTGATCTTGGGGCTCAGGCCGAGGCGGACCGAGGAGAAGACCTTCATCGGCAACGTGGTCGAGTTCGGGCCGGCGACGAAGCTGGCGATCACCACGTCGTCCAGCGACAGCGTGAACGCCAGCAGCCAGCCGGACACCAGCGCCGGCGCGATGATCGGCAGGGTGATGAGGAAGAACACCTTGATCCGGTTCGCGCCGAGATCCATCGCCGCTTCTTCCAGCGACCGGTCGAGCTCGGCCAACCGCGAAGACACCACCACCGTCACGAACGAGAGCGTGAAGGTGACGTGCGCGATCCAGATCGAGATCACCCCCTTGGGCGTGATGCCGATCATGCCGCCCACCGACACCAGCATCAGCAGGATCGACAGGCCGGTGATCACTTCCGGCATCACCAGCGGCGCGGTGATCATCGCGCCGAACGCCGTCTTGGTCGGGAAGTGGCGCATCCGGCTCATGGCCAGCGCGGCCATCGTGCCGATCACCACCGACGCGGTCGCCGTCCAGAACGCCACGCGCAGGCTGACCCAGGCGGCATCGAGCATCGACTGGTCGCGGATCAGCTCGCCGTACCACTTGAACGAGAAGCCCGACCACACCGACGCCAGCCGCGATTCGTTGAACGAATAGACGATCAGCACCAGGATCGGCACGTAGAGGAACGCGAAACCGAACGCGAGGATGGCCCAGCGCAGGAAACGCGCACCAGGGGCGGCGACGGCGCTCATACCAGCCGTCCTTCCAGCTCGCGCTGCTGGACCCGGTTGAAGATCAGGATCGGGATCAGCAGCAGGATCAGCATCACGATCGCCACCGCCGAGGCCACCGGCCAGTCGCGGTTGTTGAAGAACTCGTTCCACATCACGCGGCCGATCATCAGCGTGTCCGGGCCGCCGAGCATTTCCGGGATCACGAACTCGCCGACCGCCGGGATCATCACCAGCATGCAGCCGGCGATGATGCCCGCACGCGACATCGGCAGCGTGATGGTGAGGAACGCCTTCCACGGTCGCGCGCCGAGGTCGTAGGCGGCTTCGAGCAGGCGATGGTCGAACTTCACCAGGTTGGTGTACAGCGGCAGCACCATGAATGGCAGGTAGCAGTAGACGATGCCGATGTAGGTGGCGACTGGCGTGTTCAGGATGTGCAGCGGCTCGCCGATCACGCCGAGGCCGGTCAGGAGGTTGTTGAGCAGGCCGTTGCTGTCGAGGATGCCGATCCAGGCGTAGACGCGGATCAGGAACGAGGTCCAGGACGGCAGTACCACCAGCATCATCGCGATGTTGCGGGTGGAGGTCGGCATGCGCGAGATGACGTAGGCCATCGGATAGCCGATGAGCAGCGTCAACAGGGTCGAGATCGCCGCGATCTTCAGCGAGCTGGCGTAGGCCAGCAGGTACTGGCTGTCCGAGAACAGCACCTTGTAGTTGGTGAGGTTGAGCTTGAGCAGGACCTCGTCCTGCACGAACTCGAGGATCGGCGTGTACGGCGGCTGCGCGATCGCCAGCTTGGCGAACGAGATCTTCAGCACGATCAGGAACGGCACCGCGAAGAACAGCAGCAGCCACAGGTACGGGACCGAGATCACCGCCCAGCGCGGCCCCGGCAGGAAGCGCTTGAGGGTGGCGGGTTTCATGAGGTGAGCACCACGCCTTCGTTGTCGCCCCAGGACACCCAGACCTCGTCGCCCCAGGTCATGCCCTCGCTGGCCCAGCGCTGCTGGTTGGCGAAGTTCGCCATCACCCGGTAGCCGGTGGGCAGGCGCACGTGGAACACCGAATGGCTGCCGAAGTAGGCGATGTCCTCGATCCGGCCCTGCGCCTTGTTGTGCGGCTGGTCGGGCTCGTCCTTGCTGATCATCACCTTTTCCGGGCGTACGCCGTAGCCGACTTCCTGGCCTTCGTAGCCGCTCACGCCGTGGCCGACGTAGATCGGCGCCGGCAGCGACGGCGACACGATGGTCACGTAGTCGGCCTGGTCCTCGTCGATCCTGCCGTCGAACATGTTGATCGAACCGATGAACTCGGCGGCGAAGCGGCTGGTCGGCGATTCGTAGATCTCGTCGGGCGTGCCGACCTGGCGGATGCGGCCGGCGTCCATCAGCGCGATGCGGGTGGCCATCGTCATCGCCTCTTCCTGGTCGTGGGTGACCATCACGCAGGTCACGCCGGACTTCTCGATGATGTCGACCAGTTCGAGCTGCATCTGCGAACGCAGCTTCTTGTCCAGCGCACCCATCGGTTCGTCGAGCAGCAGCAGCTTCGGACCCTTCGCCAGCGAGCGCGCCAGCGCGACGCGCTGCTGCTGGCCGCCCGAAAGCTGGTGCGGCTTGCGCTTGGCCAGCTTGCCGAGCTGCACCAGCGCGAGCATGTCCTCGACCCGCTTGCGCACCGCTTCGCGGCCGAGGCCGTCCTGCTTCAGGCCGAAGGCGATGTTCTGCTCGACGGTCATGTGCGGGAACAGCGCGTAGGACTGGAACATCATGTTGATCGGCCGCTCGTACGGCGGCAGGCCGTTCATCACCTGGCCGTCAAGGTAGATCTTGCCGGAGGTCGGGGTCTCGAAACCCGCGAGGCAGCGCAACAGCGTTGACTTGCCGCAACCGGAACCGCCGAGCAGCGCGAAGATCTCGCCCTGGCGGATGTCGAGGTTGGTGTCGTCGACGGCGACGAAGCCTTCGAACTCCTTGCGCACGTCGACGATGCGGACGTAATCCTCCGCGCCCTTCTTCGCGGCGGCGGCGTTCTGCGGTCGGTCGGTGGCGACTGCGGCCATGGGCGTTCCTAGGAAGTGCGGCGGGGGAATGCGGCGGGGCGGACATCGCTGCCCGCCCCGCGGTCGGTCAATGGCCGGTCTTGAGCTGGGTCCAGATCCGGGTGTACTGGCGATCGACTTCGGGCGGCACGATCGCGAAGGTGAAGAGCTTCGCGCGCACGTCGTCCGGCGGATAGATCGTCGGGTCGTCGACGATGTCCTTGTTCACCAGCGGCGTCGACTTCACGTTGATGTTCGGATAGCTGACCGTGTTCGAGTTGTCGGCCGCCACCTGCGGTTCCAGCAGGTAATTGATGAAGGCCAGCGCGTTCTCCGGGTGCTTGGCATCCTTCGGGATGGCCAGCATGTCGAACCACAGCGGCGCGCCTTCCTTCGGGATCGAATAGGCGATGTTGACGCCGTTCTTGGCCTCCTCGGCGCGGTCGCGGGCCTGGATCACGTCGCCGGACCAGCCGACCACGAGGCAGGTGCTGCCCTTGGCCATCGAATCGATGTACTGCGAGGAGTGGAAGTTGGTGATGTACGGACGGATGCCCTTGAGCAGCGTCGCGGCCTTGTCGATCACCGCCGGATCGCGGCTGTTCGGGTCCTCGCCCAGGTAGTTCAGCGCGATCGGGATCAGCTCGGACGGCGTGTCCAGCAGGGTGACGCCGCAGTCCTTCATCTTCGAGATGTTCTCGGGCTTGAAGATCAGGTCCCAGCTGTTGGCGATGTCGGTGCTGCCGAACGCCGCCTTTAGCTTGTCGACGTTGTAGCCGATGCCGGTGGTGCCCCACAGGTACGGCACGGCGTACTTGTTGTCCGGGTCCTGCAGCGCGATGCGCTTCATCATCTCCGGATCGAGGTTGGCGAGGTTGGGGATCTTCGACTTGTCCAGCGGCATGAACACGCCGGCCTGGATCTGGCGACCGAGGAAGTTGAGGGTCGGCACGACCACGTCGTAGCCGGTCGAACCGGCCAGCAGCTTGGATTCGACCATCTCGTTGCTGTCGAAGACGTCGTAGACCACCTTGATGCCGGTCTTCTTCTCGAAGTCGGGGATGGTGTTCTCGGCGATGTAGTCCGACCAGTTGTAGACGTTGAGGAGCTTCTCCTCGCCGCCGGCCGGCTTGCCGTCACCGCCGGGCACGGTCGAGGCGCTGTCGCCCGACTTCCCGCCGCACGCGGCGAGCATGCCGGCGACGATGCACAGACCCAGGATTCGCAGTTTCATGGTGCATTGACCTCCGCCCCGGGGGGCACGATGGGTGAATGATGCGACGCCTCCCGATTAGGGCACAGATCGACGGCCGGCGGAAGCGTCAGGCGACGCCGATCGCGTCCGCGGTCTCGTCGAGCGACTTCCAGGTCTTTTCGAACAGTTCGTCCACCTGCGCCCGGGTCAGGATCAACGGCGGCGACAGCAGCATTGAATCATAGGTCGCGCGCAGGATCAGCCCGTTGCGCAGGGCGTTGTCGCGGCACAGCACGCCGACCTTGCCGCGCTCCTCGAAGAAGCGACGTTCGCCCTTGCGCGGCACCAGTTCCAGGGCGCCGACCATGCCGGCGATGCGGGCCTCGCCCACCAGCCGGTGCTCGCCCAGCTCGGCCCAGCGCTGCGCGAGGTACGGGGCGATCTCCTCGCGGGCGCGATCGACGATGCCGTCCTCCTGCAGGATGCGGATGTTCTCCAGCGCCACCGCGGTGCAGACAGGATGGCCGGAATAGGTGCAGCCGTGGGCCAGTTCGCCGCCCTGCGCCTTGAGCACGCCGGCGACCCGGTCGTTGAACATCGCCGCGCCCAGCGGGATGTAGCCTGAGGTGATGCCCTTGGCGAGGGTCATCACGTCGGGGGTGATGCCGAAATACTGCGAGCCGAACCACTCGCCGGTGCGGCCGAAGCCGCAGATCACTTCGTCGGCGACCAGCAGCACGTCGTACTGGCGGCAGATGCGCTCGATCTCCGGCCAGTAGGTCATCGGCGGGATGTAGACGCCGATCGCGCCCATGATCGGCTCGCCGATGAAGGCGGCGACGCGCTCCGGCCCGAGTTCGAGGATCTTCGCCTCCAGCCGGCGCGCGGCGATCAGGCCGTATTCCTCGGGCGAGAGATCGCCGCCGTCGGCGAACCAGAACGGCGGGTCGATGTGGTGGATGTCGGGGATCGGCAGCCCGCCCTGCCTGTGCATGCCGGCCATGCCGCCGAGGCTGGCGCCGGCCATGGTGGTGCCGTGGTAGCCGTTGTGGCGGCCGATGAAGATGGTCTTCTCCGGCTTGTCCTGCACCGCCCAGAAGTGGCGGACGAGGCGCAGGATGGTGTCGTTGGCCTCGGAGCCGGAGTTGGTGAAGAACGCGTGGTTCAGATCGGCCGGCGTCAGCTCGGCAAGCTTGGCGGACAGTTCGATCGTCGGTTCGACCGTGCACTGGAAGAAGCTGTTGTAGTAGGCCAGCCGGTCCATCTGCCTGCGCGCGGCTTCGCCGAGTTCCTTGCGCCCGTAACCGAGGTTCACGCACCACAGGCCGGCGAAGGCGTCGAGCAACTGGTGGCCCTCGGCATCCCAGACGTAGGCGCCCTCGCCCTTCACGAGGATGCGGGTGCCCTTCTTCGCCAGCGCGGCGTTGTCGTTGAACGGGTGCAGGTGGTGCTCGGCGTCGAGCTGCTGCAGGCGGACGATGTCGGCGTGGTCCATGGAGGCTCCGGGAAAAGGGTCAGACGTTCAGCAGCAGGAACTCGCGCTCCCAGGAGCTGATGACGCGGAAGAAGGTTTCGTATTCCTTGCGCTTGACCGAGATGTAGGCGCGGACGAAGCGCGGGCCCATCAGCTCGTGCAGCGGCGTGCAGGTCTCGAGGGCGTCGAGCGCCTGGCCCAGCGAACGCGGCAGTTCGAAGCCCACGTCCTGGGCGCTGGTCGCCAGCGGCGCGGTCGGCTCGAGCTTGCCGCGCAGGCCCAGCAGGCCGCAGGCCAGGGTCGCGGCCATGGCGAGGTAGGGATTGGCGTCCGACCCGGCGAACCTGCTCTCGACCCGGGTGTTCTCCGGCGTGTCCATCGGCACGCGCAGGCCGCAGGTGCGGTTGTCGAAGCCCCACTGCACGTTGATCGGCGCGACCTGGCCCAGCGCGAGGCGGCGATAGGAATTCACGTTCGGACCGAGGAAGGCCATCGCCTTCGGCACGTAGGTCTGCAGCCCGCCGAGGTAGTGTTCGAACTTCCGGCTGTGCTTGCCTTCGCCGCGCGCAGCGAACACGTTGCGGCCGGTCTTCGCGTCGACCACGCTCTGGTGGATGTGCATCGCGCTGCCGGGCTCGTTCTCCATCGGCTTGGCGAGGAAGGTTGCGTACACGCCGTGGCGCAGCGCGGCCTCGCGCATGGTCCGCTTGAACAGGAACACCTGGTCGGCGCGCGACATCGCGTCGGCATGGATGAAATTGACCTCCAGCTGCGCGGCGCCGGATTCGTGGATCAGCGTGTCCACGTCCAGTTCCATCGCGTCGCTGTAGTCGTACATCAGGTCGAGGATCGGGTCGAACTCGTTGACCGCGTCGATCGAGTACGACTGGCGCGCGGTCTCCGGGCGGCCCGAGCGGCCGGCGGGCGGCTGCAGCGGGAAGTCCGGATCGGTGTTCTTCTGCACGAGGAAGAACTCGACCTCCGGCGCCACCACCGGGCGCAGGCCCTCGGCCGCATAGGCGTCGAGCACGCGCTTGAGCACGTTGCGCGGGGCCAGTTCGTGACGCTCGCCGTCCTTCGTGTAGCAATCGTGGATGACCTGCGCGGTCGGGTCGGTGGCCCAGGGCACCAGCCGCACCGTGTCGGGGTCCGGCCGCAACAGCATGTCGGCGTCGGAGGGCGTGGTCAGTTCGTAGTAGTCGTCGGGATACTCGCCGGTGACCGTGGTCGCGAAGATGCCCTCCGGCAGCCGCGTGCCGTAGTCGTGCGAGAACTTGTCGGCCGGGATGATCTTGCCGCGAGCGTTGCCGGTCATGTCCGGCACCAGGCACTCGACTTCGGTGATGCGCCGGTCCTTGAGCCAGCGCAGCAGCGCGTGTTCTCCGGCGGCGGCGGATGCGTTGGCGCGGGGACCGCGTTTCGTCGAGCGTTCGCGGGAGGAGGCTTTCGGGCTCGTGGATTTCTTGCGACTCATGGCGTCATCCTAGCCGCTGGGCGGCGCGTTGTCGGCAGGCGTCGCCGAAGGCGCGGAAGATGCCGTGATAGAAGGGATTCTCGGTGACACGCCACTCCGGATGCCATTGCACCGCGAGCAGGAAACCGCCGCCGTCGCGGCGATACGCCTCGACCAGACCATCCGGCGCGGTGGCCTCGACCTGCAGCCCCTCGCCGAGGCGAGCGACACCCTGCCCGTGCAGCGAATTCACATGCACCCGCGACCCGCCGGCGATGCCCGCGAGCAGCCCCCCGGGCGCGAGCGCGACCTCGTGCGCCGCCGCGTACTGCACATCGAGCGGGTCGTCGGTGTTCTCGCGATGGTCGCGCATGCCGGCGAGCTCGTGCACCTTCTGGTGCAGGCGGCCGCCGAGCGCGACGTTGACTTCCTGGAAGCCGCGGCAGATCGCGAGGATCGGCAGACACAACTCGATCGCGAGCGGGATCAGCGCCAGGGTGTTCGCGTCGCGGGCCGGGTCGTGGAGGTTGCCCGCCCAGCTCGGTTCGTCGGAGTAGTGGTGCGGCTCGATGTTGCTGACCGCGCCGGTCAGCAGCAGCCCGTCCAGGCCTTCGAGCATCTGCCGCAGGCCGACCGGGGGCTGCAGGCCGGGGAGCAGCAGCGGCAGGCAGCCGGCACCGTCCACGACCGCCCGGACATACTTCTCGCCCACCGCCAGGAACGGATGCGGCCCGATCGTCTTCCGGTCGGTCGGCAGACCGACCAGGGGCATCCGGGGGGCGGGATCGGACATGCGCGACGCTCGTCGAGTGGGTGCGTGGGCGTGCCCGCACGTTAACCGCGGCGTTCGATTTCTGCAACAGCGCATCGAAGGCCGACCCCGGAATTCGGTCGTTGCTGCGACGCGTCATGCCGCTTTTTGCCGTTTCCCGGGGATTCGTGGCAGGATGCCCGTTGAGTATTATTGACGCCTACCGAGCCAGATGCATTGCTGTCACACTGCCGCCCGCTGATGAACGCCTCCCTCGCCATGCCCCATAACCTGACGCCCGAAGACCTGCTCGCCCTGCAGCAGGTGCCGGACTGCGAGCAGATCGACCTGCTCCTGCCGGACATGAACGGCCTGCTGCGCGGCAAGCGCATCGCCCGCAGCGCGCTCGAGAAGGTGTACGCGGACGGCGTCTGCCTGCCGATGTCGCTGATCGCCACCGACATCACCGGCAACACGGTCGAGGAAACCGGCCTGGGCTACGACATCGGCGACGAGGACCGGATCTGCCGGCCCGTGCCCGGCACCCTGCGTCCGATCCCGTGGTCGCCGCGGCCGATGGCGCAGGTGCTGCTCGGCATGGAGGACGCCGGCGGCGGCATGTTCGAGGCCAACCCGCGCGAAGTGCTCAAGCGCGTGCTCGTCCGCTACGCCGAGCGCGGCCTGCGCCCGGTCGTGGCGGTGGAGCTGGAGTTCTACCTGTTCGATCCCCTGCCCGACGCCCACGGCCGGCCGCAGCCTCCGGTCAACGCGCACACCGGCGTCCGCAACACCAGCACGCAGGTCTACTACATCGAGGACCTGGACGATTTCCGGCCCTTCATCGACGGCGTGTCCGCGGCATGCCGCGCGCAGGGCATCCCCGCCGACACCGCCGTGGCCGAGTACGCGCCGGGGCAGTTCGAGATCAACCTCAAGCACCGCGACGACGCGCTGATGGCCTGCGACGACGCGGTCTACCTCAAGCGCGCGATCAAGGCCGTGGCCCGGCAGCAGGGCCACCAGGCCAGCTTCATGGCGAAACCGCTCGCCGACCAGGCCGGCAGCGGCCTGCACGTGCACGTCAGCGTGCTCGACCGCGACGGCCGCAACATCTTCGCCTGCACGCCCGACGCGCCGGCGGACGCCCTGCGCCACGCAGTCGGCGGCCTGCAGCGCTGCGCGAAGGACTGCCTGCTGCTGTTCGCGCCGAACGCCAACAGCTACCGCCGCTTCGTGCTCAACGCCTTCGTGCCGCTGAACGAAGTCTGGGGCTTCAACAACCGCACCGTCGCCATGCGCATCCCGCACAGCGATGAGAAGAACACCCGCATCGAGCACCGCATCGCCGGCGCCGACGCCAACGTCTACCTCGCGACCGCGGCGGTGCTGGCCGGCATGCTGGAAGGCATCGAACGCGGGCACGACCCGGGGCCGCCGATCGTCGGCAACGCTTACGACCAGACCGAGACGCGCACGCCGTACTGGCGCGATGCGATCGCCGACTTCATGGCCAGCGACTTCGTCGCCCGCCACTTCGGCGAGACCTTCCGCCACATCTACGGCCAGCAGAAGCTCAAGGAACTGCACACGTTCTATCGCGAGGTCACCACGCTGGAATACGAGTGGTACCTGCGATCGGTGTGAGCCCGGTCGCGTCGTCCCCAGCGCAGCGAGGAACCCGCTTTTGATCGAAGCGCCGCCCGCCCCCTACCCGCCCAGCTGGTACGCCGCCAGCGCCGAACCCCTGCCGCCGCAGCCGCGGCTGGAAGGCGAGCTCGAGGCCGACGTCTGCATCCTCGGCGCCGGTTACGTGGGCCTGTCGGCGGCGCTGGACCTGGCCGAAGCCGGCTACCGGGTCGTGGTGCTGGAGGCGCATCGCATCGGATGGGGCGCGTCGGGCCGCAACGGCGGCCAGGTGATCTTCGGTTTCGGCTGCGGCGAGGCGAAACTGGCCGCACTGCTCGGCCAGGACGACGCCCACCGACTGTTCGACTGGTCGCTGGAAGGCGTGCGGCTGATCCACGAACGCCGCGAGCGTCACGGCATCGACTGCGACTGGCGCGACGGCCACATGCACGTCGCGATCAAGCCCCGCCACGTCACCGAGCTGCAGGCCTGGCAGCGCGAGCTCGAACGCGACTACGCCTACCCGCTGCCGTGGTGGGACCGGGAACGGCTGCGCGCGCAGCTCGACTCGCCGCGCTACCTCGGCGGCCTGTACGACGCCCGCTCGGGCCACCTGCATCCGCTGAAGTACGCGCTCGGCCTGGGCCGTGCCGCACTCGCCGCCGGCGTGCGCATCTTCGAAGGCAGCCCGGTGCTGTCGATCGAACACGGCACGGCGCCGGTCCTGCGCACGGCGCACGGGCGCGTGCGCTGCGACTTCGCCGTGCTCGCCGGCAACGCGCTGGTCAAGGGCGTCGCACCGGAGCTGGATCGCAGGATCATGCCGGTCGGCACCTACATCGCCGCCACCCGCCCGCTGGGCGAGGACCGCGCCCGCGCCCTGATCCGCAACGACATGGCCGTGGCCGACGTGAACTGGGCGCTGGACTACTTCCGCCTGTCCGCCGACCACCGCCTGCTGTTCGGCGGTCGCGCCAGTTACTCGAACTTCCAGCCGCCCAACCTGCCGTGGGTGATGGCGCGGCGGATGCACAAGGTGTTCCCGCAGCTCGACGGCGAGCGGTTCGAGCATGTCTGGGGCGGCACCATCGACATCAGCCTGAACCGCGCGCCGCACTGGGGCCGGATCGGCCACGGCAACGTCTACTTCGCGCAGGGCTTCTCCGGGCACGGCGTCGCCGCCACCGGGCTGGCCGGCCGGGTCGTCGCCGAGGCCATCCGGGGGCAAAGCGAACGCCTCGACGTGTTCGCCCGCATCCCGCACCGCGATTTCCCCGGCGGCCGCACCTTCCGCACCCCGCTGCTGGTCGCCGCGATGGCCTGGTACAAGCTGCGCGACGCGCTGTGGTGAACGCGCCGCGCCGGCCCGCGCGGGCGCATGAAAATTCCGTTCACGAATGCTTGACGGCCCCCGGGCGCGTCTCTAGAATGCCGCCTCTCCAGCAAGTGGGGCCATAGCTCAGCTGGGAGAGCGCCTGCATGGCATGCAGGAGGTCGCCGGTTCGATCCCGGCTGGCTCCACCAACTTCCGAACGATCTGGCCCGTTCGGCAAGCGCAACGAAGTTCCACGACGTCCCCATCGTCTAGAGGCCTAGGACATTACCCTTTCACGGTAGCGACCGGGGTTCGAATCCCCGTGGGGACGCCAAGTTAAAGCTAAACCCCTGACTCGTCAGGGGTTTTTGCTTTTGTTGGCTGCAAATTTTGGGCCATGCGAGCCGAACCAACCCGAGTCAGGCACAGCATCATTACGTACGCGAAGAAGACTTCTCTGCGCATGGTCGTAACATCTGAGACAAGCGCGTGCATGGTCATAAGCAAGCCAGCCGCATACAAGAACTGGGACCTGCTAAGTAGGCTTTATTCATGCGAAAGAGTTGAATTGAGCACAGGGCACCCGTTCATTATGCTGTGAGCATCTTCACTCAGTAGAAAGGAACTCTCTAATGTCTTTTTCTGCATCGGCCTATCGCGTTCTAATTGCTTCGCCTTCAGATGTTGCTGAGGATCGGGCAGCAATGGCATCGGCTATCCATGACTGGAACTCCCACAATTCAAAAGCAAGAAGCATCGTTCTTCTTCCTGTAATGTGGGAAACCCACGCAGCCCCTTCGCTTGATGCCCGCCCACAAGCAGTGATAAACGAACAAATCGTCAGAGAGTGCGACATGCTTGTTGGTGTTTTTTGGACTCGCCTTGGGTCTCCGACAGGAGAAGCCGAATCAGGGACAATTGAAGAGATAAACTGGTTTGTCAAAAAAAAAACCGGTGATGATCTATTTTTCAACGCGAAATCTGCCGAATGATTGCGACATTGATCAAGTAAAGAGGCTGCGCGAATTCAAGAAGCAGATTCAACAAAAAGGATTGGTTTTCGATTACGACACGCCGTCAGCTCTAGAAAACCTACTCTTCAAGCAGCTGACGACCGTCATTGAGCGAATGAGTGTTGCGCCCACCGTTAATGTTGCAGAGCTAAAGCGGGCGACAAAGTCCGATGTCGCCGCCACGGAAACGCAGCCGAGAATCGAAGCCAATGCTTCAACGCAGGCGACAGTCAAAGATGGCATAACTCTGTACGACTACTCTGAAAAATCATTTGTCGTTGCAGGCAATACGGTAGAACACAAAGAAAGGTTTAAGGAATGGGGCGGGCGCTGGATGAAAGCGCGAGGCGGCCAATGGGTTTGGATGTTTGCGAAAAAAAGCAATCTTGATCGAGTGGCAAAACTACTAAAGCAGAAAAAGACCCTGGCACACTACCCAGTGGATGCATCAGAACAAGATAGAAAATGACGCACGACTGAAGCAAACACCGCATCCTATACGCGCAAGAAAATACATCTCAATTCAGAAATTGAAGGTACCCAGGGTCGATACGTCACGCACCCGCACCAACGTCCCCACCCCATGCCCCCGCTCGGCGAGGTACTGCAGCCACTTGCCGAGGAAGGTGTTCATGCGCAAGCGGTGGTCGAGGACTTCCGCCGGCGGCGGGTGCAGGCCGATGACGTCCTGCCAGCGGCGGCCGAGGTAGCAGTGCGTGGCTTCTACCAGCTTCGCGTCGCGATACAGGCGCAGGTACGCGGACGGGTCGGGTTCGCCGGTCACGGGATCGATCAGGCCGTAGCTCAACCGGTACTCGACCGTGTAGGCGTGGCGCGCGATCACGTCGAGGTGCAGGTCGAGGCCGTCGCCGATCGACGAGACGTAGCGCCCCTCCTCCAGATCGGTCGGCGCGAACAGCCGGTGCAGGCGCTGGTGGTTCTCGGCGTACAGGGCCATCAACCACGAGAAACGGTTGATTTTCTGGGCTTCGACGGGGCGGGAGACAACGTGCGACATGGGCGGATCGTACACAGCGCACCGCAATCGCAACAGGATTGACGCCTCCCGCGGGCGGCGGCGATGATGGGCAGGCCCATCGCGCCGCGATCCGCAACGGATTGCCGTCAGAACATCTCGCGCTGGATCCCCAACGTCGTCATCACCTTGCCCGCGATCTCCTCGATCGAGGTGTGGGTCGTGCTGAGCGTGGGGATGCGTTCGGCGCGCAGCATCGCCTCTGCCGCCGCGACTTCCCGTCGGCAGGTCTCGATCTGGGCGTAGCGGGAGTTCGGGCGGCGCTCCTGGCGGATCTGGGCGAGCCGCTCGGGGTCGATGGTCAGCCCGAACAGCTTGCGCCGGTGCGCCCGCAGCCGCGGCGGCAGGCGGTCGTGCTCCAGGTCCTCATCGGTCAGCGGGTAGTTCGCGGCGCGGACCCCGTGGTGCAGGGCCAGGTAGACGCAGGTCGGCGTCTTGCCGGCACGCGAGACGGCCACCAGGATCACGTCGGCCTCGTCGTAGTTGGTGGCGATGCCGTCGTCGTGGGTCAGCGCGAAGTTCATCGCGTTGATCCGGCGGTGGTAGGCGTCGAAGTTCACCAGACCATGGGCGTGGCCCACCCGCGACTGCCGCTGTTCGCCCAGCTCGCGCTCCAGCGGCGCGATGAACGGGGCGAACACGTCCAGCATCAGCGCCCCGCTCTCGGCCAGGGCCGCGGTGAGGCGGGCATCGACGCAGGAATTGACCACGATCGGGCGGGTGCCGGCAGCCTCGCCCGCGGCGCGGATGCGCGCGGCGGCTTCGACGGCCTTCTCCGGCGTGTCCACGAACGGGATGCGGTCGGTGCGGAAGTCGGTGTCCGCGAACTGGGTGAGGAGGCTGTGGCCGATGGTTTCGGCGGTGATGCCGGTGCCATCGGAGACGTAGAAGACAGGACGGACGAGGCTCATGCGGGCTCGGAGGGGAGTCGGACGGAAGTCGAGGGGCGGCGCGGGAGCCGGTGTTGCTAAAATAGCGGTTTCCCCGGCCCCCCGCCGCGCCCGGAGCACGCCTTGAACGAGAACATCCTCTGGCTGCAGGCCCTGCGCCTGTCCGACCTCGCCCGCGTGGGCGGCAAGAACGCCTCCCTCGGCGAAATGATCGGCCACCTGGCCGGGCTGGGGGTGTCGGTGCCGGGCGGCTACGCCACCACCGCCGAGGCGTTCAAGGCCTTCATCGCCCACAACGACCTGCACCAGCGGATCTACGACAAGCTGGCGACGCTGGACGTGGACGACGTGCCGGCCCTCACCGCCGCCGGCACCGAGATCCGCGGCTGGGTGATCGACGCCCCGCTGCAGCCGGACCTCGATCGCGACATCCGCGCGGCGTATGCGCAGCTCTGCGGCGAGAACGGCGGCGGAGAGATCGCCGTCGCGGTGCGCTCCTCGGCCACCGCCGAGGACCTGCCCGACGCCTCGTTCGCCGGCCAGCAGGAGACCTTCCTCAACGTGACCGGCGCCGACGACGTCGTGCGCAAGGTCAAGGAAGTGTTCGCCAGCCTCTACAACGACCGGGCCATCGCGTACCGCGTCCACCATGGGTTCAAGCACGAGGACGTGTTCCTCTCCGCGGGCGTGCAGCTGATGGTGCGCTCCGACGTCGGTGCCTCCGGCGTGCTGTTCACGCTCGACACCGAATCCGGCTTCCGCGACGTGGTGTTCGTCACCGCCAGCTACGGCCTGGGCGAGATGGTCGTGCAGGGCGCGGTCAATCCCGACGAGTTCTACGTCTACAAGCCGACCCTGCGCCAGGGCAAACCGGCGATCCTGCGCCGCGCGCTAGGCAGCAAGGCCCTGCGGATGGTCTATTCCGACACGCCCGGCGAGCGCGTGCGCACCGAGGACACGCCTGCAGAGCTGCGCGGCAAGTTCTCGATCACCGACGCCGACGTGCAGGAATTGTCGAAGCAGGCGCTGGTCATCGAGCAGCATTACGGTCGCCCGATGGACGTGGAATGGGCGAAGGACGGCGTCACCGGCAAACTGTTCATCGTGCAGGCGCGTCCCGAGACCGTGAAGTCGCGCGCCCACGCCACCCAGATCGAGCGCTACAGCCTCGAAGCGCGCGGCGAGATCGTCGCCGAGGGCCGCGCCATCGGCCACAAGATCGGCAGCGGCACCGCGCGCGTGGTGCGCTCGCTCGCCGACATGAACCGCGTGCAGCCGGGCGACGTGCTGGTCGCCGACATGACCGACCCCGACTGGGAACCGGTGATGAAGCGCGCGGCGGCGATCGTGACCAACCGCGGCGGCCGCACCTGCCATGCCGCGATCATCGCCCGCGAGCTGGGCGTGCCGGCGGTGGTCGGCACCGGCAACGCGCTGGACCGGATCGAGGACGGCCAGACCGTGACCGTGAGCTGCGCCGAGGGCGACACCGGCTTCATCTACGCCGGCGCTCTGCCCTTCGAGCGCATCGTCACCGACCTCGACAACATGCCGCCGGCGCCGCTGAAGATCATGATGAACGTGGCGAACCCGGAGCGCGCGTTCGACTTCGCGATGCTGCCGAACGCCGGGATCGGGCTTGCGCGCCTGGAAATGATCATCGCCAGCCACATCGGCGTGCATCCGAAGGCGCTGCTCGACTACGCCGACCAGGATGCCGAGACGAAGCGCCGTATCGATGCGCGCATGGCCGGCTACGCCAGCCCGGTCGATTTCTACGTGGACCGCCTCGCCGAAGGCATCGCCACGATCACCGCCTCGGCGGCGCCGAACCCGGTGATCGTGCGCCTGTCGGACTTCAAGTCGAACGAGTACGCCAACCTCATCGGCGGCGCGCGCTACGAGCCGCACGAAGAGAATCC
Organism: Lysobacteraceae bacterium; assembly: GCA_044227145.1. Classification (GTDB taxonomy): domain Bacteria; phylum Pseudomonadota; class Gammaproteobacteria; order Xanthomonadales; family Xanthomonadaceae; genus Lysobacter_I. The sequence goes on from JBGAFR010000017.1 coordinate 32,724, forward strand.
GATGATCGGCTTCCGCGGCGCCAGCCGCTACGTCGACCCGTCGTTCCGCGAGGCGTTCGCGCTGGAATGCCGCGCGGTGCGCAAGGTCCGCGAGACCATGGGCCTCGACAACTGCTGGGTGATGATCCCGTTCGTGCGCACGCTGGAGGAAGGCCGCAAGGTCGTCGAGGTGCTGCGCGAGAACGGCCTGGAACGTTCCGGTGAAAGCGGGGGAAAGGACGGGCTCAAGATCATCATGATGTGCGAGGTGCCGTCGAACGCGCTGCTGGCCGACGAGTTCCTCGACATCTTCGACGGCTTCTCGATCGGCTCCAACGACATGACCCAGCTGACGCTGGGCCTCGACCGCGACTCGGCGATCGTCGCCGACCTCTTCGACGAGCGGAACCCGGCGGTGAAGAAGATGCTGTCGATGGCCATCCAGGCCGCGAAGCGCAAGGGCAAGTACGTCGGCATCTGCGGCCAGGGCCCGAGCGACCATCCCGACCTCGCGCAGTGGCTGATGGACGAAGGCATCGAGTCGGTGTCGCTCAATCCCGACACCGTGGTCGATACCTGGCTGAAGCTCGCGAAAGCGAAGGCGAATGCCGGTTGAAGCGTGGCGGCCGGCAGGCCGCAGTGCGGCAACGCGCGCATCGTGCGCGTTGCAAGGGGACCGTCGCGTCCGGCGACTGCCCAGCGCTGTTTTGCTAGGGTAAGGGCATGTACGAACGCTGGATCGAATGGCTGGACAAGCGCGACTGGCTCGCGTTGATCAGCGAGTGGGGCCTGCGCGCGCTCGGCGCGCTGTTGTTGCTCTACATCGGCATCCGTCTGGCGCGGAAGTTCTCGCGACTGGCGGAAAACGCGCTGCTGCGCGCCGAGGTGGACGTCACCGCGGCGATGTTCCTGCGCAAGCTCGTCTACGTCGGCCTGCTGGTCGTCGTGGTGCTGGCGGTGCTGCAGGTGTTCAACGTGCCGGTGAGTTCCGCGTTCGCGGTACTCGGCGCTGCCGGCCTGGCGATCGGCCTGGCGCTGAAGGATTCGCTGTCGAACGTGGCCTCCGGCGTCGGCCTGGTCACGCTCAAGCCGTTCCGCGTCGGCGACGTGGTGACCATTTCGGGCATGACCGGCAAGGTCGAGTCGGTCAGCATCTTCCAGACCGTGCTGCGCGGCGCGGACAACCAGACGATCACCTTGCCGAACAGCCTCATCACCACTTCGCCGATCGTGAATTTCACGCCGGGGAAGATGCGCCGCATCGAGCTGGTGATCGGCATCGACTACGGCGACGACATCGAGACCGCGCGCAAGGCCGCGCTGGACGTGATGCTCGCCGACGCGCGCGTCCTGCGCGAACCGGCGCCCGATGTGCTCGTGTATGCGCTCGCCGACAGCAGCGTCAATCTCGGCATCCGCTGCCATGTCGGCAACGACGACTATTTCCAGACCAAGTGCGAGCTGCTCGAGCGGATCAAGCGCGCCTTCGACGACGGCGGGATCAGCATTCCCTATCCGCAGCAGGACATGCACCTGTTCGTCCGCGGTGCCGACGGCGAACGCATGGAAGTGGGCAAGGCGCTGGCGCGCTGAGGGCCGCCCCGCATCTCGCACACCTTGCGCGCGAGGCCACCGCCGGACTCACTTCAACGCCGCACCCTGCTGCGACAACCAGGGATGGATCTCGCAGGCCAGCCGACCGGCCTGCACCGCAGGATCGTCGCGGCACATGGCCTCGGCACCGGCACGATCGGGCACGTCGAGGATGAAGATGCCGCGCCAGTCGCCGTCGTCCATGAAGGGGCCGGCGATCTGCAACTGCCCCTTGTCGGCGTAGGCCTGCATGTTCGCCATGTGGCCTGCCTGGAGCCGTTCGACTTCGTCAGCAGGCTGGTCGCGCTTCGGCCCTCGTTTCAGCATCACGAACCAGTACTGCTTCATGCCCGGCGGCAAGGCGGGAACTGCGGGCGGCGTCGCCTCCGCGGGTGCGGGATCGTCCGCACGCGCATCGCACGCGAGGCCCAGGCACATCAGCGACAGGCACAGTGACGGGAGCAGGACGCAAGGCTTCATCGGATCATTCCTGGCGGGAGGCGAGTTCGCCGAGACGAGCCCGGTAGTGGCGCAGTTCCGCGATCGAATCGCGCACGTCGCTGAGCGCGGTGTGCGCGGATTCCTTCTGCACGCCCTGCAGCACCTGCGGCGCCCAGCGCCGGGCGAGCTCCTTGAGCGTGCTGACATCGAGGTTGCGATAGTGGAAGTACCGTTCCAGCTCGGGCATCAGCCGGTGCAGGAACCGCCGGTCCTGGCAGATCGAGTTGCCGCACATCGGCGAGGCCTTCGGCCCGACCCAGGCCTGCAGGAACTCCAGCGTGCGGCGCTCGGCCTCGGCCATCGGCACGCCCTGCGTCAGCACGCGATCCCACAGCCCCGACTTCCTGTGCTGGTTGCGGTTCCAGTCGTCCATGGCCTCCAGGGTGGCGAGGTCGTGGGCGATGGCGAATTCGGGGCCTTCGGCCAGGATCTCGAGGTTCGCGTCGGTGACGACGGTGGCGATCTCGATGATCGAGTCGCGGTCGGTGTCGAGCCCGGTCATCTCCAGGTCGATCCAGATCAGGCGGCCTTCGGAAGGCAGGCTTTCGGTCGCGGGTGAGGTCGCCATGCGCTCGCAGGATGGGTCGGGAAGCCGCATGATAGCCCACCTGTCCGCAGCATCCGGGCCGCGCCATGGCACTCCACATTCCCACTGACCACCAGACCATCCTCGGCGCGATGCTCGCCCCGGCGCTGTTGATGGCCGCCACCGGGTCGCTGCTGGTGTCGGCCAACGCGCGGCTCGCGCGCGTGGTCGACCGGCTGCGGGCATTGATCGTGGCCTGGGAGCACGACGCCCCCGACCGCAACGAACGCGACACCCAGATCCGTCGGCACCGGCACCGCTCCGCGCTGGTGCTGCGCGCCTGCCGGCTGCTGTACGCGGCGCTGGCCTGCTTCATCGGCACCAGTCTGGCGCTGGCCGCGGACGCCCTGCTCGGCTTTCCCTTCGTGGGCGCGGTGCCGACGGTGCTCGCGGTGGCCGGCATGGCCTGCCTGCTCGGTGCCAGCCTGACGATGGGCCGCGAGGTCAGCTTGTCGGTGCGCAGCTTCGACGAGGAGCTCGACCAGGAGCTCGCGCGCAAACGCAGTTGACCGACGGATGAGACGACGCCATACGCTGGTAGAGCGGCCTTCACGCCGCTGCTTTTTTGCACATGCATCCAGAAGCGGCGGCCTGGTGTTCAACAGCCGAATGGCTGGTCAGGCCGCTCTACCGGTGACATCGGAACGGTGCGTCAGACCGGCGGCTTGCCGCGCTTCCGCCGGAAATAGTTGGTGAGCATCGTGCCGGCCTCCGCCGCGAGCACGCCGCCGGTCACCTCGATGCGATGGTTGTGCCGCGGGTCGGCGATCAGGTCGAACACGCTGCCGGCGGCGCCGGTCTTGGGATCGGCTGCGGCGTAGACCACACGCGCCAGCCGGGCGTGGATCGCCGCCATCGCGCACATCGCGCAGGGTTCGAGGGTGACGTACAGCGTGCAGCCGACGAGGCGGTGATTGCCCAGCGCCCGCCCGCCGGCACGCATGGCGACGATCTCGGCGTGCGCGCTGGGGTCGTGGTCGCCGATGTTGCGGTTCCAGCCCTCGCCGACGACCCGGCCGTCGGCATCGACCAGCACCGCACCGACCGGGATCTCGTCGTGCTCGCGCTCGGCGCGGACGGCCAGCGCCAGCGCGTGCCGCATCCAGTGCAGGTCGGCGTCGCCCCACGCAGGCGACGGTGCGGCATCGGCGGCCGTCATCGGGCCGCTCCGGTCGGGTTTCCACGTTGCATCGGCCGATAATGAGCGATCCGCACGGCCTGTGTCATCTTGCAGGTTCGCGGCGCACGCGGCAGCGGCTACGCTGCGCATCTCGAAGGATTCCGCGCCAGGCGCGCACGACAGGGGACGTTCCATGACCGCACCGACCGATCCATCCGCCTCCGCTCCCGTCGGCGGCTGCACGCCCACGCCCATCCGCCTGCCGCCGACGCTGCCACCGGAGCCCTGCTGCTGCGACAGCGACCCGATCGAGGGCCTGAAGCAACTGTTCGTCGATTACTTCCAGGGCCGCGGCATGGCCGCCGGCCGCGACCCGGCCACCCGCCCGGTGTTCCTGCGCCTGCACGGTGCCGCGCACGGCCGGTTCATCGTAGATCCCGACCTCGCGCCGGACCTGCGCGTCGGCGTGTTCGGCCAGAAGGCCGAGTATCCGGCCTGGGTGCGCTTCTCGTCCGACGTCCAGCCCGGCGCACCGGACCTCAAGGGCACCTGCGGCATCGGCATCAAGCTGTTCGCCGTGGCGGGCGAGAAGCTGCTGACACCGGACGAGGCCGCGATCACCCACGACTTCATCCTGCAGAACCATGACGTGTTCTTCGTCGACACCGCGAAGGACATGTGCGAGTTCACCTGCGCTTCGCTGCACGGCAAGGGCGACGCCTATCTCGCCGCGCATCCGGTGACGCAGCAGGTGCTGGACGCGATGGAGAAGGTGGTCGACTCGGTGCTGACCACGACGTACTGGAGCGTGCTGCCCTACCGCTTCGGCGAGGCGCGCTACGTGAAGTACAAGCTGGAACCGCTGGAGGCGCCGCCGGCGGACGCCGTGCCGGACTTCGACGACCCGTTCTACCTGCGCGCCGACCTGCACGCGCGGATGCGCAAGGGCGTGGCCCGCTTCCGCTTCCTCGCCCAGTTCCGCACCGACGACGCGACGATGCCGCTCGACGCCGCGACCGTGCGCTGGAGCGAGGACGCCAGCCCGCCGGTCGCGCTGGGCATCCTCGAACTGCCGCTGCAGGACCTCGACGCCCGCGGCCAGTCGACGTACGGCGAGAATCTCGCCTGGAACCCGTGGCACGCGCTGCCCGAGCACGCGCCGGTCGGCAGCATTTCCGACGCCCGCAAAGTGGTTTACCGCGCCTCGGCCGCGAACCGCCGCAACGTCAACGGCATCGCCCAGGGCGAGCCGGTGGTGCCCCGCCCCGCGGAGTACGCGCCGGCTGTGCCCTACCCGGCGGCGAAGGACACCCGCATCGTCCGCGCCGCGATCCATCCGGCGATCGGCATCGCCCGCGTCGGCGACAGCCGCGAAGACTTCTTCATCGGCCCGCAGGTGACCACGCCGCCGTGCGAACCGGAAGGCTTCTACCGCGACGCCACCGGCGCGCTCAAGCGCGAAGCCGCGGAGTTCCGGATCTACGGCTACAACGCCGCTGGTGAGGTCGTACGCGAACTCACCGCCGACTGGGCCGACATCGCCTGGACGGTGCACCTCGCCAACCGCAAGGCCGCCTGGTACCAGTGGCAGATCGCGATCGACATCCCCGAGGCGGCGAAGACCGTGCTGCCGCTGCGCAACGCCAAGATCAAGGACCGCGACAGCCTGGTGATCGACGCCGGCCCGCAGCGGATCGCCGGCCGCGGCGCCGCGCCGGTCGTCTGCGGCGGCAACTTCACCGACGTAACGGTGAAGCTCGGCGAACTGCGTACCGACGCCAGCGGGCGACTCGTGGTGCTCGGCGGACACGGCATCTCGGCCTCGCCGACCGGGACGCCGATCTTCATCCCCACCGACGGCAATTCCTTCATCAACGCCGATGGCTGGTACGACGACACCTGCGACGGCACGGTGGACGCCACCGTCACCATCGAGGGCCGCGCGATCCCGGTCACGTCGGCGTGGGTGGTCACCGCACCGCCGAACTATGCGCCGCAGGTCAAGACCGAGCGCACGATGTACGACCTGCTGCACGACCTCTACGTGCAGGCCGCGTGGCTGCCGGCGCCGGAGGCGATCTCCTTCGCCGACGACGTGTACCCGATCCTGCAGCGCCTCACCGGCCTGCAGTGGGTGAACCAGGGCTTCGCAACCCAGTTCGGTTTCCGCGGCCAGTACGATTTCGAATCGCCGGCACTGATCGCGCGACTGTCGACGCTGCCGCCCGACGGCGAGTACGACCCGAACGCCGAATTCCGGCGGCAGATCCTCAACAGTTTCCGCCCGCCGAACCCGCCCGACGGCAACCAGATGCCGTGGCCCTGGATCTACGGCGACGCGATGGAAGTGCCCGCCGGCGAAAGCCCGCGCCAGAACGCGACGATCACGCCGACCCAGTTCGCCGTGCTCCAGCGCTGGGCCAAGGGCGACTTCATCGCCGACTGGGATCCCGCGCGCAAGCCGCCCACGTCCATCGACGACGTGCCGCTCGCGCAGCGGCCGGCGATGCTCGATCGCGCCGCGCTGGACTACTGCCTCGCCGACGCCTTCCATCCCGGCTGCGAGATGACCTGGCCGATGCGGCACCTGTCGCTGTACGACGCGCCGTTCCGCATCCGTCGCCGCCCGGCCGGCACCCCGGAACCCGACTACGGCCCGACGCTCGACCAGGCGACCGTGCTGTCGCAGGACGGCCCGCTGCACGCGCAGGGCCCGGGCGACATCAATCGCTGGATGGGCCTGCCCTGGCAGGCGGACACCGCCTACTGCCGCGCCGGCTACGACCCCGACTACGACCCGTTCGCGCCCACGTTCTGGCCCGCGCGCGTGCCGAACCACGTGCTCACCGACGACGACTACCGCATCGTCGTCGATCCCGCGCAACCGAAGGCGCGCCGGATCGAGGCCTTCGTCAATCGCACCAGCTGGAACAAGCCGCTGCACGGCAGGACCGCCGAGCAGATGCTGCAGATGGTGCGGATGTTCGGCTCGATGGGCCTGCTGGAAGTGCGCGACGGCGTCCACGACGACCCGGATTTCCCGTCGACGATGCTGGTCGCCTCCTACGGGCCGGACGTGCCGCCGGCCGATGCCGGCAGCATGAGCGACGCCGCCCGTGCACAGCCGATGCTGAAGGCGGCGGTCGCCGACGACGCGCATCCGAAGCTGCGCAAGCTGCCGCGCGGCGCGAACTTCGCCAGCCACGAGGAAGCCGACGCCGCCCCGTTGCCGGTGCGTCGCGGCAAGCCGCACGACTGAGCCCGGCATGCGACCCGGCGAGGTCGATGTCGCCATCGCCGGCGGCGGCCCTGCGGGCGCCGCCGCCGGCCTCGCGCTCGCCCGAGCGGGCCTGCGCGTGCGTCTTTGCGAGCACGACGGCGCGCGCCCGTTCCGCGTGGGCGAAGGGCTGCCGCCGTCGGCGCGTTCGCTCCTGCGCGATCTCGGCGTGCTCGATCGCATGGCTGTGGACGGCCATCGCCCCAGCCCGGGCACGCTGGCGTTCTGGGGCCGCGACAGTGCGCATGCCGAGGACACGCTGTTCGGCGTGCACGGACAAGGCTGGCAACTCGATCGCGTCCGCTTCGACGCGACGCTGCGCGAGGCCGCCGCCGTGGCCGGCGCCGACGTGCGCAACGCAACGCTGCGCCTCGATGCCACGGGTGATGCACGCACGCCGCATCGCCTCGTCACGCGGGATGCGCAGGGCAGCGATGCGCGCCTCGAAGCGCGCTGGCTGATCGATGCGAGCGGCCGTGCGGCGAGCTTCGCGCGTGCGTTCGGCGCGGAACGCATCGCGCATGATCGCCTGTTCGCCTTTCACCTGCGCCTGCAGGGAGGCGCCGACACCGATCGCGACGGTCGTACCCAGGTCGAGTCGGTCGAGGACGGCTGGTGGTACAGCGTGCTGCTGCCCTCGGGCGAACGGCTGATCGCCTTCCTCTGCGATGCCGACGCTAATGTGCGCCGACGGCTGCTCGACGGCGACGGCCTGTGGCGCCACCTCGCCGGTGCGTCGCGGCTCCATGCGCTGTGCGTATCGCATGGCTGGCGCGCACAGGGACGCGCGCACGGCGCCGAGGCATCGAGCGTAGAACTCGATCGCGCCGCCGGCGAACGCTGGCTGGCGGTCGGCGACGCTGCCCTCGCCTTCGACCCGCTGTCGTCGAAGGGCATCTCGAATGCGCTCTACACCGGATTGCGGGCTGCGGACACGCTCCTGGCCTGCGATCGCGGCGATGCCACGGCGACCGACGCCTACGCGCGCCACCTGCGCGACATCCATCGCGTCTACCGCGAACAGTTGCGTGCGTTCCATGCGATGGAAACGCGCTGGCCCCAATCGCCGTTCTGGCAACATCGACAGGCGCCGGCGATCGCCGGCGTCGTCTGAGCGGGTCGGCCGCTAGACTCGCCCCGCCGCCTCCAGCGCTGCGTATTCGTCGTCGCCGAACAGCCGCGAACGCACCAGGAAGCGCACGCCTTCGCCGTTCTCCAGCGAGAACATGCCGCCGCGGCCCTCGACCACGTCGATGATCAGCTGCGTGTGCTTCCAGTAGGCGAACTGCGGCCGGCTGATGTAGAACGGCGCGCCGCCGATCTCGCCCATCTGCACGTCCTGGTCGCCGACGATGAAGTCGTCCTGCGGGAAGCACATCGGCGACGAGCCGTCGCAACAACCGCCGGACTGGTGGAACAGCACCGGCCCGTGGCGGGCGCGCAGCTTGTCGATCAGCGCGAGCGCCGGCAGGGTCGCGATGACCTGCAGCGGAAGATCGGGCATGGGCCGCCTCCGGAGGTTTCGGTGGGAAACGCCCGCGCCGCCGAGGGGGGAGGATCCCGGCGGCACGGAGGTCGATGGCGACGATCAGAAGAAGCCGAGCGCCTTCGGCGAGTAGCTGACCAGCAGGTTCTTGGTCTGCTGGTAGTGGTCGAGCATCATCTTGTGGGTCTCGCGACCGATGCCCGACTGCTTGTAACCGCCGAACGCGGCGTGCGCCGGATAGGCGTGGTAGCAGTTGGTCCACACGCGGCCGGCCTGGATCGCGCGGCCGAAACGGTACAAACGGCTGGCATCGCGGCTCCACACGCCGGCGCCGAGGCCGTACAGCGTGTCGTTGGCGATCTCCAGCGCCTCTTCCTCGGTCTTGAACGTCGTGACCGACACCACCGGCCCGAAGATCTCTTCCTGGAAGATGCGCATCTTGTTGTGGCCCTTGAACACGGTCGGCTTGACGTAATAGCCACCGGCCAGGTCGCCCGCGAGATCGTTGCGCTCGCCGCCGATCAGCACCTCGGCGCCTTCCTGCTTGCCGATGTCGATGTAGCTGAGGATCTTCTCGAGCTGCTCGCCGGAGGCCTGCGCGCCGATCATCGTGTTCGGGTCGAGCGGGTCGCCCTGCTTGATCGCGGCGACGCGGGCGATCACCTTCTCCATGAACTTCTCGTAGATCGATTCCTGGATCAGTGCGCGCGACGGGCAGGTACAGACCTCGCCCTGGTTGAAGGCGAACAGCACGAAGCCTTCCACCGCCTTGTCGAGGAAATCATCGTCCTCGGCCATCACGTCGGCGAAGAAGATGTTCGGCGACTTGCCGCCGAGTTCCAGCGTCACCGGGATCAGGTTCTGGCTGGCGTACTGCATGATCAGGCGGCCGGTGGTGGTCTCGCCGGTGAACGCGATCTTGGCGATGCGCGGGCTCGACGCCAGCGGCTTGCCCGCTTCCAGGCCGAAACCGTTGACGACGTTCAGCACGCCCGGCGGCAGCAGGTCGCCGATGATCTCCATCAGCACGAGGATGCTCGCCGGGGTCTGCTCGGCGGGCTTGAGCACCACGCAGTTGCCCGCGGCCAGCGCCGGCGCCAGCTTCCAGGCGGCCATCAGCATCGGGAAGTTCCACGGGATGATCTGGCCGACCACGCCCAGCGGCTCGTGGAAGTGGTAGGCGATGGTGTCGTGGTCGATCTCGCCGACGGTGCCTTCCTGCACGCGCACCGCCGAAGCGAAGTAGCGGAAGTGGTCGGCCATCAGCGGGATGTCGGCGTTGAGCGTCTCGCGGATCGGCTTGCCGTTGTCCCAGGTCTCGGCGTGCGCCAACAGTTCGAGGTTCTGCTCGATGCGGTCGGCGACCTTGTTGAGGATGTTGGCGCGGTCGGCGGCCGAAGTCTTGCCCCACGCGTCCTTCGCGGCGTGGGCGGCATCGAGCGCGAGTTCGATGTCGTCCTTGTTCGAACGCGGGATGCGGGTGAAGGCCTTGCCGGTGATCGGGGTGATGTTCTCGAAATATTCGCCGCCCTTCGGCGCGACCCATTGGCCGCCGATGTAGTTGCCGTACTGGGCCTTGAAGATGCGGGAATGGTCGTGCAGGTGCGGCTTGGCCATCGCGTTCATGGAACAACTCCGAAAGGTGGTGGTGTCCCCCGTTACCGCAAGGCCGGTGCCAAGTGCCGCATGCTGCGACGCAGCAGCAGCGAATGCCTGACGCTGTGGGCATTTGCGTCGTTGCATGTTGCAACGCACAACAAGCGACCCTTGCGCGGCGCGGCTTCGTGTGTTGTTTATCGGAACAGCCGCCGCCGCGACTGTCGCAGAATGCGACACAGGAGCCGCCATGACCCGCACCCGCCCCATCGACGAACTCGCCCACGCCCGCCGTGCGTTCTTCGAGCGCGGCAACGCCGCCGGCGCGGGCGAACTGCCGCAGACGATCCTGCGCTCGTGGCAGCGCTGCCGTCGCCTCGGCCTGCCGGAACGCGACACGCCGTCGATCGAACCGGTGCCGGAAAGCCGCCTGCACGAGATGCGCGAACGCAACGAACGCCTGCGCCGGCTCGCGCGTGCGGAACTCGAATCGCTGGCCGCCGACGCCGACGGCAGCGGCAGCATCGTGGTGCTCACTGATGACACCGGCTGGATCCTCGACGCCACCGGGCATCCGCAGTTCCTCGACAAGGCCAGCCGCGTCGCGCTGCGTCCGGGCGCATGCTGGAACGAGTCGCAGGCCGGCACGAACGCGATCGGCACCGCGATCGTCGAACGTCGCGCGGTCGAAGTGCGCGGCGGCGAACACTACCGCGCGCCGCACGGCATCCTCACCTGCACCGCCACGCCGATCCACGACCCGTACGGCCAGCTCGTCGGCGTACTCGACATCAGCGGCGACGCCCGCGCGCAGCATCTGCACGCGTTGGGTCTGGTGCGCATGGCGGTGGCGAACATCGAGCACCGCTTCTTCGAGGGCGGCCTCGACGGCTGCGAACTACTGCGCCTGCAGCGCGACCCCGCCCTGCTCGGCTCGACCCGCGAAGGCCTGCTCGCCTTCCGCAACGGCACGCTGGTCGCCGCGAACCAGACCGGGCTGGCGCTGGCGGGGATCACCCGCGACGACCTCGGCCGCGTCGCCTACGACCTGCTGTTCGACGATCCGCTCTCGCGCCTGCGCAGCGAAGGCGCGCTGCGCGACCGCTGCGGCCGCGCGCTGTACGGCCGCATCGACGGCGCGCCGCCGCGCGTGCAGATCGCGCTGCCGCCCGCACGCGCGGGCGAGGCGCGTCCGCGCACCGCGCCGCCGCGTCCGCCGGTGGACGACGGCCCGTTCTTCGACGCCGCCTGCGCCGCCGCGCTGGAGCGCGCGCGCCGGGTGATCGATGCCGGCCTGCCGGTGCTGGTGCAGGGCGAGACCGGCAGCGGCAAGGAAGTGTTCGCACGCGCCCTGCATGCGCGCTCCGCCCGCGCTGGCAAGCCGTTCGTCGCGGTGAACTGCGCGGCCTTGCCGGAGGGTCTGATCGAGGCCGAGCTGTTCGGCTACGAGGAAGGCGCCTTCACCGGCGCGCGTCGCCAGGGCAGCCCGGGCCTGCTGCGCCAGGCGCAGGGCGGCGTGCTGTTCCTCGACGAGATCGGCGACATGCCGCTGGCGCTGCAACCGCGGCTGCTGCGCGTGCTGCAGGAGCGCGAACTCTTGCCGCTGGGCGGCGGCAAACCGGTGAAACTCGACTTCGACCTCGTCTGCGCGACGCACTGCGATCTCGATGCCGCGGTCGAGGCCGGCCGCTTCCGCGCCGACCTCTTCTATCGCATCGCCCACCATCGCGTGCGGCTGGCGCCGCTGCGCGACGCCGCGGAACGCGATGCGATCGTCGATGCGCTGTGGCGGCGGATCGCGGACGGCCGCAGTCTTTCGGCAGAGGCGCATGCCGCGCTGGCCGCGCACCGCTGGCCGGGCAACCTGCGCCAGCTCGACGCCTGCCTGCGCACGCTGGTCGCCCTGAGCGATCCCGGCGAGCGCATCGGCACGGACGCCCTGCCCGACGAACTGCATCCCCGCACGGCCGCCGCATCGCCGGCACCAGCCATCCGCGGCGGGATCGCGCCGCTCGAAACGCTGGAAGAAACGGCGATGCGCGACGCACTGGCCGCCTGTGACGGCAACGTCGCCCGCGCCGCGCGCCTGCTCGGCGTCAATCGCAGCACGCTGTACCGGCGCGTGGGCAAGCCGCGACGCGCATCGTGAGCGCGTCCGGCGGATGCCGGGTCAGCGCGCCTTCGTCGTCGTCCGACTCTCGCCGCCGAGACTGCGTACCTCGCCCATGTTGCGGATCAGGGTCTCCGTGCCGACGGATTCGACCGTCACCCAGCGACCGATCTTCAGCGTCGAACGCAGCTTGACCGTGGCTTGCCGGTGGTCCGGAGACAGGGTCACCGATTCGATCGTGTACTTGACGTCAGGCGCGGTCTTGGTCGGCTTGGCGATCTTGTACAGCGCCTGCATCGCCGACTGGGTCTCGCGGCAGGCGGTCTCGCGGTCGAGTTCGACCCGGCCGCCGCCGCCGATCCCGGAGCTGGTGTCCACGAGGTGGTACCCGTCGGCCATCGCCCGGCACAGGGTCTTGCCGTCCAGCCGGCGCAGCGCGTTGACCTCTTCCTGATAATGAGCGTAGACCAGGTCCTCGTCGAGCAGGCTGGCCTCCCGGCGGATCCAGTACAGCCCGCCGATGGCGACGATCAGCACGCCGGCACTCAGCATCCACTTCACCATCGCGAGCCTCCCCGGCTCCTCCATTCCCCGGACGGGATCATAGCGCAGCCGTCGCCCGGTTCAGCCTCCCGGCAGCCGCCCCCTGCCTGCGAGCGGACGGGTCATTCCCACTCGATCGTCGCTGGCGGCTTGCCCGAAATGTCGTAGACCACGCGCGAGATGCCGCGCAGTTCGTTGATGATCCGGCGCGAGACCACGTCGAGGAAGTCGTACGGCAGGTGCGCCCAGTGCGCGGTCATGAAGTCGATGGTCTCGACCGCACGCAGCGCGATCACCCATTCGTAGGCGCGGGCGTCGCCGACCACGCCGACCGACTTCACCGGCAGGAACACCGCGAACGCCTGCGAGGTCCTGTCGTACCAGCCGGCCTTGCGCAGTTCATCGATGAAGATCGCATCGGCCTGCGCCAGCAGTTCGGCGTACTCCGGCCTCACCTCGCCGAGAATGCGCACGCCCAGGCCCGGGCCCGGGAACGGATGGCGGTAGACCATCTCGCGCGGCAGGCCGAGTTCGACGCCGAGGCGGCGCACTTCGTCCTTGAACAGTTCGCGCAGCGGCTCGACGAGGCCGAGCTTCATGTGCTCGGGCAGGCCGCCGACGTTGTGGTGGCTCTTGATGACGTGCGCCTTGCCGGTCTTGCTGCCGGCGGACTCGATCACGTCCGGATAGATCGTGCCCTGCGCCAGCCAGCGTGCGTTGGCGAGCTTGTTCGATTCTTCCTCGAAGATCTCGACGAACAGGTTGCCGATGATCTTGCGCTTGGCCTCGGGGTCGGTGACGCCGGCGAGCGCACTGAAATAGCGGTCGGCGGCGTTGACGCGGACGACCTTCACTCCCATGTGCTCCGCGAACATCGCCATCACCTGGTCGCCTTCCTTCCAGCGCAGCAGGCCGGTGTCGACGAACACGCAGGTCAGCTGTTCGCCGATCGCGCGATGCAGCAGCGCCGCGACCACGGACGAATCGACGCCGCCGGACAGGCCGAGGATCACTTCGTCGCTGCCGACCTGCGCACGCACACGCGCGATCTGGTCCTCGATGATGTTCGCCGCGGTCCACAGCGCCTGGCAGCCGCAGATGTCGAGCACGAAGCGGCGCAGCAGCGTCTCGCCCTGCTTGGTGTGCGTCACTTCGGGATGGAACTGCACGCCGTACCAGCGACGCGCCTCGTCGGCCATCGCGATGATCGGCACGCTTTCGGTGCGGCCGGTGACGCTGAAACCGTCGGGGATGCGCGTGACGCGATCGCCGTGGCTCATCCACACATCGAGGCCGTGTCGACCCGGATGATCGGTGAGTGCGCCGAGCAGCTTGTCGTTGCCGAGCACTTCGACTTCGGCGTAACCGAATTCGCGGTGATGCCCGCCCTCGACCAGGCCGCCGAGCTGCATCGCCATCGTCTGCATGCCGTAGCAGATGCCGAGCAGCGGCAGCCCGCTGTCGTAGACCTGCTGCGGCGCGCGCGGCGAACCGGCTTCCGTCGTCGACTCCGGCCCGCCCGACAGGATGATGCCCTTCGGGTTGAACGCCGCGATGTCGGCCGGATCGTGGTCCCACGCCCAGATCTCGCAATAGACCCCGATCTCGCGGATGCGTCGCGCGATCAGCTGCGTGTACTGCGCGCCGAAGTCGAGGATGAGGATCTTGTCGCTGTGGATGTCGGTCATGGCTTCGGCGGTTGAAAGCGATGGACCGCGATGCCGTCCATGGCGGCAGGTCGCGGCATTCCGGAAGGCCCAGCCCGGCCATCCATGGCCGGGCGTTCGGCAGGCCGCGCGGCAGTGCCGCGCAGGCGGCCTGCCTCACCCCATCCTGTAATTCGGCGGCTCTTTCGTGATCTGCACGTCATGCACGTGGCTCTCACGCTGGCCGGCGCCGGTGACCTTCACGAAATACGGCTTCTTGCGCATCTCGTCGATGGTGGCGCAGCCGACGTAGCCCATCGTCGCGCGCAGGCCGCCGGCGAGTTGGTGGACCACGTTGCCCAGCGGGCCGCGGTACGGCACGCGGCCTTCGATGCCTTCCGGCACCAGCTTGTCGGCGTCGCTGGCGTCTTGGAAATAGCGGTCCTTCGACCCCTTCTCCATCGCGCCCAGCGAGCCCATGCCGCGATAGCTCTTGTAGCTGCGGCCCTGGAAGAGTTCGGTGTCGCCCGGCGCTTCCTCGGTGCCGGCGAACAGGCCGCCGATCATGATCGACGACGCGCCGGCGACGATCGCCTTGCCGATGTCGCCCGAGTAGCGGATGCCGCCGTCGGCGATCAGCGGAATGCGGTCCTGCAGCGCCTCGGCGACCATCGATACCGCGGTGACCTGCGGCACACCGACGCCGGCGACGATGCGGGTGGTGCAGATCGAGCCCGGGCCGACGCCGACCTTCACCGCATCCGCGCCCGCGCCTTCCAGCGCCAGCGCCGCGTCGCCGGTGACGATGTTGCCGCCGATCACCTGCAGGCTCGGGTACTGCTTCTTCGCCCAGGCCACGCGGTCGATCACGCCCTGCGAATGGCCGTGCGCGGTGTCGACGATGATCACGTCGACGCCGGC
>JBGAFR010000132.1:0-5278 GCA_044227145.1 Lysobacteraceae bacterium
GACGTCGGGCGTCGGCGTTCGCGCTCCACAATTGCCTGGAGGAACTTCGCGCGCTCCGTGCTCGGGGCCGGTGCCTTGTCGCCGAGCGCCTCGCGCAGGCTGCGGCCTTTCAGTCGCGCGATGTCCGGCAAGACCGGCGGCGGCGTGCAGTCGAAGGTGTCGTGCAGCGGGTAATCGTCCAGCGCCAGCCAGGGCGCAAGGTCGAGCACCTGCGCGTCCGCCGTGCGCAACGTGCGCACATGCGCGCCCCGCACCAGCAGCAGGTCCGCATCCGCAGCCTCGCCGCGTTCCTGCGCGGTCAGCGGCGCGCCGGCGAGCACGCCCGGCGCGATCTCGCACAGCGCTTCGCCCGCCAACCCGGCGCAATCGGCAGGTACCGCCGACGCGTAGCGCAGCAGATCGCCCTCGGGAAAGCGCAGCGCCCGGGCGCCGGGGCGCCAGGCGTCGAGCAGCCGCACTGTGCGCGTCGTCGCCGGCAGGCGTGTCGCCTCCAGCCACAGCCCGGCCACCGGCTGCACGCCGATCCACACCGGCTGCCGCACCGTGTCCACGGCGGAGGATTCCGGTGCGGTCATGGCATCCCCTTGCTGCCGTCGTGGTCGCGGCTGGCGTCGTTGCCGTCGGGATGCAGCACCACGAGCATGCGGCGTTCGGTCACCAGCGCGATCAGCGTGCCGTCGGCGCTGGTGCTGACCGTGGTAATCGGCGCCTCGCTGGCGTAGAGCACTTCGACGGTGGACGGCCCGATCGCGCACAGCCGGCGCCGATCCGGCGACACCGCGACCAGCGCGGCGGTCCAGGAACCGGGCATCAGGCACAGCCCGTACACTTTCCAGCCTTCGCCGACGCGGATGGTGTCGCTGCGGATCTCCGGCGCACGGGTCCCGTGACGCGTGGGCACCGCGGCCGACCAGATCTGCCAGGTGCCGTTCCCGGCGGATGTCGGATGCGCGGCCACGGCGCGGGCGTCGCTGCCGTCGAACGTGCCGAAGGCGAGCAGGCCACGCGCGGTCGCGCCCGAGGGCGACGCTTCCGGGCACGCCGCCAGCACCGTGCCGACGGACTTGCCGCGTTCCAGCAGGTAAAGGCTGGCGCGCAGGCCGTGATGGCGCAGGTAGAGCAGGCGCTGGTCGTCGACGCGGGTGATGGCCTGCACCGAGGTGTCGATCGATGCCGGTGCGTTGTCGCCTGGCTTGCCGTCGGCGCGCGTCTCCGACCGCCAACACACCAGCCGGCCGTTCCGGTCGATGGCATAGAAGTGCTGTGCATCGCCCCCGCTGTTGAACCACTCGCATGACAGCCATCGCGGCTGGCCGATCGGGAGGCTGAAGCGATCGGCGGGCGGGCGCGGACCACCGCGAAAACGCAGGTTCGGCCAGAATTGCAGATGCGTGTCGCTGGCGAGCAGGCCCGCGACCGTCTTGCCGCTGAGCGTCATGCCGACCGGCTGCAGACCCGCCGGCCAGTGAGGTCCCATCACGTCGCGGGGGCGGTTGTGTTTGGCGTGCCGATCCCGCGCAAGCACTTTGTGGATCATCACCTGCCGCCCGTCCACCAGCGGCACCGCGATCCGTCTGTTGTCGTGGCCGATCAGCGGTGGCTGCTGCAGCGACAGCCGCCCGGCCACTGCCTCGGGCAGCCTCTGCGGTTTCGCGACGTAGCCGAACTCGCCGCGCAGCAGGCGTTGCGCCGGCGCCGCGGGCGGCAGCAGCACGTCCAGGCCCCGCCGGCCCGCGAGACTGTCGATCGTCATCCGCAGTTGGCCGGCGAGATCGCGCTGCAGCCGCACGCGATGGCTGAAACGCGGGTCGTCCTCACCGCCGACCAGCCAGCGCTCGCCGTGGGGGATATCGGCCGCGATCAGACTCGCGTGCCAGCGGTCGCGCAGGTCGGCCGCGGGGCGTGCGAACGTGCGTCCCGCCAGGAAGCGCCGCAGCGCCTCGACGCTGTCGGCCGGGTGCAGGGCGCCCGGCGCATCCAGCGCGCCCCACGCGAAGCCGACGCCTGCGGCCTCCGCGCGCTGGGCGAGCAGGATCCACAGCGCGACCTGCGCCAGCCGCGGCGCGCCGAGTTGGGACGGGCCGCCATCGAACACCGCGACGATGCCGGCGTCGGCGCGTGGCGTCTCGTGGCGCGGCGACAGGAACAGGTGCTCGCCACTGCTGGCGCGGCGCAGGAATTCCTCGGGTGCAGCGTCGGCCACCGCCCATTCGCTGAGCAGCAGCCGGTGGTACGGCCCGCGACGGCGCAGTTCGTCGACGCCGGCGACGCTGTCGCCGCCGCGCTGCACCGGGCCGCGGTAGGCGCCGAGCGCGAGATGCAGGCGACGCAGCAGGTCGCCGACCGCCTGCTGCTGGTCGGGCGCCAGCCAGTCCAGCCAGCGCGCCCACGATTGCAGCGCGGCCGGCAGGGGCGGACGCGCAGGCTGATCGCCTCGCGGTACCGGGTCGATTTGCGCGGCGTCGGTCACGCCACCGCCTCCCAGCGCGCGGCGATGCGCGCCAGCGTCTCCTCGTTCGCCGGCGCGAGGCGATGCAGCGGGATCAGCTGCGCCGGAGCCGGCCACAGCACCATCGCGCCGCCGGGCGGGTGGCGCTGCGCGATCGCCCGCACCAGCAGGTCGAGGGGTGCGTCGGGGCGATGGGTGGTCGGCAGCCACAGCGTCGGCGCCTCCGGACGCGGCGCGAGATAGGCCACGCCCGCGGTCCACGGCAGCGCGTCGGCAGCAGCCGCGTCGTTGGCGATCAGGATCAGGGCGTCGTGATGCGCGGTGACCTGCCACGCCGGCGAGGCGGCCTGCGCCCGCGCCAGCAGCGCCCGCGCCACCGGGCCGAACGCGATCGCGCCGCGCGCGACAGGCGGGTCGAGGTCGTCGCACCAGCGCCAGGGCCGCACGGGCGTCTCCGCGGATCAGGCCTGGTCGGAGGTCGCGGCCACGAGCGCGCCGCGCGCCTCCGCGAGCGCCGGCGGCAGCGTCTCGGCGGCAAAGTTGGCGTCGATCTCGCGCAGCAGCGCCTCGGCCATCGTCGCGCGCGCCGGGCCCGGCGTACCGGCCAGACAGGCGTCGGCCGCCTCCCGCAGCCGCGCCGCGCGCGACAGCGGCTGCTGGGTCGCGATTTCCACGGCCGCGTGCAGCGTGGGATTGGCGGCCACGGCCAGCCGGTCGCGTAGCGCTTCGCGTGCGCTGACCTGTGCCTCGCGGGTCGGCAGCACGTAGAACAGCGGCCACAGATCGGCGTCGGTCGCGCGGGTCCGGCCGGCGAGCACGGTCGCCGCGGCCACCAGCCGCTGCGCCTTGACGATGCGGCGATCGGACAGCGACAGCCCGGCGCCGCGCAGCGCGCGGATCGCATCGGCGATCGCGCCGCGCGCCGCGTCCATCTCCACCGACGGCACCGCCGCGCACAGCGCATCCAGTTGGCCGAGGTCCGCGCCCTGCAGCGACGGCCGGTGATCGCTCTCCCAGCCGCCGGCGAGCAGGGCTTCGAGCTGGCTGTCCGGTACCGACTCCACGAACAGGTGCAGCAGGAATCGGTCCGCGAACGCCGCCAGCGACTCGTCGTCCGGCAGCGCGTTGGCCGCGCCCACGCAGACCCGCAGCGGGCACGGATGTACGGTATGGCCGCGCCGGAAGCGACGCTCGTTGAGGATGCCGAGCAGCGTGTTGAGTACCGCCGTCGAGCCGAGAAACACTTCGTCCAGGAAGGCGATCTCGGCTTCCGGCAGCATGCCGGTGACGTCGGTCTCGACCACGCCTTCGCGCAGTCGACGCAGATCGATCGGGCCGAACAGTTCGGACGGCTCGGTGAAGCGTCCCAGCAGATATTCGAAATAGCGGCCGCCCAGCGCGCCCGCGACCCGGCGCACGATCGCGCTCTTGGCGGTGCCCGGCGGGCCGATGACGAGCAGGTGCTCCTGGGCGACGGCAGCCAGCACGATGAGTTCGGCGAGCTGTTCGCGGCCGACCATGCCTTGGGTAGCGGTGCGCACCACCTCGCGCAGGCGGGCGGCGGCATCGGTGAGGTTCGTTGTCATCGGGTGGATTCCGGCATGGGCATCGAAAGAAGGCGTCACGCGATCAGCCGGCCTTGGCCCGTGCCTTGGCCTCTTCCGCCGCCTTCAGCGCATCGAGCGCCTCGGCCGCTTCCGGTCCGACGAAGGCGAGCGCTTCGGCAGGATCGCCTTCCAGCGCCGACGCACCTTCGCGCCTGAGCCGCGCCACCCAGGCGCCGGCGTCCTTGGGGTTGTCGAAGCCGACGCTCTGCAGCAGCACAGTCTCGCCGTCGGCGAGCTTGAAGTAGAACTTGCCGTCCTGGTCGCGGTACTGCTTGAGCACCGGCAGTGCGGCGGCTTTGTCCTTCTGCGACTTCGTCTCGACCGGCATCTTCGACAGGTCGCGCAGGCCGACCGCCTCACGCAAGGTACGCATGAACGGCGTGCCCAGCCGCTCGCGTGCGGTGCGTGCACCGTCGATCAGTTGTTCCTCGATGATCCCCGGTTTCGCCATGAGGTCTTCGTAGCGCTCGCGCAACGGCGCGATCTCGCGATCGATGCGCTCGAACAGCCGCTGCTTCGCGTCGCCCCAGCCGATGCCGCCGGCGAAGGCCTCGCGCATCGCCGCGGTCTCTTCCGTGCTGGCGAAGGCCTGATACAGCTGGAACAGCGCCGAACCCTCGGTGTCCTTGGGCTCGCCGGGCGTGCGTGAGTCGGTGACGATCGAGAAGATCAGCTTCTTCAGTTCGTCGCGCGGCGCGAACAGCGGGATGGTGTTGTCGTAGCTCTTCGACATCTTGCGGCCGTCGAGGCCGGGCAGGGTGGCGACGTGCTCCTCGATCGCCGCCTCCGGCAGCACGAAGTGGTCACCATAGAGATGGTTGAAGCGCTGCGCGAAGTCGCGTGCCATCTCGATATGCTGGATCTGGTCGCGGCCCACCGGCACCTTGTGCGCGTTGAACACCAGGATGTCCGCGGCCATCAGCACCGGGTACATGAACAGGCCGGCGGTGATGCCGAAGTCAGGGTCCTGGCCCTCGGCGGTGTTGCGATCCACTGCGGCCTTGTAGGCATGCGCACGGTTGAGGATGCCCTTGCCGGCGACACAGGTCAGGAACCAGGTCAACTCGGGGATCTCGAGGATCTCGCTCTGGCGATAGAACCACACGCGGTCGTTGTCCGGCTCCAGCCCGCAGGCCAGCCAGCTCGCGGCGATCTCCAGCGTCGAACGCTGCACCTTCGCCGGGTCCTGCACCTTGATCAGCGCATGCAGGTCGGCGAGGAA
>JBGAFR010000133.1:0-5370 GCA_044227145.1 Lysobacteraceae bacterium
CCAGCGCTCGCGGAGGCGCGCGCGCGGCGTCTGCGCGAGGCCGGCCCGGCGCTGGCGGAGAAGCTGCGCCGCGTCTACGCCGACCGCGACCGCTTCGAGCCGGGCGACGTCGATGGATCGCTGTACGACGGCTTCCTGCAGGACGCCGACCGGCGCCGGTTCGCCGAGGTCCGCGGCACGCCGCCGGAGGCGCTGGGATCGCGCGAATTCGGCTTCCAGGACAAGCGCCTGCCGGAGCTGCTGTTTCGCTACCGCGCCCGCAACTGGCCGGATACGCTGAGCGCCGACGAACGCACACGCTGGGACACCTACCGCCGCCAGCGGCTGTGCGAAGATCGCGGCGGCTCCGAACTCACCTTCGACACCCACCGCGCCGAACTCGCCGCGCTGCGCGCCGCGCACGCCGGCGACGGCCGCGCACTGGCGCTGCTCGACCAGGCCCAGGCATGGGCCGACGCCCTGGAGGCCGATCTCGCATGACCGCCTATTTCTCCGACCGCAGTTTCCGCTTCCTGCGCGCGCTCGCCCGCAACAACGACCGCACCTGGTTCCAGGACCACAAGGCGGACTACGAGGCGCAGGTCCGCAAGCCGTTCCTCGCGCTGCTGACCGACTTGCAGGCGCCGCTGCGCGAGGTCAGCGAGCACTATCGTTCCGATCCGAAGACCGTCGGCGGCTCGCTGTTCCGGATCCATCGCGACACTCGCTTCAGCAACGACAAGGCGCCATACAAGAACTGGCAGGGCGCGCGGCTCTTCCACGAACGCAGCAAGGAAGTGGAGGCGCCGTCGTTCTACCTGCACCTGCAGCCCGGCCACTGCTTCATCGGTGCGGGGCTGTGGCATCCGGAGCCGGAGACGCTGCGCCGCGTGCGCCAGTTCATCGTCGACAACCCCGGCAGCTGGGCCGCCGCCGCGCACGCGAAGCCGTTCCGCAAACGGTTCGACCTGGACGACAGCGAGATGCTGGTGCGCCCGCCGCGCGGCTTCCCGGCGGATTTCCCGCATCTCGAAGACCTGCGCCGCAAGAACCATGTCGCGATCCGTGTCCTCGACGACGCGACCATGACCGGACCGAAGCTGTTGCCCACGCTGGCGAAGGACCTGCAGCAGCTCGGGCCGTTCGTCGATTACCTCTGCGCGGCGCTCGACCTCGAATTCTGAGGCCGCCGGCCGCGAAAACCGGCGGCACCGACCGCTTGTCGCACGGATCGCGGCGCTTGCCGCATTGCGACATGACACTGTCAATACGCCCCCGTATTCTCGACTCAATGCCGTCGACAGGGGGCCGGCAGAACAGGATCGGCGTGGCCCACGGCCGCGTCTTCATGGAACCAGAAACCCAATCGAGGGGACAATCAACGTGCGTAAATACCTCTGCGGGCTCGCGCTCGCTCTGGCGGCACCTTGCGCGTTCGCGGCGACCGGCGTGGCCTTCGTCCACGGCACCGGCTCCCAGACCAACGCGTACAACGACTACTGGCAGCCGACGATGGTGGACTCCGTCCGCGGCGGTCTGCCGAACCCGGCGAACTACGTCGTCATCAACTGCGACTTCACCCAGTACATGTGGGACAGCCGCGCCGCCGGCTGCCTCGCCGGCCAGCTGACGACGTTCATCAACAGCAAGAACATCGACCGCCTGATCGTCATCACGCATTCCAACGGCGGCAACGTGATGCGCTGGATCATGTCGAACCCGACCTGGGACAGCCGCTATCCGAACATCATCAGCAAGATCGTGCGCGTCAACGCCCTCGCCCCCTCGTCCGCCGGCACCCCGCTGGCCGATGCGGTGATGAACGGCACCGTGTTCGAGTCCGCGGTGGGCTGGCTGCTCGGCTACCAGAACGACGCCGTGCGCATGCAGCAGACCAGCTGGATGTCGTACTACAACGGCAGCTATCTCTACGGCACCAGCGGTCGCCCGGCGCTGCCGAAGACCTTCCGCAGCGTGGTCGGCACCGACGTCGATTCCTCGCCGTTCGATTCCGACAGCTACTGCGGCGGCTACACCGAGAACGTCGGCCTGGAAGTCACCCAGAACTGGCTCGCCAGCTGCTCGGACGGCTTCCTCAACTGCACAAGCCAGTCGGCCGCGGGTTACGTGTGGTTCTACGACACCTCGCGCACCGCCGGCGCCGAACCGCTCTCGCACAACCAGAGCCGTCGCGCCTGCTTCAACCTGAACACCATTCTCCGCACGGACGTCGGACAGTGAGGACCCCCGCCATGAGACTCTCCATCGCCATCGCGATCGCCCTGGTCCCCGCGCTCGGGTCCTTCGCCGCCTCCGCAGCCCAGCCGCTGCGTGCGCCCGCCGTCGACGACCAGGTACCTTCGCTCCTCGTCGCCATTCCCGGGTCCTCGATGAACGCCGAACGCGCCCCGGTGTCCTTCTCCTGGAAGCTCGACCCGGAGCAGGCCGTGACCTCGCCGCAGCCGTTCGTCGCCCAGAGCCGCGAATACTGGGAAACCGTCGACGCCGCGCAGCTCGACAAGGGCCTGCCCCTCAAGATGTCGGCCCCGGGCAGCCTGATCCGGATCAGCCCCGCGCAGGGCGCCCGCGCGCTGCGCAGCGACGAACTGCAGATCAGCAGCAGCCGAGGCGCGGCCAGGCTCCAGACCATCGCCTCCGCCGAACAGCTAACGAAGGCCGGCATGGCCGTGCAGGCCGGCAGCCTGGTCGCCAAGCTCGACGCGCAGGAAGGCGCGGACACGTACACCGTGCGCGTGCCCAAGGCGCAGGGCCAGTACCTGGTCCACGTGTTCGAGCCCGCGAGCAGCGACGTGCTGCGCGCCGGCGTCGATCGCAGCCACGCCCTCGCCGGCGACAAGCTGCGCTTCGACGTCGACTTCAGCCGCACCGGCAAGCGTTCGTCGAACGTGCAGGCCGACGCGCTGCTGGTCGCCCCGGACGGCCGCAGCTGGCCGGTCGCGCTCGCGAAGAACGGTACCGGCGGCCTCGCCGCCGACGTGAAGCTGCCCAGGCAGGTCGGCACCACGCCGGGCCTGTGGGAGCTGCAGGTGTTCGCCAACGCCGACGGCATCCAGCGCGATGCGCGCACCGCCTTCGCGGTGGCCGCACCGACCGCCCGCTTCGACGGCGTGTTCGCCTTCAACGCGAAGACCATGCGCATGGCCCTGCCGGTGGAGGCCGCGTCGCAGGGCCGCTACGAGGCCCGCGGCACCTTGTTCGCCACCGCTCCGGACGGCGTCCTGCGCCCGGTGTCGGAAGCGCATGCCGCGGCCTGGATGAAGCGCGGCAACGGCATGCTGGTGCTGCAATTCGAACGCAGCCACCTGCCAGCCGGCTACGGCGCGCCGTTCGAAGTGCGCCAGCTCGAGCTGAACGACCAGTCGCGCATGGCGCCGCTGGAAAGCCGCGAGAGCGCGGGCCGCGCCCGCTGATTCCAGCGCACTTCGCGATCGCAACGACGACAAGGGGCCGCGAGGCCCCTTGTCGTTTGCGACGGATCGGCGGATCAATCGATCGCGTCGCGCCGGTTGGCCACGCCGTGCGGCACGTGGCCGGCGGCGACGTGTTCGCGCGCCGAATCGATGTTGTGCTGCGAATCGTCGAAGAAGATGTCGGCGCCGAAGGCCTGCAGGAACGGGCCCTTGGACCGGCCGCCGAGGAACAGCGCCTCGTCGAGACGGATGCCCCACTCGCGCAGCGTGCGGATCACGCGCTCGTGCGCCGGTGCCGAGCGCGCGGTCACCAGCGCGGTGCGGATCGGGCAGCGTTCTACCGGATAGGCGGCCTGCAGGCGATGCAGCGCGTCGAGGAAGGCGCGGAACGGCCCGCCGGACAGCGGTTCGTGCGCGCGCTCGCGCTCGTGGCGGGCGAACGCCTCCAGCCCGCCCTCGCGCGAGATGCGCTCGCCCTCGTCGTCGAACAGCACCGCGTCGCCGTCGAAGGCGATGCGGATCTGTTCCGACGGCGCATCGCCGGCCGCGGGGATCGTCGGCGGTGCCGGCAGTAGCGTGGCCGCGGCGATGCCGTGCTCCAGCGCACGCCGCACCGACTCGGGATTCGCGGACAGGAACAGGTGCGCCCCGAACGGCTTGACGTACGGCCAGGTCGGCGCACCCGAAGTGAAGGTCGCCCGGCGGATGTCGAGGCCATGGTGCTGGATCGAGTTGAACACCCGCAGGCCGGTGTCGGACGAGTTGCGCGACAGCAGGATGACCTCGACGCGCGGCGCCTCGGCCGGCGCATCCTTGTTCAGCGCGAGCAGCTTGCGCACCAGCGGGAAGGCGATGCCCGGGGCCAGCACCTCGTCCTCGCGCGTGCGCTGGAAGTCGGCGTAGACGTCCACGCCCTGCGCCTCGAACAGCGCATGGCTTTCCTCCAGGTCGAACAGCGCCCGGGAGGAAATCGCGATGACGAGGGGCTGGGGAAAGCTATCGGCAGGCATGGCGACAGTGTGCCCGATCCGGATCGCAGGCGACGAGACGATCAAGGCGTCGCGGGGCAGCCCGTCGTGTCCACGGGCCGAGCCGGCGGGCTACCGTTGCAGCCGCCGCCGTCGTCGTCCCAGGCGAAACAGCCGACATGGCGCTTGCCTTTCAGCGTCATCACCGCGCGGTTGCCGCAGACTTCGAGCGTGAACGAAGGTGGCAGGCCACTTGCGGGACCCGGGTTGTCGAACCGGAGCCGGAACCCGTGGTACTGACGGTAGTCGTCCACCCTGAACGTGTTGCGCGGCAACGCCCCGGGTCCGTGATACCCCCGGTAACTCACCTCGATGCTACCTCGATCGGCAGATCGGAAGTGGACAAGGTACTTGTCGCGCCCGCCGGAAACGCGGACAGGGACAGCAGCAGCGCTGCGTATGCACGGCGTGTCATGGAAAGCCCTCGGCTGGAAGATCGATCGCGTTCACGCCACGAACTGCTCGCTGAGGATCCGCTCTTCGAGGTTGTGCTCGGGGTCGAACAGCAGGGTCACGGTGCGGTCGCGGGACTCGCGGATCGCGACCTCGACCACATCGCGGACCTCGTGCGAGTCGGCGGTGGCGCTGACCGGCCGCTTGTAGGGATCGAGCACGCGGAATTTCGTCTCGGTGTCGGCCTTGAGCAGCGCCCCGCGCCAGCGCCGCGGGCGGAACGGCGCGATCGGGGTCAGCGCGACCACGCCGCTGCCCAGCGGGAGGATCGGGCCGCCGGCGGAATAGTTGTAGGCGGTGCTGCCGGCCGGCGTCGCCACCATCACGCCGTCGCAGATCAGTTCGTCGAGCCGGGTCTGGCCGCTGAGTTCGATCGCGATGTGCGCCGCCTGCCGGGTCTGGCGCAGCAGCGAGACCTCGTTGTAGGCCAGCGACACCACGGTCGCGCCGGACTCGGTGTGTGCGCGCATTTCCAGCGG
>JBGAFR010000018.1:0-45456 GCA_044227145.1 Lysobacteraceae bacterium
TGGTAACCCGTCATGGCGGTGTTGAAGACGACTTCGCCGACGGACAGGCCGGGCGCGCCTACGGATTCGCCCTCGAATACGGTGCCGTCTTCGAGGACCAGGATTGCGGTTTCGGTCACGTGGGGTCGCCCTGTGTGTGGCTTGCGTCGGGTTGCACGAAGCCTCGGACGCGGTGCGGGACCAGGTCCGGGGCTCGGTGTCAGGCGAGCCGGAATTGTACCGGCGCGGGGCGGTCGATGCCAGCCTTCCGGACGAATCGCCCGGTCGGACGCCATTGCCTGAACAGGCGCGTTCATGCGATCGCATACACTCTGGCGATGACCTCGACGGCCTACTGGACGCACACGCTGCTGGAAGTGGCGGCCTATTCGATCGGATTCCAGCTCTATCGGCGCGAGCGCCGCCGTCTGCCGGCGAGCATGCCGCTGGACCGGGTCCAGAGCCTGCTGCTGATCGCCGGGGCTGCGGCCGGGGCCGCGCTGGGCAGCAAGATCGCCTACTGGCTGTACGACCCGGCGTTCGCCTTCGCCGATTTCCCGGACTGGCGACGCCTGCTGGCCGGCAAGTCGATCATCGGCGGCCTCGTCGGCGGGCTGTTCGGCGTGGAGGCGGCAAAGCGCCTGGCAGGCGTCCGCGGGTCCACCGGCGACGCGTTCGTGCTGCCGCTGACGGTGGGCATGATCATCGGCCGCATCGGCTGCTTCCTCGGCGGGTTGTCAGACCACACCTACGGCAACGCCACTGCCCTGCCCTGGGGCGTGGATTTCGGCGACGGCGTGCCGCGGCACCCGACGCAGCTCTACGAGATCGCGTTCCTCGCGCTGTGGGGCGGCCTGCTGACCCTGCGCGGCGACCGTTTCGAGCGCCCCGGCGACCGGTTCAAGGCCTTCCTCTCGGGCTACCTGCTCTACCGGCTGGCGATCGAGTCGATCCGGCCGATACCGCACTGGTACTTCGGTGCGCTGTCGGGCCTGCAACTGCTGTGCCTCTTCGGGCTGCTCTACCATGCCCGCGACCTCCCCCGCATCATGAAGGCGCTGGCATGGCCGCGAAGGTAAGACCGTACCTGTTCTACGACACCGCGGTGTCGGTGTGTTCGACCTGCCTGCGTCGCGTCGAGGCAACCATCCTGCTCAAGCAGGACGGCAAGGACGGCGGGGTCTACCTGGAGAAGTGGTGCCCGCAGCACGGCCGCGAGCGCGTGCTGATCGCCGACGACATCAAGTATTACCGCCTCTGCCGCGAGCGCTTCATCAAGCCGCCGGAGCTGCCGCAGCGCTTCAACACCGAGCGCAAGTGGGGCTGCCCCTACGACTGCGGCCTGTGCCCGGAGCACATGCAGCACAGCTGCCTGACCCTGATCGAGGTCACCGACCACTGCAACCTGCGCTGCCCGATCTGCTACGCCGACTCCGGCCCGCATCGCCCGGGCTTCCGCGACATGGCGACGATCGAGCGCATGCTCGATGCCGTCGTCGCCAACGAGGGCGAGCCGGACGTCGTGCAGATCTCCGGCGGCGAGCCGACGCTGCACCCGCAGTTCTTCGACATCCTCGACGCGGCGAAACGGCGGCCAATCCGCCACCTGATGGTCAACACCAACGGCCTGCGCATCGCGAAGGATCCCGAATTCGTCGAACGGCTGGCGACCTACATGCCGGGCTTCGAGCTGTACCTGCAGTTCGATTCGCTGCGCGACGAGGTGCACCAGCAACTGCGCGGTGCGCGCCTGCGCGACATCCGCCTGCAGGCGCTTGAGGCGCTGAACAGGCACGACATCTCGACCACGCTGGTGGTCACTGTGAAGAAGGGCCTCAACGACGGCGAGCTGGGCGAGATCATCGACTTCGCCCGCACCCAGCCCTGCGTGCGCGGCGTGACCTTCCAGCCGATCCAGCACGCCGGCCGCACCGAGGGCTACGATCCGGCGCGCGACCGCCTCACGGCCCGAGGACCTGATCCCGGTGCCCTGCCATCCCGATGCGCTGGCGATGGCCTATGCGCTGAAGCTGGGCGACGGCGACGCGCAGAAGATCGTGCCGCTGACGGGAATGATCCCGCCGGAGGTGCTGATCGAAGGCGGCCGCAACAGCATCGTGGTCGAGAAGGACGACCAGTTGCGCGACGCGCTGTTCCGGCTGTTCGCCACCAACCATTCGCCGCAGTCGCAGGCGTGTTCGCTGGCCGACTTGCTGTGCTGCCTGCCGCAGGTGCAGGTGCCCGAGGGGCTGGGCTATCGCAACGTGTTCCGGGTACTGATCATGGCCTTCATCGACGCCGAGGGTTTCGACCTCCGCTCGGTGAAGAAGAGCTGCGTGCACATCGCCCAGCCGGATGGCACCATCGTCCCGTTCGACACCTACAACCTGTTCTACCGCGACGACCGCCGCAGGCAGCTCGAAGCGCTGCGCGCGCGGGTCGACATCGCCCCCATCGACACCGAGGAGTCGCAGGCATGAACGAACCAATCGACAACGCCTCCGTGCAGCACGATCAGCCCCCTGTCCGGCCCGCGTCCGGCGGCGATGCGGCGGGCCGTCCGCCGCTGCCGACGTGGCTGAAGGTGATCCTCGGCATCCTCGCCCTCATCGGCGGCATCACGGTGCTGCTGGTCGCCGCCTGTTTCGGGATGATCGCGATGCAGTGAGGCCCGCCGCGCGGGACGCTCAGTCGAGCAGGTCCCGCACCCGGTAGCTGCCGGCTGGCCGGCCCGCCAGCCGGGTCGCGACGTGCAAGGCGCCGCGGGCGAAGATCTCGCGGCTGGTGGCGCGATGGGTCAGCTCGATGCGTTCGCCGAAGGTCGCGAACTGGACCGTGTGTTCGCCGACGATGTCCCCTGCACGCAGGCTCGCGTAGCGCGGGTCCGCGCCCGCGCGCTGCGCCGCCGCGCCCAGCGTGAGCGCGGTGCCCGACGGCGCATCGAGCTTGCGGGTGTGGTGCTGTTCGACGATGTCGCAGTCCCAGCCGGGCAGCGCCGCGGCGGCGCGTTCGACCAGATCCTCCAGCACCGCCACGCCGAGACTGAAGTTCGACGCCCAGACCACCGGGATCCGGCGCGACGCCGCCTGCAGGGTCGCCCGCTGCTGCGAGGCCAGCCCCGTGGTCCCGGAGACGAAGGCCGCACCGCGCGTCGCGCACAGGGCGAGGATGGCGTCGAAGGCGGCCGGCAGGCTGAAGTCGATCGCGACGTCGAACGCCGGCACGGTCGCCAGCGCATCGACCTGGTGGAAGGGCTGGCCGAGCAGCGCGGCCTCGGACGACGGCGGCGCGACCGCGGCGGCGACGCGCACGTCGTCGCGTTCGGCGGCGAGGCGCAGTAGGGTCTGGCCCATGCGGCCGCTGGCGCCATGGATCAGGAGACGGAGGGGTTCGGACATCGGCGCAGCGTAACGGCGACCGCCCGGCGACTCAATCGGGCCGGGTCGCGGGTATCGTGCAGTCGAGCACGCGGCCGGTGCCAGCGGCGTCGATCTCGGCCGCGGCCGCCGTCACCGCCGCGGCCGCGACCTCGGGCCCGAAGCCGATGCGGAAATGCACTTCGCCGGACGGCGTGCGCGAGGAGTGGATCGACGACAGGCTGATGCCGTGGCGCTCGAAGACGTCGAGCAGCGCGCGCAGCGAGCCCGGGCGATCCTCGGGCAGATGCACGCTCATCGACGGCCGGTCGACGAGATCGGCCAGCAGGTAGCCGACGCGCTCGAAGGCGTAATTGCCGTCGGCCAGCAATTGCGCGCCGAGGGCATCGCGGTTGGCGTCGAGGAAGCGCGCGCGGAACGCGGCGCGGGCCTCGCCGTCGCCGCGCGCGACGAGGTCGCGCAGGCCGCCCAGTTCGCCGAGCAGGCGATCGAGCATCGCCGGCACGTGCGGGTTGCAGAACTGGATGTCCTCGTAGATCTGCGGATTGAGCGACAGGATGCGGGCCATCATCGCCACGTCCAGCTCGAACGAGGCCGTGCGCAGCGGCAGCAGGTCCGCCGGCGCGCCCAGCAGGCCGGCATAGTCGCGCAGCACGCCGGCTTCGGCGAGGTGCGTGGCGTGGACCATCGCCTGGACCAGCGCCATCGCCTGGTCGTGGCGCTCGGGCGTGACCCGCACGCATTCGGCCTGCAATGCCTCCAGCAGCGTCGACACCCACGGCCGCCACGCGTCCAGCCGCGCTTCGCAGACCGCGAGCATGCGGCCCTTGAGCGTCGGCGACTTCGGCGGCGCGGTCATCGGATGCAGGCCCACGACCTCGGCCTGCGAGCGCAGCATCGCCGCGACCGGGACCTGCTTGATCGAAGTGACGTCCAGCCACAGCCGGCCACGTTCGCGGCCGGCCGAACGCGCCGTCCACTCGGCGATCACCGCCTCGGTGACGCGGATCGGTGCCGCGAACAGCAGCACGTCGGCCTCGGCGAGCAGGCGTTCGACGGCATCACTCGCTGGCTCGGACGGATCGTGCCCGAGCACCGCCAGTCCCATGCGCTCGACGAAGAACCGGCGCAGCCAGCGGCCGTAGGCGCCGGCGCTGCCGACGAGGCCGATGACCGGGCGGGCATGCATCTCCGTGGTCAACGCGCGGCGCCCGTGCTGTGCAGGTAGACGATCTGGGCGCGCAGGTTCTGCATCACCTGCTTCATCAGCCTGCCGTAGGCGGCGTTGTACTCGGCGGTGCAGGTCGGCCCGGGCGTGTTGTCGTCGAGACTGCGCTCGACCACGATGCGGTTGCCTTCGCGACGATACGTCGCCCGGTACGACACCGGGCCCTCACTGACCGCCATGTCCGGCGGGATCGCCGCGATCCGCAGTTCCGGCGCGAAATCGTAGACGTAGGCCTCCTGCGAACGCGTCCCGCCGCAGGGGCCCGCACCCGCGGGCTTGCCGGGATCTGGCAACTGGCCGGCGACGATGCCCTGGATCGGGCGAATGCTCAGGAACCACGGCGACACCTCGAAACCGCCGGGGACCGTCACCATCGCCTCGACGTCGAAATCGGCCTCCATCGCGAAACGATCGGACGCGGCCGGGTCGCCGGTGTCCACGCGCACGCTGCCGTCGCCGATCAGGCCGCGGCTGCGGAAGTACGACTTCACCAGGTCGGCAGGCATGGCGCCCGCTTCCTTCATCTGCTGGCGCGCCACGATCGCGGTGTCGCCGCCGACCTCGACCCGCACTGTCCCTTTCACTCTGCCGTCCGCGGCGATCGCGACCTGCGTGCGCATCTTCTGCCATTCGCGCGCGCGATCCGGCATGGGAGCGACGGTATCGTCGCGGTAGCCGTCGACCAGCAACACGCGCTTGCCGGCGACCGCGTCCGGCAGGCTGCCGAACGGCGTCTGCGCGGACGTGGAATCGAGATAGAGGTCCAGCGACGGCACGTAGTTGATGACGTGGTTGACCATCGAGACGACCGGAATCTCCGGCAGCGTGTAGATGCTGCCGGCGTTGACCAGGGCCTGGGTGTTCTCGATGTCCCTGGCGCGCAGCAGCGCCTGCAGCAGGGTCGCATGGTCCTTGCAGTCGCCCATGCGGTTGTCGAGCACCACGTCGAGGTCGCGCGGCACCACAGCCCCGAGACCGATGCAGTTGCCCGCGTACGCGATCTCCTTCGCGACCCAGTCGTACAGCCGCTTCGCGACCTCGCGCGGCGCCTTCGCGTCTCCGGCCACCTCGTCGGCCAGCTTCGCGATCCGCGGCGTCACCGCAGCCTTGGCCTCGGCTCGGACGCCATAGGCGCGGGCAATGTCGGCATAGCCGCCGAAGGTCGTGAAGGCGTAGCCGGGATAGCGGTCGAAGGCGTACAACGCATCGCGCAGCGTGTCCGGATCGACCGGTTCGCGATTGCGCCAGGTCCATTCCAGTACGTGGCGTCCGTCCCGGGTGCTGTCCTTCGCCAGGGTCAGCTTCGGTGCGGCCCAGGTCGCCTGCAGCGAAGCCGGCGCATCGATCGAGATGCGGACATCGCCGTAGTAGGCGGTCGGGTCGAATCCATCGATCACCGAGAACTGCCCGGGGAACATCGGCTCCTTCGCGGTCAGGCGGTAGCGCAGCACCGTGGTGTCGCCCACCGCGAGGTCCGGGAAGACCACCGTCAGCGAGGTGCGGTCGGAGTAGATCGGCGAATCACCGTCCCGACCGCGGCTGCTGCTGACCTGGAAATTGCCGGGCGGCACGTCGATGCGGCGCCCATCCGCCTTGACCGTGTAGGCCACGAGTACATCCGCCTGCTGGAGGCTGGTGCTGTAACCGATCGAATCGTCGCGGGCGTAGTCGACGCCACTGGCCTTGAGCACCTTCGTCGCGGTTTCGACGGTTTCGACGTAGCGGCCGTCGGCCTCGACGACGTAATCGTGCGACTCCCGTTCGATCCGGACCGGCCAGTCCTCCGGCCTGTTCGCGGCGCCGGCCGCGGGGATCGCGAGCGCGAGCAGCGACATTGCGGAGAAAGCGGTTGCGATGTCGCGGTGAGTGCGGTTCTGCATGACGGTCCTGCCCCTGTTCGACCCGGGCACTGTAGCCTGCCCGGGTGAAGCGGGCGAGAAGCCCGGGACGGACTGCGTCGGCCCGGATCAGGACGTCATCCGCTCCCAGAAACTCTTGACGCCATCGATGAAGGTGCTCGATCGCGGCGAATGGCGGCGGGCGCCCTCGCCGCTGAACGTGGCTTCGAACTGCTGCAGGAGTTCGCGCTGGTGCGCGGTGAGATTGACCG
Organism: Lysobacteraceae bacterium; assembly: GCA_044227145.1. GTDB lineage: Bacteria > Pseudomonadota > Gammaproteobacteria > Xanthomonadales > Xanthomonadaceae > Lysobacter_I. The sequence goes on from JBGAFR010000018.1 coordinate 6,695, forward strand.
GAGTCTCGATCACCACGCGGCAGTAGAGGTCGCCGGTGCCGCGGCTGCGGACCGATTTCACGCCCTTCTCGCGCAGGCGGAACACGCGACCGGTCTGGGTCTCGGCCGGGACGCGGATCTCGGCCTCGCCGCCCAGCGTGGGCACCCGGATCACGTCGCCCAGGGCCGCCTGCGAGAAGCGGATCGGTACTTCGCAGTGCAGGTCGTCGCCGTCGCGCTGGAAGATGGCGTGCTCACGGACCCGGATCTCGACGTAGAGGTCGCCCGCGGGGGCGCCGGCGGGGCCGGCTTCGCCCTCGCCCGCCAGGCGGATGCGATCGCCGGTGTCCACGCCGGCCGGGATCTTCACCGACAGGACCTTGTCTTCCTCGACGCGACCGGCACCACGGCAGGCCTTGCACGGGTTGCTGAGCTTCTGGCCTCGACCGCCGCAGTCCGGGCACGGCTGCTGCATCGAGAAGATGCCGCGCTGGAAGCGGACCTGGCCGCGTCCCTGGCAGGTGGTGCAGGTCTCGACCTTGCCGTCTTCCGAACCGGTGCCCTTGCAGGGCGCGCAGGCGGCCATGGTCGGCACTTCGAGGCGCTTGTCGAGGCCGGCGACGGCTTCCTCGAGGTCCAGCTCGACGATGATGCCGACGTCCGCGCCGCGCCGCGGGCCGCGCGCGCCCGCGCCGCCACCGAAGATGTTCCCGAAGATGTCGCCGAAGATGTCGTTGATGTCGGCGTAGCCCTGCTGGCCGCCACCACCGCCGCCCATGCCGTGCTCGAACGCCGCGTGTCCGTGGGCGTCGTACATCCGCCGCTTGCTGGCGTCGGACAGGACCTCGTAGGCCTCCTTGCACTCCTTGAACGCGGCCTCCGCGGCGCTGTCGCCGGGATTGCGGTCGGGATGGTGCTTCATCGCACAGCGACGATAGGCCTTCTTCAGCTCTTCGTCGCTGGCGCTGCGGGCCACACCGAGGACTTCGTAGTAATCGCGCTTGCTCATGCCTTACCTGTCGAAACGATCGGGCGCACCATGGCGCGCCAGGGGGAATCCGCGTCAATCCGCGTCAATCGGCCAGCCGCCGCTCGATCCGGAGGTCGGGAACGAACCAGATCAGCGCGACCGCGACCACCAGCGCCCCGGAGATCCAGGGTGCAAGGAACGCCGCCGGGACCGCCAGCGCATAGAGGGCCAGCGACAGCTTGCCCTTCACGTCGCCGCCGACCGCCTGCCCCAGCTCCGAACGCTCGCCGCCGTTGGCGCGGATCAGCGCCCACTGCATCGGAAGCCAGGACGCCGCGCACATGAACAGGTCGAAGGCGTAGACCGCGGTCGGGATTGGCGCGAAGTGGTTCTCGCCCATCCAGCCGGTGGTGAACGGGATCAGCGAGAGCCAGAACAGCAGGTGGAGGTTGGCCCACAGCACCTTGCCGTCGACCCGCTTCGCGGCGTGGAGGAAATGGTGGTGGTTGTTCCAGTAGATGCCGATGTTGACGAAACTCAGCACATAACTCAGGAACACCGGCCAGAGCTTGGCCAACTGCGACCAGTCGGCGCCGTGCGGGACCTTCATCTCCAGCACCATGATGGTGATGATGATGGCGATCACGCCGTCGCTGAACGCTTCGACCCTGCCCTTGCCCATGCTCCCCCCGGAAAGCCAACGGGCGGCCAGGCCGCCCGACGGACGCGCGTCGGCCCCGGAGTCGCCCCCGGGGCCGGTGCTCATCGCTTACTTGTCGTCCTTCACTTCGGTGAACTCGGCGTCGACGACGTCGTCGTTCTTCGAGGACGCGGACGGACCCGCATCGGCCTCGCCCGCCGGCGCGTGACCGGCGTTGGCGGCGGCGAACAGCGACTGCGCGGCCTCTTCCAGCGCCTTCGACTTGGCCTCGATCTGGCCCTTGTCGTCGCCCTTCATCGCCGTCTCCAGCTCCGCGATCGCACCCTCGGTGCGGCCGATCAGATCGCCCGGCAGCTTGTCGCCGTGCTCCTTGATCTGGCTGCGCGCGGTGTGGATCAGCGCGTCGGCGTGGTTGCGGGCCTGCACGAGGTCGTGGAACTTCTTGTCCTCCTCGCGATGCGCTTCCGCGTCCTGCACCATCCGCTGGATCTCGTCGTCCGACAGGCCCGAACCGGCCTTGATCTCGACCTTCTGTTCCTTGCCGGTCTTCTTGTCCTTGGCCGACACGTGCAGGATGCCGTTGGCGTCGATGTCGAACGACACCTCGATCTGCGGTGTGCCGCGCGGGGCAGCGTCGATGCCGGACAGGTCGAAGCGCGCCAGCGACTTGTTGTACTGCGCCTGCTCGCGCTCGCCCTGGAGCACGTGCACGGTGACCGCGGTCTGGTTGTCCGAGTAGGTGCTGAACACCTGCGAGGCCTTGGTCGGGATGGTCGTGTTCTTCTCGATGATCTTGGTCATCACGCCGCCCGCGGTCTCGATGCCCAGGCTCAGCGGGGTGACGTCGAGCAGCAGCACGTCCTTCACGTCGCCGGCCAGCACGCCGCCCTGGATCGCGGCGCCGATGGCGACGGCCTCGTCCGGGTTGACGTCCTTGCGCGGCTCCTTGCCGAAGAACTCGGCCACCGCCGCCTGCACCTTCGGCATGCGGGTCTGGCCGCCGACCAGGATCACCTCGCTGACGTCGCCGGCGCGCAGGCCGGCGTCGTTCAGCGCGATGCGGCAGGGCTCGATCGACTTCCTGATCAGGTCGTCGACCAGCGCCTCGAGCTTGGCACGGGTGAGCTTGATGTTGAGGTGCTTCGGACCGGACGCGTCGGCGGTGATGTACGGCAGGTTGACCTCGGTCTGCTGCGACGACGACAGCTCGATCTTGGCGCGCTCGGCAGCGTCCTTCAGGCGCTGCAGGGCCAGCGGATCCTTGCGCAGGTCGATGCCCTGGTCCTTGAGGAATTCCTCGACCAGGTAGTCGATGACCCGCTTGTCGAAGTCCTCGCCGCCGAGGAACGTGTCGCCGTTGGTGGCCAGCACCTCGAACTGCTTCTCGCCGTCGACGTTGGCGATCTCGATGATCGACACGTCGAAGGTACCGCCGCCGAGGTCATACACCGCGATCTTGCGATCCTTGCCGTCGCCCTTGTCGAGGCCGTAGGCCAGCGCGGCCGCGGTCGGCTCGTTGATGATGCGCTTGACGTCGAGGCCGGCGATGCGGCCGGCGTCCTTGGTCGCCTGGCGCTGGCTGTCGTTGAAGTACGCCGGGACGGTGATGACCGCCTCGGTGACCTTCTCGCCCAGGTAGTCCTCGGCGGTCTTCTTCATCTTCTCCAGCACGCGCGCGGAGATTTCCGGCGGCGCCATCTTCTTGCCGTCGCTGGTGCCGACCCATGCGTCACCGTTGTTGTGCTCGACGATCTCGTAGGGCACCAGGTCGAGGTCCTTCTTGACCTCGGCGTCGGTGAACTTGCGGCCGATCAGGCGCTTCACCGCGAAGAAGGTGTTCTTGGGATTGGTGACCGCCTGGCGCTTGGCGCTGGCGCCGGCGAGCACTTCGCCGTCCTTGGTGTAGGCGATGATCGACGGCGTGGTGCGGTCGCCCTCGCTGTTCTCGATGACCTTGGCCTTGCCGCCTTCCATGATCGCGACGCACGAATTGGTCGTGCCCAGATCGATGCCGATGATCTTGCCCATGATGGTGTTCCTCGAAAGTCCGGAGATGGGGGGCGGCCGTGCCGCCGATGTGCCGTGAGTGGGGGAGCCCGTCGCCGGATTCAAGCGCCCGGCCCCACCGTTCGATGAATGTGCCGTGTCGAGCGTGTCGCGTCAGTCCTGCTTCGCGACCATGACCAGCGCGGGGCGCAGCAGGCGGTCGTTGAGCAGGTAGCCCTTCTGGCAGGTCTGGGCGACCGCGCCCGGCGCCACGCCGGCGGCGTCGACGAGGCTCATCGCCTGGTGATGATCGGGATTGAAGGCATCGCCTGCAGCCGGGGCCACCGGCACCAGGCCGTTGGCCTGGGCGATGCGTTCCAACTGGCGGAGGGTGAGTTCGAGGCCGGCGCGGACCGGGTCGCCTTCGGCAGCCGAGGCCAGGCCGGCCTCCAGGCTGTCGAACAGCGGCAGCAGGTCGCCCAGCAGGCGCTCGTTGGCGAAGCGACGGGCGTTCTCGACCTCGCGGGCCATGCGCCGGCGCTGGTTCTCGAGGTCGGCCCGCTCGCGCAGGGCGTCGGCGCGCATCTGCTCGACCTCCGCCTGCAGGCGCTCGATCAGCGCTTCCGGCGTGGTCTCGAGCGTGTCGGCGCCGGCCATGGCGGCGTCCGGGGACAGGTGGTCGGAAGGATTGGGATCCTGCTGCGGGGCTTGGCTCATCTCGGTTCCGTTGACTGGAGGCGGGTCGCCCGCCGACGGCCGATGGGATGGGGCCATGCCCTCGGGAATCAAGCCCCGCGATCCGATCAACGGCCCTCGTCGGGCCCGAGCGCGTCGCTGAGCGCGGAAGCGGCCGCCTGCACCACCGGGATCACGCGCTCGTAGGCCATGCGGGTCGGGCCGATCACGCCCAGCACGCCCAGCGTGCGGCCGCCGACCCCGTAGGGCGCGGTCACCAGCGACACCCCGTCCAGCGGGGCCATGCCGGTCTCCTCGCCGATGAAGATCCGCACGCCCGGGGCGCGCAGGGTACGTTCGAGCAGCTGCAGGATCTCGCGCTTGCTGGCAAAGGCCTCGAACAGTTCGCGCAGGCGGTCGAGGTCGGACAGGTCCTGCACCCCGATCAGCCGGGTCTGCCCGGCCACCAGCATGTCCTCGGCATCGCTGGCGAGGGCCTGGTCGGCCAGCTCCAGCGCGTGGGCCATCAGGGTTTCCATCTCGTGCCGCGCGCTGCGCAGTTCGGCCATCAGCAGCGTGCGCGCCTCGGCCAGCGGCCGGCCGGCGTACTGCGCGTTCAGATAGTTGGCGATGCGCTCCAGCTCGCCCGGGTCGTAGGGCCGGCGGGTCTGAAGGATGCGGTTCTGCACGTCGTTGTCGGCGAACACGAGGATCGCCAGCACCCGCTGGGCGTCCAGCGGCACGAAATCGACGTGCTTGAACGCGAACTGCTCGCGCTTGGGCACGCTGACCACGCCGACGAAACGGGTCATGGCCGACACCAGCTCGGAGGCGCTGCCCAGCAGGCGCTGGGTGCCGCTGCCGGCGGCCAGTTCGCCGCGCAGGCGGGCCAGCTCGGGTTCGCCCAGCGGATCGATCTGCAGCAGGCTGTCGACGAACACCCGGTAGCCCTGCGCCGTCGGCACCCGCCCTGCGGAGGTGTGCGGCGCGGCGAGCAGGCCCACGTCTTCGAGTTCCGCCAGGATGTTGCGGATGGTCGCCGGGCTCACGTCCAGGCCGGCGCACTTCGCGAGCGTCTGCGACCCCACCGGCTCGCCGTCGCGGATGTAGCGCGCGATCAGCGTGCGCAGCAGCAGCCGCGCGCGGGGGTCGAGGAAGCCCGGATCGAAGCCGGCGTCGGCGGGATGGCTCATGCCAACGATATAGGCGCAGCCGGCGACGCACGCAAGGGGCCGGGGCCGCGGGCGGGTCTCGGCGGATGAGACGGCATCAGGCACAATCCGCGCCCATGCTGACCCATCTCGCCCTCCGCGATTTCGCCGTCGTCGCCGCCACCGAGCTGGAATTCGGCCCGGGCATGACCGTGATCTCGGGCGAAACCGGCGCCGGCAAGTCGCTGCTGGTGGACGCCCTGGGATTCCTGTCCGGGCTGCGCGCCGACAGCGGCGTGGTGCGTCATGGCGCCGAGCGTGCCGAACTGAGCGCCGAATTCGATCTCGCCGACCGCCCCGACGCCGTCGCCTGGCTGCGGGAACAGGACCTGGATGACGACGACGGCTGCCAGCTGCGCCGCACCCTGCGCTCGGACGGCGGCTCCCGGGCCTGGATCAACGGCCGGCCGGTCACCCTCGCCCAGCTCGGCGAACTGGCCGGGCTGCTGGTCGAGATCCACGGACAGCACGAACACCAGGCGCTGCTCTCGCGCACCCGCCAGCTCGGCCTGCTCGACGCCTTCGGCCGCCACGGCCCGGTGCTGGCGGCGGTCGCCGCGACCGCGGCCGACTGGTCCCTGCTGCGCCGCGAACGAGAGACCCTGTCCCGGGCCGGCGACCTGTCCGAACGGATCGCGCTGCTCGAACACCAGTCCGCCGAGCTGGAACGCGAGACGCTCGAACCGGCATCGATCGCCGACCTCGTCGCCCAGCACCGCCGCCACGCCAACGCCGCCGGCCTGATCGAGACCTGCGAAGGCGCCCTCGCCCGGCTCGAAGGCGACGACGCGCCGTCCCTGCTGCAGACCGTGCAGTCCCTGCGCGGCGACCTCGCCCGCGCCCGCGACGACGAGCCGCGGCTGGCGGAGGTCGAAGGCATGCTCGACGCCGCGGCGATCCAGATCGACGAGGCCACCCGCCTGCTCCAGCGCATCCGCGACGACCTCGACCTCGATCCCGACGGCTTCGCCGCGCTGGACGACCGGCTCGCCCGCCTGCACGCGCTCGGGCGCAAGCACCGGGTCGCCCCCGAGGGGTTGTTCGACTTCCGCGAGCGACTGGCCGCCGAACTGGCGGGCCTGCGCAACGCCGAGACCCGGCTGGCGACACTTGACGACGAGATCGCGGCCGCAACGGCACGCTGGCACGACGCCGCCGCGACCTTGTCCGCGGCCCGCCGCAAGGCCGCCGACGCGCTGTCGCATGCCGTGTCGACGCTGATCGCCGACCTCGGCATGGGCGGCGGGCGGTTCGAGGTCGCGCTGGAGCCCGTCGACGGCGACCGCCCCGACCCGCAGGGCGCCGAGCGCGCCGAATTCCTGGTCTCGGCCAACGTCGGCCAGCCGCCGCGGCCGCTGCGCAAGGTGGCCTCCGGCGGCGAACTGTCGCGGGTGTCGCTGGCGATCGAGGTCGCCGCACTGGGCCATGACGCCGTGCCGACGATGGTCTTCGACGAGGTCGATTCCGGCATCGGCGGCGCCGTTGCCGAGATCGTCGGCCAGAAGCTGCGCGCCCTCGGCGAGACCCGGCAGGTGCTGTGCGTCACCCATCAGCCCCAGGTTGCCGCCCAGGGCCACGCCCACTACCGGGTGACCAAGGCCGACGCCGGCGGCATGACCCAGAGTGAGGTACAGAAGCTCGACGCCAAGGCCCGCCAGGAAGAACTGGCGCGGATGCTGGGTGGCGTCGAGGTCACCAAGGAAGCGCGGGCGGCGGCGAGGAAGCTGCTGAGCAATACGACCCCCTGAGTCGCGGGGTCGCCGGGGCTTTGCACGCCCTGGCTGGCATGACAGGCCGGACGGGGCTAGATTGGGGCACGGCCTTTCCAGCCCGCCGGGTCGGGACGCCACCACGTTGGAGTCGCCACGTGTTCGACCAACTCGAGTTCAGACCGAAGCCCAAGCCGGAGAAGAAGAAGCGCTGGCATGACGCGTTGTCGCTGACCTTCGCGACGGTGATGACGCTGTTTGGTGCATTTGGAATCTGGCAGGCGCTTTCCGCTGTCGCGGAGGCGAAAGCGTACGGCCACCCCGTACCGCACGACATCATGCAGACGTTGGCCAGCGGCTCCATGCTGGCCTTCGGCCTGAACCTCTTGGTCAGAGGGTATGCAGGGATGGATTTCCTGCAGCAGGAAGGAGACAAGCCGAGAACTTCGACGCGAGCGTTGGTGGTGTTGTCGACGCTGGCTTCCCTCGCCTTCGCGCTCTGGGTCGCGTCCCGTCTATCACTCTTCGGCTAAGGCCGAGACGCGGTCGATATCGGCGAAAGGGGCCTCCCGCCGCTTTCGCTCATTTCTGCTTGCGCACGTACAGCACCAGCGCATGGGCCTGGATCTCGTAGCCGTGCTCGGCGGCGATGCGCTGCTGGATCGCCTCGATCTCCTCGCTCTCGAACTCGATGATCTTGCCGGTGTCGACGTCGACCATGTGGTCGTGGTGGTCGCCGCGGTCGAGCTCGTAGACGGCGTGGCCGCCCTCGAAATTGTGCTTGAGGACCAGCCCGGCGGCCTCGAACTGGGTCAGCACCCGATAGACCGTCGCCAGGCCGATCTCGTCGCCGTCCTCGACCAGCCGGCGGTAGATGTCCTCGGCCGCCATGTGCCGCGGCTGCGCCTGTTCCAGCATCTCGAGGATCCGCATGCGCGGATGGGTGACCTTCAGGCCGAGCTTGCGGAGATCTCTGGTTTCCATCGCGCGTTCCGGGGGAGAGTCGCCGGGGGTTGCGGCATCCAATCCGCGATGAACGGCCGACCGCGGCCCGACTGCCGGCGGCGCCGGGGCGCAGTGTATCATCGGCGGCCGCGACACCCCTCCGCTGCCGGCCGTCCCATGCCCATCCTGCACCGCTTCCCGCTCCGCCTGCCCCTGCTGACGCTCACCGTGGCCCTCGCGACCGCCGGCTGCGGCGTCATCTACAAGCAGCCTATCTACCAGGGCAACCTCATCGACAAGCGCGCGGTCGACCAGCTCCAGGCCGGCATGAGCAAGCAGGACGTGCAGACCCTCCTGGGTACGCCCTCCGTCGAAGACAGCTTCGACGCCAACCGCTGGGACTACACCGCCACGCAGCGCATCGACCGCCGCGGCACCATCCAGACCAAGAATTTCACGGTGTACTTCGAGAACGGCACCGTCACCCGCTGGGACGGCGACTACTTCCCGGAACAGGACGACGAACTGGCCCGGAACTCCGTCCGTCAGTTCGGCCGCAACCTGCCGAAGGACGACAAGAAGAAGCGCGGCCGCTGACGCCGGGCGCGCCTCGCCGGCGCGGTCACTTCCGCGCCGCAGCGCGCCGCCGCCGGGCTTCCTTGGGGTCCAGCAGCAGCGGACGCAGCAGTTCGACCCGATCCCCATCGGCCAGCGGCCGATCAGCGTCCACCGTTTCCCCGAACACCGCCACCGCCGCGTGCGGTTCGCCGTCGAAGGCGGCGGCCGCCAGCGCGTCCGCGACCGTGGCGCCAACCGGCAGCTCCACTTGCCGGCTGTCGTGACGCCGCGGCCAGGCGCGGATCACCTCAACCCGCAGCATGCCGGCATCGACCGGCGCGGCATCGCGCTGCGCCATGGCTCAGTCCCCGCGGTCGGCCACACGCACGAAATCGTCGACCATCCGGTCGGCCAGCCTCTGGAACCCCAGCACGAACGCCGGCCCCAGGAGGCGGTTGTTCGGCTCGAAATCGAGGGTCAGGCTGACCTTGCAGGCCGACTCGTCCAGCGCATGGAACTGCCAGCGTCCCGCCAGCTTCCTGAACGGCCCGTCGCGCAGCGTCATGTCGATGTGGTGCGGCGGCGACAGCGTGTTCTCGGTGGTGAACCAGGTGCTGATCCCGCCCAGGCCCAGGTCCAGCCGGGCCACGACCCGGGTATCGCCGGCTTCCAGCACCTCGGCCCCCTCGCACCAGTCGAACCGCCTCGGATAGGCGGAGATGTCGTTCACGAGGGAGAACATCTTCGCGGCGGCGTGTTCGACGAGGGCGGAGCGCTGGATGACCGGCATGGGCGTGCGTGTTCCGGATGACTCGCGGGACGGCCCCGGTTCGGGGACAATGCCGCGGATGAGCAAGCAGAAAGCGCAACAGGATAAGGCAAAGGGCGGCAAGTCCGACAAGGCGGCTCCGCCGGTCAAGACCATCGCCCTCAACAAGCGGGCCAAGCACGAGTTCCATCTCGAGCACCGCTACGAGGCGGGCATGTCGCTGCAGGGCTGGGAGCTGAAATCGATCCGCGCCGGTCGGGCCAACATCGGCGACGCCTACGCGATGGTCAACGACGGCGAGTTGTTCCTGTACGGCTCGCAGATCACCCCGTTGATCCAGGCCTCGACCCACGTCCTCGCCAACGACCGCCGCACCCGCAAGCTGCTGATGCACCGGCGCGAGATCGACCAGCTGGTCGGCAAGATCCAGCGCGACGGCTACACCATCGTGCCCACCGCGCTGTACTGGAAGGGCAACAAGGTGAAGCTGGAGATCGCGCTCGCCAAGGGCAAGCAGGCGCACGACAAGCGCGACGCCGCCCGCGACCGCGACTGGGCCCGCGAGAAGCAGCGCGCCATGCGGGCCCGCAACAAGGACGCGTGATCCGGACATCGATGTCGGAAACAGGCATCGAACCGCGCAAGACGGACCTCCCCTCTGCGGCGAGGAGGAACGCGTCGCCACGCGTGACCAAATCGAATAGCCAAGTGTCGGAAGCGGATCGAGAAAGGTGGTGCCGGAAACAGGCGTCGAACCCACACCCGCTTCCACCGTCATCCCGAACGGACGTGAGGGATCTGCTTTTCCCGAGGTCCTCGATCGTGTCCATCACAAGCAGATCCCTCCTCGGGCTGCGCCCTCGTTCGGGATGACAGGGTTCCGTCGTGACGCTTGATCCCGCCCCACCCCACCCCCATACTGCCGGCGTCGGTCGAGAGAACGACTCCATCGAACGAATTCCCGGTCACGGGGGTGCATTGGCTTCGACGGGGGTTGCGAAATCGCACGTCGCATGCCGAGGGGGCAGCTTTCCTCGTTAATCCAGCGGCAAACAATCAGACGCCAACGACGACGTCTACGCTCTGGCCGCTTAAGGCCTAGCCCCGAACCCACTTGTGCCCGTGCTCGTGGATGTAGGGTCATTATCACGGGATCGGTACCGGCGGCGACCCGTCAACCGGAACCTAGATCAAGCGGGTATGTCCTGCGGTGTGCTTCATCAAGCGGGTATGTCCTGCGGTGTGCTTCGCACGCCGTGTTGCCGCAGGGCGAGATCAAACGGTGAGCTAAGCATGTAGTGCCGGGCATGGAGTACCTTCGGACGGCGGTTCGATTCCGCCCACCTCCACCAAACGGAAAGCCCCGGGCGCGAGCCCGGGGCTTTTTCGTTGGGCAAGGCCGTTGGCCAGTGTCCGTCATTTCTGGCGGCGATACGCCGGATCGGCCAGCAGCTCGCGCGAGGGTTGCCTCATCGCCGCATGACGCACTTCGGCGCTGCGGCTGGCGGCGAAGCCGCTGCCGCGCTCGGGCAGGTATTCGGCCGAGATGCCGTATGCGCCGATCTTCCCGAGCGGCACGCGCCACACCGCACGGCCACCGGCATCCAGGCGCACGGGCTCGCCGATCGGCTTGCCTTCGAGGTAGAACCGCACGCTGCCTCGCGGCACGGCCTTCTGCCGCATCCGCGGGATGACCATGACCGTGAACGCGGCGACATCGTCCGGCTTGTCCGAGACCGTCTCGATCACCCCGGTCGACGTGGCGGCCCGGCGCAGGCGCTCGCCGGCGACCGCGCCGCGCGCGAACACCGGATCGCCGGTGGTGCCGACATCGAACAGGCAGTCCTTGCGCGCATGATCGCCCGCCACCGGCGCGCAGACCTTGCGCGCCAGCGCGACGAACGCGCGCTTCATCGGCGGAATGCGTTCGGCCGGGAACGGATCCACCCGGAAATCGCCCGGCGAGCCGCCTTCCCGGTAGTCGAACAGCGTCGTCTCGCGGGTCACCCGCCACGCGTCGGCGAAACCAGGACGCGTCCATGCCTCGCGTTCGAGCATGCCCATCAGGCCCTGCGTCGCCGGCGTGTGGTAGACGTGCACGTCGATGTACCACTGCTTCTGCGCGGCCCACCAGTTCGAGGTCGCGATGAGCGTGCTGCCATCGGGGAAATCCACGGCCAGCACGTTGTTCGATGCGTGCTCGACGCGCGCACCGTCGCCAAGATCGATGCCGCCCGCCGGCACCGACACCACCTTGCCATCGACGCGCACCTGCAGCCCCGCGGGATCGGGCACGCCGTCCAGCCCGGGCTGCCAGGTCACGCGATGCTTCCCGGTGCGCGTGGCCACCGCGGTGTTGACGCTCACCCACGGCGCCGATGGCACCGGCGTCTGCCGGGTCTGGATCTCCATGACGCTGCCGCCGCGCAGCGCGACGAATTCGCCACCGGTCTGGAAGTCGTAGTGCACGCCGTCGACGGTGGTGATGTGCGGGTCGCCGTCGTTCATGCCGTCGTTGAGCGAACCGTAATGCAGTAGTTCGTTCGGCGAACCCGCGCCGGGGTTCACCACGCCGCTCCATCCTGGCGTGCCGGGGAAGAAATCGTCCGCCAGATTGATCGCGGTGAGCACCGCGGCGGGCGATGCCGCCGGATGGGCCTGCAGATAGCGCGCCGCGACGCCGGCGACGTGCGGCGCCGCCATCGACGTTCCCGATTTGGTGGCCGTGGCGGTGTCGTTGGTGATGCCTGCGGACAGCGTGTTGACGCCGGGCGCGAACAGGTCGACGCACGTACCGAAGTTCGAGAAACCGGCGCGGGTATCGTTGGCCGGATCGACCGCACCGACCGTGATCGCGGCGGGAACGCGCGCCGGCGAATAATTGCAGGCGGTGTCGCTGTCGTTGCCGGCGGCGACGACGTAGACCACGCCGGCGGCGATCGAGTTGTTGACCGCGGTGTCGAACGTCGGGCTGGCCGCAACGCGGGAACTGAGGTTGACCACCGCCGGCAGCACCCGGTTCGCAGTCACCCAGTCCACGCCCGCGATCAGCGGCGAGAGGTACGTGTCGAAGCAGTCGCCCGCGCGGACCGGATGCAGCGCGACCTGCTTGGCGATGCCGTAGGTCGCACCGCCGACGATGCCGGCGACGTGCGTACCGTGTCCCTGGCAATCGCCGGTCCCCGCCGGTGTGCCGATCGTGTTCGTCCCGCCGGACACGCGTCCGCCGAAGTCGGCATGCGTTGCGCGGATGCCGGTATCGATCACGTAGACGTGCACGCCGCTACCGGTCTCGCTGTAGGTGTAGCGGTTGTCGAGCGGCAGCAGGCGCTCGCTGGTGCGGTCCAGGCCCGCGGGCGGCCCGACCTGCACGGTCTCCAGCGTCGCGACCTGGTCCGCCTCGACGTATGCGACCTCGGGCATGGCGCGCAGCGCCTGCAAAGCGCTGTCGGGCAATGTCACGCTGAAGCCGCGGATCGCAGAGCGGTACGTGTAACCGATCTTGCCGCCGAGTTCGGCGACGCGCGCCTGCGTCGAACGCGCGACCTCGCTCGTCGCCCCCTCCCGGAGGACGACGATGTACTTGCCGGGAATGCGCTTGGGCGCATCCGCGTTGAAGAGCGGCGCGAGGCCGCGATCGTCGCGATTCTGGGCCTGCGCCGGAAGCGTGCCCAGCATCGCGACCGCGAGCGCGACGGCCAGGCCGCAGCGTCGCAGAAGCGCGTGCGCCCGGATCGCCGGCGCCGCACCGTGCATTTCGATGTTCATTGTCCTCTCCATGAGCTTGCGTGGGTTGACCGGGCGACGCATCCGCGATCGACGGCGGAGGCCCCGGACACGACGGCGATCGACACGGGCCAGTCTTCCTGTGCGCTTCGCGCATGCCGCCTGCATCCCGGCCAACGCCGTGTGCCACCGCGATCGGTCACCCGCGCGGACACGCAGATCGCAGCGAGCAACCGGGAGGGGTTGCGAGGGGAGGCGCTGTATCGGCCGTTGCTTGACCGCATGCCGCACCGGCACTGCACGAAGGATTGATGTCCTCGCTTGCCCATCAGGGAATCATCCGGGCCGGCGACAGGCATCGGGCTTCGATCGCTGCTTGGCGAAGTCGAGGGTTGTGCGGCTCTGCGCGCCCCGAAGCGGGCATCGAATCGTCGGCGCGCAACGCACGCTTCACGCCGACAGCCCGGCATCGCCTTCCAGGAGGGTCTGCCGCATCCATGGTCGCTCGCCCGGCCGCCAAAGCGGCACCTCGTGGCGGATGCGATATCGCAGCGGCCCGCCGTCCACGCCGGGACTGCGTTCGATGGGACGCGGGATGCAGACGAAATCGGTCACCATCGTGTCGGCGTCGACGCGTACGGTGGCATAGCCGTGGCCGCCCATGTCGACGAAGGTCAGGTGCGGTGCCAGATCGGGATTGCGCACCGCGTGGACCTTCTGCAAGTCCCCGCTCTTGGCGTATTCCAGCGCCGACTTCACGCCGTGGCGGAACATCAGGTTGGCAGTGCATTGCGGGAGGCCATTGGCGTCCTCCGCGATGTACAACGCACGCGTCGGGTTGTTTTCCTTTTTCTGGTTGTGCTCGTTCGCCTCCGCCATGCCCGGGGAAATCAGCGAGCCGCCCACGAAACTGACGCCCACCGGCTCGAACGCGGCGGGCGGCAGTGCCTTGGCCGCGTAGCCCGCCCAGAAGCTGTGGCGATCGCCGGAGACGATGGCGAAACCGGTGATGCCGGCATCGCGTACGGCATCGAAGATCTCGGCACGTTCGTGATATGCGCCGCCCCAGTCGCCAGTTGCGGCGATGCCGTAGCCCGCGCCCTTCCATTTGCCCACCTCGGCAGGCAGGTTCTGCGGATCGACGCGCCAATCCAGCGTGCCCAATGAATTTCCCCAGACCTTCCAGGTGGCCGTGGCGCCGCGCAGACGCTCGAGGAACCAGGCTTTCTGCTTCGCCCCCAGCATCGTCTGCGGGGCCGCTTCGGCAACATAATTGTCTACGCTCCTGTCGCCCAGCGTCAGCTTCGCCGGGGGATGGCCGTTGGCGTAGTCGCGGCCGCCGTCGAGCGGCGCCCACAATTCCTCCGGAACGAAGCCCAGCGTGTCGCCTTCGAAGAGCGGGTTGATTTCGTCGTGATTCCCGGGATCACGCGAGCGGAAACTGCGGTTGTCGGTGATGAACAGGTCGATGTGCCGGCCCCAGCGCAGGGCGCGGTACGCGATCAGACTGTTGACGGCGGCGAGGTTGTTCGCTTCGATGCCCAGACCGTCATCGTCGAACTCCTTGACCGGCATGTCGACCACCTGCGGTGCCTCGAAGGCATCCAGCTTCGAGCCAGGCGGCGATACCCGCGCCGGCTGGAATTCGAACCAGGCCTGATTGGCCGCGACCTTGAGCGCCTGCGCGGGCACCCAGCCTTCGGTACCGGGGAATTCCTGGATCGACTGCCAGCCGTTCCATGAGAACTCGTGGTTGTCCCAGATGCAGACGAACGGCCAGCGTGCGCGTGCATCCTGCAGATCCGGGTCCTGCAGGTAGGCGCGGTAGAGGACGCGGTAATCCTCCAGCGAGTCCGGCACCCAGAAGCGGTTCCTGGCGACGGTTTTGCCCTTCGGAAACTTGATCGGGAACTTAATGAGACGGTCGTAGCGATGGCCGTTCTTGACCTGGTCCGGGTACTGCACGACTTCGTAGACGAAGTCCCCAAGGTGCAGCACGAAACCGATTCTTTCCTCGGGTGCGGCGCGTTCGTCTTCCCAGATCATGCGCCGATAGGCATTCAAATAGCCCTCGGGGATGCTCTGGCAACTGACGAACGAGAAGCACGCCGGACGCGGGTCGTCGGGGCCGGGCGCCGTCAGTGTGCGGCCGATCCGGCTGCCGTTGCCCTCCTCGTCGACGAAGCGATACCAGTATTCGCCAGCCGACGGCAGATCGCCGACCAGCACGCGGCAGGTCCAGTCGGCCCGGGCCAGCACTGGCGCCGCCGTGGTCGCAATCACGCGCGTGAAGGCCGGATCTTCCGCGACTTCGACCAGCAGCGTGGCGCGCTCGCGACCATCGGCGTAAGGGCGCCGCGTCCAGAGCAGGACGCTTTGGTGATCCGGATCGCCCGAGGCGACGCCTTGCGGAAACAGGTCGCGGCGCTCGCGCCACCCGCTGGAGGAAGGGCGCACGGTCGCGCATCCCCAGGCCAGTGTCGCGCCCAGCGCGGTAGCGAGCTTCAGGAAGTGGCGCCGGTCGATGGTCGACATGTCTGCTCACCGTTTGCGGTTGTCGCTGCGTTTCAACGCTAGGCCTCGACCATGGCAGGTGAATGTGCCGAAAGTCCCGCGCGGAGCCAAAGCACACATCGGGTCAATTCGAGCCGACTTTACAAGGCATGCGAGCGGTTGAATCCGCAGGACGATGGAATCGATCTTTCGTCTGCCATCTATGCAGGGCATCACCGATTGCGAGGCAAACGGCATGCGAGAGATGGATTGCGCCTCCGTGGAAACCGGCGCCCGTTAGCGCTCCTCGCATGCCACCAGATGCCCCCACACGCCCGCCAGCGAGACGAGGTCCTGACGATTGTGGTCGGCGACGCGGCGGAGGTCGCGGGCGGAGCCGCCGCGGAGGTAGCGGAGCCAGGCGGCAGGAGCTTCGCTGCCAGGCAGGTCGTCCTCGCGGACGATGCCGAGGACGCGGCGTTCGATGGTCGCGAGCCGGCAGTTCTCCCAGCGCCCGCGGTAGCGGCGGCGCACGGGATGCAGCAGGTCGACGTGATCGCACGCGGGCAGCGGGTTCGCCATGCGCGCGAGGCGGTAGCGTGCGGCCAGCAGCGGGGCGTCGTAGCTGCGGCCGTTGTAGCTGGCGAGCACGGTGCCGGGTGCGAGTATCTCGGCGAAGGCGGCCAGTAGGCCGCGTTCGGCGGCCATCGCGGTGAGGTACCACTGCCGCACGTGCAGGCCGGCGTCGGTCCAGCGCGCGGCGCCGATCATGAAGGCGCGGGTACCGGTGCCGCCGGCGAGCCCGGTGGTCTCGGTGTCGAAGAACAGCACGTCGGCGGTCGCGACGTCGTTCTCTCGGCGGGCGAAGGTCAGCGGCATGCGTGCCGGCAGCGGTTCCCACGGATGCAGCGATTCGACGAGCCGCAGGCCAGGCGCGATCTCCTCGCCCACGAGCGCGCGATCGTGCGCATCCGGCGCGGGCCGGGTAAGCGCCGGCGCACGCACGCGCAGGAGCCGGCGCAGGTCGTCGATCGTCTGCGCAGGCGTCGCACGCGCTGCAGGCACGGGCGCATGCAGGGGCGCGGGCGCAGTCGGTGCGCCCTGCCCCGCCTGCCTGCGCAGCGTGCGCAGACGATCGAGCGCGGCGGCCTGGCTCATGCCGGCAGGTCGGCCGCGGACAGCGCCACCAGCACGCGCCGTGCGTGCGCCTTCGGCGTCGCGTCGCGAGTTGCATCGACGGCGAGCACCGGGCCGACGCAGGCCGGGCAACCGCCGACGCAGTCGCAGCCGGCGATCAGGTCGATCGCGCGGCGCAGCAGTTCGTCCTGCCGCGTCCACAGCGGTTCGGCCAGACCGACGCCGCCCGGATAGTTGTCGTAGAGGTACAGCGTGGGCGTGAAGGCGCCCTGCCCGTCGTCGGGCATCGCTTCGTCGCCGACCATCCGCATCTGCCCGCGGCCGCGCGTGTCGGCGGCGACGAACCACGCACCGTCGCCGCTGCCTACCGCCTTCTGCAGGTCGGCGGCGTCGGCCATCACCGCGATACGGGCGACCGTGTGCACCGCGTGCGCCGCGCCGAGGAAGCCGTCGAGCGCATCCTGCCGCGACGCGAACAGGCCGTCGAGCACCGGCTGCGGTAGTTGCCACCACACCGCGGTGGTGTGCATCTCGGCATCGGGCAGATTCACCCGGCCGTAGCCGATGTTCTCGTGGGTGTAGTAGCGGATCTTCTTGTAGCCGGACACGCGCCGCACCACGTGCACTTCGCCGTGATGGCAGCCGCCGGTGCCGGCGACCACGCCGTCGAAGGACTCCAGCACCTTGAGCTTGGTGTAGTCGATGGCGTCGGTGTAGTAGTCGACGTGGGTGCGCGTGACATACGCCTTGCGACCTTCCCAGTCGAGGCGTTCGACCTGATACGGCGTCGACTGCACCATGTGGATCGCGCCTTCGTACAGCAGCAGCGGCGCGGAGCTGAAATCGACCTCGGCGATGATGACCTGGCGGCCGTCGGTGCGATCGACCACGACGAAGTTGCCGTCGGCGACCGAGCGCAGGCTCACCGCGTTCGCAGGATAGCTGTCCGCGATCCACTCCCAGGCCCCGCCTTCGGCGTGCAGCACGCCGTCCTCGGCCAGCAGTTCGAGATAAACCTGCGGCGTGACCGGGCCGAACGCATCGCCGTCGCGGAACGGCAGCTCGAACGCGGCGCAGCGGATGTGGTCGAGCAGGATCACCGGCTGGTCCGGCGCGATGCGCGCGTGCTCCGGCGGCGCCGAGGAAAAGAACTCGGGATGGCGAACGATGTACTGGTCCAGCGGGTCGGAACTGGCGACCAGCACGCCCAGCGACGGCTGCTGCCGGCGCCCGGCGCGGCCGATGCGCTGCCACGTCGCGGCGATGCCGCCCGGATAGCCGTTGAGCACGACGACGTCGAGGCTGCCGATGTCCACGCCCAATTCCAGCGCCGAGGTGGCGACGATGCCGTCGATGCGGCCGGCGCGCATCGCGCGTTCGGCCTCGCGGCGTTCGGTCGGCAGGTAGCCGCCGCGATAGGCGCGGATGCGCGCGGGCTTGCGCGGGTCGTGGTCGAACACGTCCTTGAGGTATTTCGTCAGCACTTCGACCATCGTCCGCGACTGCGCGAACACCAGCGTCTTCAGCCCGGCCTTGATCGCCATGCGCGCGATGCGCGTGCTCTGCGAACGCGCGGAGGCGCGCAGGCCGAGG
The DNA here is from genome assembly GCA_044227145.1 of Lysobacteraceae bacterium. Lineage (GTDB taxonomy): Bacteria > Pseudomonadota > Gammaproteobacteria > Xanthomonadales > Xanthomonadaceae > Lysobacter_I. The sequence goes on from JBGAFR010000018.1 coordinate 25,107, forward strand.
TCGGGATTGGTGACCGGCGGGCTCCATAAAAGCACGTGCTTGTCGCCGGTCGGCGCACCGGACTCGGTGATGGCGGTGACGCGCCGCCCGACCAGCGCCTCGGCGTGCGCCTGCGGATTTCCGATCGTCGCCGAGCACAGGATGAACTGCGGGCGCGCACCGTAGAACGCGCAGATGCGTTCAAGCCGTCGCAGCACGTTCGCCAGGTGCGAGCCGAACACGCCGCGGTAGGTGTGGATCTCGTCGATGACGATGTAGCGCAGGTGCTCGAACAGCTGCGCCCACTTCGTGTGGTGCGGCAGGATGCCCTGGTGGAGCATGTCCGGATTGGTGACGACGATGTCGCCGTTGAGCCGGATCGCCTGGCGCTGGTCGCCGGGCGTGTCGCCGTCGAAGGTCGCGGCGCGGATGCCGAGATCGCCGGCCTTCGTCAACTCCAGCAGTTCGGCGACCTGGTCCTGCGCCAGCGCCTTGGTCGGAAACAGGTACAGCGCCTTGCCGCGATCGCGCAGCGCCGACGCGACGACCGGCAACGTGTAGCACAGCGTCTTGCCCGAGGCCGTGGGCGTGACCACCACGACGTCCTCGCCGCGCTGCGTCGCCGCCCATGCGTCGGCCTGGTGGCTGTAGAGCCGGTGCAGGCCGCGCGCGCGCAACGCGTCGGCGAGCCGTGGCGGCAGGTCGCCGGGGAACTCGGCATAGCGACCATCGCGGCCGGGCACGTGGATGGCGCCGGTCACGCGGTCGGGATACTTGCCGGACAGGCGCACGGCCAGCGACGCGCCACTGGCGGGGGTCGGCGGGCGCGCTGGCGCAGGCAGGAAGCCGGCGGGCAGCAGCGGCAGTTCGGGCGACGGTTCGGGAACGGCGGACATCGGCGGCACCGGGACGACGGGCCGGCAGGTGTACGCCGGGGATGTCTCACGGGGTGAGATCGTGGGGTGAGATCGCGGGCACGGGCCCGATGATGAAACCGTCTGCACACCTCCGTCACCCCGGCGAAAGCCGGGGCCCAGCTTTGGGCAGAGCATCGAACGAGCCCGTGCTGTCGAATTACCATGCAGGGCGAAAAGCTGGGCCCCGGCTTTCGCCAGGGTGAGGGTTCTGTTGGGTGACGTTTCGTTCGAGGGAACGGTTCTTTCGCGCAGCAGTCCGCTCCGGGTAAGCGTCGTGTCGACGCGCGGGATCGATCGGGGTGACGAATCGTCGCAAGCGCGCCGACCTGCCTCGCACCTCGCTTCCGAAGATGCCACCCGGCGTGTGGGTGCTCGGGTTCGTGAGCCTGCTGATGGACGTCTCGTCGGAGATGATCCACAGCCTGCTGCCGCTGTTCATGGTCGGCACGCTGGGCGCGAGCGTGTTCTCGGTCGGACTGATCGAAGGCGTCGCCGAATCGACCGCGCTGATCGTGAAGATCTTCTCCGGTGCGGTCAGCGACTGGCTGGGCCGGCGCAAGGGGCTGGCGGTGTTCGGCTATGCGCTGGGCGCCTTCACCAAGCCGCTGTTCGCGTTCGCGCCGAGCCTGGGCTGGGTGCTGGTCGGGCGCTTCGTCGACCGGATCGGCAAGGGCATCCGCGGCGCGCCGCGCGACGCGCTGGTGGCGGACATCGCGCCGCCGGAGATCCGCGGCGCCGCGTTCGGGCTGCGCCAGTCGCTGGACACCGTGGGCGCCTTCGTCGGCCCGCTGCTGGCAACCGGGCTGATGCTGCTGTGGGCCAGCGACGTGCGCGCGGTGTTCAAGGTCGCGATCATTCCCGGCCTGCTGGCGGTGGCGCTGCTGCTGTTCGGCGTGCGCGAGCCGGAAGCGCATGCGGACGGCAAGCGCCGCGGCAATCCCCTCGTCCGCGCGCAGCTCGCCCGGCTGGGACCCGCGTACTGGCAGGTGACCGCAATCGGCGCGGCGTTCGCGCTCGCCCGCTTCAGCGAGGCCTTCCTGGTGCTGCGTGCCGCGGACTGCGGCGTGTCGGCGGCGTTCGTGCCGCTGGTGATGGTGGCGATGAACGCGATCTACGCCGGCCTCGCCTACCCGGCCGGGGTGCTCGCCGACCGCATGTCGCATCGCACGCTGCTGGCGATCGGGCTGGCGGTGCTGATCGTCGCCGATCTCGTGCTCGCCGCGGCCCACGGCTGGCCCGTGCTGATCGCCGGGGTCGCGCTGTGGGGCGTGCACATGGGCCTGACCCAGGGCCTGCTCGCGGCGATGTACGATGACGCTTCGCTTTCGTCGCACGCCCATGCCCGACCTGCCTCGCACCTCGCTTCCGAAGATGCCACCCGGCGTGTGGGTGCTCGGGTTCGTGAGCCTGCTGATGGACGTCTCGTCGGAGATGATCCACAGCCTGCTGCCGCTGTTCATGGTCGGCACGCTGGGCGCGAGCGTGTTCTCGGTCGGACTGATCGAAGGCGTCGCCGAATCGACCGCGCTGATCGTGAAGATCTTCTCCGGTGCGGTCAGCGACTGGCTGGGCCGGCGCAAGGGGCTGGCGGTGTTCGGCTATGCGCTGGGCGCCTTCACCAAGCCGCTGTTCGCGTTCGCGCCGAGCCTGGGCTGGGTGCTGGTCGGGCGCTTCGTCGACCGGATCGGCAAGGGCATCCGCGGCGCGCCGCGCGACGCGCTGGTGGCGGACATCGCGCCGCCGGAGATCCGCGGCGCCGCGTTCGGGCTGCGCCAGTCGCTGGACACCGTGGGCGCCTTCGTCGGCCCGCTGCTGGCAACCGGGCTGATGCTGCTGTGGGCCAGCGACGTGCGCGCGGTGTTCAAGGTCGCGATCATTCCCGGCCTGCTGGCGGTGGCGCTGCTGCTGTTCGGCGTGCGCGAGCCGGAAGCGCATGCGGACGGCAAGCGCCGCGGCAATCCCCTCGTCCGCGCGCAGCTCGCCCGGCTGGGACCCGCGTACTGGCAGGTGACCGCAATCGGCGCGGCGTTCGCGCTCGCCCGCTTCAGCGAGGCCTTCCTGGTGCTGCGTGCCGCGGACTGCGGCGTGTCGGCGGCGTTCGTGCCGCTGGTGATGGTGGCGATGAACGCGATCTACGCCGGCCTCGCCTACCCGGCCGGGGTGCTCGCCGACCGCATGTCGCATCGCACGCTGCTGGCGATCGGGCTGGCGGTGCTGATCGTCGCCGATCTCGTGCTCGCCGCGGCCCACGGCTGGCCCGTGCTGATCGCCGGGGTCGCGCTGTGGGGCGTGCACATGGGCCTGACCCAGGGCCTGCTCGCGGCGATGGTCGCCGACACCGCGCCGGCGGACCTGCGCGGCACGGCCTTCGGCATGTTCAACCTCGCCTCCGGCATCGCGATGCTGGTGGCGAGCGCGCTGGCCGGACTGCTCTGGGATCGCCTGGGCGGCGTGGCCACGTTCCTCGCCGGCGCGGGCTTCTGCGTGCTGACCCTGCTCGGCCTCGCGCTGCTGCGCCGGCGCCCTGCCGACACGACGACGGCGCCCTGAAGGCGCCGTCGGAGGATCACGGGACCGGGGCGATCAGCCGCCGGCGGCCTCGTTGGTCAGCGGCACCACGCGGATCTCGACACGGCGATTCTGGGCGCGGCCGGCGTCACTGTCGTTGCTGGCGATCGGATAACGCTCGCCCATGCCGACGACCTCGAAGCGCTGGCGCATCAGGCCCTTGCCGACCAGGTAGTTGGTGACCGACTGGGCGCGCTGTTCCGACAGCGTCTGGTTGTAGGCGTCGCTGCCGACGCTGTCGGTATGGCCGCTGACCTCGACCACGGTCTGGTTGTAATCGGCCATGGTGCCGGCGACCTGGTCCAACGCCGGGTAGAACTGCGACTTCAGCGCAGCGCTGTTGAAGTCGAAGGTCACGGCGTCCGGCAGGTTGAGCTTGATCACGTCGCCGTCGCGGGTGACCTCGATGCCGGTGCCGGCGGTGCGGCGACGCAGCTCGGCTTCCTGGCGGTCCTGGTAGGCGCCGATGGCGCCGCCGGCGATCGCGCCGACACCGGCACCGACCAGCGCACGCTGGCGACGCTCGAGGGCGTCGTCGCCGCTGAGGATGCCGGCGACCGCGCCAACGGCGGCACCGATCAGGGCACCGTTGCGGGTGCGGTTGGGGTCGTTGGGGTCGCTGGTCTGGCCGGTGTAGGTGGCGCAGCCGCCGATCAGCAGGCTGGCGGCGATGGCTGCGGCGACGGGGACTTGGAACGGGATGCGCATGGGGGACTCCTCGGAATGCGGCCTCGGGGCCGTTTGACGAGGCTCACCCTAGGCGCCGGAACCTGAACCGTTCGCTGCCCGGGTGGAATGCGGGGCCGGCGTGCGCGATGCGGCAGGAGGCGCGACACCGGATGCGCGCCCGGGGTCGCGACTCACGTCGCTCCTGCAAAAGCAGAGTGACGTCCGGGCCTCAGCTCAACAGGGCCTCGGCGGCCACCGAATCCAGCGGCTGGTGCCAGTCGCCCATCAGCGAGAGGTACAGCAGCTTCTCGAACTCGGTGCCGAAGCGCTGGATGACCGCCCGCGGATCGGGCACGAGCTTGGCGTCGGCGATCAGGCCGAAGTGGACCCGGCCGTTGTAGCTGAGGATGGACAGGCCGATGCCGATGGAGCCGGTCTGCGGCACCCAGAACATCATCTCGCGGATACGGCTGCCGGCCAGGTACAGCGGCTGCTGCGGACCGGGGACATTCGTCGCCACCGCGGTCGCCTTGCGGCTGAACATGTCGAGCGCGATCTCCTGCACGGCCGACGGCGCCATGCCGAGCGCAGCCAGAAGGCCATATGCAACAATGGCTTGCCGTGAATTCTTCAGCTGTCGCATGCACTCGGCGACGTGCTCCAGCCGGCGGATCGGGTTGCCGATGCCCACCGGCAGGTCGAGGAAGACCAGGCCGAAATGGTTGCCGAGCTTGCGGGCGTGCTCCAGCGGGCGGAGGTTGACCGGCACCGTGGCGCGCAAGCTGAGGCCCTCGACCTGCTCGCCGCGCTCGATCATGTAGTCGCGCAGCGCGCCGGTGGCGCAGGCCATCAGCACGTCGTTGACCGTGCAGTCGCAGGCGCGACCGACGGCCTTCACTTCCTCCAAGTCCAGCGGCGGCGCCCAGGCCACGCGCTTGCTGACGCCCAGACGACCGCGCAGCAGCGATGGCGGGTCGTCCGGCAGCGCCAGCGCCTGCACCAGTTCGCGGGCGATCTCCCCGCCTTCCTTCGCCAGCACGCCGGCGAGGGTCGGATCGCGGTACATGTCCATGCCCTTGCCGAACGCCTTGGCACCGAGCTTGGCGTAGCGCTCCATCGCGCCGACGCGGTCCGCGACCTTGGCGCCGTCGTTCTTCAGCCAGGCCTTGGACAGCGGAGTGCCCTTCTCGGGATGCGGCGTGGTGTCGGTCAGCGACAGCAGCACCTGCACCAGCGCGATGCCGTCGGCGTAGCTGTGGTGGATGCGCGCGACCAGCGCCGAGCCGCCGTGGTACTTCTCGACCAGGTGGAACTGCCAGAGCGGCTTGGTCTTGTCGAGCGGGCTGGACGCCAGGTTGCCGGCGAACCGCTCCAGCGCCTTCTGGTCGGCGCGCCCGGGCAGCCCGGAGAGGCGCACGTGCCAGTCGAGGTCGAAATTCTCGTCTTCCTGCCAGGCCATGCCGGCCGGCGTTTCCACCGGCTTCATGCGGAAGCGGGTGTAGGCGAGGAAGCGTTTCTCGATCACCTTCTTGAGTTTCGCGAGCGCGATCGGCTCGTCGAACATCAAGACGCCGGTGATCATCATCGGATTGGTCGGCCGCTCCATCCGCAGCCACGCGGTGTCGACCCGCGACATCGATTCCCGGCGTTTGCGCGACGACGCGGACGGTTTCGCGGATGCCCCTGCGGACTGCTGTTCGGCCATGGTGTCCTCCCTCTTGCGGCGAGTGAACCATGGCCCCGGGCGCGGGTCAACGCGCGTCGGTGCCCGCATCCCCGGCGATGCGGCGATAGGCGGCGAGCGCTTCCTCGCGGCCTTCGGCGAGGTCCACGATCGGCCGCCGCGGGTAATCCGGCGCCAGTCGCGCGAGCGTGCGCGGCTCGGTCCACGGCGCGAAACGCTGCGCTTTCGGCAGCGCTGCCAGCTCCGGCACCCAGCGCGTGATGTAGGCGGCATCGGGATCGAACTTCTCCGCCTGCGTCACCGGGTTGAAGATGCGGAAGTACGGCGCGGCATCGGCGCCGGTGCCGCCGATCCACTGCCAGCCCAGCGTGTTGTTGGCGAGATCGGCATCGACCAGCGTGTCCCAGAACCAGCGCGCGCCTTCGCGCCAGTGGTAGCGCAGGTGCTTGCACAGGTAGCTGCCGACGATCATCCGCACCCGGTTGTGCATCCAGCCGGTGGCCCACAGCTCGCGCATGCCGGCGTCGACGATCGGCACACCGGTGCGGCCGTGCCGCCAGGCATCGCGCAGGCCCGGATGCACCCGTGCCCAGGCGAAGTCGGCGAACCGCGGGTTGAGGTTCTGCTCGGGCGTCTGCGGGAAATGGTGCAAGAGGTGATACGCGAACTCGCGCCAGCCGAGCTGGCGGATGAAGCCTTCGACCGCCGTGTCGCCGCCCGGGCGCGCCTCGCGCAGCGCGTGGGCGATGCGCCACGGCGCGATCTCGCCGTGGTGCAGGTGCGGCGACAGCCGCGAGCTGCCGGCGCGATCGGGGCGGTCGCGTTCGTCCAGGTAATGCGCCGCGGCGCCGTCGATGAACGTGTCGAGCGCCTCGTGCGCGCCGGCTTCGCCCGGCCTGAAGCGCTGCCAGAAGCCGGTATCCCACTCGGGCTTCGGCGTCAGCCCCAGCGCGTCGATGGACAGGCCCTGCGGACCGTCATCGACCTTCGGCAGCGACGCCGGCGCCTCGCGCAGCGGCGGCAGCGACAGCATCGCCGCGCCCGCCTTCCAGAACGGCGTGAACACCCTGTACGGCGCGCCCTGCTTGTTGAGCAGCTTCCAGGGTTCGATCAGCAGCGCACCGTTGAAGCTCTCCGCGCGCAGGCCCTGACGGCGGAGCATGGCCTTGATCGACGCATCGCGCTTCTCGATCGCCGGTTCGTAGCGCCGGTTCCAGAACACCGCCTCGGCGTCGCAGGCCGCGGCCAGCGTCTGCAGGGTCTGCAGCGTGGGCGCGTGGAAGATCCGCAGCCGCGACCCGCGCCTGCGCAGGTCGGCGTCGAGCGCGGACAGCGACTTGCGCCGCCACGCCAGCACCGCCGCGCCCGGCGCCCAGTCGCCTTCCTCTTCCGGCGCGTGGATGTAGACCGGGATCGGCGCATAGCCGCCGTCGAGTGCGGCTTGCAGCGCCGGATGATCGGCGAGGCGAAGGTCGTTGCGGAACCAGACGATGGCGTTGGGCATCGGAACGCTCGGACGAGGGGCGGACGCCGGAACCGGCGTGTCGTCGGCCGGAGCATACCTGCCACTTGGGCGATGGCGAAGCGGTCAGGACGCGGGCGATGCCGCGGGATCGACCGCCGTGTCCGCCAGCGCCTTGCGCAGCGCCGCCGCGCGCGACCGGATCGCGGCGAGCCGCTCCGGCGGCAGGCGGTCGAGGTTGCGCCACTGCATGCCGGCGCGCGGATGGTCGCGGAAGCGGTCGGCGTGGCGGGCGAGGAAATCCCAGTACAGCGTGGTGAACGGACAGGCCTTCGGGCCGATCGCCTCGGCCGGGTCGAACGGGCAGCCGGCGCAATGGTTCGACATGCGCTGGATGTACTTGCCCGAGGCCGCATACGGCTTCGACACCATCTTCCCGCCGTCGGCGTACTGGCTCATGCCCAGCACGTTGGGCAGCTCCACCCACTCCACCGCATCGACGTACACCGCGAGGTACCAGGCGTGGATCTCGCGCGGGCGCACGCCGGCCAGCAGCGCGAACAGCCCGGTCACCATCAGCCGCTGGATGTGGTGGGCGTAGCCGAGGTCCAGCGTCTGCCGCAGCGCGTCGCGCAGGCAGGCCATGCGCGTGTCGCCAGTCCAGTAGAAGCCGGGCAGCGGCTGGTCGGCGCCCAGCGCGTTGTCGTCGAGGAAGCCGGGCATGCGCAGCCAGTACACGCCGCGGACGTACTCGCGCCAGCCGAGGATCTGGCGGACGAAGCCTTCGACCGCTTCCAGCGGCGCGTGGCCGGCGCGCCATGCGCCGACGGCGGCGTCGATCACCCGGCGCGGCGACAGCAGCTTGAGGTTCATCGCCGCCGACAGCCGCGAGTGGTACAGCCACGGCTCGCCCGTCCACATCGCGTCCTGGTAGCGGCCGAACGACGGCAGCCGGTGCTCGATGAAATCGGCGAGCGCGACCTCGGCGTCTTCAGGCGTCAGCGGCCAGTCGAACGCCGACAACGTGCCGGGATGCGACGCGAACCGCGCCTCGACCAGCGCGGTCACCTCGCGCGTGATCGCGTCCGGCGGGAATGCGCGCGGCGCCGGCAGCAGGCCCGGCCCGCTGCGGCCGAAGGACGCGCGGTTCTCGCTGTCGAAGTTCCAGCGCCCGCCGGCCGGCTGGCCGTCGGCCATCAGCACGTCTTCACGCTTGCGCAGCCAGCGATAGAAGAACTCCAGCCGCAGCTCGCGCTTGCCTTTCACCCAGTCGGCGAAGTCCTCGATCGTGCAAAGGAAATGCAGGTCCGGCCGCTCCGTCCACGGTACGCCGGCGGCCGCGCAGACCGCCGGCAGCGCCTTTGCCAGCCGCCATTCGCCGGGCTTCACCGCGAGCACGCGCTCGGGCCGCAGCACGGCGAGATCGGCGGCGAGCGCGTCCTCCAGCGTCGCGTGTGCGTGCGAGTCCAGCGCGCGGTACGCCACGCGCCAGCCGCGCGCACGCAGGGCGTCGCGGAAATGCCGCATCGCGGCGAGGAACACCGCGATCCGCGCCTGCGTGCTCCACACCTGCGTCGCCTCGTGCGCGACCTCGGCCATCCACACGACATCGCGGTCGGGATCGAAGTCGTCAAACACCGCCGAGTGCGCGTCGAGCTGGTCGCCGAGCACGACGACCAGGTGGCGCGCAGGCGCCGCGTCGCGCGGCTCAGGCGTCGCCGGCGCCGCCACCGATGTACTCGCGGGGGATGCGGTCGTTGAGTCCGGTCAGGATCTCGTACGGGATCGTGCCGGCGGCCAGCGCCACCGCCTCGCAGGCGATGGCGGCGTCGCCCTGGCGGCCGATCAGCACCACTTCGTCCTCGTTGTAGGCGGTGCCGCCGGGGCCGAGGTCGACCATGAACTGGTCCATGCAGACGCGGCCGACGATGGGATGGCGTTCGCCGCGGATCAGCACCTCGCCGCGCGAGGACAGCGACCGCGGATAGCCGTCGCCGTAGCCGATCGGCACCGTCACCACGCGGGTGTCGACAGTCGGCGCCCACGTCGCGCCGTAGCTCACCGGCCGGCCGGCGCGCACGACCTTGAAGTAGACGACCTGCGAGACCAGCGACAGCGCCGGGCGCAGGGCGACGGTCGCCTGCGAGGCGGGATCCGGCAGCACGCCGTACAGGGCGATGCCCGGCCGCACCAGGTCGAGGCAGGTGTCGGGAAAATGGAGCACGCCACCGGAATTGGCGAGATGACGCAAGGGCATGGGCGCGCCGAGACGGTCGAAATGCGTGCAGGCGTCGAGGAAGCGTTCGCGTTGCAGCGCGGTCATCGGCGACGCCGGGTCGTCGGCGCAGGCGAGGTGCGAATACACGCCCTTCACGTCGCACCACGGCGATGCGACGGCGGCCGCGATGAACGGCCCGGCGTTTTCGCTGTGCACGCCGATGCGCTCCATGCCGGTGTCGATCTTCAGGTGGATCACGGCCTTGCGGCCCAGCGAGGCGGCCGCGGCCTCGACCTGGCGCAGCTTGGCGATCGAGGAGACGGTGATCTCCAGGTCGTGTTCGAGGAACCGCGCCACCTGCGGCGCATGGATGCCGCCCAGCACGAGGATCGGCACGGTCACGCCGGCCTCGCGCAGGGCGATGCCCTCCTCCACGAACGCGACGCCGAGCTGCTCCACGCCCTGCGCCTGCAGGTGCAACGCGACCGGGATCAGCCCGTGGCCGTAGGCATTCGCCTTGACGATGCCCATCACCGGCACGCCGGCATGCATGCGCAGCACCCGGAGGTTGTGGGTCAGGGCATCGAGATCGACGCGGATGCGCGTGGGCCGGTCGCTGAGCTCGGCATGGAAGCGGGACACGGCAGGATCGGCAGGCGGGAGAGGCGACATCCGCGGATTGTAGCGATGCCGCGCTGCGGGCATCACCGTCGTGCCTGCGATCCGGACCGTGCACATTGCGGAACGGCGGTATCCGGGATGGATTCCGCCTCCGGCCACGGATCGCGCTAGGGAATCCCGCCGCACGTGCGAGCGGAGCCCGGTCGCCCCATCGTCGACAAGCGCAGCGCCGCCCGGCCGGCGCGCCGCAAAAAAAAGCCCGGCATCCGCCGGGCCTTTCTCGATCGTCGTCGGCGGAAACGCTCAGCGTGCGCCGACCGCGACCCGGTTCTCCGGCTGCGGCGCGTCCGGCTGCTGGGCCTGCTGGGTCCTCGCGGTCTCGGCCATGCGCGAACTCTGGTCCACCGTCTGCGTGGTCGCCTGGTTGTAGTCGACGTAGGCGTTCTTCGAGGCGGGGTTGGCCGGGTCGCCCTGCACCGCCACCAGCAGCGTCTGGTTGCCGCTCGCGGCATTGGTCTTGGCGATATGGTCGATCGAGGTCAGGCCGCTCGCCCGCGCATCCGCGGTGACCGCCGCCGCCGCGCGTTCCAGTTCGTCGCGCGACTTGAAGCCGCCGCCCGGGCCGAGCTGCTCCAGGTTCGCCAGCGCCTGCCGGTACATCGCGTTGTCCGGATGCTTCGGGTCGGCCATCGACGGTTTGTCGGCCTGGCTCGGCTGCGGCGGCTGGGTCTGGCCATTGGTCGCCGGCGGCGGTTCCGTCGGCGGCGTGGAAGACTGCGGTGCGGGCGGTTGCTGCGACGACGCCGGCGGCGGCGGGAGATCACTCTGTGGCGCCGGCGGCGGGGTCTGCCCGTTGGTCGCGGGCGGCTGCTCGGTCGGCGGTGTCGGCGTCTGCGGCGCCGGCGACTGCGTCTGCTGCTGCCCGGGGTAGATGCCCAGCGCCGTCAGCGTGTCCTTGCCGGCCTTGCCGTCCACGTCCAGGTGATGCTGCTCCTGGTACTTGCGGACCGCGGCCTCGGTCATGTCGCCGTAGTAGCCGGTGGTCGGCAGCGGCTGGCCCTTGTCGTCGCGGATCCCGGCGGCGTTCAGCGATTCCTGCAGGCGCTTGACGTCGGGCCCCTGGTCGCCGTGGAGCATCAGGGCGCGCGGTTCGAATTCCAGGTACTTGCGTGGATCCACCGCCTGCCCGCCGAGGATCACGCCGTTGCTGTTCTCGCGCACCTCGAAATGCAGGTGGGTGTCGCCGTCCTTCGGCGTGTTGCCGCTGCGACCCATGGTGCCGATCACCGTGTTCTCGGTGACGGGCGCGCCCACCTCGACGTTGCGCGAATTCAGGTGCCCGTACAGCGTCTGCAGGCCGTTCTCGTGCTGGATGACGACGGTGTTGCCGTAGCCCTGCATCTGGCCGCTGAAGATCACCTTGCCCGGGCCGTAGGACTCGATCGGATCGCCGACCTTGCCCTGGATGTCGATGCCCTTGTGCTCGCGCCCGCCGGCACGCGGCGTACCGAACTCGCCCTCGCCTTCGCCGGGCTTGTCGGCACGGTTGACGGTATGGTTGCCGGGCGCAGGCCAGGTATTGCCGCCGGGCGCGGGGTTGGTCTGCGCGGGCGGCGTCTGCTCCGCCGGCGTCTGGGCGGGCGGCTGTTGCGCGGGCGGCGGCTGGGGCTGGGTCTGCGCGGGTGGCGTGGTCTGGCCCGGGGCCGGCGCGCTCTGGCGCAGTTCGTCGTAGATGCCGAGCGCAGTGAGCGTGTCCTTGCCCGCCTTGCCGTCGACACCCAGATGGTGCTGTTCCTGGTACTGGCGTACGGCCGCGCGGGTCATGTCGCCGTAGTAGCCGGTGGTCGGCAGCGGCTGGCCGTTGGCGTCGCGGATGCCGGCATCGTTGAGCGCCTGCTGCAGGCGGGTGACGGCATCGCCGCGCTCGCCGTGCTTGAGGACGCCGTCGGCCATCGGGTTGATCACCAGCTCGGTCTGGGTGCGCTGGAAACCGGGGACGAAGTACTGGTCGAAGCCGTCGTTGTTGCGCGCGATGTCGTTGTAGTACTTGCCTGTGGTGGTGCCGTTGGCGTCGGCGACGTTGCCCTGGCCCTGCGCGGCGTCGATGGCATTGTCGTAGCCGCCGAGGTGGCGTGCCTTGAGGAAGCCGGCGACGACGTTCGGCGGCGTGTCGGCGGAGAGGATGCCGTCGCGCACGCCCTGCTGATAGGTCGCGTTGGAGTTGGTGCGGAAGGCCTGGTCCTGGATCTCCGCGGACGCGAGGTACTTGTCGAGGCTCAGGCCGTTGTTCCAGTTCGCAGGATCGGCGAGGAACTTCTGCGCGCCGCCGGATTTGCCCCAGTCCCAGTCGCTGGTGTAACCGGAGGCCTTCAGCGCGGCGTCGTACTTCTCGCGATTGACCAGTCCGGCATCGGTGAGCCAGCCGGCGCCACCCTGGTAGCGGCCGTAGTAGCCGACGCCGTTGTCGGCATTGAGCTTGCCGCCCGAGCTTTCGGTGTCGACCACCGAGGCGATCAGGCGCCGGGTCCAGGCATCGTCCAGATTGGCGATCGTGCCGGCGTGGTAGTCGTTGGCGGTGCGGACCGAGGTCTGCGGATTCGTGGCCATCGTGCTTCAACTCCCCTGTCTTGACGGAACGTGCGTGTCCGTGTGGTTTCAACGCGTTGCTTCAATGGAACGGGCGGCCGCGAGCAGCGTCAGGACGCGACGCAGCCCATGCCCTGGATGCGCGCATCCGGGCGCGTACGGGTGAATTCGAAGGTCGTGTTCCCGGGACCGGTGTTGCCGCCGTCGGCATCGGCGCTGCCCTGCATATACAGCGGCGCCTGCGCGCCGATCCGCAGCTCGAAGAACGCGGTGCCGCGACGATCGGGGCGCTGCGAGCCGAAAGCATGCGCACAGCGGTCGGCGATGCGCGCGATCTGCACGTCGCCGCCGAGCTGGGCACGGATCGCGGCTTCGTAATCGGTCGACGGCCGCGCCTTGCGGAACGCTACCTGCTCCACCGCCTCATGGCCGGTCAGCGTCAGGCCGGCTTCGGTTTCGGGGGGCAGCGGGGCCGGCGGCGGATCGGTATCGACCCAGGCGATCCGGCCACCGCGGGAGCGACTGTCGCCGTCCGCGACCGGCTCGCGATCGAACCAGGTCACGTCCGGCTGCGCCGCGAACGCGTCCCAGGTCGGCGCATCGCCGGCGAACGTGTCGAGCACGCCACGCGCGGCCGAGGCCGGCGTGTTCGGCGCTTCGGCCGGTGCCGGTGCAGGCGCTGGGGCGACGACCGGCTCGGCCGCAGCGGGTTCGGCCGCCGGTGCGGGCGTCGGCGCAGGCGTGTCCTGCGCAGGTGCGGACGAGCGCTCGCAGGCCGCGAGGGCGCAGCACAGCGACAGCGCGAACAGCGCGGGCGCGATCGCGCGGGGGCTGCGCGGGGTTCGGGAAGACATCCTGGAGATCATCGTGTGTCCATCGTAGAAGGCATCGAGGGAAGCGCTTGGCTGGCGCCGGTGTCGCGCGAGCATCGCACGCACCGGCGCCATCGCACCGATCGCTCAGCGTGCGCCGACCGCGACGCGGTTCTCCTGCTGCTGTGACGGATCCGGCTGCGCGGCCTGCTGGGTCCGCGCGGTCTCGGCCATGCGCGAACTCTGGTCCACCGTCTGCGTCGTCGCCTGGTTGTAGTCGATGTAGGAGTTCTTCGACGCCGGATTGGTCGGATCGCCCTGCACAGCCACCAGCAGCGCCTGACCGCCGTTGGCGGCGCTGGCGTTGGTCTTGGCGATGTGGTCGATCGAGGTCAGGCCGGTCGCCTTCGCGTCCGCCGCGACGGACGCCGCCGCGCGCTCCATCTCTTCGCGCGACTTGAAGCCGCCGCTCGGGCCGAGCTGCTCCAGGTTCGCCAGCGCCTGCTTGTACAGCTGGTTGTCCGGATGCTTCGGGTCGGCCATCGACGGCTTGTCGGTCTGCGTCGGCTGCTGCGGCTGGGTCTGGCCGTTGGTCGCCGGCGGCTGTTCGGTCGGCGGTGTCGTCTGCGGGTTCGGCGTCTGCGGGTTCGCGGGCTGGGCCGGCGTCTGCTGCTGGCCCGGGTAGATGCCCAGCGCCGTCAGCGTGTCCTTGCCGGCCTTGCCGTCGATCGGATGCAGGCCCTTCTGCTCCTGGTACTGCTTCACCGCCTGCTCGGTCATGTCGCCGAAATGGCCCGTCGTCGGCAGCGGTTTGCCGTTGACGGTGATCCCGGCGGCGTTCAGCGACTCCTGCAGGCGCTTCACGCCGGGGCCGTCCTCGCCCTTGATCAGCAGCTTGTCGTCGAGGCCGCCGTTCTGGCCCTGGGTCTGGCCGGTCTGGTTCTTGCCGAAGTTCTGCGGATCGCCGCTGAGCGCGCGATAGGCATCCGCCTGGCTCATGCCGGCGGCGACGTTCTTCTGGTACTGCTCGCGCATCGCATCGAGGCGGGTGCCGACTTCGTCGGGCGTGATCGACGCCGAATTGTTGGCGGTGCCACCGTAATGACTCGCGCCGTTCTTGCGCGGGTCGCCCACGCTCGCCCATTCCAGCGCGGCGGCGTACTGCGCACGTTCGCGACCCTCGGGGCCGTTGGTCTGGCCGGTGATGTAGGCCTTGATGTCGGGACGCTTCTCGTCGATGAGGTAGTCCGCGAAGATGCGCTCCTGCAGCTGCGGCGTGAACTTGGCGTCCTTGTCGATGCCCAGGGTGTTGACCGCGCCGGCCATCGTGGTCGGGATGACCTGGTACTTGCCGACCGCGAACAGGCGATCCGGGTCGCCGGACGGCAGGCCCTGGCGACGCATCACCTCGCCGACCGTCATCTCCGAGAAGTCGATCTTGGCGCCGTTGGCATCGCCGGCGCGGCCGCGGTTGTACGAACCGTAGTCGCCTTCGCCGCGCGAGATCAGGTTGCCCAGCGGATTGTCGGAGCCGTAGTCGTTGGGGCCGCCGGACAGCTTGCCGGGCGTCGTCGGCTGCGGCTGCTGCGGGGTCTGGGGCTGTTGCGGCTGCGGCTGTTCGGGGGTCTGCGGCAGCGGTTGCTGGGGTTGGGTCTGCGCCGGCTGCTTGAGGCCGAGCGCCGTCAGCGTTTCATCACCGGCCTTGCCGTCGATACCGAGACCATGCTGCGTCTGGTACTTGCGCACCGCCGCCTCGGTCATGTCTCCGTAGTAACCCGTCGTCGGCAGCGGCTGTCCCTTGTCGTCGCGGATGCCCGCGGCATTCAGCGCCTCCTGCAGGTGCTTGACCGCATCGCCGCGCTCGCCGTGCTTGAGCACGCCGTCGGCCATCGGATCGGCCGGCGTGGTCTGGCCCGTCGGACCTGGCGTATCGGGGTGCTGCCGGGTGTTGATCCTCTCGCTGAGCACGTCCCCGAGGTAACGCTTGAACTGGGCTGGCTCCACCTCGATGTGCGCATGCACCGCACCGGGGCTCCCGACATCCGACTGGCGCACCAGCGGCGCGCCGTAAGCCACGAAATCGCCCTCCTTGTAGGGAGAACTGCCGCGAGCGCCATGCAGTACCTGACCGACCAACTCGTTGTTTGGCGATCCCAGCGGTTTGCTCCAGATGCTGATGGCGTTGGTGTCGTCATTGCGGAACTGGACATAGCCCTGAACCGGACTCGGCACCATCACCGACTTGTTGCCAGTGGTCGTCTCGAGGATCAGGTCCTTCATCACCAGCGGAATGCCGTTCTGATCGCCACGGGTACGAACCGCTTCCAGTTCTCCGTCGACAACAGCCGCCGGACGATCAACAGCTGCCGGATTACCGGCTCTAACGGCCGCGGCATTGGTCTTGGGATGGTGGATGGCAAGCCAGTCATAAGCTTGCTCGCCGGTGTAATCGCGGGGAACCTCACGGTTGGTGTTGAGGTCGATTCGGGGTTCGCGGAGAACGATGCGGTCGTCACTCATGGGATGTCCTCTTTCCTTGGTCTTCGTCTGTATCGGTTATTCGATCTGCTTCGACCGTGGCTCAGGGCACGACCTCGGGATCCGAGGTGAGCTGCCAACAGTCGTTCCGGCGCTCGAAACGGTAGGAAATGCCTTCGACATTGCCGGGAAGCGTGACGTAGTAAGCGCCGTTGCCTTCGGGTTTTACGGCGACATTCGCCGGAATCACGTGGCCTTCGAGTTCGGGTTGCGGCTTGAGAATCCACTTGCCATCACTGAATCGCAGCACGAAAGCGTCGTACTTCGCACCCTCTTCGTACACCATCACCGTATCGTCGCCGTCCTCACCGCCGCCGAGTTCGGCCACCTTCACCACCGGCGCGGTGAAGGCGCGTTCGGTCTGGTCGTTCGAGGCGAAGGCCTTGAGGAAGGCGTCGAAATCCTGCGACGGGCAGGCCGGCGCGGCCTGGGCGTCGAGCGGCGACACCTGCCACGATTTCACCGCCAGCGCGGCTTCCTGGCCCGGCTCGTTCCAGCGCTCGTAGGGGCCGTAGGTGCTGATCTCGATGCGCTTGCCGGCATCGGCGTTGGCGAAATACATGTTGCAGTACCCATCGCCGCTGCAGCTCTCGACTTCCGGCAGCAGACCGCAGACGGTGGAACCGGCGCCGGCGTTCTTCCAGCACTCCGGATCGCGCAGCGGCAGCCAGCCGGCGTCGATCAGCTGCTTGCGCAGCGTCGCGTAAGGCATGCCTTCCTTGAATCCCGCGTCGATGGCGGTCTGCGCTGCAGGCGCGGTGGCCGCCTCCGTGGCGGCGACGGCGGCCGTCGCGGCGGCGGGGGCAGCGGCCTGCGCCGCGGCATCGCCCGCCTGCGCAGCGGGCTTGCAGCCGGCGATCAGCACGAGGGCCAACAACAAGGGGGCGCTCGCTTTCGACATGGTCCTGGTCCTGATGGTCCTGCTCCTGATGGTCATGTTGTCGGAAGTCATGGGTTCGAAGTCCTGTGGGGGAAGGAAAGCGGCGGGATCAGAGGCCGCGAGCGCGGTCCGGCTGCGGCGCCGCCTGGGCCGGCTCGGTCGTCGGCGCCAGCGCGGCCAACTGGGCGGTGGAGGTTTCCAGCGGTTGGGCGGTAAGCTGGGCCAGATTCAGCGGGACGACGTGCTGCGACGGGGCGCCCAGGTCGCCGCGCACGGCGAACACGGTGCCGGTCGGGCCGGCCACGACGTGGTCGATCGTGTCCAACCCGCCGGCACGGGCGGCGACCAGCATCGAACCGGCGGCACGACGGCGGGCGTCGTCGCCCTCCAGGCCCGGGATGGCGCCGAGCGCGTCGTAGGCCGTACGGAAGCGGGCGTGATCGGGATGCGCGGGGTCGGCCAGCGTGCCGGCCGGGCCGGCGATGGCCATGCCCTCGCTGGCGGGGCCGCGCCTGTCGAGCGTCATCAGCTTGTCGAGACCGTCACCGTTGCGGGTGATGTCGTGGATACGGTCGTAGTTGCTGACCCCGTTGAGGTCGCGATAGGCGCGGCCGCCGGTCATCGCCTCGCGGGCGCTGTTGAAGCCGACGATGTGCGCGGCCTTGAGGAAGCCGGCCACGCGCGCCGGCTTCTCGTCGTCGCCGATGATGCCCTGCTCGCGGGCGCGGTCGTAGGTCTTCTCGGCGTTGATCCGGAAGGCCCGGTCCTGCAGCTCGGGCGAGGCCTTGTAGGCATCGAGGCCCAGGCCCTGCTTCCAGTTGGACGCATCCTGCAGGAACTCGGCCATGCCGCCGGTCTTGGCCCAAGCCCACTCCGACCGCTGGCCGCCCATGGCCCGGTCGAGCTTGTCCTGGTCGAGATAACCGGCCGCGGCGAGAAAGGCGGCACCGGCCTTGTAGCGACCGACGAACCCCAGCCGGTCGACCACGTCGTGA
This sequence comes from Lysobacteraceae bacterium, assembly GCA_044227145.1. Lineage (GTDB taxonomy): Bacteria > Pseudomonadota > Gammaproteobacteria > Xanthomonadales > Xanthomonadaceae > Lysobacter_I. Next base: position 43,036 of record JBGAFR010000018.1, read on the forward strand.
TCGCCGCCGCGGCTTTCGCTCAGCACGGTCGAGGCGATCAGTCTTCGGGTGGTCGCGTCGTCGAGCGACGCGATGTTCCCCGCGTTGTACGCATCGGCAGTGGCCACTGCCTTCTGTCGAATATCAGCCATCCACCGATCTCCAATGGATATTCAACGGTCGAATTTTTTGGCGATCCGCCGGGCCCGTGGATGACCCCGGACATCACGCCGCGTTGTGGTCGCCGACGGATCGGACGACATGGAACCGGGCAGACCCTCTGGATTGGTCGGTGTGCCGCGGCGCCTGGCGCCTGCGGTCCGGATGCGCCCCATACGGAATCGCACGTGGCAGGCTACCAAGTCCGGGCCCGCGAAGGAAGTACCGGGCATCGGGACCGCGGGACGCTTGCTAGACTGAACGCCTTCCCGCCTGGACCCGTGCATGAAAAGCGCCGGCATCGCCCTGATTTCCGCGGTCGGCCTGGTGGCCGGCATCCTGATCTACCAGGGCCTCAAGCCCGCCCCCCTGCGTCCGCCGACCGAAGCCCAGATCAAGGCGGAGGTCGACCGGCTCCAGGCCGAGGCGCAGCGTTCGCACCCGGGCATGCCGGCCAGCGACGCCATGAAGGAAGTCGCCACCCGCCAGGCCAGGGAGGCCATGGCCCGGGGCGATGCCCACAGTCGGGCGCAGACCGCAGCCGGCATCTTCTATGGCGCCTATCTGCTTAATACGCGTGCCCGTCCCGCTTGGTGCCGGCAGCGCGGCGTGGACCTGACTCCCTTCGCACAGGCCTACGAGACCGCGCATCGCGACGAACTGGTGCGCGCGCAGGCGATCTTCGGCGAAGCCGGGCTGAAGCCGGAGACCTTCGCACCACAGCTGGAGGCCCAGTTCCTCGGCATGGTCGAGCAGGACATGCGCGATTTCTCCAGCGGCGCCCGGGTCCCGCTGGCACAGGCCTGCGGGCTGTTCAACGAGAAGGCGCCGCAGCTTGCGAAGGCCATCGCCCTGCCCCCGGAGGTCAGGCAGGCGCTGTTCGCCGCACGCTGAGCCGGCGCAGGCCTCAGCGGCACGCGGCCCCCGCCAGCCGCAGCGACTGCAGGACCTGGCCATCGCCGGCCTGGGCGAACGCGGTGAAATCGCCCTCGACACCCGCCGGCAACGCGATCGTCCGCGCCACCGCCGTCCCGTCCAGCCGCCACGGCCCCCACAGGCCGACGACCACGCGATCGTGATGCAGGGTCGCGCCGGAATTCTCGCCGGCACGCACCGCGCTGGTCCGCCCGTCCACGGTCCGCGCGAGCCAGACCTCCGCCGCCGACGCGCCCGGCACCGGCGCCGCGCCCAGCCGGAGGACATCGCCATCCGGTCCGCGGGCCAGCGCCAGCGCGAGACCCGCACGCGCGGGCCCGGCCGAAGCCTCCAGCGCGCGCCGCAGCATCGGCGCCGCCCGCCAGGTCACCTGCACCTGCGGGCCGATCATCACCTGCGGGGTGTAGACGGTCGATCCGCCGGTGGCGGCGACCCGCGCGCGCTGGCGTTCGGTATTCCGCGGCGACGCGAATCGGTCGGGCCAGCCGAGCGAATCCCAGTAGTCGACGTGGAAGGCCAGCCAGTTCGCGCCGTTGCCGGCATCGGCGACGCGGCCCGAGAGCCAGCGGTCGGCCGGCGGGCAGCTGCTGCAGCCCTCGGAGGTGTACAGCTCAACCAGCGGGACGACGCGGTCGCCGCTGCGCACGCTGCAATCGGGCGTCGCGGCGCTCACGGCAAAGGCGCATGCCCAAAACCAGAACACGCCCAGGGCAGATCGACGCATGCTTGACTCCCGGTATCGGATGTTCGAAATGACGTTCGAACGGAGGCTGGCAGAAGGCGAACGGTTGCGCGCGATTCACGGCCAGGCGCGATTTGCTGCGATCATGCATGCGGTTTTCACGATGCTCGCCTTCGGATGCACCCCTTCATGCGCCGCTTCCGCCCCACCCTCGTCGCCTGCTGCCTCGTCCTGCTCGCCGCCTGCGGCAGCCCCACCCGGCCCACGCCGCCCTCCCCGGCGATCGTCGCGCCCCCGAAGCCGGTGAAGATCCGGATCGGCCTGGCCCTCGGCGGCGGCGCCGCCAAGGGCTTCGCACACATCGGCGTGATCAAGATGCTCGAAGCCAACGGCTTCAAGCCGGAGGTCGTGTCCGGCACCAGCGCCGGCAGCGTGGTCGGCGCGTTGTACGCCAGCGGCATGAACCCCTTCCAGATGCAGGAGAACGCGGTCGCCCTCGACCAGGCCGAGATCCGCGACGTCACCCTGTTCAACGGCGGCCTCGTCCGCGGCCAGAAGCTGCAGGACTACGTCAACCGCATGGTCGGCAATCGGCCGTTCGAGAAGCTCGCCCTGCCCTTCGCCGCGGTGTCGACGAAGCTGGAAACCGGCGAGCGCATGGTGTT
>JBGAFR010000019.1:0-44212 GCA_044227145.1 Lysobacteraceae bacterium
AACACAGCCCCAGGCCGCTGCTGCGGCTGCCGCCGGCGGGGCGGGCCAGCGAGTAGAACCGTTCGAACGCGCGATCCAGCGCGTAGTCCGGCACGCCGGGGCCGCGATCCAGCACCTCGACCCGGACCCGATCGCCTTCGCGACGCAGTCGCACCTCGATCGCGCTGCCCGGCGGCGCGAAATCCGCCGCGTTGTCGAGCAGATTCAGCAGTGTCTGGCGCAGCAGGAAGGCGTCGCCGGACACCCGTGCGCCGCGGGCGTCGTCGTCTTCGGCGATCTCCAGCCGCAGCGCCTTCTGCGCGCATTTCGGCGCCATCCGTTCCGCCGCCTCGTCCACGATCGCGCGCAGATCCAGACGCTGCGGCTGCTCGATCCGCTGCCGGTGCTCCACCGCCGCGAGCGCCAGCAGCTTGTCGATCATCTCGGCCATGCGCTCGCCCTGCGCGTGGATGGTGGCGACGAAGCGTGCGCGGTCCGCCGCCGGCATGGTCTCGCCGGCGGATTCCAGCAGTTCGGCGCTGCCGCGGATCGCGGCCAGCGGGCTCTTCAGCTCATGGGTAAGCGCGTGAACGTACTGCTCGACGTACTGCTTGCCTTCGAGCTTGGCGCGCATGGTCTCCAGCGCGCGGCCGAGATCGCCGAACTCGCCGGCGCTGTCCGGCGGGCTGGCACGTTCGCCGGCGGTCACGGCATCGGCGTAGCGGCGCAGCGCGCCGAGCTGGCGCGACAGCCACCACGCCGCAAGCAAGCCGATCGCCAGCGCCACGCCCAGCAGCACCCCGCCCCAGCGCAGGATCACGCCCTGGCTGCGGGCGATGAACGGCGCGATCGTCTGATTGGGTTTCGCGACGGTGAGCACGCCGACGATGCGGTCGCCGTCGGCGCCACGCTGCTTGATCGGCGCGGCGACGTGCATCACCGACGACGTCTCGTCGTCCGGGTCGACCTGGGTCGAACGCGCGCCGTATTTGCCGCGCAACGTGAGATATACGTCGTTCCAGCGCGAATAGTCCTTGCCCACGTCGCGGCCGTCGGAGTCGAACACCACGATGCCGCGCGCGTCGGTGACGTAGATGCGGGTGCTGACGCGCCGTTTCCTGAAGCCCCAGATGTCGGCGCCGAGGTCGCGGTCGGTGAGTGCGCGCACGTGCGCGGCGAACCGGCCGTCGTCGATGTGGCCGGCGAGCATGTCGTCCGCCGCCTGCTCGGCGAGCAGGTTGGCGGTGTCGACCAGCGTGTCTTCCATCGCCTGGCGCACACCGGGCTTCACTTCCTGGAGGAACACGCGACCGAGCAGCAGCGCCGCGATCGCGACGATCAGGAAGTAGCCGAGCAGGATGCGGAGGCCGATGCGCATGCGCGGGCTCAGCCCTCGCCGGTCTCGACCGAGTAACCGAGGCCGCGGTGGGTGCGGATCGGATCGGCGTCGGCATGGCCCGCTGCCTCGTCCACCGCGCGCAGCTTGCCGCGCACGGTCTTGACGTGGGTGTCGACGGTGCGGTCGCCGCTGTCCAGCGCATCGGCCCACACCCGGTCCATCAGCTGCGCCCGCGACAGCACCGCGCCGGGACGCTGCAACAGCGCTTCGAGCAGGCCGTATTCGTAGCGGGTGAGGTCGAGCGCGCGTTCGCGGTAGCGGATGCGGCGACCTTCACGGTCGATCGCGAACGTGCCGTGCGTGCGCCACGCGGAGGCGTCCGCCTGCGCGCGGCGGCGCAGGCGCGCACGCACGCGGGCGACGAGTTCGCGCGGCGAAAAGGGCTTGACCACGTAATCGTCGGCGCCGAGTTCCAGGCCGACGACGCGGTCGATCTCGCCGTCGCGGGCGGTGAGGAAGATCACCGGCACCTCGCTGACGGCGCGGATCGCACGGCAGACCTCGAAACCGGTGGTGTCCGGCAGCCCGACGTCGAGCACGACCAGGTCGATGCCGCCCTCGCGCAGCCGCGGCAGCGTCGCGCCGCCGACGGCGACATGCTCCGCCGCGAAGCCCTCGGCGCGCAGGGCATAGAGCACGGTGTCGGCGATCGCGGTCTCGTCTTCGACGACGAGGATGGTGGAGGTCGCGCTCATGGACGGGAAGGTCGGAGGATGCCGGCATTGTAGGGCGTCCGCACGGCCGGTTCGGTATCCGGTTTGGCATACCATGGCGGCCTCGCCCGCCCTGCCCACGCATGAACTACCGTCACGCCTTCCATGCCGGCAACCACGCCGACGCGCTCAAGCACGCCCTGCTGCTGGCGCTGTGCGACGTGCTGGTCGCCAAGCCCGCGCCGCTGTTCGCCCTCGACACCCATGCCGGTGCCGGCGTGTACGCGCTGGCCGGCGAGGCGGCGACGCGCACCGGCGAGGCTGCGGACGGCATCGGCCGGCTGCTGGCGGCGCCGCCGGCGAAACCGGGCATCGCGCGCTATCTCGACGCCGTGCGCGCCTGCCGCGCCGTCTGCGGCGAGGACGCCTATCCCGGCTCGCCGTGGCTGTTGGCGCACGCGCTGCGCGCGCAGGACCGGATCGCCTGCTGCGAACTGCGCGAGGACGATGCGGCGCTGCTGAAGCAGGCGCTCGGTGCGGACCCGCGCATCGGCGTGCATGTGCGCGACGGCTACGCGGCGATGCGGGCGTTGTTGCCGCCGAAGGCCGACGGGCAGAAGATCGGTCGCGGCCTCGTGCTGATCGACCCGCCCTACGAAGCGCAGCTCGCCGAGTTCGACACCGCCCTCGCCGCGATCCGCGACGGTCTCGCCCGCTGGCCGCAGGCGGTGGTCGCGCTGTGGTACCCGATCAAGCGGCGCAGCGCGCTGATGCCGTTCCTGCGCGCCGCCGCCGCGCTGGACGCGAAGTCGGCGCTGGTCTGCGAACTGCTGGTACGGCCCGACGATTCCCCGCTGCGCATGAACGGCAGCGGCCTGCTGGTGCTCAACGCGCCATGGCGGTTCGATGCGGCGGCCCGCGCCATCGCCGAGACCCTGCGCGATGCGCTGGGCGAGGCCGGCGCATCGGCACGGACCGAATGGCTGCGCGCGCCGGCCTGAGCGTGCCGGCCTGGACGCCCGGTGACCTCAATCGCCCGAGCGGCTGTCCGGCTCGAAGAAGCTCCAGCGCACTTCCGGGAACCGCTGCTTCACCGCGCGCTCGACCCGGTTGATCGCCTCGATCAGCGCGTCGGCGCTGTCCGCGGGTGCCATCTCCGCCTGCACCGACAGCATCACATCGTTGCCGAGTTGCAGGGTGATCAGGCTGATCACGCCGGCGACTTCCGGGCGCGCGGCGATGAACGCACGGACCTCCTGTTCGCGATCCGGATCCATGCTCTGGCCGATCAGCAGCGCCTTGACCTCCACCGCGACGAACACCGCGACCACCACCAGCAGCAGGCCGATGGCGAGCGTGCCGATGGCGTCCCAGATCGGATCGCCGGTGACCACGCTGAGCACGACCGCCAGCAGCGCGAGGACCAAACCGGCCAGCGCGGCGAGGTCCTCGCCGAAGATCACCACCAGCTCGGCCTGGCGACTCTCGCGGAACCACTGCCAGAGCGAACGGTCGCCGCGGGCCTTCTTCACTTCCTGCAGGCAGGCGCGCATCGACATGCTTTCGGCGACGATCCCGAACACCAGCACCGCGACCGCCCACCACCACTGGCGCAACGGCTCCGGGTGCTGCAGCTTGTGGACGCCCTCGTAGATGGAATACATGCCGCCGACGCTGAACAGCATCAGCGCGACCAGGAACGACCAGAAATAGATAGCCTTGCCGTAGCCCAGCGGATAGTCGGCGGAGGGCGCGCGCCGCGCCTGCTTCATGCCCAGCATCAGCAGGAGCTGGTTGCCGCAGTCGGCCAGCGAATGCACGGTCTCGGCGAGCATGGCGCCGGAGCCGGTGAAGAACGCGGCCACGCCCTTGGAACAGGCGATGGCGAAGTTGGCGCCGAGGGCAAAAAGGATCGCGCGTGTGGAGTCGCCGCCGGCGGACATCGGTGTTTCCCAGGTGGACACGAATCGGCAAGTTTAACAGGCACTTGCCGATCTCCGGAGGCGTCGCGCATGCGGTCGCGGCCGTCCGAACGGCCGACGGCCGGGGCGTTCCTTCATCCGGGCTGTGCGAAGATGCGGTCGTGAAGCGCGATCGCCTCCCGCCCTGGCACGAGTACAAGCGGCTGCTCGACGGCCGGGAACTGCTCATCCGGCCGATCCGTCCCGAGGACGCCGAGCCGCTGCGGGCCGGGTTCTCGCTGCTGCGCCCGGACGAGGTCCGCCAGCGCTTCCTGTACGCGATCAAGGAACTGACCCCCGACACCGCCGCCCGCCTGACCCGGCCCGACCCCGAGCGCGAGTTCGCGCTGGTCGCGGCCGAGCCGCTGCCCCCCGGCGAGGCGCTGATCGGCGCGGTGGCCCGGGTCGCGATCGCGCCGGGCACCCGCGATGCCGAGTTCGCGATCCTGGTCAGCCATTTCATCGGCGGCATGGGGCTGGGCCGGCTGCTGATGCTGCGCCTCGTGCGCTGGGCGCGGCGCAAGCAGCTCAAGCGGCTCTACGGCGAGGTGCTGGAGCACAACACCGCAATGCTGGGGTTGGCGCACTCGCTGGGCTTCCGCCGCGAAACCGCCGACACGCCCGGGCTGGTGCGGGTGGTGCTGGATCTGGACGCGGCCGGGCCGGCATCCGCCACGAGGCGCTGAGCCCCGCGCGAGATGACGCGCCCTCCCCGCGGGACTACCCTAGCCGGCCCGCCGTACCCGCTTCCGATCGTGTCCTCCGACGCTTTTCCTGCCTCCCTGCTCCCCCGTTCCGGCCAGTCCCGCGCCTGGTGGCGCGCGCCCGCCAGCGCCAGCGCGCTCGCGTGGACGATCGCGCGCGTCGCGCATTCGCACGCGGGGCCACTGCTGGCGGTGATGCGCGACAACCACAGTGCGTACCAGCTCGAACAGGACCTGCGCACCTTCATCGGCGGCGACGACGCACTGCCGGTGTTGTTGTTCCCGGACTGGGAAACCCTGCCCTACGACCGCTTCAGCCCGCATCCGGACATCGTCTCCCAGCGGCTCGCCGCATTGCATCGCATGCCCTCGCTGCGCCGCGGCGTGATCGTGGTGCCGGTCCAGACCCTGATGCAGCGGCTGGCGCCGCTGTCGCACCTGGTCGGCGGCAGTTTCGACGTCAAGGTCGGCCAGCGGCTGGACATGGACGCGGAAAAACGCCGGCTGGAAGGCGCCGGCTACCGCAACGTGCCGCAGGTGTTCGACCCCGGCGATTTCGCGGTGCGCGGCGGCCTGCTCGACGTGTATCCGATGGGCGCGGACGAGCCCTACCGGATCGAACTGCTCGACGACGAGATCGAATCGATCCGCGCGTTCGACCCGGAATCGCAGCGCTCGCTGGACAAATACGACTCCGTGCAGATGCTGCCCGGGCGCGAGCTGCCGCTGGAGGGCGACGCGCTGCAGCACGCGCTGGACGCATTGCGCGACCGCTTCGACATCGACACCCGGCGCAGCGCGCTGTTCCAGGACCTGAAGGCGGGACTGGCGCCAGCCGGCATCGAGTACTACCTGCCCCTGTTCTTCGAGAAGACCGCGACCCTGTTCGACTACCTCGGCGACACCGCGCTGCCGGTGCTCGGCGAAGGCGTGGCCGAGGCCGCCGATCACTTCTGGCGCACGACCGGCGAGCGCCACGAACAGCGCCGGCACGACATCGAACATCCGCTGCTGCCGCCGGACGAGTTGTATCTGCCGCCGGAGACGCTGCGCGAACGCCTGAACCAGGGACGCCGCGTCGAGGTCTGCGGCGACACGCATCCGCGCCGCGAGGAGGCGCTGCCGCTGGGCGTGCAACCGGCGCCCGAGCTGCCGCTGATGGTCAAGGACGCGGCACCGGCAGCGGCGCTGCAGTCGCTGCTGGGCAGTTACCCCGGCCGCGTGCTGATCGCCTCGGATTCCGCCGGCCGCCGCGAGGCGCTGCTGGAGACGCTGCAGAGCGCCGGCCTGCACCCGCGGACGATCGCCGGCTTCCCCGACTTCCTCGCCGCGACGAACGCGGACGCGCAGCTGTGCATCGGGGTGGCGCCGCTGGACGACGGTTTCGGCGTGGATGCCGATACCGGCCCCGATGCGCCGTGGCTGATCGTCACCGAGCGCCAGTTCTTCCCCGAGCGCGCTTCGCAACCACGGCGTCGTCGCCGCACCGGGCGCGAACCCGAGGCGATCATCCGCGACCTCGGCGAGCTGAGTGAAGGCGCACCGGTCGTGCACGAGGACCACGGCGTCGGCCGCTATCGAGGGCTGATCACGCTGTCGGCCGGCGGCCAGACCGGCGAATACCTCGAGATCGAATACGCCAAGGGCGACCGGCTGTACGTGCCGGTGACGCAACTGCACCTGGTGAGCCGCTACAGCGGCGCCTCGCCGGACACCGCGCCGCTACATTCGCTGGGCGGCGAGGCGTGGAGCAGGGCCAAGCGCAAGGCCGCGGAGAAGGTCCGCGACGTCGCCGCGGAACTGCTGGAGATCCAGGCCAAGCGCCACGCGCGCGCCGGGCTCGCGCTCGACGTCGACCGCGGCGTCTACGAGCCGTTCGCGGCGACGTTCCCGTTCGAGGAAACGCCCGACCAACTCGCGGCGATCGAAGCGGTACTGCGCGACCTGTCGTCGTCGCGGCCGATGGATCGCGTGGTCTGCGGCGACGTCGGCTTCGGCAAGACCGAGGTCGCGGTGCGCGCCGCGTTCGCCGCGGCCGTGGCGGGCAAGCAGGTCGCGGTGCTGGTGCCCACGACGCTGCTCGCCGAGCAGCACTACCGCAATTTCCGCGACCGCTTCGCCGACTGGCCGCTGAAGGTCGAAGTGCTGTCGCGCTTCAAGTCGACCAAGGAGATCAAGGCCGAGTTGGAGAAGGTCGCCGACGGCCGGATCGACGTGATCGTCGGCACCCATCGCCTGCTGCAGCCCGACGTGAAGTTCAAGGACCTCGGCCTGGTCATCGTCGACGAGGAACAGCGCTTCGGCGTGCGCCAGAAGGAAGCGCTGAAGGCGCTGCGCGCCGACGTGCACCTGCTCACGCTCACGGCCACGCCGATCCCGCGCACGCTCAACATGGCGATGACCGGTCTGCGCGACCTGTCGATCATCGCCACGCCGCCGCCGAACCGGCTGGCGGTGCAGACCTTCGTCGTACCCTGGGACGACGCACAGCTGCGCGAGGCCTTCCAGCGCGAACTCTCGCGCGGCGGCCAGGCCTACTTCCTGCACAACGACGTCGAGAGCATCGGCCGCATGCAGCGCGACCTGGAGGCGCTGGTGCCGGAGGCCCGCATCGGCATCGCCCACGGCCAGATGCCGGAGCGCGAGCTGGAGAAGGTGATGCTCGATTTCCACAAGCAGCGCTTCAACGTGCTGCTGTGCTCGACGATCATCGAGTCCGGCATCGACATCCCCAACGCCAACACCATCATCATCAACCGCGCCGACAAGTTCGGCCTGGCGCAGTTGCACCAGCTGCGCGGGCGCGTCGGCCGTTCGCATCATCGCGCTTACGCCTACCTGGTGATCCCGGACGGACGCAGCATCACCGCCGACGCGAAGAAGCGGCTGGAGGCGATCGCGTCGATGGACGAACTCGGCGCCGGCTTCACGCTGTCGACGCACGACCTAGAAATCCGCGGCGCGGGCGAACTGCTCGGCGAAGACCAGAGCGGCCAGATGGCGGAGATCGGCTTCTCGCTCTATACCGAGCTGCTGGAGCGCGCCGTACGCAGCATCCGCCAGGGCAAGCTGCCGGGCGTCGATGCGCTGGGACTGGACCTGGACGAACAGCGCGGCGCGGAGGTCGAGCTCAACGCACCGGCGCTGATCCCCGAGGACTACCTGCCCGACGTGCACACGCGCCTCACGCTTTACAAGCGCGTGAGCAGCGCACGCGACGCCGACGACTTGCGCGAGTTGCAGGTGGAGATGATCGACCGCTTCGGGCTGCTGCCGGAGCCGGCGAAGCAGCTGTTCGCCATCGCCGAACTCAAGCTGGAGGCGTCGCCGCTGGGCATCCGCAAGCTCGACCTCGGCCCCGCGGGCGGCCGCATCCAGTTCGTCGAGAAGCCGTCGGTCGACCCGATGTCGGTGATCCGCCTGATCCAGGGACAGCCGAAGCACTACCGGATGGACGGCCCGGACAAGCTGCGGATCACCCTCGATCTGCCCGAGCCGGCCGATCGCGTGCGCACGGCGCGCGGCCTGCTCGCGACACTGGCGCCATCCGCATGAGGCGCCTGCCTGCCCTCGCGTGCCTGTGCGCGGCGCTTGTCGCGGGTTGTGCGCAGCCCCTGCGCGAAGCGCCCGCACCTGCCGGATCGCCACTGGTCTTCGTGCTGGTCCGCCACGCGGAAAAGGCCGCGGACGACCCGAAGGATCCTTCGCTGAGCGAGATCGGACAGGCCCGCGCGCAACGGCTCGCACGATCGCTGGAGGACGCGCCTGTAACGGCGGTCTACGCCACCGCCTACCGGCGCACGCAGCAGACGGCCCTGCCCACGGCCGCGGCGCACGGACACGATGTCCTCACCTACGACGCGAGGCAATCGGCCGACGCCTTTGCGGCCGAAGTGCGTGCCGCGCGACGAAGCGGCACCGTCCTGATCGTCGGCCACAGCAACACGGTGCCCGCGATCGCGGCCGCGCTGTGCGGCTGCGCCGTGGCGCCGATGCGCGAAGACGAGTACGACCGCAGGATCGAGATCGGGATCGACGCGGCCGATCGCGCCACGCTGCGCGAAACCCGCGACTGAACCTTGCCCCGATCGTCGGAGCGCCGGGATCAACCGGCGCCGGCGAGGCCCAGCGAACGGCTGGGATCGGCCTTGATGTGCACGACGATGTCGATCGTCAGCATCAGCAGGCGCTTGATCACCGCGAACTCCAGGCCGGAGCCTTCGTTCGAGGCCTTCACCATCAGCGCCAGCTGGTCCCAGGTCTGCGCGGTGCTGCCGGCGTGGCAGCTGGTGATCGAACCGGGGTGGCCGGACGCGCAGTTTCGGATGAAGTAGAACGCTTCGTCGCCGCGCAACTCGGCCAGGATGATGCGGTCCGGCTTCATGCGGAGGCAGGCCTCCATGCAGCTCTTCGCGGTGACGTTGCTCGCGCTCTGGCCGCCCTTGGAATACAGCAGGTGGACGATGTTCGGCTGGTCGATGAAGAGTTCGCGGGCGTCCTCGATGGTCACCAGGCGTTCCTCGTGCGGGATATGGCCGACGAGCGACTTCATGAAGGTGGTCTTGCCGCTGCCGGTGGCGCCGGCGACGACGATGTTCTTCTTGTACAGCACCGCCTTCTTGAAGAAGTCGGCGTAGTTGCGCTCCGAGCGCAGCTCCAGCAACTCCTTGTCGAGGTCGCTGACTTCCGCCGCGCCTTCGAGGATCTGCTTGAAGAAACCGCTTTCCTCGTAGTTCTGCAGGGTGAAGGTGCGCTTGGCGGGCAGACGGATGGTGATCGAGACCTTGCCCGAGTCGCAGGCCGGGGGGATCACGAACTGCGCGCGCTGACCGGTCGGGAAGGTCAGCGACACCACGGGGTCCACGTCGGTGATGCGCTGGCCGGTGTTGCTCTCGTTGACGACCGCGGTGCAGAACTGGCGCGCGCGCTCGAAGGTCAGCGACGGCACTTCGATGTGCTGCCAGCCTCTCACGGTTTCCAGGTACAGCTCACCGGGCTTGTTGATGCAGATTTCGGTGACTTCCGGGGACGACATGTACTCGAGGATGCCGAGCACGCTGTACTGGTACTCCAGGAAGTCGTTGGAAACGTTGGCGATCGGTGAATTGTCGATATCCATGGAAGCGCAGCTCGACTGTCGGAACGGTGAGGCGCCGGGACGACCGGCGTGCGGGACGGGACTAGCATAGACGCGCACGGCCGGCATGGGTACCGCGGACGCAGCGCGAAGCCCGGAAGAAACCGGAAACGAAAACGCGGCGCCTGAACGTGCCCGAAGGCACGCCCGGCGCCGCGTCTGGCCGGCATCAGCGGCGGATGACGCCCGAGAAATCGACGTCCTGGGCGACGTAGATGTTCAGCACGGTGCCCTGGTTGATGGTCACCGTGGCCGGACGCGCAAGCGACTTGCTGAGCGCCTGGTTCGCGAGGCGTTCCATCGTCTTCGCCGTGTTGCTCTCGAACGGCTGGGTGACGATGTTGCCGCCCGTGGTCACCGAGTCGGTCTCCGGGCCGTTCTCGGCCGCGTAGTACTTGAAGGTGTCGCTGATGAGGCTGATCATCAGCGCCGAGCTCATCTTGCTGAACCAGTGCGCGTTGTAGTCGCCCGGATGACCGGCACCACCGAGGTTGTCGATACCGGGACCTTCCAGCGTGATGTCGAGACCGTTCGGGGTGGTGATGCGATCCCACAGCACGGCGACGCGCGGCCCCTTGGGTTCGCCCTGGTAGCGACCGAGCGCCTTCGAGCCCTTCGGCAGCAACAGCTTGTGGCCGTTGATCGAGTAGACAGGCTCGGTGACGATGCAGGACGTGAAACCGTCGACGTCGGTGACGATGCGCGTTTCGAGGACGCAGCGGATGTAGGTGCCGCGCACCAGCAGCGTGTCGGGATTGCGCTGGTACTGGGCGATGCTGATCTTGTTGCCGCTGTCCCGCGCTTGTCCCGCATTCCCCGCGGCGGCCTGCTGCTGCGGGGTCAGCCGCTCCATGTTGTTCAGATACGACTGGAGCGTGTTGTCGGTGCTCGAACCGGGCGCGCCGGGGCGACCGGAGCCATCGGTGATGCCCATGCGACGTTCCGCCAGCGTCGGACCCTGCGGGCCGATCGGGCCGGCAGCGATGTCACGGGCGCCATCGCGGTCGCGCGTGGCGCGATCGGCCGTGGCGCGAACCGGGTCTTCCGGCGGCAGCGGCGGCAGTTCCTGGACCGGGACCGGCTGCGGCTGCTGCTGGACGTCAGCGAAGTCGGGGCCGGTCGGCGAGCCCGCGCCCTTCGGCAGATCCGGAATGACGACCTTTTCCTCGCGCGGCTTCTTGACATCGTCCTCTTTCTTCGAGGTCGCGTTCTTGAGCACCACGAGGGTCATCAGGATCAGCAGCGCGACGATGCCGCCCAGCATCATCAGCATCTTGCGATTGACGCGCTGCGATTCGACCGACTTCAACTGCGGCGCGGAGGCGTCGAGGTCCGGCGGCTGCTGCGGCTGCTGGGCCGAGTAGTAGGGGTTGCTTCCCTGAGCGTTGGGGTCGTAGCCCTGGCCCTGCGGGTCGCCAGAGGGGTAGTCGCCGGACTGTCCCGGCGGATTCGGCGGGAAATTCTGGTTCACTTTTGCTTGTTCCTACGCAGACCGACGACGTTCTTCCCGTGACGGATGACCAGGAAGGGATAAGTGCCATGGACCACGAGCGTGTTGTCCTCGACCGTGGTGTTGACCAGGAAGTCCTCGCTGCCCTCGCGTTCGCGGCCGTAGACCGCCGGGAAGTCGCCCGTGGGGAAGCGATTGATGTTGTTGAACTTGATGTAGGTGAACTGGCCGTCGTCGTAGACGTTCACCGGAATCAGCCACTTGTTCTTCGTGCGAGTCGAGAACGAGTAGTCGAAATAGTAGCTGCGCGTCTTGTCGAGTTCGGTATCGATCTCGCTCTGGCGCGGCTTCGGCGCGCCCTTGGCCTCGGCGGCGGCGGCGGCCGAGAACACGGTGCTGTTGCCGTACAGGAACGTGATCTTGTAGTTGACGCCGGCCCGCTTCGCCTGCTCGAGCGCAGTCCAGTCGGTCGCCACCACCTTCAGCTCGAAGAGATAGGAGTGGGTGGCGGTGCGCACCATCATGTTGGTGTCGACGTCGACGTTCTTCGGCTTCAGGTAGAAGACGTTGTCGCGACGGTTGAGCTCCCAGCCGGAATTGAAGCCGGTGCTGTAGTCGAGGATCTCCTCGCTCGGACTCAGCTCGATCTGGGTGGTGATGCCCAGACCCGTGCGGACTTCGTAGATGCGGTCCGGCTCGTATTCGTACTGGACGATGGCTTGCGCGAACGCCGAGCGCGCCGGCGCGAACGACGCCAGCATGCACAGCAGGACCGCATAGCAAGAGCGATGCAAGCGACTCATCTGTTGCCTACTCCATTGACTTGATTGGGGGCCTGCGCGGCCGGAACCTGTTGCGGGGCGGCCGGAGCGGCGCCTGCGGGGTACTGCGGCTGCGTCGCGGGCGCGGCGGCCGGATTGCCGAAGTCGGGAGCGGAGGGATAGACCTGCCCGCCCGCCGGCTGGCCCGGGACCTGTCCCTGCACCGGCTGACCCGGCAGCGGCTGGCCCTGGACCGGCTGGCCGGGAATGGGCTGACCCTGCATCGGCTGACCCTGGTACGGCTGGCCCGGATAGCCCTGCTGGGCCGGATAGCCGGTGGGGATCTGGGGCTGCGCGGACACCGGGTTCTCGACCGGCGGCGATGCGGCGTAGTCGTTGTCGACGGTGTACTCGGTCACCTGGAAGCCGAGCGGGTTGTTGTACCGCTGCTTCTCGTCCATCGCCAGGTTCGGCTTGTAGGTGTACTCGAGGCGCGCGATCTTGCTGTCGATCGGCTTGGTGTCGCCGGTCTTCTTGTCGTACTCGACGCGCTGGAAGCGCACGGTGGCGCTGTTGCGGGCGCTGTCGCCGGATCCCTTGCGCTCGAGCTGGATGCTGAGGATCTTCACCCGGACCGCACGTTCCTTGCCGTATTTCTTGAACGGGCTGTCGGGGTTGTTGCCGGCGTGGATGGCCATGTAGCCGTTGCGCACGTTCGGCGCCGACAGGACGTTGACCAGGTCCCAGTCGCGCAGGTTCATCATCGCGACGTCGAACGATTCGCGCGCGATGATGTACTGGGCGACGTTGCTGCGCGCCAGCGCTTCGCTGGCGGTGATGCTGTTGGGACTGTTGAAGTCGCCGCGCAGGGTGGCCACCGTCGCCTGGCCGGTGAAGGCGTCGGCCATGATCAGGTAGGGCACTTCCCGCTTCAGCGGGAGGATGTAGATGAAGCCGCCCACCATCGCGATCACGATGAAGAGGCAGGTCCACGCGATCATCCACGCGCGCTTCTCGCTGCGCCGGGCGAGGTCGGCGATGCTGACCTCGAAGTTGACGCCTTTCGCGGCAGTGTTGTCGATCTGCGGCGATTCTTTCTTCTTGCCGAGCATTCTGGAGCCTGTGATCCGTGAATGGGGTGGAGACCGAATCCGCCTGCGGCGCCCGCGTGGACGCCGGAGGGAATCAGCGGCCGGCGCCGTCGCCGGAGGCGATCCGGACGACGATTTCGTTGCCGCTGACCGCGATCGAGACCTGCTGCGCCGAGTAGGCCGCATTCAGCTGCGAAACCGCTTCCTGCAGGCTCGGGGTGCGGATGTCGGCCACGGCGGAGTACAGGGTGTAGTCCATCGGATGCCGGTAGGTCAGGGTCATGTGCGAATCGTCGGCCCAGCGCTCGAGCATGTTCTTGAGCGTGCGGTCCATCGGCGACGCATAGTAGAGATAGGTGTCCTGGAGCGGGATCGCCTGGGTCTCTTCCGAGAAACGGTTGACGGTCTTCCAGCGGCCGCCGAAATCGGGAGCCGGACGCGTGGCGCAACTGGACAGGACCACGGCGAAGGCCATGGCGAGCAGGAACTTGGTCAGGATCGAGATTCGAGATTTCACACGCCACCCGGAGAAAGATCGGAGAAATTGAGTGAAACATACCTTGTAACGCAAACCGCGCCCGCGCGCCTCGCGCGCGGGAGAAACGCAGACACGGGGCGAGACCGCGCGCCGGTTCCGATGGACGGCGCCGGGAACGGTACTTCGACGGGCAAATGGCACCGCACACGGTGCGACCGAGCACGGGCAGGCGTATTCCCTGTTGTCACGACAGATCAGGCCCCCTCCTCGCCACGATCATCGCCGCCGGTCGTCCTCGAATCGCGAACCGCTTGCGGCGTCCTTCTGCTCATCCCAGTGTGCTCCCCGACACCCCGTCGACCTGAGGATCGGTTCGATCCACGGGGCGACGGGCTGGAACGCATCCTTGGCTGCGTAGGGGGGCAACATAGCCCGATCCGCCGCGATTGGTCAAGAAACTCCGGCACAGACCGGAAACCGCGAGCGCGAAGGCCGTGTGGCCGAGGTGGCGACTGTCATCTGTGGCCCATCGAGCGGCCCGCGCGGACATCAGGCCGCTGGCCGCAACCGCCCTTCGTGGAGCTCGAGCACCCGGTCGAGCCGGGCCGCCAGGCGACGATCGTGGGTGACGAGCACCAGGCTGGTGCCCTGCTCCCGATTGAGCCCGAGCATCAGGTCGAACACGATCGCAGCGGTCTTCTCGTCCAGGTTGCCGGTGGGCTCGTCGCCGAGCACGCAGGCAGGACGGTTCGCGAGCGCACGCGCCACCGCCGCGCGCTGGCGCTCGCCGCCGGACAGTTCGCCGGGCTTGTGCGCCAGCCGGTGGCCCAGCCCCACGGCCTCCAGCAGGCCGCGCGCGCGCGCATCGGCATCCGCCACCGGGGCCCCGTTCAGGAGCACCGGCAGCATGACGTTCTCCAGCGCCGTGAACTCCGGCAGCAGGTGATGGAACTGGTAGACGAACCCCAGCGCGCGATTGCGCAACCGCCCGCGGTCGGCATCGGACAGGGCGCTCATCTTCTGCCCGGCGACGTAGACCTCGCCGCGGGTCGGGCGATCGAGCCCGCCCAGCAGGTGCAGCAGCGTGCTCTTGCCCGCGCCGGAGGCACCGACAATGGCCACGGTCTCGCCCGCGGCGACCTCGAGCGCCAGCCCGTCGAAGACCGGCGTGCGCATCCTGCCCTCGGCATAGGTCATCGACAGATCCTCGCAGCGGAGGACCGCTTCACCGGTCGGCAGCGTCGGGTCATTCATAGCGCAGGGCCTCCGCGGGTGCGGTGCGCGCGGCGCGCCAGGCGGGGTACAGCGTCGCGAGGAAGGCCATCGCCAGCGCGACCAGCGCGATCGCGCTCACGTCGAACGCGCGCAGGTCGGTCGGCAGGCCGGTGATGTAGTACACGTCCTCGGGCAGCAGCGTCACGCCGAACACGCGTTCGATCGCGCCGAGGATCGATTCGAGGTTGAGCGTCAGCAGGATGCCGCCGATCACGCCGGTCACGGTGCCGATGATCCCGATCATCGAGCCCTGCACCATGAACACCTGCATCACCCCGCGCGGGGTGAAGCCGAGCGTGCGCAGGATCGCGATGTCGGCCTGTTTGTCGGTGACCAGCATCACCTGCGAATTCACCAGGGTGAAGGCGCCCATGAGGATGATCAGCGACAGCAGGATCGCCATCATCGTCTTCTCCAGCTTGAGCGCGCGGAACATGTTGGCGTTCTCGTGCGACCAGTCGCTGACCCGGAAGACTTCGTCCATGCGCGCGGCGAGCCGGCGCGCGAGCTCCCGCGAGACGTCGGTGGCCTGGTTCATGTCGTGCAGGCGCAGGCGCACGCCGGTGACGCCGTCGCCCATGCGCAGCAGGCGCTGGGCGTCGGCGATGTGGACCACGGCGAGGTTGCGGTCGAATTCCTGGTAGCCGGCCTCGAAGATGCCGGTGACCCGGAACCGCTTGGTCTGGACCATCGTGCCGAGCGGTGTGCTCTGGAAGGCCGGGGTGTAGACGATCACCGAATCGCCGACGCCGACGCCGAGCCACAGCGCCAGTTCGCGGCCGAGGACGATGTTGAACTCCCCGGGCTTGAGCGAGTCGAGCGAGGTGCCGTCGACCATCTTCTTCGCGAGCACCGAGACGTCGCCCTCGCGGGCGGGATCGATGCCGCGCAGCAGCGCGCCCTCCTCGCGCGGCCCCTGCAGCATCACCGGACGCTCGATGTAGGGCGCGGCACCGGCGACGCGCGGATCGCGCCTGGCCTCGTCGACCGCGGCGCTCCAGCCCAGCAGCGGCTCGCCGTCGGCGCTGATGGTGGCGTGCGCGGCCATCTGCAGCATGCGGTCGCGTATCTCGCGCTGGAAGCCGCTCATCACCGCGAGCGTGGTGATCAGCGCGGCCACGCCGAGGGCGATGCCCAGCATCGACGCCAGCGAGATGAAGGAGATGAAACCGTTGCGGCGCTTGGCGCGGAGATAGCGCAGGCCGATGGCGACGGGGAGCGGTCTGAACATGGGAACCTGCGGCGCGGATCGGACTATGGTGCCATCCGGCCGTCGCCCCGCCCAGCATCGCGGCGGTCGGCGGCCAGTCGCAGTTCACGGCGCAGTGCGGATGGCAGCGTGTCCGGCCAGAGGCTTCGGCGATGGCATCGACCCGCCGGATCGCGCCAGGCGAGGAACGCCAGCGGCCCGCGCCAGTCGACCCGGAACGCCTCCACTTCGACGCCATCGATCGTCACCCGGCCCTCGCCGTCGATGGTCACCGACTGCCGTGGAGCCCGCCATTCGCGTCGCGCAAGCCACAGTCCGGCCCCCAGCGCCAGCAGCGCGAGCGGCCAGGCGTGACGCGACGGCATCTCGGACTGCAGCACCGAGAACGGCGCGAGCACGGCCAGCGCAAGCAGCGCACCGACCAGCCAGCGCGACGGCCGCAGCTCAAACCGGCAGGGCGCGGATGCGTTCGACGAGCGCATGCAGGTCGGGATCGTCCGGCGCCTCGTGGCCGAGGAACCAGCGCCAGAGGCGGTCGTCCTCGCTGGCGAGCAGGCGTTCGAAGGTCGCGCGCTCGTCCGCGGACGCATCGCGCCAGGCGCGATCGAGGTAGCGCAGGCACAGCTGGTCGAGTTCGCGCATGCCGCGGCGGCTGCGCCAGCGCAGGCGCTGGATATCGGCGTCGTCGGCGTTCGCGCTCATCCGGCGATGAGGCCGTAACCGAGCACCGTCCACAGCGTCGCGAGCAGGAACACGCTGGCCGCGAACGCACGGAACCGGTGCATCACCCGGTTGTAGGTGCACTGGATGACGCTGTGGACGATGCGCGCGGCGACGTAGGCCCAGGCCAGGCCCAGCACCCACGGACCGGTCTGCCCGGTGATCGCGGTCACCACCAGTGCGAAGTAGAACAGCACCGGCATCTCGAACAGGTTGCGGAAGTTGTCCGCGGGCGCGACGTCGGCATACAGCGCGGCCGCCTGCTGCGACGTGGCGACCTGCTGCGGGCGGATGCGGTCGCGCTTCATCTGTGCCACCCGGCGGCGGAACATCACCACGAGGACCACGAAAGTGTGGGCGACCAGCGCAAGGCCGGGCAGCAGGACCGCAGTGTCGGCACCGTGCGGATTCATGGGTCAGAAGCTGTGCACGCAGCGGTCGCGGTCCAGCTCGACCCTGCCTTCGCGCCGGGTGAAGGCCGAACAGGCCTTCGCCGTGGCGTCCTGCTCGCACATCGTCGCGATGCGCTCCAGCAACGCCCGATCCTGCGCCAGCGCATCGCAGAACGTGCCGCCGAAGACGGCCGAGATCGCGTCGTCGCTGGCGCGTGGGCGCAGGAATTCGCCGCTGACGTAGTCGCCGACGTCGGCGCCGCCGACCTCCGGGATCGAGGCGCACGCGCGGATCGACGCCATCGCCTCCGCCGCGCGCAGGCAGCCGACCAGCGCACGGCCAGCATCGCTGGCGTAGAACGTCTCCGCCCGGTCCAGCACATCGTCCGGAATCGTGCGCGCCATCAACGGCAGCCAGCCATCACGGGAACGGGACCACAGGACCTGGCGCATGGTGTCGGCGACGATCCGGGCGCGCGCGTCGTTGGACGAGGGATCGCCGATGCTCAGCATCGTGGCGTCGTAGATCTTCGGAAACTGCGACACTTCGACCAGCGCTTCGATGCGACGCAATCGCTGCGGATCGACGGCATCCGGCGACGACAGTGGCTCCGCCGGTGCCGCCTGCGCAAGCGCCACCACCGCACACAGGGCGAGCGCGCCCGGCCATGCGACGCGCACGGGCCACGCGCGCGGGTCGATCACACTTGCCTCGCCAACATCAGCCGCTTGATCTCGCCGATCGCCTGCGCCGGGTTCAGGCCCTTCGGGCAGGTCCGCGCGCAGTTCATGATCGTGTGGCACCGATAGAGCTTGAACGGGTCTTCGAGGTCGTCGAGGCGCGCGCCGGTGTCCTCGTCGCGGCTGTCGATGATCCAGCGATAGGCCTGCAGCAGGATCGCCGGGCCGAGGTAGCGGTCGCCGTTCCACCAGTAGCTCGGGCAACTGGTGCTGCAGCAGGCGCAGAGGATGCACTCGTACAGGCCGTCGAGCTTGGCGCGGTCTTCCTTCGACTGCAGGCGCTCGCGATCCGGCGGCGCCGGCGTCTGCGTACGCAGCCACGGGCGGATCGAGGCGTACTGGGCGTAGAAGTGCGTGAGGTCGGGTACCAGGTCCTTGATCACCGGCATGTGCGGCAGCGGATAGATCGGCACTTCGCCGCCGCCGCAGTCGTCGATCGCCTTGGTGCAGGCCAGCGTGTTGGTGCCGTCGATGTTCATCGCGCACGAGCCGCAGATGCCTTCGCGGCAGGAACGCCGGAACGTCAGGGTCGGATCGACTTCGTTCTTGATCTTGATCAGCGCGTCGAGAACCATCGGCCCGCAGGCGTCGAGATCGATCTCGTAGGTGTCGGTGCGCGGATTCTCGTCGTCGTCCGGGCTCCAGCGGTAGACCTTGAACGAGCGCACGCGCTTCGTTCCGGCCGGCGCGGAGAAGCGCTTGCCCTTGTGGACCCTGGAATTCTTGGGAAGGTTGAACTCAGCCATTGTCTCGATCCGGAATGCTGTGCGGCGCCGTGGGCGATCAGTAGGTGCGCTTCTTCGGCGGCACGACGTCGACGTCGCCGGTCAGTGTGTACATGTGCACCGGCCGGTAATCGATGTGGGTGCCGCCCGTGCTGTCGGTCCAGCACAGCGTGTGCTTCATCCAGTGCTCGTCGTCGCGGATGCCCTCGTCGGCGAGGTTGCCCTGCGCGTCCTTCTCCCAGAAGTCCTCGCGGGCGTGCGCGCCGCGCGACTCCATGCGGTTCTCGGCCGACACGATGGTGACCAGCGCCTGCCCGAGCAGGTTCTGCAGTTCCAGCGTCTCGATGAGGTCGGAGTTCCAGATCAGCGAACGGTCGCTGACCCGCACGTCGTCGAAGCCCTTCACGCACTCGCGGATGCGCTCGACGCCGTCCTTCAGGCCTTCCGGCGTGCGGAACACCGCAGCATCCTTCTGCATGATGCGCTGCATGCGCAGGCGCAGTTCCGCGGTCGACGTGCCGCCGTTGGCGTTGCGCGCGCGATCGAGGTTGGCCAGCGCCTTGTCGCAGGCATCGCCCGCCAGCGTCTTGTGCGCGGCGCCGGGCTTGATCGTCTCGGCGCAGCGGTTGGCGACCGCGCGGCCGAACACGACCAGGTCGAGCAGCGAGTTCGAACCGAGGCGGTTCGCGCCGTGCACCGACACGCAGGCGGCCTCGCCGATGGCGTACAGGCCCGGCACCACCGCGTCGGGGTCGCCGTTCTTCAGCTGCACGACTTCGCCGTGATAGTTGGTCGGGATGCCGCCCATGTTGTAGTGGACGGTCGGGATCACCGGGATCGGCTGGCGGGTCACGTCGACGCCGGCGAAGATCCGCGCACTCTCGGCGATGCCGGGCAGCTTCTCGTGGATGTCGTTCGGATCGAGGTGGGTCAGGTCGAGGTGGATGTGGTCGCCGTGCTCGCCGACGCCCCGGCCTTCGCGGATCTCGAGGGTCATCGAGCGCGAGACCACGTCGCGCGAGGCGAGGTCCTTGGCGTTCGGCGCATAGCGCTCCATGAAGCGCTCGCCCTTGTTGTTGCGCAGGATGCCGCCTTCGCCGCGCACGCCTTCGGTGATCAGGCAGCCCGCGCCGTAGATGCCGGTCGGATGGAACTGCACGAACTCCATGTCCTGCATGCCGAGGCCGGCGCGCAGCGCCATGCCACCGCCGTCGCCGGTGCAGGTATGCGCCGAGGTCGCGGAGAAGTAGGCGCGACCGTAGCCGCCGGTCGCCAGCACCACGCCCTGGGCGCGGAACAGGTGCAGCGTGCCCTCGGACATGTCGAGCGCGAGCACGCCGCGACAGGCGCCCTCCTCGTCCATGATCAGGTCGAGCGCGAAGTATTCGATGAAGAAGCGCGCATCGTGCGCCAGCGACTGCTGGTACAGCGTGTGCAGGATCGCGTGGCCGGTGCGGTCGGCGGCGGCGCAGGTGCGCTGCGCGGTGCCCTTGCCATAGTGCGTGGTCATGCCGCCGAACGGACGCTGGTAGATGCGGCCGTCCTCGGTGCGGCTGAACGGCACGCCCTGGTGCTCAAGCTCGATGATCGCGGGAATGGCCTCGCGGCACATGTACTCGATCGCGTCCTGGTCGCCCAGCCAGTCCGAGCCCTTGATCGTGTCGTAGAAGTGGAAGCGCCAGTCGTCCTCGCCCATGTTGCCGAGCGCGGCGGAGATGCCGCCCTGCGCCGCGACGGTGTGCGAACGGGTCGGGAAGACCTTGGTGATGCACGCGGTCTGCAGGCCCTTCTGGGCCAGGCCGAAGGTCGCGCGGAGGCCGGCGCCGCCGGCGCCGACCACGACCATGTCGTACTTGTGTTCGGTGATCTTGTAGGCAGTCGTCATGTCGATCAGGCCAGCAGCGCGATCCGGCCGATCGCGTAAAGGGAAGCAAGGGCGCCCAGCGCGCAGGCGAACAGCACCAGCACCTGCAGCGCGAGTTCGGCGGCACGGTGGTGGACGTAGTCCTCGATCACCACCTGCAGCCCCATGCGCGCGTGCGCGAAGAGACTGATGGCGAACAGCGCGAGGGCAACGGCATTGACGGGCCTGGCCAGCGCGGCCTGGACCTGGCCCTGGTCGGCGCCGGCCAGCGCGACCAGCATGCCGAGGATCCATGGCGTCAGCAGCGCGAGGAACACGGCGGTGACGCGCTGCCACCAGAAGTGCCCGGTGCCCGACTTGGCGGACCCTAGGCCGCGGGCGCGGCCCACCGGGGAACGGTAATCGCGGGTCGTGGGAGCGCTCATGCCCGGCCTCCCAGCGCGACGAACCAGATCGCCGCGGTCAGCACGAAGGTCAGCGCGACCACGGTGTAGCCGGAGCGGTAGACCTGCGGGATGCGGAAGCCCCAGCCCATGTCCCACAGCAGGTGGCGGATGCCGTTGAGCAGGTGGTACATCAGCGCCAGCGAGAAGCCGAACAGCACGAACTTGCCGAAGCCGGAGGCCAGCAGCGCCGAGGCGTTGGCGTAGGCTTCGCCGCCGCGAGCCACGGCCAGCAGCCACCAGGCCAGGCCGAACGCACCGAGGGAAAGGACGATGCCGCTGATGCGATGCAGGATCGACATCACGCTGGTGATCTGCTTGCGGTAGATCTGCAGGTGCGGCGACAGGGGACGTGCGCGTTGGGTCATTCGAGTGGCGCCCTGATCGGTCAAGTGAGGAACAACGCCCCGGAGGGCCGGAGCATCGAAACAAGGAAGCGCATCAGAAATCGATGCAGCGTCCGTTCTTCTCCCAGTCCCCGTAGCGCGTGGGGTCCGGGCCGTCGCGGCCGCCGATCTCCTTGGCCGGGACGGGCGGCCGCTGCGCGGGCGCCGGCTCGGTCGCCGGGAGTTCCGGATCGGTCGCGGAGATGAGAACGGTTTCGCCTATCATGTCGGGATTCCTGAACCGTGAAGTTTAAGTCCCGCCCCCATGCCGGACAACCCGCAAGCTGCCCTCGCCCCCTGGTTCCGCCTCTCCGACCATCGTCTACTGTCCCTGGAAGGACGCGATGCGGTCGCATTCGCACAGGCGCAGACGATGAACGACGTCGCCGCGCTGGAGGACGGGCGCTGGCAGTGGAACGGCTGGCTGACAGCCAAGGGCCGGGTGATCGCGCTGTTCGGGCTGGTGCGCATCGCCACCGATACGGTGTGGCTGGTCGTCCCGGATGCAGATGCCGACGCGCTCGCCGACCGCCTGCGCCGCTTCGTGTTCCGCAGCAAGGTCGCGATTTCGGCCCGCGACGACCTGCGGATCGCCGGCCGGCTGCGCGCGTCGGACCTGGCTTCCGGCAACCACTGGGCGGGCGATCCGGCCGATGCCATCGAGCTGGACCTGTCCGGCGACCTCGCGGGGGGTCGCGCGGGACGCAGCCTGCGCATCGGCCCGGCCGTGGTCGCCGGCGACGATCCGACCGCCCTCGCCGTCTGGCGGCGCGAGGACCTCGCGCACGGCTGGCCGCGACTGGAGGCCAGCCAGTCCGAGCAATGGACCCCGCAGCAGCTGTCGCTGGAGCGCCTGCAGGCCTTCAGCGTGAAGAAAGGGTGCTACCCCGGCCAGGAGATCGTGGCGCGGACCCATTTTCTCGGCCAGGCCAAGCGCGGGCTCGTCCTGGTCCACGGCGACGCCCCCTTCGCGCCGGGCGCCCCGCTGCAAAACGGAACCGGCGACCTCGGCACCGTGGTGTCCACGGCCGGGGAGGTCGCCCTCGCGGTCGTGGCCGGCGCCCCGGGCGCGGCGACGCCCCCCGGAAACGACGGAAGCCCCGCGGTGGGCGGGGCTTCCTGGCGTTACGGCACGCTGCTCGACGGATTGGCGCGCTGATCGCGACGCTTTTTCCGGCGCGGGGTCAGAGGGCCGCGGAGGATCAGAACAGCGAACGGGCGCCCTGGTTCAGGGTGTTCTGATCGCGCGCCTGGTTCTGCTGCTGCGCCTGCAATTGCTCCTGCTGCTGACCGAGCTGCCGGTTCTGCGACTGCATCTGGGTCATCTGGTCCGCATTGATGCGGTTGATTTCCTGGAAATTGCGATCCGTCGGCTGGATCAGCTCCTGGGTCGGCACGGCCAGCGTGCGGACCGTCGGATTGTTGGGATCGCCCTGATAGAGGATCGCGTACTGTCCGGCCACGTTGCCGCGGCTCAGGACGACGCCGTCGACCCCGGCCTTCGGGTCCAGCGACGGGTTCTCGCGGCCGGCCTGCTGTTTGTAGGCGAGCAGCATGGCAGCGGCGGCGCGGTCGTTCATGTCGCCGGTCGCGACGATGCCGCTGTCGCCGTGCATGCGCTCGACCATGTTCCGCATGTTCATGTAGCGGTCGTGATCGGGGTGGCCCGAATCGGACGGGTTTTGGGGTGCGTATTGCATCACGGACTCCTGGACCTTCGACGAAGCAGGCCGATCCTACACCGGGCCGGAGGCGGCGCCAACCGCATCCGGCCCTGCCCCCTCAGCGTTCAGCCAGCCAGCGCGTCCGCCGCGGCGACGATGTCGTCGTCGGCCGGGATCACCAGGAATGCGGCGCCGGCCAGCGGGGTGAAGGTGTCGGCACCGACGACCCGGCGCAGCGGCACCGCCCCGAACCCGCCCTCGACCAGCGCGGTGATCACGCCCTCGCCCACGCCGGCGCTGCGGCGGCCCTCGTCGACGACGAGGATCCGCTTCGCGCCCGCGGCCTGTTCGCGGATGAACGCCTCGTTGAGCGGCACCAGCCAGCGCAGGTCAACCACGCGGGTCTTCCAGCCGTGCTTCGCGTCGATCCGGCGCGCGGCGCGCAGGCTCATCGGCACGCCATTGCCGAAGGTGAAGATCACCAGGTCGTCGCCGCGGCTGCCGTCTTCCGGCGCGTAGACGCGGCCCTCGCCCAACGGCATCGCCTGCTCCGGCGACGGGTACTCGGTCTGCCACAGGCCGTCGCCGGCCTCGTACAGGTCCTTGGCCATGTACAGCGCGATCGGCTCGAGGAAGGCGCAGACGCGGCCATCCACCTTCGCCAGCGCCATCAGCGTGCGCAGCATCGTCGCCGCGTCGTCGCCGCGCGAAGGACAACCGACGACGAGACCGGGGATGTCGCGCAGCGCGGTGATCGAGTTGTCGTTGTGGAAGTGACCGCCGAAGCCGCGCTGGTAGCCCAGCGAGGCGATTCGCATCACCATCGGGTTGCGGTACTGGCCGTTGCTGAAGAACTGCAGGCTGGCCGCCTCGCCGCGGATCTGGTCGCAGGCGTTGTGGAAGTACGCGAGGTACTGGATCTCGGGCATCGGCAGCATGCCCATGTTCGCGTAACCCTGCGCGAGGCCGAGGATCACCGTCTCGTCGAGCAGCGTGTTGAAGATGCGCTTCGGCCCGAACGCCTTGTGCAGGCCCTTCGTGACCGTGTAGACGCCGCCCTTCTGCGCCACGTCCTCGCCGAACAGCATCGTCTCGGGATACTTGCAGAACAGGTCGTGGAGCGCCATGCCGATCTGGATCGCGAGATGCTTCGCCGGCTGTTTCTCGGGCAGCTTCGCCTCGCCGCCGAAGATCGCCAGCCGCTTGTCCGCATAGTCGAAGCGCTCGGCTTCGGCTTTCACCGCATCGGGCGTGTACGGCGCCAGCGGCTTCATCACGTCGTCCAGCGTGGCCAGGCGCGGACGACGGTCGGCGTCCTCGGCGGCGGCGAAGCACTTCGCGCGCGTCGCCTCGTACAGGTCGAGGATCTCGTCCTTCGACATCAATCCGGATTCCAGCGCGATCTGCGCGCTGCGCAGCAGCGGGTCGCTCGCCTCGACCGCGCACAGTTCCTCGATGTTGCGCCACTCGATCTCGAAGTCGGTGCCGGCGTGGCCCATGATCCGCGTGGTGCGCAGGTGCAGGAAGGTCGGGCGGCGCGTGCGCCGGCAATGCTCCACCGCGGCCTGCACCTGACCGTAGCCGTTCGCGAGATCGAGGCCGTCGGCGTAGAAATAGTCGAGGTCGGCGCGGTCGCGGTAGTTGCGCGCGACCCAGCCGTCCGGCGTCTTCACCGAGATGCCGATGCCGTTGTCCTCGCACACGTACAGCACCGGTGCCGGCAGCTTCTGGTAGGCGGTCCACGCCGCGGCGTTGAACGCGGTCTGCGCGGTGGCGTGGTTGCTGGACGCGTCGCCGAACGAGCAGATCGCGATGCTGTCGTCGGGAATCGGCAGCGCGTGGCCGATGCGGCGCGCGTGCTCGATCGCGATCGCGGTGCCCAGCGCCTTCGGCAGGTGCGAGGCGATCGTCGAGGTCTGCGGCAACACCCACAGCGGCTTGCTGCCCCACACCTTGTGGCGACCGCCGCTCGCGGGATCCTCGGCGCTGGCCGCGAACGACAGCGCCGAATCCATCACCGGATCCATGCCCGGCAGCTTGCGGAAGCGTTCGGCCATGAAGCCGCCGGAGCGGTAGTGCAGGAACGCCGGATCGGTGTGGCGCGTGAGTCGCGCGACCATCGCGTTGCCCTCGTGGCCCGACGAGCCGATGGTGTAGAAGACCTTGTTCTGCACGCGCAGCACGCGGGCCATCAGGTCGAGGTGGCGCGAGATCAGCTGCGATTCGAACAACTCGCGGAAACCCTGCGCATCGAGCGCACTGCCGTCCAGGATGGCTTCACCCGGCGCCGGCGTCGGCTGCGCGGCGCCATCCCAGTCCTTCACGAACGTCTGGAAATTGACGTCGCAGATCTCGGCGCGATTCAGGCCCTTCATGCGGGCCGGGATGGGATTCGGGACGGTCGCGAACATGGCGCTCTCCCCTGCTCCCGGGAGGCGGGAGCCGGACGATGGTGGAAGTCGGAAATTCAGTCTTCGGCGCGATCGGCGTCGCGCATCGGCACGAACCCGGGCTGCTGCATCACGCGCTTGATCCAGCGTTCGACATGCGGATAGCCGCCGAGGTCGAAACCGCCGTCCTCGGCAACGTGGGTGTACGCGAACAGCGCGATGTCGGCGATGGTGTAGTGCTCGCCGCCGAACCACGGCAGCCGGCACAGGTGCCGCTCCATCGCCGCCAGCGCCTCCTCGCCCGACGCCTTCAGCGCATCGAGGTGGGCGCGGCGCGGATGGTCCGGCGGCAGATACTTGCGGATGAAGCGCGACACCGCGATGTACGGCTCGTGGCTGTACTGTTCGAAGAACATCCACTGCAGCGTCTTCGCGCGATCCCACGGATCGTCCGGCAGCAGCGGCGTGCCCTGCGCGAGGAAGTTCAGGATCGCGTTCGATTCCGACATCGTGCGGCCGTCGGCCAGCCGCATCACCGGCACCTTGCCGCGATCGTTCATCGCCAGGAATTCGGGCGACAGGTTCTCGCCGCGGGTGACGTCGATCTCTTCCCAGTCGTATTCGCGACCGAGCTGCGCCATCAGCAGCTGCAGCTTGTAGCAGTTGCCCGACGAGGACATGCCGTACAGCGTGATCATGCGAACCGCTCCCGGTGGGTGCGCCACTCGTCGCGGGTCTGGCCCCAGAGGTCGATCGCATGCGCATCCAGCGGCGGCGGCAACCGGCCTGGACCGCGGTTGCGCGATCCCAGCCGCTGCGCGACCGCCTGCGAAGCGGCGTTCTCGGGCGAGATGCAGTGGATCACGTCGTCCCAGCCCAGCGTGTCGAAGGCCCAGTCGATGGCCGCGACGCAAGCCTCGGTGCAATAGCCCTTGCCGCGCGCGTCGTGGTGAAACGCGTAACCCACCTCGGTGCCGGGCCAGCCGTCCGGCTGCCACGGGCCGGCCTGGCCGACCCAGAGACCGCTGGATTTCTCGATCACCGAGAACATCGCGAAGCCCTGCAACAGCCAGGCGCCGGGCATCTGCAGGAACCGTCGCCACGCATCGCCGCGGGCGTGCGGTCCGCCGATGATCCGCGACGACTCGTGCGCGAAGCATTCGGCGTAGCGGTCGAAGTCACCAATCTGCGGGACGCGCAGGATCAGGCGTGCGGTTTCGATCACCGGCGTGTCCATGCGCGTCGCGCCCCAGCCTCGATCAGAACGCGTTGATGCCGGTCAGCTCGCGGCCGACCACCAGCTGGTGCACGGTTTCCGTGCCTTCGTAGGTGATGACCGATTCGAGGTTCAGCGCGTGGCGGATCGGGCAGTGCTCGGTGGTGATGCCGGCGCCGCCGAGCAGGTCGCGCGCCTCGCGGGCGATGTCGATCGCCATGCGCACGTTGTTCCATTTCGCCAGCGACACCTGCGTCGGCTGCATGTTGCCGGCGTCCTTCAGGCGGCCGAGCTGCAGCGAGATCAGCTGCGCGGCGGTGATGCGGCGGGCCCAGTCGGCCATCTTGAGTTGCGCGCTCTGCGTCGCCGCGACCGGGCGGTCGAACAGGATGCGCTCCTTGCTGTAGCGCAACGCCTCGTCGAGGCAGGCGATGGCGGCGCCGATCGGGCCCCAGGTGATGCCGTAGCGCGCCTGCGTGAGGCAACCGAGCGGCCCCTTGAGGCCCTTCACGTTCGGCAGGCGGCTGGCGTCCGGCACGCGCACGTTGTCGAAGAACAGCGCGCTGGTGACCGACGCGCGCAGGCTCATCTTGTGCTTGATTTCCTGGGCGGTGAAGCCCGGCATGCCCTTCTCCAGCACGAAACCCTGGATGCCGTCGTCGGTCTGCGCCCAGACGATCGCGATGTCGGCCAGGTTGCCGTTGGTGATCCACATCTTCGAGCCGTTGATCACCCAGTCGCTGCCGTCGCGCACGGCACGGGTCTTCATGTTCGCGGGGTCGGAGCCGCCGTGCGGCTCGGTCAGGCCGAAGCAGCCGATGACCTTGCCCGCGGCCATGTCCGGCAGCCAGCGCATGCGCTGTTCTTCCGATCCATACGCGTAGATCGGGTACATGCACAGCGAAGACTGCACGCTCACGAAGCTGCGGATGCCGGAATCGCCGCGCTCCAGCTCCTGGCAAATCAGGCCGTAGCTGACGCCATTGAGGCCGGCGCAACCGTATTGCTCCGGCAGCGAGGGGCCGAGCAGGCCGAGTTCGGCGATCTCGGGGATCAGTTCCTTCGGGAAGCGACCTTCGTCGAAGGCCTTGCCGATGATCGGCAGCACGCGCTCGTCGGTGAAACGGGCGACCGTGTCCTGCACGGCACGCTCTTCTTCGCTGAGCAGGGAACGGACGTCGTACAGATCGTAGGGGTGCAGGGCCATGGCGCGCGGTCGATTCGGGCAAAACGTCATTGTAAGGGGGCAACCTGCGCAGCCGATACCTGCGGACCGACCAAAACCCGGCGTCGAAGCGACGACTTCCACCGCAAAGGCCGAGATTTCGCCAAGCCCCCTCCCCGGGCGCAAAAGAAGGCGGGACCGGATCGCTCCGGTCCCGCCCGTTGTGCGGCCGTCCGAGGGGTCGGCCGCGAACGTCGTACGCTGGTTCGCAGCCTCAGCCGCGACCCGGCGACCCGGCCGTGGCGACCGCGGTCACCACCTGGCCGTCGACCACCGGCAGGCGATCGCCCGGCTTGTCGTCCATCCGCAGCGTCTGCTCGGCGCCGCGGTAGCGGTAGGTCACGTCGTAGCCGACCACATGGCTTTCGCTGCCCAGCGGGATCCGGCTGCCAGGCTTGCGGTCGGTGCGCATCGTGCCGGTGGTGCCGTCCGGGTTCCGGTAGGTCACGTTCCACGCCACGGTGCGACTCCGGTTGGTGGTGTCGGTCACGGTATGGCACTGCCGCTCGGTCTTGGTCACGACTTGGCCGCCGACGTGGCGCTTGTCGATCTCGTGGCCGGCGAAACCGCCGCCGACCGCACCGGCGACGGTCGCCAGCTTGCGCCCGTTGCCCTTGCCCACCTGGTTGCCGACCAGGCCGCCGATGACCGCGCCGGCGACGGTGCCGCCGACATTGCCGTCGCGCTCGGGCAGGCGTTCCTGCACGGCGACGTCCTGGCAGACCTCGCGGGGCGTGCTGGCGGTGGTGGTTTCGCGGATCGGCTCGGTACCCAGCACGGTCGCGTACTGCGCCGACTTCTCGGTGATCGGCTTCACGCCGACGACCTCGGCGTATTCCAGACCGCCCGTCGTCGCGATGCGGCTGTCGTCGTCGGGGCGATCCTCCGCCGCGAGCGTAGCCGGCCGGGCGAGGTCGGTGGACACGGCGGACGGCGACGACGCCCGGTTGCCCAGGTAGGCCGCGGTCGCGACGCCGCCCAGCAACAACGCTCCAATGGCGATGGCGATGGTGTTCTTCTGGTTCATGCGGTCCTCCTCAGGGCTGTATCGGATGGAATCCCCCGTCGGGAACGGATTCCAGCACCGGCTGGCTGAACCTCCCCCGATTCCGGCCGGCCGATCGTGACGAAACCCTGAATCCGGACCCGAAAGCCGGATTCGGCATGCTAGCGTGCGCACATTCGTCATCCCTCCGGAGTTCCGCCGCCATGGCCAGTCCGCTCGTCGCCCCGATCCTGGGCTTCCTCGGCCGATTGAGTTTCCCGCGGCTGTTCCTTGTCGCTTTCACGTTATGGGCAGTCGACATGGTCGTGCCGGACTTCATTCCGTTCATCGACGAACTGCTGCTCGGCATCGGCACGCTGCTGCTCGCCAGTTTCCGCAAGCGCAAGGAACCCGTGACGCCGGATGCGCCTGCCGCGAAACCGCCGATCGAGGGCCAGCGCAGCGGCTGAACGCCTCCATGCTGGTCGACAGCCACGCGCATCTCGACGCGCCGGAATTCGACGACGACCGCGACGCCGTGCTCGCCCGGGCGCGCGCCGCGGGGGTGACCAGGCAGATCGTGCCGGCGGTGAACGCCACCGGCTGGCCGAAGCTGCGCGACCTGTGCGCACGCGAATCCGGGTTGCTGCCGGCCTACGGGCTGCATCCCATGTACCTCGACGATCATCGCGAAGCGGATCTCGAGTCACTGCGCACCTGGATCGAACGCGAACAGCCGGTGGCGGTCGGCGAATGCGGGCTCGACTTCTTCGTCGAAGGCCTCGACCCGGCACGGCAGGCGCTGTTCTTCGACGGGCAGTTGCGGCTGGCGCGCGACTTCGGCCTGCCGGTGGTCGTGCATGCGCGACGCGCGGTCGATCAGGTGATGGCGGCGATCCGCCGTTTCGGCCCGCTCCGCGGCGTGATCCACAGCTATCCCGGCAGTGCCGACCAGGCGAAGCGGCTGTTCGATCTCGGCTTCCTCGTCGGCATCGGCGGGCCGGTGACGTACGAACGCGCCAACCGCCTGCGCACGCTGGCCGCGACGCTGCCGATCGAAGGCCTGCTGCTGGAAACCGATGCGCCGGACCAGCCGGACAGCGATCATCGCGGCCAGCGCAACGAGCCGGCGCGGCTGGTGCGCGTGCTGGAGACAGTGGCGGCCTTGCGCGGCATGTCCCCGTCGGATCTGGCAGCCGCCACCACGGCGAATGCGGAACGATTGTTCCGATTGCCGTCTGACCGGTAGAGCGGCCGCGGCCTGAAGGCTGCTCTACCGGAACCAGGTTACGGAGCGGCCACGGCCGTCTTCGGCTTCAGCAGCATTTCCAGCGCCTTGCCCGCTGCCGCGAACGCGAACGCACCGGTGATGTGCGTGGCCGCGCCCAGGCCCGCGCCGCAGTCGAGCTTCAGCGCCGCGTCGGCGCCGAGCTTCGGACGGAGCCCGCAGACGCTGCCGTCGGCCTGCGGATAGCGCACGTTCTCCAGCGAATAGATCGCCGGCACCCCGAAGTAGCGCTGCGGGTTCTTCGGGAAATTGAACTCGGCGCGCAGTTTCTTGCGGATCAGCGCGAGCATCGCGTCGTGCTCGGTGCGCGAGAGGTCGCGCACGCGCACGAGGGTCGGGTCGAGCCGGCCGCCGGCGGCACCGACGGTGAGGATCGGCCGCTTGCGGCGACGGCACCAGGCGATGGCCTCGACCTTGGTGCGGAAGCTGTCGCAGGCGTCGATCACCAGGTCGTGGTCGCGGCCGAGCAGGTCGTCGAGGTTCGACGGCACGAGGAAGCTGGCGATGGCGTCGACCTCGACGCCCGGGTTGATCGCGCGGCAGCGTTCGGCCATCGCCTCGGCCTTGCCGCGGCCGTACTGGCCTTCGAGCGCGGGCAACTGGCGGTTGGTGTTGGAGACGCAGAGGTCGTCGGCGTCGATCAGGGTCAGCCGGCCCACGCCGCTGCGGACCAGCGCCTCGACCACCCACGACCCGACTCCGCCCAGGCCGACCACGACGACGTGGCTGCGCGCGAACGCGGCGAGCGCACCGCGTCCGTAGAGGCGATCGATCCCGGCGAACCGGTCGCGCCAGGTCGCGTCGAGGCCGTCGTCGGGCGTCGCTGCGGGCAGGTCGTTGCGGGTGTCTTCGCGCATCGCGTCATTGTAGCCGGACGGCACAGGGCGACGCCGGTCGTGGTATGTTTTCGACAACCGTCACGGAGCCGTTCCATGTCGACATCGCCCGACCAGAGCAAGCCCAAGTCCTCCGCCTTCAGCCGCTATTTCTTCGTCTTCCTGATCGGCCTGGCCATCGGCGCGATCGCCGTCGTCATGCTGATGCGGACCTGGCAGCAGCGTCGCGACCACTTCCCCGAAAGCGTGATGTTCGTGCAGGAATGGCACATGAAGCAGCTCGGCGAGAAGGCCGCGGCGAACCACTGCAACGCGACCGACATCATCCCGCACCTCAAGGGCCTGCGCACGATGGCCGACGACCTGGAGCGCGCCTTCCCGGGCGATGCCGACGACGAGCGCTTCACCAAGCAGGCCAGCGGCATGCGCGCCACCCTCGATGCCGCCCTCGCCGCACCGCCGATCAACTGCGAAGGGGTGAACGCGGTGACGGCGAAAATCGGCGAAAGCTGCAAAGGTTGCCATCAGGACTTCCGCTGACCCTTGGCTGCCGCGCAACCCGCGCGGCAGCCCGCCCCTCGCTGCTGCTAAGCAGCATGCAGACGGGGCCGGCGTCCCCTTATGATCCGAACGCCCGCATTCCGCGGGCGTTTTCGAATCCGGGGACACAAGGGAATGAAGCTCAAAACGATCGGCACCATCGGTGCCACCACCGCGCTCGTCGCGGGTATCGCCGCCGCCTTCGGTTCGGTCGCCGCCGTGCCGGCGGTCCAGACCTCCAATCCGCTGCGCGTCGGCATGCTGTCGCTGGGGGATGGCATCGTCGAAGTGACGGTGACCAACAGCAGCCGCAAGACCGTCCGCGTGCCGAAGTGGCAATTGCCTTCGATGCTGGCGCAGTCGAATGTCTTCGCGGTGACCCGCGACGGCGTCGAGGTCCGTTACGAGGGCGCCATGATCAAACGCGGCCTGCCCGGAGCCTCCGACTTCGTCGTGCTGCGTCCGGGCCGCGCCTGGAAGGCGACGGTCGATCTCGGCGCCGCCTACGACCTCTCGCAGGGCGGCGACTACACCATCGCCTTCGCCGCGCCGCTGCAGTACGCCTCGCTGTCCGGCGGGACCATGCTGAAGCAGGCCAACGGCCTGCCGCTGCTGACGCAGAGCGCGCCGCTGCGCATCTGGGTCGGCAACGGCCAGAAGACGCCGGCCCAGCGCATGGGCTTCTCGACAAAGGCCAAGCCGGTGCAGGGCGTCGTGGTCGGCGGCGTGAACTACGTCGGCTGCACCACCTCGCGGCAGAGCTCCGCCGGGACCGCGGTGACCTCGGCGCGCACCTACACCGAGAACGCCAAGGGCTACCTCAACGCCGGCAAGACCGGGTCGCGCTACACCACCTGGTTCGGCGCCTACACCTCCAGCCGCTACAACACCGCGAAGCAGCACTATGCGGCGATCGACGCGGCCATGGACCAGAACGCCGGCCAGATCACGATCAACTGCGGCTGCAACCAGAGCTACTACGCCTACGTCTATCCGACCCAGCCCTACCAGATCTACGTCTGCAACGCGTTCTGGAGCGCGCCGAACACGGGCACGGATTCAAAGGCCGGCACGCTGGTGCACGAGATGAGCCACTTCAACGTCGTCGCCGCCACCGACGACTGGGCCTACGGGCAGTCGGCCGCCAAGAGCCTGGCGACCAGCAACCCGACCAAGGCGCTGGACAACGCCGACAACCACGAGTACTTCGCCGAGAACAACCCGGCGCTGAACTGACGGTCCGCGCAGTCCCTCCGGAAACGGCTCGCGCTGCGGGCCGTTTCCTTTTGCGGCGCCGGGGATCGCATGACGGTGCGGCACCCTGCACGTTCACCGCCGGGTCGTGCGACCGTTCCGGCAGCGTGCCATGATGCGGCCGCCGCGGCCTTCCTTCCCGCGGCCCGGATGTTCGATGGACGCACAAGTCGTCTTCTACGTACTCGCCGCATTGCTGGTGCTGCTCGGCCTGGTGGGCGTGGTGTTGCCCGCACTGCCCGGCCTGCCGCTGGTCTACGCCGGCATGCTGCTCGCCGCATGGGCCGATGGTTTCGAGCGCGTGGGGGCGCTGCCGCTGGTGGTCCTCGGGTTGCTGACCGTGCTCTCGGTGCTGGTGGATCTCGCGGCGACGGCGATGGGCGCCAAGCGGGTCGGCGCCAGCCGGCTGGCGCTGCTCGGGGCGGCGATCGGCACCGTCGCGGGCCTCTTCTTCGGACTGATCGGCGTGTTCGTGGCGCCGTTCGTCGGCGCGGTGATCGGCGAACTGCTGCATCGTCGCCGCCTCGAAGGCAACCACCTCGGCCACGCCACCAAGGTCGGCCTCGGCACCTGGCTGGGCATCCTGCTCGGCGTCGTGTTCAAGCTCGCACTCGCCTGCGCCATGATCGGGCTGTTCCTGATCGCATGGTTCTTCTAGAGACAGGTTCTTCCAGCGCCGCGCTCTTCCAGTAACGCGTTCTTCCAGCTCCGCTGCCTCTGGCGCCACGCTTCCGATCCCGTCATTCCGATGCCCACGACGACGCCCGCACCGTCCCCGCTGTCCCTGCTGCTGCCCCCTTCGACCGCGCCCGCGTCCGGAGCCCCCGCGACGCAGCCGGTGGTCGCCTGCACCTTCGACGACCTGCACGACTGCGCGCATGCGATGGTGGATTACGCCAACCACGCGCTGCTGCGACTGGTCGAACGCATCCCGCAACTGGTCCTCGCGCTGCTGGTGCTGCTGTTCGCGCTGTGGTGCGCGCGGTTCGCGGGCAGGCGCCTGCACCTGCTGCACCTGCGCTCGCGCAACCCGTACATGGACGGCCTCGTGCGCACGATAGTGCGGACCGCGATCATCCTCGTCGGCGTGCTGATCGCGCTCGACCTGCTGGGCCTCACCGCCGTCGTCGGCGCGGTGCTCGGCTCCGCGGGCGTGGTCGGGCTGGTGCTGGGCTTCGCGTTCCGCGACATCGCCGAGAACTACATCGCGGGCATCCTGCTCAGTGTGCGCCGTCCGTTCGAGCCCGGCGACACCGTCAACATCGACGGCCGCGAAGGCAAGGTGATCTCGGTGACATCGCGCGCGACGGTGCTGATCACCTTCGACGGCAACCACCTGCAGATGCCGAACAGCCTCGTGTTCAAATCGGTGATCCTGAACTACTCGCGCAATCCGAAGCGGCGGTTCGATTTCACCGTAGCGATCGACGCCACGCAGTCGATCCGCAGGTCCGAAACGCTGGCGATGGCGGCGATCGCCGGCGTCGAGGGCGTGCTGGAAGACCCGGCGCCGTCGTGGCTGGTCGTCGAACACGGCAGCGGCGGCATCGTGCTGCGCTTCCTGGCATGGATCGACCAGCGCGAGAGCGACCTGGGCAAGACCCGCAGCGAGGCGATCCGGCAGACCAAGGCCGCGTTCGCGAAGGCCGGCATCGAATCTCCGCGCACGATCCAGTACATCGCGCGACTGCCCGACGAGCGCGGCGCCGCCCCGATCGAGCCGGACCACAACGGCGGTACCGACACCTCGGTCAACCGCGACATCGACGAACAGTTCGCCGCCGCCCGCGCCGACGCCACCGGGCAGAACCTGCTGCAGCCCGGCGCGCACGCGCCCTAGGCCGCGGCCCACGGAGGAGCGCCCCCCATGTCCCGACTGCGTCGTCTCCTGCCGGCCGCCGCCGGCCTGCTGGCCATCGTCCTGCTGGCGCTGCCGCCCGCCGTCGCGACGACCGTCGTGCTGATGCCGCTGTGGTCCCGGATCGAAGCGTTCACGGGCATTGAATCGGTGGGACATTCCGGTCCGGCGACGTGGTGCTACGTCGCAGCCTGGATCGCGCTGTCGGCGGTGCTGGCGGCACTGGCGGGCCGCGTCGCGCACCGCCGCTCGAGCGCAGGGGCGACACGACGAACGGCGGATACCGGGCGTTGATCCGACCGTTCGCAGGCGGGATCATGCATCGCCCGTCCCGCCGCCGGATCGCCGCCATGCGCCCGTCCCTCCGCCTCGTCCCGATCGCATTCCTCCTCGCCCTGTCCGGCGGCCACACCGCCGATGCCGCGACCGCGAAGAACGGACTGGACGCGGCTGCCCGCGCGCGGCTGGTCGGCGATCACATGCTGACGCTGCAATGGATCGGCTGGGGCGATCTCGACGGCGCGGGCCGCGTGGCGGTGACCGATCGCGGCGACACGCTGGCGCTGGAAGGCGAACAACGCGGCCACGACGACAGCGACGGCGACTACGTCCGCGTCTCCGGCCGCATCGTGGCCGCCACGCAGGACGGTTTCACCTTCGAAGGCACGATCCTCACCCGCGTCTCGCACATCGCCGGCGGACGCGAGTGCAAGCGCGACGGCACCTACCATTTCCGGACGAAAGCGGGCCGCAAGTACTGGCGCATGCAGGAAATCGACAACCCTTGCGACACCGCGGCCGATTACGTGGACATCTATTTCCGCGGGATCTGAACCATCTCCGCTGAACGGCAGCCGTGAAAGACATCCGCTCAAACGGCTGATTCCGCAGGTATTTCGCGCGATCGTCGAGCAGCGCGCACGATCGGGACCGGTTTTCCGAGGCGTTCGCATGCGATTCACGCCCGCGGCGCGAGGGTGGCCGCATCGCGATCCCGGATCGCGATGCTGCCCCTGTCCGGAGACACGCCATGAATGCCCGCATGAACCTTCGCCCGACGCTGTTCGCATCCATCGCCATCGCTTCGTCGCTGATGCTCTCGGCCTGCGCGAGCACGCCGTCGTCCGGCTATGCCGCCTCGCCGTCGCCCAGCTACGGCGACCCCTGCCCCGCCTGCGGCACCGTGACCCGCATCGACACGGGCACCGGCAGCCGCACGCCGAACGCCACCGGTGCGGTCGTCGGTGCGGTGGTGGGCGGCCTCGCCGCACGCGAGATCGCCAAGGACAGCACCGACAGCGAGGGTCGCCGGAACACCGCCACGGCCGCCGGCGCCGTCGCGGGCGCCGCGATCGGCAATGCCGTGCAGAACAAGTACGGCAAGGGTTACGACATCACCGTCCGCATGCGCGACGGCCGCGAGGTCATCGTGTCGCAGGACGACCTCGCCGGCATCACCGTGGGCTCGCGGGTGCAGGTGCGCGACGGCCGCGCGTTCCGCATCTGACCCCGTCGCCGGGTGCCGGAACGACGGAGGGAGCCGCGACGATCGCGGCGCCCTCCGGATTCACGCCGTCGTGCATCGCGGCGCGGCAGCGGCGACTCAGGCGACGACCACCGGGATCTTGCCGAGCATCCCGTTCGAAATCCGCGCCTGCCATTCGCGCGGGCCGGTCTGGTGCACCGACGTTCCCTGCGAATCGACCGCGACGGTGACCGGCATGTCCTGCACCTCGAATTCGTAGATCGCTTCCATGCCGAGATCGGCGAAACCGACCACCTTCGCGGCCTTGATCGCCTTCGACACCAGGTACGCGGCGCCGCCGACGGCCATGAGGTAGACCGACTGGTGCTTCCTGATGGCGTCGATCGCGGTCGGGCCGCGTTCGGCCTTGCCGACCATGCCCATCAGCCCGGTCTGCGCGAGCACCTGCTCGGTGAACTTGTCCATGCGCGTGGCGGTGGTCGGGCCGGCAGGGCCGACGACCTCGTCGCGCACCGGATCGACCGGGCCGACGTAATAGATGAACTTGCCGCGCAGGTCGACCGGCAGCGGCTCGCCCCGGTTCAACATGTCGACCATGCGCTTGTGCGCGGCGTCGCGGCCGGTGAGCAGCTTCCCGTTGAGCAGCAGCACTTCGCCCGGCTTCCACGAGGCCACGTCTTCCTTCGTCACCGTGTCGAGGTTCACGCGACGGCCCTTCGACGCGTCGTAGGTCAGCGTCGGCCAGTCCTCCAGCGACGGCGGGTCCAGCATCACCGGGCCGCTGCCATCGAGCGTGAAATGGGCATGGCGCGTCGCGGCGCAGTTCGGGATCATCGCGATCGGCAGGTTGGCGGCGTGGGTCGGGTAGTCCTTGACCTTGATGTCGAGCACGGTGGTCAGGCCGCCGAGGCCCTGCGCGCCGATGCCCAGCGCGTTGACCTTCTCGTACAGCTCGAGCCGAAGTTCCTCGGCGCGGTTCGACGGGCCGCGGGCCTGCAGGTCGACGATGTCGATCGGTTCCATCAGCGCTTCCTTGGCCAGCAGCATCGCCTTCTCGGCGGTGCCGCCGATGCCGATGCCGAGCATGCCGGGCGGGCACCAGCCGGCGCCCATGGTCGGCACGGTCTTCAGCACCCAGTCGACGATGGAATCGGACGGGTTGAGCATCGCGAACTTCGACTTCGCTTCCGAGCCGCCGCCCTTCGCGGCGACGATCACGTCCACCGTGTTGCCGGGCACGATCTTCACGTTGACCACGCCGGGCGTGTTGTCCTTCGTGTTGATGCGCTTGCCGGCAGGGTCGGCCAGCACCGAGGCGCGCAGCTTGTTGTCCGGGTCGTTGTAGGCGCGGCGCACGCCCTCGTGGACCATGTCCTCGACGCTCATGGTCGCGTCGTCCCAGCGCACGTCCATGCCCACTTCGAGGAATACGGTGACGATGCCGGTGTCCTGGCAGATCGGCCGATGGCCCTCGGCGCACATCCGCGAGTTGATCAGGATCTGCGCGATCGCGTCCTTCGCCGCCGGCGAGGCCTCGCGCTCGTAGGCGGCGGCGAGGTTCCGGATGTAGTCGACCGGGTGGTAGTAGCTGATGTACTGCAGGCCATCGGCGATGGACTGGATCAGGTCGTCCTGCCGGATCGAGACGGGACGGCGGTCGGCGGGCATGGCGGCGGGGGTCGATGCGGACACGGGCGGGTCATCGGGACGTGCGGGGCCGCGATTTTACCCGCTGCGGACGCCAAGGGCCGCACTTGCGCCCCCCGACGATCGGCGGAGAATGCCCCGGGTATCCGCCATGGGGGAACGTCATGCTGAAGAAGATCCTGATCGTCCTGGTCCTCGCGATCGCCGGCGTGCTGATCTACGCGGCGACCAAACCCGACACCTTCCAGGTCCAGCGCAAGGCGACCATCGCCGCCCCGCCGGACAAGGTGTTCGCCCTGATCGACGACTTCCACCGCTGGGGCGAATGGTCGCCCTGGGAGAAGCTCGATCCGGCAATGACCCGCACCTTCGAGGGCCCCGCCAGCGGCCCGGGCGCGGTCTACGCGTGGAAGGGCAACAAGGACGTGGGCCAGGGCCGCATGGAGATCGCCGAATCGACGCCGCCCAGCCGGATCGCGATCAAGCTCGACTTCATCGAACCGATGGAGTCGAACAACGTCACCGAGTTCGTGCTGGCGCCGAAGGACGGCGGCACCGAGGTGACCTGGACCATGCGCGGCCCGAGCCCCTACCTCACCAAGCTCATGGACACCGTCGTCGGCATGGACAGGATGATCGGCAAGGATTTCGAAGCCGGCCTGGCCAACATGAAGGCCGCCGCCGAGCGCTGACCGGCGCCGGGACGGGCGGTCCGCCGCCTGGTCCCGGACCGTTCGTCGCGCGGCGGGAAGGACCCCGCGCCAATCTGATCCGGATCAGGAAACGCGGCCGTGCTGCAGCGCAGCATCGCGGTCACACCTCCCCGGAGCCGCGCCATGAACGATGTCTCGCCCATCCCCGCCCCCGACAGCTTCCTGCCGTACACGCTGGAGACCCTGTCCGACGGCCGCCAGGTCCTGATCCGTCCGATGAATCCCGGCGACGCGGACGCGGAACGGGCCTTCATCGCCGCGCTGTCGCCGCGCGCGCGTCGCTATCGTTTCCAGGAGCAGTTCAACGAGCCGGACGAAGCGCTGGTGAGCCGGCTGGTCGATGTCGACCACGTCAACGACGAAGCCTTCGTCGCCCTCGATGGCGAAGACGACGACGCGCGCATCGTCGGCGTGTCGCGCTACGCGGTCGGCAACGACCCGCGGCAGTGCGAGATCGCGGTGACCGTGCTCGACGACTGGCAGGGCCACGGCCTGGGCACGACGCTGATGCAGCGGCTGATCGCCGCCGCCCGCGAACGCGGCATCCGCACCATGGTGTCGCTGGACTTCGCCGAGAACCAGGAAATGGCGCACCTGGCGCACCACCTGGGGTTCGTCACGGCAGGCGACCCCGACGACCGCACCCAGGTCGTGCATACGCTGACGCTGTGAGCGGGCCGCTCCGGCCCGGGCTGATCCCGGGCCGGGGTTTCTGAGCCGAATCAAATTCCCGCGTCCGCGCACTCGTCTACAATTAGCGCCAGCTAATACTTCAGACCCCCACGCATGGCCTCCCCTTACGGCACCGAAACCGTGCTGGACGTCCGCCACTGGACCGACGCCTACTTCAGTTTCACCACCACTCGCGACGACGGTTTCCGGTTCGACAACGGCCAATTCGTGATGATCGGTCTGGAAGTGCCGCAGGAAGACGGCTCGACCAAGCCGCTGATGCGTGCCTATTCCATCGCCAGCGCGAACTGGGAAGAGGAACTCGAATTCTTCAGCATCAAGGTGC
Organism: Lysobacteraceae bacterium; assembly: GCA_044227145.1. Classification (GTDB taxonomy): domain Bacteria; phylum Pseudomonadota; class Gammaproteobacteria; order Xanthomonadales; family Xanthomonadaceae; genus Lysobacter_I. The sequence continues at coordinate 39,490 of JBGAFR010000019.1, forward strand.
AGAACGGGCCGCTGACCTCGCGCCTGCAGCACATCCGGCCCGGCGACACCATCCTCATCGGCCGCAAGCCCACCGGCACGCTGCTGATCTCGGACGTGCACCCGGGGCGCAACCTCTACCTCCTGTCGACCGGCACCGGCCTCGCGCCGTGGCTGGCGGTGATCAAGGACCCGGCGACCTACGAGCGCTTCGAGAAGGTAATCGTCTGCCACGGCGTGCGCGGCGAACCGGACCTGGCCTACCGCGACTACATCAGCCGCGGCCTGCAGTGCCACGAATTCCTCGGCGAGGAAATCCGCGCCAAGCTGCTGTACTACCCCGCGGTGAGCCGCGAGGACTTCTACTGGCACGGGCGCTCGCAGCGCGGGCGCATCACCGACCTCCTCGACAGCGGGCGCATCGCGGCCGACCTCGGCCTGCCGGCGCTGGACCCGGCGCACGATCGCGCCATGATCTGCGGCAGCCCGCAGATGCTGGCGGATTTCCGCGGGATCCTCGACCGCCGCGGCTTCAACGCCTCGCCGCGCATCGGCACCGCCGGCGAATACGTGTTCGAGCGCGCCTTCGTCGAGAAGTGAGGGCCGCGGCCAGCCGGACATCGCCCGTCGCGAGGCTAGCGACGCTGACGACCGAGAGGCCCTCGACGCGCACCCGCCACCGGCAGCTGCAATGCATCCGTCGGATGGCGTCCCGCGTATCGTCGGGACGCCATGTCCGCGGAACCCGCCTGATGCGCCCTCTCCTTCCCCTGATCGCATCCCTCTGCCTGCTCCTTGCCGGCTGCCTGCCCGGCACGCGCCCCGACCAGCCGATCCCCACGCTGCGCCTGCCGGCCGCGTCGCAGGCCGCGCCGAAGCGCCTGGTCGTCGTGCTGCCCGGGCGCGCCGACGACCTCGCGGCGCTGAAGCGCAGTGGCGTCGCCGATGCCGTCCAGCGCGCCTGGCCGGATGCCGACGTGGTGTTCGCCGAACTCCGGCTGGGCGACTACAAGCACGGCGATGCCCCGGAGCGCCTGCATCGCGACGTGATCCTGCCGGCCCGGCACGAGGGCTACCGCGAGATCTGGCTGGCGGGCGCCTCGCTGGGCGGCATGGGCACGCTGATGTACGACCGCCTGCATCCGGCCCAGGTCACCGGGCTGATCCTGCTGGCGCCCTACCTCGGCGAAGGCGCGGCGCCGGACGCGGTCGCCGATGCGGGCGGGCTGTCGCGATGGACGCCCCCCGGGACCGCCGGCCAGCCCGAACGCAATGCGTGGCAGTACGACCTGTGGCGGCACCTGCAGGCGACCGCCGGCGACCCCGCCGCGGCGCGGCGCGTCTGGCTGGCCTACGGCCGCGAGGATCGCCTGCGCCCGGCGATCGAGCTGTTCGCGCCGGCGCTGCCGCCGGACCACGTGCTGGTGCGCGACGGCGGCCATCAGTGGCAGGTGTGGACGCCGGCGATGGAAGCGGTGCTGCGGCGGATCGACGGCGCGCCCGCCGCGGCTCATCCCTCGCCGTAGTGCAACCAGATGCGGGCGCGCGACTCATTGTCGAACACCCGGCAGTCGTAACCGCGCTCGCGGCCGAGGATCTCGCCCAGCTCCATCCGGCTGACCGCGGTGCCGCGGGCATCGACGTAGGCCAGCCGCGCCTGCGCCAGCCCGCCGCCCTCGACCGCATCGAACATCCGTCGCAATTGCGTCTCCGGCGGTACCACGCCCTGGGTATGGTCGAGCACCAGCACCTGGCGCAGGCCGGTGCGTTTCGCCTCGGCGCCGATGCGCAGGAAGATCTCGATCAAGGGTTCGACCGCATCGATCCGCCCGGTGATCGTCGCCACCAGCGCGCTGCTGTCCGCCACGATCGTCAGCGCGTGGCCGGGCTCGTCGGGAACGAGCGCGTCGGGAGCAGGATCGTCGCTCATGGGCGGCCGGTCACCCCAATGCGGCTTCGATGTCCTTGGCCAGCGATTCGGGGGCATCGGTCGGCGCGTAACGCTTGATGACCTTGCCGTCGCGGCCGACCAGGAACTTGCTGAAGTTCCACTTGATGGCGCCGATGCCGAGCAGCCCGCTCTTCTGTTCCTTCAGCCAGGCCCACAGCGGATGCGCCTTGCCGCCGTTGACGTCGACCTTGGCGAACATCGGGAAATCGACGTCGTAGGTCAGCGAGCAGAAATTGCGGATCTCGGCCTCGTCGCCCGGCTCCTGGTGGCCGAACTGGTCGCACGGGAAGCCGAGGATCACCAGCCCGCGATCGCGATAGGTCTCCCAGAGTTTCTGCAAGCCGGCGTACTGCGGGGTGAAGCCGCATTTCGAGGCGACGTTCACCACCAGCAGCACCTTGCCGCTGTAATCGGACAAGGACTGGTCGTGGCCGTCGATGTCGACGGCGGAAAAGTCGTAGGCGGTCTTCATCGGCAACGCTCCGGGAGGGCGGGGGAAGGATCGTCCGGACGGGCCGGCTCAGAGCGCGGCGTCGCCGGTCGGGACGGCCTTGACCGGCTCGGCGAACGGCTCGATGCCGAGCGCGCGATCGATCTCCGCGGGATAGTAGGCCTCGCCGTTCTTGATGACGAGCGCGACCCGTCGCAGATCGCCGATGTCGACCGTCGGGTCCCCCTCGAACAGCACCAGGTCCGCGCGCTTGCCGACCGCGACGGTGCCGCGGTCGTTGAGCGTGCGCGAATACTTCGCGGCGTTGAGCGTGGCGATCTGCAGCGCCTGCGAGGGCGTCATGCCGGCCTGCACGTACAGCGCCAGTTCGCGCTGCAGGGTGAAGCCGGGCGTCGCGTCCGTACCCGCGAGGATCGGGACGCCCGCGCGGTACATCCGGCCGACGAACTCCACCATCTTGTCGTAGGACTTGCGGTAGCGCGCGGCGGTGGCGTCGTCGGGGATGTCGAATTCCGCCGTCTTCAGCCCGCGGCGCACGTCCGGCGGCAGGTGGTCGGCGACCGCGGCGTAGGCCTGCGACAGTTCGCCCGGGCGCTGGCGGATGAAATCGAAGGTCGCCAGGGTCGGATCGATCGCGATCTGATCGCGCGCCAGCCGGGCGATGAAGTCCTGCACCGGCTTCGCATCGAAATCCATGCCCGCGACCTCGCGCGCCGGCAGGTAGAAGCGCTCCAGCGTGCGGGTGTCGGTGTCGTCCTTCACCAGGAAGTTCAGCAGCACCTGGTTGATGTGCTGGATCTCGTCGTAGCCGGCGTCGAGCGCGTCCTGCGCGCGCAGGAACACCGGGATGTGCCCGCTCACGCGCAGGTCGCGGCTGTGCGCGTAGGCGACGGTGTCGCGCAGGATCTCCTTCGGGAAGGAGTTGTAGATCTTGATCTGCGGATAGCCATGGATCGCGTACCAGTCGATCGCACGCTTGGCGCCGTCGAGGTCGGAGATCACGAAGCCGTTGCGCGCCGACATCGGGCTTTCGCCCTCGATGAAGCCGGCCGGCACGATCGACGGCGACAGTACCCGCCCCTCGCGCTCGTCGGCAATCAGCTGCTGCAGGGTCGCGTTGTCGTTGCCCATGTCGCGGACGGTGGTCACCCCGGCGGCGAGGTGCAGTCCGCCCTGCCACGCGCTGGTGTGGCCGTGCATGTCGAACAGGCCCGGGGTCAGCACCCGACCGCCGGCGTCGATGGTCTGCTCGACCGCGGCCTTTTCCTGATTGGCGCCGGAGATCGAGACGATCCGGCCGTTCGCGATCAGCAGGTCGGACGCGGGTCCGAGGGTCGCGCTCTCGCTGTCGAACACGCGGGCATTGCGGATCAGGGTCGTGCCGCGCAGCGGATGCGCGAGGGTGTCGCGCAGTTCGGTCAGCGCATCGGCCTCGGCCTGCTTCTGCCGGTCCTGGAGGCGGTCGGCGTCCGCCTCCCAGCCTTCCTCGATCAACTGCAGGAAGCCGGGCACCACGAGGGCGAAGAACCGCGGGCTGGCATCGGCCGTCATCCACACGAACGCCGGGGTGAAGCCGACGCCGGTCACGCGGAGCAACTGGACCGGCTGCTGCCGGCCGTCGCGCGCCAGCGCGAGCTTCGCGACCGGCGTCGCGGACAGCGTGCCGCCTGGAATCAGCGGCAGGCGGCCGTCGCTGCGCGCGAGCAACGCCGCGACCACTGCGGCGGTGCTCTGCGGCGTGCCGCCGAGCGCCCAGTAGGCGGCCCCGTCGGACACCGGCTGTTCGCCTTCGTCCGACGTGGACTTCCAGTGCGCGACGCCGTTCTCGACGCGGAAGGTTTCGTCGACCGGCGCGCCGAACGTGGACGTGCCCTTGACCGCATAGGTCGCGAACGTGCCGTCCGCGGCGAGGGTGTAGTCTTCCTTCAACTCGGGGCCGCGGCCGTTGTCCTTGAAGACGAAGTCGACGTGGACGCCACCGTCGTCGGCGCGTTCGACGATCTGGTGGCCGGCCTGCTTGCCGCCATCGACCAGAACCGTGTACCGCAGCGTGTCCGCGGCGCGCACCGCGAAGGGCGAGAAGGCCGATGCGAGGAGCAGGCCGATGAGAGCGGGACGCACCATGTCGATCTCCTTTCCGAAGAGGTTGGCCGCACGGGAAGGCTCGGAGTCTAGCCGTTTCGCCCGCCTGCGGCGCGTGCCGCGATGGTCGGCGGACGCAGGGCTTGACCCAGACGCGGCGTCAGGCCCGAGGATGCCGCCCGCATCGAACCGACAGGATCCTTTCCGCCATGCCCTCCCGTGAACGCACCGTCGGCCGGATCGCGGCCATCACCGGCCTCA
>JBGAFR010000020.1:0-43203 GCA_044227145.1 Lysobacteraceae bacterium
GACAGCGGCAGCGCCAGCACGTACAGGTCGGACGGCACGCCGCGCGGGGCCAGCAGCGCATCGCCGGCGCGCGCCAGCGGCAGCACCGGCAGCGCGATCAGCAGCAGGTACAGCGGGAACAGCCAGCGCGCGCGCAGCACGTGGCGCTGGTCGCGGCATTCGACCGCGCCGACGTGAAACTGGTGCGGCAGCGTGAACATCGCCAGCATGCCGAGCAGCACCAGCGGCGCGAATCCGGACAGGTCGCCACGATCGTTCGCCGCCGGCACGGCGGTCGCGTCGGGTGTCGGCAGCGACAGCGCGAACGCCCCCAGCACGAGCATCGCGCCGAGTTTCAGCAACGCTTCGAACGCCATCGCCAGCACCAGGCCGCGGTTGTGCTCGGCGGCGCTGGCGCTGCGGGTGCCGAACAGCATCGCGAACGCGGCCATGGCCAGCGCGACGTACAGCGCGCTGTCGCGCCACGCCGGCATCAGCCCGGCATCGTCGTGCACCAGCAGCGCATAGCTCATCGCCACCGCCTTCAGCTGCAGCGCGATGTAGGGGACGATCCCGAGCACGGCGACGAAGGTGACGGCCGCGGCCAGCCAGCCGTCCTGGCCGAGGCGGCTGGCGATGAAGTCGGCGATCGAGGTGCTGTTGCTCTCGCGCACCTGGCGCACCAGCCGCATCAGCAGGCCGATACCCAGCACGTAGAGGAGGATCGTGCCGATGAAGGTCGGCGGCAGCGGCCAGTCGTAGCGCGCGGCCTGGGTGACGGTGCCGTAGAACGTCCAGGACGTGCAGTAGACCGCCAGCGACAGGGCGTAGACGTCGTTCCAGCGCCGGGCGAACGCCTGCGGGCGCCGTTCACCGTGGAGCGCGATCGCGAACATGATCCCCAGCCACGCCAGCGCGGCGACGATGACGCCCCCTGCGCTCAGCACGTCGCCGGTCTCCCCTGCCCTTCGCTCACGTCGTCATCGTCCTCGCCGCGGTCGGGCGAGGATAACGCGGAAGCGGCGTGCCCCAGAGCCCGTTCCGGGCCCGGCACGCCGCTTCCCGGGTCCGACGGAGAGTGCGGACCCGAAAACCTCCGCGGTCGCCCGATCAGAAATCGTAGCGGGCGGTCAGCGTGTACTGGCGCGGCGGGCCGTAGAAGCCGGTCAGCACGCCCAGCGACGAGACCAGGTTGTAGCCGGTGGTCAGGTATTCCTCGTCGGCGAGGTTCGTCCCCTGCAGGGAGAAGCTCCAGGCGTTGTTCAGCTTCCAGATCGCGCCGGCGTTGATCAGGCCGTAGCCGTCCTGGCTGATCGGCGTGGCGGTGGCGCCGGTGACCGGGTCGCGGACCACTTCGGTCGTCGCCACGACACGGCTCTGGTAGCTGTAGCCGATGCGCGCCGAGAGGCTGCCCATGCCGCCGAGCTCGGTCCGGTATTCGACGTTCAGCGCGCCGGAGAAGTCCGGGGCGTTGGTGAACTCCTGCTGGTGCGCGATGTTCGTGTTCTTGAACATGTACTCGTCGTACTTCGCGTCCAGCCAGGCGAGGTTGCCGGAGATCGCCCAGTGCGAGGTCGGCAGCCACTGGTACTCGACTTCCAGGCCGTTCACGGTGCCGCGACCGGCGTTGGTGAAGTCGCCGAAGAAGGCGTCGTCGATGCCGTCGTTGTTGCTGTCGTAGGAGGTGAAGACCGACAGCTGGATGTCCTTGTACTTGTTGTGGAACGCCGACAGGTTCAGGAACAGGCGATTGTCGAGGAACGACATCTTGCTGCCGACCTCGAAGCTGTCGACCGACTCGTCCTGGAAGGGCTCGGCCGAGCGCGGCACCGCGGTGGCCTGGGCGCGGATGTTGTAGCCGCCGGACTTGAAGCCGCGGCTGGCCAGGCCGTAGATCATGATGTCGTCGTTGACCTGGTAATCCAGCGAGATCTTCGGCGAGGTGTTCTTGAAGTTGATGGTCTTGTCGAAGTTCGCGGCGATGCTGATCGGCGTGCTGTAGGTGCCGTCGGAATAGCCGCGGTTGAGCACCACCGCATGCTTGTCCTCGTCGGTGTAGCGCGCGCCGACGTCCAGCGTCAGCCGCTCGGTAAGGTCGAACGTCCAGTCGGCATAGAGCGCGGTGCTGTTGGTGTAGACGTTGCCCTGGGTGTCGCCGAACAGCAGGTTGAAGAAGTTGTTCAGCACCTGGCCGCCGGCGCGTCCGTCGAAATGGTAGAGGCCGAACACGCCGCGGGCGCGACCGCCGCCGTCGTAGTTGGCCTGCAGCTCGTTCGAGGTCTGCTCGTCGCTGTAGAACGCCTTCACGTCGGCGATCTTGTTCTGCAGGGTGTCGAAGTCGATGTTGGTCTCGGTGTCGGACTCGCGCTTGGCGGCGACGTACTTCAGCGCCCAGCTCTCGTTCGGCCGCCAGTTGACCGTGACCGAAGCGCCCTTCATCTCGGTGTCGTTGACGTTGGGCATGCCGTTGCGCACGTCGTAGCGGCTGTCCATCGGCGCAGCGGTCGGGACGAAGCGGTTCGGCGCCAGCATCTGCGCGCCGCGGACGCCGGACTGGTCGTCCATCCAGTCGAAGGCGAACTGGACGTCGAAATCGTCCTGCGAGTAGGCACCGATCGCGAACCGCAGGGCATTGATCTCCTTGTCGCTGACCGGCTGCTTGGTGACGGTGTTTTCGCCGAAGCCGTCGCGGTTGAGGCTGGCGACCGAGAGGCGGGCGCGGATGCCGCTGTCGTGGCCGAACAGCGGGCCGCCGATCGCGGCCTTGGCGTCGAGCTGGCTGTAGTTGCCGACGGTCAGCGAGGCGAAGCCCTCGAACTCCTCGGGCAGCGGCTTGGACACGTACTTGATCGCGCCACCGATGGTGTTCTTGCCATACAGCGTGCCCTGCGGGCCGCGCAGCACTTCGACGCGGCCGACGTCGAACACGTCGAGCAGCGCGCCCTGCGGACGGGCGATGTAGACGTCGTCCAGGTACAGGCCCACGCCGGGGTCGACGCCCCACAGCGGATCGGACTGGCCGACGCCGCGGATGTAGGCGGTGATCGTGCTGCTGGAGCCGCGCGCCGCGTAGATCGTCAGGTTCGGCACCTGCGCGTCGAGGTCGCTGAGGTCCTCGACGTTGAGCTTGTCGAGCGAATCCGCGGTGAACGCGGTGACCGCGACCGGCACGTCCTGGATGGTCTCCTCGCGCTTGCGGGCGGTGACGACGATCTTCTCGAGACTGTCGGCGTCGGCCGCGGGGGCGTCGGCGGCCTCCTGCGCGAACGCCGCGGGCGCGCACAGGCCGAGGGCGACGGCCAGGCTCAGCGAAGAATGCTTCAGGGCCGCGCGGCGGAGCGCGGTCGAGACGGACAGGGCGGACGTGGTGCGACGCATGGATCGATTTCCTCGGAGAGAGCCTGTGCAGGGCCGAACGCCGGACGTGGCGACCGGAATGCGGCAAGCCTAGGCACCGGAACCGGAGCCGGCACTTGTACCTTCGGACAATGGGCCGGCGCACGGTGGCTGCCGACACTGCCGGCCGTCCTCCGCGACGTTCGCGGCTGCCCGCGCCTGCGCCCGCCGCCGTCCCTCTCCGCATCCTCCGGCGTCCCCGTCCATGTCCTTCCTGATCGTCCTGGCCGCGCTGTGCTTCCTGATGTTCGTGGCCTACCGCGGCTACAGCGTGATCCTGTTCGCGCCGATCGCCGCGCTCGGTGCGGTGCTGCTGACCGACCCCTCGCTGGTCGCGCCGATGTTCACCGGCCTGTTCATGGAGAAGATGGTCGGGTTCCTGAAGCTGTATTTCCCGGTGTTCCTGCTCGGCGCGATCTTCGGCAAGCTGATCGAGCTGTCCGGCTTCTCCAAGTCGATCGTGAAAGCGGTGATCCGGCTGTTCGGCGCCGATCGCGCGATGCTCTCGATCGTCGTCGTCTGCGCGCTGCTGACCTACGGCGGCGTGTCGCTGTTCGTGGTGGTGTTCGCGGTGTATCCGTTCGCAGCCGAACTCTTCCGCCAGGGCGACATCCCGAAGCGGCTGATCCCGGGCACGATCGCGCTGGGTGCGTTCACCTTCACCATGGACGCGCTGCCGGGCACGCCGCAGATCCAGAACATCATCCCGGCCTCGTTCTTCGGCACCAACGCCTGGGCGGCGCCGTGGCTGGGCACGATCGGCGCGATCTTCATCCTGATCACCGGCACGGTCTACCTCGAATCCCGCCGCCGCGCCGCCAGGCGTCGCGGCGAAGGCTACGGCGATGCCGCGACGCTGGTGAACGAGCCGGCGCCCTTCGCCGAGAGCCGACTCGCGAACCCGCTGGTCGCGCTGCTGCCGCTGCTGCTGGTGGGCGTGGTCAACAAGGTGCTGACGGTGTGGATCCCGCAGGCCTACGGCACCAGCCATGAATTCGTGCCGGCGGTGATCGGCAAGGCCGCGCCGGTGGTGCAGGAAGTATCCAAGGTCGCCGCGATCTGGGCGGTCCAGGGCGCGCTGCTTGTCGGCATCGCCAGCGTGCTGCTGCTGGCGTGGAAACCGGTGACCGCCGGCTTCGCCGAAGGCGCGAAGACCGCCATCGGCGGCGCGATGCTGGCGGCGATGAACACCGCGTCGGAGTATGGTTTTGGCGCCGTGATCGCCGCGCTGCCGGGCTTCCTGGTGGTGGCGAACGCGCTGCACGCGATCCCCAACCCGCTGATCAACGAGGCGATCACCGTCACCTCGCTGGCCGGCATCACCGGTTCGGCCTCGGGCGGCATGAGCATAGCGCTGGCGGCGATGGCCGAAACCTTCATCGCCAACGCGCACGCCGCCGGCATCCCGATGGAGGTGCTGCACCGCGTGGCCGCGATGGCCTCCGGCGGCATGGACACCCTGCCGCACAACGGCGCGGTGATCACCCTGCTCGCGGTCACCGGGCTGACCCATCGCCAGGCGTACAAGGACGTGTTCGCGATCACCCTGATCAAGACCGCGGCGGTGTTCGTGGCGATCGGCGCCTACTACGCCACCGGACTGGTCTGACGCGAACGCCGGGCGCGCATCGCGGGCCCGGCCTGGTTTCCCCTCCGCGTCGCGCACCCCGCGGCGCTTTTTTTCCTTCCGCTGGAGCCCCCATGACCGACCGCTTCCTCGCTTCGCGCACCGCCCTCGTCACCGGCAGTACGTCCGGCATCGGCCTGGCGATCGCCCGCGCGCTCGCGGCCGCGGGCGCGAAGGTCGCGATCAACGGCCTCGGCTCGCCCGAACAGATCGACGCCGCCCTGCAGGCCGTGCGCGACGCCGGCGCGAACGACGTCCGCCACTTCGGCGCCGACCTGCGCGATCCCGACGCGATCGAAGCGATGATGGCCGCGATCGACGCGTGGTCGCCGGCCGACATCGTGGTCAACAACGCCGGCATCCAGCACGCGGTGCCGCTGGCCGAGATGCCGGTGCAGAAGTGGAACGACATCCTCGCGATCAACCTCAGCTCGGCGTTCCACACCATGCGCCTGGCGATGCCGGGCATGGCCGCGCGCGGCTACGGTCGGGTGGTGAACATCGCTTCGGTGCACGGGCTGGTGGCGTCGACCAACAAGGCGCCGTACGTCGCCAGCAAGTTCGGCATCGTGGGCCTGAGCAAGGTCGCGGCGCTGGAATACGCCGCCGCCGGCAGTCGCGACAGCGGCGGCATCACCGCCAACTGCATCTGCCCGGGCTGGGTGGAGACGCCGCTGATCGAACCGCAGATCGAGGCCCGCCGCAGCGCCCTCGGCGAGACCGCCAGCCGCGACGACGGTGTGCGCGCGCTGCTGGCCGAGAAGCAGCCGAGCCTGCGGATGTCGCTGCCCGAAGACATCGCGTCGATGGTCCTGTGGCTGTGCCGACGCGAGGCGCATAACGTGACCGGCGCCTCGTTCCCGATCGATGGCGGCTGGACCGCGCAGTGATCGGGCGGATGCCTTGATCGCGGCGTGATCGGACCGCGGCCTCCGTCACGGTTCGGGTCGCGTTCCGGACACATTCGGCGCAGGCAACCGGCTTATAGTGCGGCGGAGATTCTCGCCGCGCCGAAACGGACCTGCCATGCCCAGACTCTTCCCGCATCTTCGCCGCAAGGCGGTGTACGCCGAGATCACCCGCCGCAACGGCATCCGCGGTCCGTTGCGCTTCCAGGCACCGCCGCCGCGCATCGCCGACGACGCCGGCCAACCCTTCGCCAGCCCGGCGGCCGCCGGTGCGGCATCCGCTCCCGCGACCCCCGCCGGCGGGCCCCGCATGTCCGGCCCGTCGGCCTCGAACCTCACGCAAACCACGCTGGTGACCCTGCAGCGCGCGCCGTTCGCGGTCCGCGTGCTCGACCACCTCACCTTCGGCGCCACGGCCGCGTCGATCGCCGAATTCAACGCGCTCGGCGCGAACGACAACGCCCGGCTCACCGCCTTCCTGGACCAGCAGCTCAACCCGGCGGCGATCAACGACAGCGCCGTGGACACCCGCCTGACGGCCGCCGGCTACACCACGCTCGGCAAGAGCCTCACCCAGCTGTGGGCCGACCACGTCGCCTCCGACCCGGCGTACGACGTGCGCATGCGCCCGGCCTGGGAAGCGCAGCGCAGCGCGATCGTCCGCGGCGTGTATTCCAAGCGCCAGCTGCTGGAAGTGGTGTCCGGCTTCTGGCACGACCATTTCAACGTGACCTGCACTGATTTCTCGGCCGGGCCGGTGTACGTGCACTACCAGCGCGACGTGATCCGCGCGAATGCGCTCGGCAATTTCCGCACGATGCTGGAAGGCGTCGCGCAGAGCACGTCGATGATGTACTACCTCGACAACCTCGATAACACCCGCTCCGGACCAAACGAGAATTTCGCCCGCGAGTTGATGGAGCTGCACACGCTCGGCGCCGAGAACTACCTGGGCTTCATGGATCCGTTCGCGGTGCCGCCCTGCCCCGAGGACCCCACGTATCCGATCGGCTACACCGACAACGACGTCTACGAGACCGCGTCCGCCTTCACCGGCTGGTCGGTGAAGAACGGGCACTGGCAGTATCCGACCGAGAACGACGGCACGTTCGTCTATCGTTCCGCGTGGCACGACGCCGGGCCGAAGTACGTGCTGGGCAAGTACGTCTATCCCGAACAGCCGGCGATGAAGGACGGCCGCGACATCCTCGACCGGCTCGCCAGCCATCCGCGGGTCGCGAAGTTCATCTGCAAGAAGCTCATCCGCAAGTTCGTGACCGACCGTCCCGACCAGGCGCTGGTCGACAGCGCCGCCGCGGTGTTCCGCGCCAACTGGCAGCAGCCGGACCAGATCGCGAAGACCCTGCGCCACATCCTCACCTCGGACGCGTTCAAGAACAGCTGGGGCATGAAGAACCGGCGGCCGCTGGAACTGGCGATCGGCGCGCTGCGGGCGCTCGGCACCAACTGGACGCCGGCGGTCGGCGACGCCAAGACCGACGAACTGTTCTGGCGACTCGGCCCCACCGGCCACCTGCCCTACGAGTGGCCGGCGCCGAACGGCTATCCGGATACCGGCCTGGCCTGGTCGGGGGCGAGCAATTTCGCGATGACCTGGAAGCTGCTGGACTGGTTCACCGAGGCCACCGACGCCAACAGCGTGCCGATCGCGCCGATCCTCGACCTCAGCCGCAGCAATGTGAGCAGCTGGACCGCGAACAACCTGGTCGATTTCTGGTGCCAGCGCCTGCTGGGCTACCTGCCCGCCGCCTCGCGCCGCCAGGTGCTGGCCGGTTTCCTCGCCCAGAACGGCGATCCGGCGTCCTATGTCATCACCGACACCGACACCTGGGCCGCGAGCGACCCGAAGAAGCACTACAACCAGCAGCGGATCCGCAGCATGGTCGCGCTGATCCTGCTCTCGCCCGAATTCATGAGCCGCTGAGGAGTCCGCCATGACCGATCTCCATCTCGACCGGCGCGAATTCCTCAAGGGCTGCTGCGCCACCGCCGCGATCGGCGCCGCCGGCCCGTCGATGCTGTTCTCGCAGGAAGCGGCCGCCGCCGCGAACCCGTACGACACGGTCGTGCTGGTGTTCCTGCGCGGCGGCATGGACGGCCTCAATCTGGTGCCGCCGGTCTCCGGCAACGATCGCGGCTACTACGAGGAGGCCCGCCCCTCGCTCAACATCGCCGCCAGCGGCACCTATGGCGCGCTGCCGCTGACCCTCGCCAACGGCAGCGCCACCGGCTTCGGCCTGCATCCCTCGGCCACAGGCCTCAAGGGGCTGTGGGATGCGGGCAAGCTCGCCATCGTCCAGGCCTGCGGCATGCCCACGGTGGTGACGCGCAGCCACTTCGACGCCCAGCTCTACCTCGACCTGGGCACGCCCGGCACCCAGGGCGGCGGGACCGGCTGGATGACCCGCGCCTGGGCGACGCAGCCCGGCATCACCGGCAACGAGAGCATGCCCCTGCTCGCGGTCGCCAGCCGCCAACCGACCAACCTGCTCGGGGCGACCCAGTCGCTGGCGATGCCCAGCCCGACCGATTTCGCGCTCAACAGCGGCGCCTGGCAGTGGCAGCAATACCGCAGCGGCCTGCCCGCCGGCACCAAGGGGGTCAACGAGACGCTGGCGGCGCTGTGGGCCGGGCAGACCGGCGTGGAAATCACCGGCCAGCGCGCCGACAACGCGCTGCGCGTGATCGGCGGCCTGCCCTACACCTCCACCCTGCCCGCCGCCTGGCCGACCACCACGTTCGCCCGGCAGCTGTGGAGCATCGCGCAGTCGGTGCGCTTCAACCTCGGCCTGCGCTTCGCCACCCTCGACCTGGGCGGCTGGGACACCCACGATGGCCAGGGCACCGCCGGCAGCGGCTACCACTACTACCAGAACAAGATCGCCGAGCTGTCGGAGGCCCTGACCGCCTTCTACAACGAGCTCAACGGCACCGGCGAGATGGGCCGGGTGACGGTGATCGTGCAGTCGGAATTCGGCCGCCGCGTCCGCCAGAACGGCAGCGGCGGCACTGACCACGGCTATGGCAACCAGATGCTGGTGCTGGGCGGCCCGGTCAACGGCCGCAAGCTCTACGGCCAGTGGCTGGGGCTGTCGCCGGAAACCCTGTCGCCCTACTTCGGCGACGTGCCGGCCACCACCGACTACCGCCGCGTGTTCTCGGAGATCCTGATCCGCCGGCTCGGCAACAACAAGCTCGGCACGGTGTTCCCGGGCTATACCGGCTACGCGCCGCTGGGGATCGTGCAGGGTTCGGACATCGCGCCGCAGTACGGCGCGGGCGTCGCCGCCCCCGCCGTCGTGCGCCTGCCGGAAAACCCGCAGCCGGCCTACGGGGCTTCGCTGAGGGAATCCTCGCGTGCGCTGCGCGCGGCCGCGCGCGATCGCGAGACCTGGTTCCACCGGCTGCTGGCGGCGCTGGGGCTGACCTGAGCCACCGAAAGGCCAGCGACGAGGCCCCCGCCCCGCCGCCGGCGATGCTCAAGCCCCCAGCGTCGCGATCCCGTCGATGATCGCCGACGCGTACGCGGACACCGGATTGCCGCTCTGCAGCACCTCGCTGTGGTTCCAGACGAAGCCGCCGACGATCCCTGACGTCATCTTCGTGGCGTCGGCAAAGGTCGTCTGCAGCGCCGCAGGCGGCGTCTGCTGCGCGTCGTAGCCGGGTACCACGAACGCCGGAACATTCGCGATGCCCAGCGGCGACGCGGCCTGCTGCAGAGACCCGACCCACTGCGACTGGGTGTTGCTGCCGCCGCCGTCGTAGCACTGCAGGTTCATCGTGGTCACCAGTTGGCGGTTGTCGTTCGCGGCGTAGATGTTCGCCAGGCAGCCGATCCAGAAATCAGGATCGGTATACGGGCAGAACGTCGTCGTCATGCCCAGGCCGTCGAGCATGCCCGCGAGCGACACCAGCGTGTCGGTGTAATAGCCGTAGGGATGCGCATACGGCGCGGGCGACGACTCCGCCTCGAGATCGATGTCGATGCCGTCGATCGACAGCGCCGTCTTCAGCGCCTGGAAATTGGCGTACAGCGGATTGGCGCTTCCGGTGCCGTACAGGTCGATCATCGCCTTGATGTTGACGAAATCGCTCTCGCAGCTCCAGCCGCCGACCGAGAACAGCAGTTGCACGAGGTTGCCGCGCGCCTTCATCGCGGCGATTAGCGCCGGCAGGTGGGCGAAGCCCGGCTGCAGTTGGCCGCCGGAGACGATCGGATCCCCGTCGTTGTAGGCGAAGTCGCCGTTGGCGCGCACGTGCAGCGCCCAGAACACGCCGACGGTGAAGCCGGAAGTGGCGATGTCGTGGGCCATCAGGCCCAGCGCTTCGATGCTGGGATCGCTGGTCGGGCTGGGGTTCTGGACGTCGAAGTCGTTGATGTAGATCGTGATCTTCTGCGAAGCGGTCATGCCTGTTCCTCCTGGACGTGGTGTCTTGGGCTTCCGGATTGCCGCATGGGAGTGGCCGGCGTCGCGGGGACGACGGCGCGGCGCAGGCACCATAGCGCGCGACAGGAGAGAACGTCACCGCTTCCGATCGTGGAAACGACGAAGCCCGCCGTTCTCACGGCGGGCTTCCATCGAACACGGGTCGACCATCGTCGACCATCGACGCGGCTTATTCGCCGGCGATGCCTTCGCCTTCGGCCACGGCCTTCATCGACAGGCGGATGCGGCCCTGCTTGTCGACTTCCAGCACCTTGACCTTGACCACGTCGCCTTCCTTCAGCTTGTCGCCGACCTTCTCGACCCGCTCGTTGGAGATCTGCGAGACGTGGACGAGGCCGTCCTTGCCCGGCAGGATCGTCACGAAGGCGCCGAAGTCCATGATCTTGGCGACCTTGCCCTCGTAGATGCGGCCCGGCTCGACGTCCGAGGTGATCTGCTCGATGCGCGCCTTGGCGGCCTGCGCGGCGGCGGCATTGACGGAAGCAATGACGATCGTGCCGTCGTCCTGGATGTCGATCTGGGTGCCGGTTTCCTTGGTGATCGCCTGGATGGTGGCGCCGCCCTTGCCGATCACTTCGCGGATCTTGTCCGGATGGATCTTCATGGTCAGCAGGCGCGGGGCGTACTCGGACAGTTCCTCGCGCGGCGCGGTGATCGCCTTGGCCATCTCGCCGAGGATGTGCAGGCGGCCGCCCTTCGCCTGGGCCAGCGCGACCTTCATGATCTCTTCGGTGATGCCCTGGATCTTGATGTCCATCTGCAGCGCGGTGATGCCCTGCTCGCTGCCGGCGACCTTGAAGTCCATGTCGCCGAGGTGGTCTTCGTCGCCCAGGATGTCGGAGAGCACGACGAAGGCGTCGTCTTCCTTCACCAGGCCCATCGCGATGCCCGCGACCGGACGCTTCACCGGCACGCCGGCGTCCATCAGCGCGAGCGAAGAGCCGCAGACCGAGGCCATCGACGAGGAGCCGTTCGACTCGGTGATTTCAGAGACGACGCGGATCGTGTACGGGAACGCTTCCATGCCCGGCATCATCGCCAGCACGCCGCGCTTGGCGAGGCGGCCGTGGCCGATCTCGCGGCGCTTCGGCGCGCCGAAGCGGCCGGTCTCGCCGACGGAGTACGGCGGGAAGTTGTAGTGGAACAGGAAGTGTTCCTTCCACTCGCCGGCGACGTCGTCCATGATCTGGCCGTCGCGCGCGGTGCCGAGGGTGGTCACGACAAGCGCCTGGGTCTCGCCGCGGGTGAAGAGCGCCGAGCCGTGGACGCGCGGCAGCACGCCGATCTTGCAGGTGATGGGACGCACGGTGTCGAGCGCGCGGCCGTCGATGCGGACCTTGGTCTCGAGGACCGAGTCGCGCATGGTGCGGTATTCGAGCTCGCCGAATTCCTTCGCCAGTTCGCCGGCGTTCCAGCCTTCCGCCTCGGCGCGCGGCGCGAGGGCGCCCAGCACGTCCTTCTTGATCGCGGAAATGGCGTCGCGGCGCTGCAGCTTGTCGCGCACCTGGAAGGCCTGCGCGAGCTGGCCGCCCACCGCTTCCTTCAGCGCGGCGATCATCGCGTCGTTCTTCGCCGGCGCCGTCCATTCCCACGACTTGGTGCCGGCTTCGACGACCAGTTCGTTGATGGCGTGGATCACCGCCTGCTGCGCCTGGTGGCCGAAGACCACCGCGCCCAGCATCACTTCTTCCGACAGCTCCTTGGCTTCGGACTCGACCATCAGCACGGCCTGCGAGGTGCCCGCGACGACCAGTTCCAGCTCCGATTCCTTCAGCTCGCTGACGGAGGGGTTGAGGATGTACTGGCCGTTCTTGTAACCGACCTTGGCGGCGCCGATCGGGCCCTGGAAGCCGGGATGTCGCCCTCGACTTCCGGATTCATCGACATCAGCGTCGCGATGATCTGGACTTCGTTGCGGAACTCTTCCGGGAACAGCGGGCGGATCGGCCGGTCGATCAGGCGGCAGATCAGCGTTTCCTTCTCGGTCGGACGGCCTTCGCGCTTGAAGAAGCCACCCGGGATGCGGCCACCGGCGTAGAACTTCTCCTGGTAGTCCACCGTCAGCGGGAAGAAGTCCTGGCCTTCGCGAGCGGACTTGGCGGCGACGGCCGTCACCAGCACCACGGTGCCGTCGACGGACACCATCACCGCGCCGCCGGCCTGGCGCGCGATCTCGCCGGTCTCGAGGACCACTTCATGCCGGCCGTACTGGAAACGCTTGGTTACTTTTGCCACGTTAGGAATTCCTTCAGAGCTTTGTCGTGAACCGGACGGGGCCCCTGCCCCGGACGGTCGGCCGCGGAGACGGCCTGGAGGGAGGTTGCGGGTACTGCGACGGGACGGACGTCCCCAAAAACGAAACCGCGGCGCATCACTGCGCCGCGGCGGGTATGGGACTCAGCGGCGCAGACCGAGCTTCTCGATCAGGGCCTTGTAGCGCTCCGCATCTTTGCGGTGCAGGTAGTCGAGCAGGCTGCGACGGCGATTGACCATCTTCAGCAGGCCGCGACGGCTGTGGTGGTCCTGCTTGTGGGCCTTGAAGTGTTCGGTGAGCTGCACGATGCGCGCGGTGAGCAGCGCGACCTGGACTTCCGGGGAACCGGTGTCGTTGGTGCTGCGCTTGTGCGCGTCGATGACCTGGGCGGAATCGATGGACATGATGACCTCTGACGCGGGCGCCGCAGGAACGCGCCGGACGAAGCCGGGTCACGCACCGCAGGGGCCGCCTGATGATGGATGGAAAAAACGAAGCTGCCCGGGATGCGGCGGAAACCGGCCCGGACAGCATCGGAATTGTAGCCCGCCGCCCTCGTCCGAACAAGGGCTTAGCTGGCATCGGAGGTGGTCATGGGGCCTGGTCAGGCGCCGCCTGCGGCGCCTTATCGCCTTCCGCCGCCTTCCGGAACAGGGCCGCCATGCCCTCCATCTGGCCGCTGAGGGCCAGACGCCAGCCCCCGGGTGTCCTGTTCAGGGTGACGACCTCCATGTTCGTCATCTTCAGGCCCATCGCCTCGGCGCTGGTCCGGGCGACCAGGTGCATGCGGTCCGCGCCCTCTGGGACGCCGCCGAGGATCTGCTGCCCGCCCAGCGTGACCATGCCGCCCATCCGGCCCATCATCGACTGCAGGAAGCCGGCGAAGAAGGCGGTGTCGTCGAGCGTGTCGAGCGACTTTCCGTCCTCGATGCCGAGCAGCGCCTGCAGCATGGGGGCCATCGGCGACGTCTCGCCCTGGGCACCGAAGAATCCGCGGAACTGCTTCAGGGCCGCCGGATCGAAGGTTTCGGCCGCACCCGGCCAGTCGCCGGCACGCATGCGGGCGTAGGCCTCGCCGGCGACCTGCTCCGGGGTCATGTCAGGCTTGAGCTCGGCCGCGGGCAGCGGCCAGGCGCAGGCCAGCAGGCAGGACAGCGCGACGCTGCGCAGGATGGCGGCTCGGGGCATGCGGATCTCCTGGTCGGAACGGGTCATGGATGATCTTGGCGCTGGAACACCCGCTGCGGCGCCAGCACGCCCTCGTCGTCGATCGAGGCCAGTCCCAGCGCGCGGCCGGCGACATCGAACACGGCGCAGGCACCGGGGCTTTCGCGCGACAGGCGCAGGCGCTGGCCCTGGCGAAAACGCACCGCGGCCTCGTCGGTCACGTCGATCCGGCGATGGCCGACCAGCCCGACCTCCATCGGCAGCAGGCAGGCCTCCAGGCAATGGAGGTCGCGCTCGGCCATCGCCTGCAGCGACTCAAGCGTCCACATCCGCGGATCGCGGAACGGATCGACCCACAGCCGCCGCAGTTCGGCCACGTGCGCGCCGCAACCCAGCGCTTCGCCGAGATCGCGCACGAGGCTGCGCACGTAGGTGCCCGAGCCGCATTCGACATGCAGCCGCAGCTGCGGCGCGTCGCCGTCGAGCAGGTCCTGTTCGGACAGCAGCTCGAACGCGTGGACGTCGACCATCCGCGGTTCGAGTTCGATGGTCTCGCCGCGACGGGCCTTGGCGTACAGCGGCTCGCCGCCGCGCTTGAGCGCGGAGTAGATCGGCGGCACCTGCGCGATGCGACCGGTGAGCGCGCGCAGCGCGGCATCGAGCGTGGGGATGTCGTAGCGGGCGACCGGGCGTTCGCGCAGCGGGCGGCCCTCGGCGTCATCGGTATCGGTGACGATGCCCAGCCGCGCCACGGTGTCGTAGGCCTTGCGCGCGCCGAGCAGGTCGCCCGCGATCTTGGTGGCTTCGCCGAAGCAGATCGGCAGCAGACCGGTGGCGAGCGGGTCGAGGCTGCCGGTATGCCCGGCCTTTTCCGCACGGAACAGGTGCCGGGCGCGCTGCAGCGCCTGGTTCGAACTCAGGCCTCGCGGCTTGTCGAGCAGCAGGATGCCGTCGAGCTTGCGGTAGGTCTTTTTCGAAGCCTGGGCCATCGACGGATGATATTCCCAACCAGCAGTGGTAGGGCGGGCTCCCGGCGTAAGCCGGGACCGGCATGGCCCGCCATCGAGGCGCCGCAGATC
Source organism: Lysobacteraceae bacterium (assembly GCA_044227145.1). Lineage (GTDB taxonomy): Bacteria > Pseudomonadota > Gammaproteobacteria > Xanthomonadales > Xanthomonadaceae > Lysobacter_I. The sequence continues at coordinate 14,880 of JBGAFR010000020.1, forward strand.
GCGATGAACGACGACAGAGACGGTGCCTCGGCCCGCGATCCTGCATGGGACCGTCGAAACGACGGGCCAAGCCCCTACGAATCGGTATCGAGATCGCGCAGCAGGGTGTCGATGCGTTCGCCGCGATCGACCGAGTCGTCGTAGTGGAAATGCAGCTCGGGCGTGTGGCGCATGCGCACCGCATGCGCTAGCTCGCGACGGACTTCCGGAGCCAGTTCCTTGAGCCCTTTCAGCGCTTCCTTCGCGCGATCGGCCTGCAACGCGGTGAAGAACACCTTCGCGTGGGCCATGTCGCGGGTGACCTCGACATCGGACACGCTCACCGAAGGCAGCCCGTGCTCGCGCACCATCGCGTGGACGATCGCGCCCAGCTCCCTGCGGAGCTGGGCGGACACGCGGTCAGTGCGGTGGAACGACTTCTTGGGCATCAGAGCATCGGCATCAGAGCGTGCGCTGCACTTCGATGCGCTCGAAGCACTCGATCTGGTCGCCCGGCTTCACGTCGTTGTAGGCCTTCACGCCGATGCCGCACTCGGTGCCGTTGCGCACTTCGTCGACGTTCTCCTTGAAGCGACGCAGCGACTCGAGTTCGCCCTCGAAGATGACGGTGTTGTCGCGCAGGACGCGGATCGGCTTGTTGCGCTTGACCACGCCCTCGACGACCATCGAACCGGCGATGGCGCCGAACTTCGAGCTGCGGAACACGTCGCGCACTTCGGCGATGCCGATGATCTCTTCGCGGACTTCCTTGCCGAGTAGGCCCGACGCGACCTGCTTCACCTGGTCGATGACGTCGTAGATGATCGAGAAGTAGCGCAGGTCGAGGTTGTTGGCCTCGATGACCTTGCGCGCCGAGGCGTCGGCACGGACGTTGAAGCCGATGATCGTGGCCTTCGCCGCGAGCGCGGAGTTGGCGTCGGACTCGGTGATGCCGCCCACGCCGGACACGATGAGGTTGATCCGGATCTGGTCGTTCGACAGGCCGGTGAGCGCCTGGCGCAGCGCTTCCGCCGAACCCTGCACGTCCGCCTTGACCACCAGGTTGAGCGACAGCTGGCTGCCGCCCGACCCCATCTGGGCCATGATGTCTTCCATGCGGTTGCCGGCCGACTGCACCAGGCGCAGCTCGCGGCGCTTGGCTTCGCGCTGCTGGGCCACGTCCTTGGCCAGGCGCTCGTCGGCGACCACCACGAAATCGTCGCCGGCATCGGGCACGCCGGACAGGCCGAGCACCTGCACCGGGATCGACGGGCCGGCGCTCTGCACCTGCTCGCCGGTCTCGTCGAACAGCGCGCGGACGCGGCCGTACTGGATGCCGCAGACCAAGTAGTCGCCCTTCTGCAACAGGCCCTCCTGGACGAGCACGGTCGCCACCGGGCCGCGGCCCTTGTCCAGCGCCGATTCGATGACCACGCCGGTGGCGCGGCCGTCGGCGACGGCCCTGAGTTCGAGCACTTCGGCCTGCAGCAGCACCGCGTCGAGCAGGTCGTCGATGCCCTGTCCGGTCTTGGCCGAGACGTCGATGCATTGCACGTCGCCGCCGAAATCCTCGGCGACGACGCCATGGCTCAGCAGTTCGTTCTTGACCCGCATCGGGTCCGCGGACGACTTGTCGACCTTGTTGACCGCGACCACGAGCGGCACGCCAGCCGCCTTCGCGTGCTGGATCGCCTCGATCGTCTGCGGCATGACGCCGTCGTCGGCCGCGACCACCAGGATCACGATGTCGGTGAGCTTGGCGCCGCGCGCGCGCATCGCGGTGAACGCGGCGTGGCCCGGCGTGTCGAGGAAGCTGACCACGCCCTTCGGCGTCTCGACGTGGTAGGCGCCGATGTGCTGGGTGATGCCGCCCGCCTCGCCCGCGGCGACCTTGGTGCGGCGGATGTAGTCGAGCAGCGAGGTCTTGCCGTGGTCGACGTGGCCCATGATGGTGACCACCGGCGGACGCGGGGCCTTGTCGCCCTGCTGCCCCTCGATGTGCGCCAGCAGTTCGGTCTCGGCGTCGTCGCTCTCGGCGCGGACGGCCTTGTGGCCCAGTTCCTCGGTCACCAGCGACGCGGTGTCGTGGTCGATGGTCTGGGTGATGGTCGCCATGACGCCCATCTTGAACAGCGCCTTGACCACGTCGCCGCCCTTGAGCGCGAGCTTCTGGGCGAGGTCGGACACGGTGATCGCTTCGCCGATGGACACTTCGCGCACGACTTTCTCCGTCGGCCGGGTAAAGCCGTGCTGACCGCCGCCGCTGCGGCTCTGTTCGACCTGGCGGCGCGCGGGCCGGGACTTGCTGCCGCGCGAGGTCGAGCGGCGCTCGCGCTCGGCCGTGCTCAGGTGCAGCTGGCCGGCGAAACGGGCGGTGGCGTCGTCGTCTTCGACGTCGGCCACCATGACGTGCGAACCGCGATTGGGCTTGTGCTTGTGCGCGGAACGGTCGTCGGCACGCGGCGCATCGGGGCGCGCGGGCTTGGGATGGCCATGACCGTGCGTGCCTGCCGGCTTCGGACGCGCGGCAGCGCCTTCCTCTCCGTCTCCCAGCGCAGCCGCAGCCTGCGCGGCCTCGGCTGCGGCCTGCGCCGCGGCCTCGTCGGCCAGGCGCTTGCGTTCCGCCGCTTCCTCGGCGCGCTTGCGATCCTCATCGGCAAGGCGCTGCTGCTCGTCGAGGTTGCGCTGGCGCGATTCCTCGAGCTTGCGCAGGATCTCGCTGCGCTCGTCGTCGTCGCCGGCCGCGGCACCGCGTTCGGGCTGCTTGACCAGCGTGACCTTCTTGCGCACCACCACATCGACGGTGGTCTTGTTCTTGCCGCCGCCGACGGTGAGTTCCTGCTTGCGGTTACGACTGAGCGTGATCTTCTTCGGCTCGACCGTCTCCTCGGCCGCCGATTCGCTCTTGCCGTGCGCACGCTTCAGGAACCCGAGCAGCTTCAGCTTCTCGGCGCTGGTGACGATCTGGTCGGGACCGCTGAAGGTCATGCCGGCCTCGGCCAGCTGCTCCAGCAGTTTCTCGACCGGCGTGTTCACCAGTTCGGCCAGCTTGCGGATGGTGGTTTGCTGCGACATTCGGTATCCGTTTTTCCTGCGCGGCGAGCCGCGCGCGTGATCAGTCGTTTTTCTCGGGCGATTCTACTGCGGCAAAGGCGGGGCGGCGGGGGCCGCCGCCGGCTCAGCCCTCACGCTCGAGACGGGCGATTTCCTCGGCACGGGCGGCCAGGATCAGCGCCGCGGCGCGCGCCTCGTCCAGTCCCTCGATGCCGAATTCGGCGACCTCGTCGGCCGCCAGCTCGCCCAGTTCCTCGACCGTGCGGACGCCGTGGCCGGCCAGGGCGTACGCGGTTTCGCTGTCCATGCCCTCCAGTTCGAGCAGGTCGTCGGCGGGCTGGTGTTCGTCCAGCTCCTCTTCGACCGCCAGCGCCTCGTTCAGCAGGGCGTCGCGGGCGCGCGAGCGCAGTTCCTCGACGATGTCCTCGTCGAAGCCCTCGACCGCCAGCAGTTCGCCGACCGGGACGTAGGCGATTTCCTCGACGGTGCTGAAACCTTCGGCCACCAGGATGCCGGCGATCTCCTCGTCGACCTCCAGCTTGTCCATGAACAGCTGGCGGGCGGCGGTCTGCTCGGCCTCGCTCTTGGCCTGGACCTGGTCGGCGGTCATCACGTTGAGCTGCCAGCCGGTCAGGCGGCTGGCCAGGCGCACGTTCTGGCCGCCCTTGCCGATCGCCTGGGCGAGGCGGTCCTCGGCGACCGCCAGGTCCATCGAATGCTTCTCTTCGTCGACGATGATCGACTGCACTTCGGCCGGCGCCATCGCGTTGATGACGAACTGGGCCGGGTTGTCCGACCACAGCACGATATCCACGCGCTCGCCGTTCAGCTCGTTCGACACCGCCTGGACACGCGAGCCGCGCATGCCGATGCAGGCGCCGATCGGGTCGGTGCGGTTGTCGTAGGCGACGACCGCGATCTTGGCGCGGTCACCCGGGTCGCGGGCACAGGCCTTGATCTCGACCAGGCCCTGGCCGACTTCCGGCACTTCGAGCTTGAACAGCTCCATCATGAATTCCGGGGCGACGCGGCTGATGAACAGCTGCGGCCCGCGGGGCTCGCTGCGCACGTCGGACAGGTAGCCGCGGATGCGGTCGCCGGCGCGCACGATGTCGCGCGGGATCGCCTTGTCGCGCGGGATGAAGGCTTCGACCTTGTCGCTCAGCGCGACGTAGACGTTGCCGCGCTCGACGCGCTTGACGGTCCCGGTGATCAGCTCGCCGACGCGATCCTTCCACGCATCGACGACCTGCTGGCGCTCGGCCTCGCGCACGCGCTGGACGATCACCTGCTTGGCGGCCTGCACGGCGATGCGGCCGAATTCGGGATTCTCGATCTGCTCTTCGATGTAGTCGCCCACATCGACGCCCTCGACTTCGTCCACCGCGTCCATCAGGCGGATCTGGCGATCCGGCGACTCCATGACCACGTCGTCGGCGACGACTTCCCAGCGACGGAACGTCTCGTAGCTGCCGTCCTTCGGATTGATGGACACGCGGGTCAGCACGTCCTCCTCGTGGTAGCGCTTCTTCGCGGCCGTCGCGAGCGCGGCTTCGAGCGCCTCGATGATGACCGATTCGGGAACGCCCTTCTCGTTGGCGGCCGCGTCGACGGCCAGCAGCAGATCCTTACTCATTCTGTTACGCCTCTGGAACGTAAATTTCGTGTTTTCTGTGGACCGGAGGCCATGCTTCCACAACCCCCGCCAGGCCCTTCGGGCCTGACTGCCCCCTTGACTCAAGGGGGCGACAACCCGTCGCTTCTTTCGACCCGCTCGTCAGCCGTCAAGGAGGGCGTTCGGGCTTCGTTGGATCGCCGGGCTTCGTCCCGGCATGAAATCATCAGTTGCCGCCGGCGGCGCCTTTGCCGCCCGACGGCTTCTTGCCGGGCTTCACCGGCGCATAGCCCAGCGCGGCCCAGTCGGGGACCAGGCGCGCCTTCTCGATGTTATCGAAGGCCACCGACAGCGTCGCGTTCTCCGGCTTCGCCTCGATCCCGAAGTCGACGCGGTCGCCGTCCACTGCAGCGATGCGGCCCTGGAAGCGGCGACGGCCGTCCTGCGGCAGCTTGAGCACGACCTTCGCCTGTTCGCCGAGGAAACGCGCGCACTGCGCCGGCGTGAACAGCGGACGATCGACGCCCGGCGAGGACACTTCGAGCGTGTAGTGGCCGCTGATCGGATCCTCGACGTCGAGCTGGGCGGACACTTCTCGGCTCACCGCCTCGCAGTGCTCGATGCCGACGTGGCGGGACTCGCCCTCGCCCGCCGCCGCTTCGGCCTCGGGCAGGTCGATGTACAGCCGCAACACCGCCCCGCCCGGCGCGGGCAGGTATTCCACGCCCAGCAGTTCCAGCCCGAGCGATTGCACGGTCGGCGAAAGCAGCGCGGCGATGTCGGTGGCCTTGTCCGCCATGGCGGGTACGGTTCGATCCTGTGCGGTTGAACGAAAAAAAGCGGCAACGAAAAAGGGGCCATGGGGCCCCTTGTCCGATACCGCTGGATGTCGGCGCCGGAACGGGAGCAACCGTTCCGGCAAGCCCCGTTTCCGATCCGTTCCGGCGGACCGGAAACGAAAAGGAGAAACGTGGTAGCGGGGGCAGGATTTGAACCTGCGACCTTCGGGTTATGAGCCCGACGAGCTGCCAGACTGCTCCACCCCGCAGCAGAGAAGCGAGATTATGCCGAGGTGTCCCGGGCCTTGCAAGCCCTGTTCAGCATCGGCGATCGAGGTTCAGGCGAAGGCCTGCTTGCACCAGGCCATGATCGGGCTCCACGCCAGCCCCAGCACGAGCAGGCCCAGCGCGTTTGCGGCGAACACCACGCGCAAGGCGAGATCGTCGCGCTGCACCATCGGTTCGCCTTCGGGTTCGTCGAAGAACATCGCCCGGATCACGCGCAGGTAGTAGAACGCGCCGATCACCGCGAACACGATGCCGACGATGGCCAGCCAGGGCAGCCCGCCTTCCCAGGCCGCACGCAGCACCGCGAGCTTCGACCAGAAGCCCAGGAACGGCGGCACGCCGGCCAGCGACGCCATCACGCACAACACCAGCCACGCCATCCACGGACTGCGCGCGTTGAGGCCCTTGTAGTCGTCGATGCGATCGGCTTCGAAGCCGTTGCGCGAGAGCACGACGATCGTGCCGAACGACGCGGCGGCCATGATCGCGTAGGAGATCGCGTAGAACATGGCCGAGGCGTAGCCGACTGCGCCACCGCCGGCCAGGCCGAGCAGCAGGAAGCCGACGTGAGACACGGTGGAGTACGCCAGCATGCGCTTGAGGTTGGTCTGCGCCAGCGCGATCAGGTTGCCGATCGCCAGCGATGCGGCCGCCAGCAATGCCAGCAGGTAGCGCCACTCCGCGTCGAGCGGGCCGACGCCGGCCTCCAGCAGGCGATAGGCCATCGCGAACGCGGCGAGCTTGGGCGCGGCGCCGATGAAGAGCGTGATCGGTGTCGGTGCGCCCTGGTAGACATCGGGCAGCCACATGTGGAACGGCGCGGCGCCGAACTTGAAGGCGATGCCGGCGACCATCAGCACTACGCCGGTCAGCAGCAGCGGATCGGCCGTGCTGGCGCCGTTGATCGCGGCGAGGTCGAGGCTGCCGGTGGCGCCGTAGACCAGCGACATGCCGAACAGCAGCATGCCCGAGGCCAGCGAACCGAGGACGAAGTACTTCATCGCCGCCTCGGACGCGAGCGGACTGTCGCGATCGATCGCGACCAGCGCGTAGGAGCACAGCGCGAGCAGTTCGAGGCCGACGTAGACCATCACGAGGCTGCCGGCCGAGATCAGCAGCATCATGCCGACCACCGCGAACAGCATCAGCAGCGACACCTCGCCCTTGTACAGGCCGCGTTCGCGCAGGAACGCCCAGGCGTAGACCAGCGACGCGGCGCTGACGACGCAGACGAACCACTTGAGCACATCGGCCATCGTGTCGCGCAGGAACATGCCGTCGAAGAAGCGGCCGTGCAGCGACGCGGCATCGCCGCCGGTGCCGAGCGCGATCATGCCGGCAACGGCGATGAGCGCCGCAATGGCCAAGCCGTGGACGAGGCCGCGCTGACGCTCGGAAACGAACAGGTCGAGCAGCAGCAGCGCGAACGCGGTGCCGGTGAGCGCCAGTTCGGGCAGGAGCGCCATCAGGTCGGCGGCGGTGACGGTGGTGTTGATCATGTTCTTCCCGGGACCCGTGTGGTTCTCAGAGCTTGCTGACCGCCAGCTGGCTGGCGAGCTGGGCAATGGCGGGCTCCATCAGATCGGTCAGCAGCTTCGGATACACGCCGATCACGAGGGTGCCCACCGCGAACGCCGTCAGCACGATCCATTCGCGGGGATTGATGTCCTCCAGCTCGGCGACATGCGCGTTGCCGATGTCGCCGAACACGACGCGCTTGACCAGCCAGAGGGTGTAGGCGGCGCCGATGATCAGGGTGATCGCGGCAGTGAAGGCGATCATCGGGTGCGCCTGGAAGCTGGCGAGGATCACCATGAATTCGCCGACGAAGCCGGAGGTGCCCGGCAGGCCCGAGTTCGCCATGCCGAACAGCACGAAGAACATCGCGAACCACGGCATGACGTTCGCCACGCCGCCGTAGTCGCGGATCATGCGGCTGTGCATGCGGTCGTAGAGCACGCCGACGCAGGAGAACATCGCGCCGGAGATGAAGCCGTGCGAGATCATCTGCACCATCGCGCCCTGCAGGCCGAGGCGTGCGGCATTCGCGGCGTTCGGGTCGCTGGAATCGCGGATCAGCATGAATGCGATGAACGTGCCGAGGGTGACGAAGCCCATGTGGGAGATCGACGAATACGCGATCAGCTTCTTCATGTCCTCCTGGACCAGCGCGACCAGGCCGATGTAGACCACCGCGATCAGGCTGAGCGCGATCACAAGCCAGGCGAATTCATGGCTGGCGTCCGGGACGATCGGCAGGTTGAAGCGCAGGAAGCCGTAGCCGCCGATCTTCAGCATGATCGCGGCCAGGATCACCGAGCCGCCGGTCGGCGCCTCGACGTGCGCGTCGGGCAACCAGGTGTGGACCGGGAACATCGGCACCTTGACCGCGAAGGCGATCAGGAACGCGAAGAACAGCCACATCTGCTCGCGCGCATCGAGATGCAGCGCGTACAGGTCGGGCAGCTGCCAGCTGCCGGCCTTCAAGTACAGGTAGATCAGCCCGACCAGCATGAACACCGAGCCGAGGAACGTGTACAGGAAGAACTTCACCGAGGCATAGACGCGCCGCGGGCCGCCCCACACGCCGATGATGATGAACATCGGGATCAGCATGCCCTCGAAGAACACGTAGAACAGCATCGCGTCGACGGCGGAGAACACGCCGACCATGAGGCCTTCGAGGAACAGGAATGCGGCGACGTACTGGTTCACGCGCTTGTCGACCGATCCCCAGGCGCCGACCAGCACCAGTGCGGTGGTCAGCGTGGTCAGCACGATCAGCGCGACCGAGATGCCGTCGGCGCCGAGGTGGTACTGGATGTCGTAGGCCGGGATCCACTGGCGCTGCTCTACGAACTGCATGCCCGAGGTGAAGTAGTCGAACCCGGTGAGCAGCGGCAGGCTGAAGGCGAAGGTCGCGAGCGCGACCGTCAGCGCGAGCCAGCGCGCGGTCTGCGCACGACCCTGGCCGAGCGCGAGCGCCAGCATGCCGCCGACGATGGGCAGCCAGATCAGGATGCTGAGAATGGGCCAGTGTTGCATCGCGATTCGGTATCCGTCGGTTCGTGTCGATTAGCGCCAGAAGTTGATCATCACGGCCAGCAGGGCGATCAGGCCGAGGATCATCGCGAAGGCGTAGTGGTAGAGATACCCGGACTGGGTGCGGCGCAGCAGCCCGGACACGAGGTCGACCACGCGCGCGCTACCGTTGACGATCACGCCGTCGATGACCTTCTCGTCGTTGCGCCGCAGCAGCTTGCCGAGCAGGACGCCGCCGCCGGCGAAGCCGCCGATCCACAGGTCGTCCATGCCGTATTTGTTGTTCAGCACGCGGGCCGCCAGCGCGAACGGCGGGAACGCCGCGAGCTTGGCCGGCAGGTCGGTGCGGAACAGGTACAGGAACGTCGCAAGCGCGAAGCCGGCGAAGGCCAGCCAGAACGCCGGGGCGAGGAAGCCGTGCAGCGCGAAGGCCACCGCGCCGTGGAATTCCTCGGCGAGTTTGGCGACCACGTCGTGTTCCTTCAGCACCTCGATCGCGCCGAGGAAGTACGGCAGCGTTTCGTGATGCCCGGTCCAGTCCTTGCCGAACAGCATCGGGCCGACGGTCAGGAAGCCGATGAAGATCGACGGGATCGCCAGCAGGACCAGCGGCAGCGTGACCACCCACGGCGACTCGTGTGGCTCGTGCGCGCCATGGCCGTGACCATGCTTGTCATGTCCATGGTCGTCATGGCCGTGGTCGTCGTGCGCATGCTCGTCATGGTGCGCATCGGCATGGGCGTGGTCATCATGGCCGTGCGCGGCCGCATGGCGGAAGCGCTCCTCGCCGAAGAACGTCAGGTACAGCAGACGGAAGCTGTAGAACGACGTCACGAACGCACCGAGCAGCACGGCCCAGTAACCGTAGGTGGCGACCCAGTTGTGCGCCTCGTGCGCATGCTCGGCCGCCGCCTCGATGATCGTGTCCTTCGAGTAGAAGCCGCTGAAGAACGGCGTGCCGACCAGCGCGAGCGTGCCGATGAGGCTGGTCCAGAAGGTGATCGGCATGTACTTGCGCAGGCCACCCATCTTGCGCATGTCCTGCTCGTGGTGCATGCCGATGATGACCGAGCCGGCCGCGAGGAACAGCAGCGCCTTGAAGAAGGCATGGGTCATCAGGTGGTAGACCGCGGCGGAGTACGCCGACACGCCCAGCGCCACGGTCATGTAACCGAGCTGCGACAGCGTCGAGTACGCGACCACGCGCTTGATGTCGTTCTGGACGATGCCGATCAGGCCGGTGAAGAACGCCGTGGTCGCGCCGATGAACAGCACGAAGTTCAGCGCCGTCTCCGACAGTTCGAACAGCGGCGACATGCGCGCGACCATGAAGATGCCGGCGGTGACCATGGTCGCGGCGTGGATCAGCGCCGAGATCGGGGTCGGGCCTTCCATCGAGTCCGGCAGCCACACGTGCAGCGGCACCTGCGCCGACTTTCCCATGGCGCCGATGAACAGGCAGATGCAGATCAGCGTCGCGACCGACCACTCGTGGCCGGCGAAGATCGCGACCGTCTGGCCACCGCCGATCGTGCTGGAGGCGTTGGCGAACACGGTCGCGTAGTCGAGCGTGCCGAACCAGTACAGCACCGCGGCGATGCCGAGCAGGAAGCCGAAGTCGCCGACGCGGTTGACCAGGAACGCCTTCAGGTTGGCGAAGATCGCGCTCGGCCGCTTGAACCAGAAGCCGATCAGCAGGTACGACACCAGGCCCACCGCTTCCCAGCCGAAGAACAGCTGCAGGAAGTTGTTGCCCATCACCAGCATCAGCATGGAGAAGGTGAACAGGCTGATGTAGCTGAAGAAGCGCTGGTAGCCCGGGTCTTCGGCCATGTAGCCGATGGTGTAGACGTGGACCAGCAGCGAGACGAAGGTGACCACGACCATCATCATCGCGGTCAGCTTGTCGATCATGAAGCCGACGTGGGCGTCGTAACCGGCGACCTGGAAGAAGGTGTAGACGTTCTCGTTGAACGGCGCCGCGCCCTGCAGCAGTTGCCAGAGCGTGTACATCGACAGGGCGCACGCCGTGGCGACGCCGAGGATGGTGACGGTGTGCGCCCCTGCGCGGCCGATGCGGCGGCCGAACAGACCCGCCAGGATCGCGCCGAACAGCGGCGCGAGCACGATGGCGACGAGGACGGATTTGGAGATCGCGTAGTCCATGCCGGTGCGCCGTCAGCCCTTGAGAGAATCGATTTCGGTCACGTTGATCGTCCGCCGGTTGCGGAAGAGCGTGACCAGGATCGCCAGACCGATCGCGGCCTCGGCGGCGGCGACGGTCAGGATGAAGAACACGAAGATCTGTCCCGCCGCATCGCCGAGGTGGCGCGAGAACGCCACGAAGTTGATGTTGACGCTGAGCAGCATCAACTCGATCGACATCAGCAGGATGATCACGTTCTTCCGGTTCAGGAAGATGCCGGCGACGCTGATGCAGAACAGCGCAGCGCCGAGCGCCAGGTAATGCCCGAGGGCGAGCGGTCCGATCACGATTTCACCTCTTCGGTCGCGACGACGTCCGGGGCGGCGGGTCGCTCGGCGTCCATTTTCACCATGCGGATGCGGTCCTGCGCGCGGACGCGCGACTGCTCCGCCGGGTTCTGGTGCTTCACGCCGTCGCGGCGGCGAAGCGTCAGCATCACCGCGGCGATCACGGCAATGGTCAGGATCACCGCCGCGGTCTCGAACGGCAGCATGAATTCGCTGAACAGCGTCTTCGCGAGCCACTGCGTATTCGACAAGCCTTCGGCCTCTGCCGGATCCCGGCCGAAACCGGCGGCGAGCTGCGCCTTCACGCCGATCAGGGTGAGCATCTCGATCAGCATCACCACCGACACCAGCAGGCCCAGTGGCAGATAGCGCACGAAACCCTCGCGCAGCGGCGCGATGTCCACGTCGAGCATCATCACCACGAACAAGAACAGCACCATCACCGCGCCGACGTAGACCAGGACCAGCGCCACGCCGAGGAATTCGGCGCCGGCGAGGATCCAGGTGCAGGCGACGGTGAAGAAGGTCAGCACCAGGCACAGCGCGGCATGCACCGGATTGCGCACGGTGATCACGGCACCGGCCGAAACCACGGCGACGGCGGCGAAGATCAGGAAGGCGAGCGTTGCGAAGTCCACGGCGGTCCTCAGGAAGTCATGCTCAGCGGTAGCCGGCGTCGGCGGCGCGGCGTTCGGCGATTTCCTTCTCCAGCCGATCGCCGAGGGCCAGCAGCTTGGGCTTGGTCAGGATGTTCTCGCCGCGCTGCTCGAAGTGGTACTCGTGGATGTGGGTCTCCACGATCGAGTCCACGGGACAGGACTCCTCGCAGAACCCGCAGAAAATGCACTTGAACAGGTCGATGTCGTAGCGCGTGGTGCGGCGGGTGCCGTCCTCGCGCGGTTCCGAATCGATGGTGATCGCCAACGCCGGGCAGACCGCCTCGCACAGCTTGCAGGCGATGCAGCGCTCTTCCCCGTTCGGATAGCGGCGCAGCGCGTGCAGGCCGCGGAAACGCGGCGACTGCGGCGTCTTTTCCATCGGGTACATCAGCGTGTACTTCGGACGGAACAGGTATTTCAGGGTCAGGCCCATGCCCTGGAACAGTTCCAGCAGCATCAGGCTCTTGAAGTAGGAAACGACCTTGCTCATCACTGCCCCGCCTCGAAGACCTTGAAGTACACCATCAGCGCGGTCACGCAGATCCACGCAAGGGTGACCGGGATGAAGACCTTCCAGCCCAGGCGCATGATCTGGTCGTAGCGGTAGCGCGGGAACGAGGCGCGGAACCAGATGAAGGCGCTGGCGAAGAGGAACACCTTCACCAGCAGCCACGGCCAGCCGCCCTTCCAGATCCAGTCGACCCACGGCGACACGTCGGCGGTGATCCAGCCCTGCAGCGGGCTGAGCCAACCGCCGAGGAAGAACAGCGCGGTCAGGAAGCTGACCAGGATCATGTTCGCGTATTCGGCGAGGAAGAACAGCGAGAACTGCGAACCCGAATACTCGACCATGTGGCCGGCGACGATTTCCGACTCGCCCTCGACCACGTCGAACGGCGCACGGTTGGTTTCGGCCACGCCGGAGATGAAGTACACGACGAACAGCGGCAGCAGCGGGAACCAGAACCACTCGAACGGACCGGCGTTGCCCGCCTGCGCGGTGACGATGTCGGTCAGGTTCAGGCTGCCGGCGGCCATCAGCACGCCGACCAGCGCGAAGCCCATCGCGATCTCGTACGACACCACCTGCGCGGCGGAACGCATCGCCCCGAGGAAGGCGTACTTCGAGTTGGAGGCCCAGCCGGCGAGGATGATGCCGTACACGCCCAGCGAGGTCATCGCCAGCAGGTACAGCAGGCCGGCGTTGGCGTTCGACAGCACGACCTTCGCGTCGAACGGTACCACCGCCCATGCCGCGAACGCCGGCACCAGCGCGATCATCGGCGCGAGGATGTACAGCGGCTTGTTCGCGCTGGACGGCTGCAGCACTTCCTTGAACAGCAGCTTGAACACGTCCGCGAAGGCCTGGAGGATGCCCCAGCCGACGTACATCGGCCCATGGCGCACGTGCATCCAGCCGATCAGCTTGCGCTCCCAGACCACGTAGAACGCGACCGAGATGATCACCGGCATGGCCACCGACAGGATCTTCAGCAGGATCCACAGCAGCGGGCCGACCGTCGGACCGAGCGCCAGCAGCCAGTCGCGCAGCGGGTCGAACAGCATCTCCATCAGACCACCCCCGTCACGCGCACGCGGCCGGCGCCGAGCGCCGCCGTCGGGCCGTAGCCCGCTTCGACCCACGCCGCGCCTTGCGCCACGCGGTCGTCGACCACGACCTGCAGCGTCGCGGTGCCGACGCCATTGTCGAGCTTCGCCATCGCACCTTCCGACACGCCCGCCGCAGCGGCATCGGCCGAGTGCAACACGACGCGCGGCCCCGCATTCAGCGGATGCGACTGCAGCGCCGGGGCACGACGCACGGTGGCGTCGACGCGGTAGATGGCCTGCGACACCGCGAGTTCGAGGCCTTCGCCTGCCTGTGCCTGTGCGGGCGAAGCGGCGACCTGCGCGTTGCGCGGCGCGAGGCCGGCGTCGGCGAGATCGGCGAAGGCGAAGCCGTTCGCACCGAGCGCGCCGCCGAGGGCACGCAGCACGCGCCAGCCCGGACGCGCCTCGCCCGGCAGCTTGCCGCCGGCGACGGTGCGCTGGTCGGTGCCGGCGAGGTTGGTCAGCGTAGCCTCGATTTCCGGCAGGGCGCCGATCGGCAGGATCACGTCGGCGACGTTGCGGGTCGAGCGGCAGGCGTACTGGCTGAAGGCCACGACCTTCGCCGCGCCCAGCGCCTTCAACGCGCGGGCCTGATGGGCGAAATCGAGGCCCGGCTCGATGCCGTAGATCACATAGGCCTTGCGCGCCTCGGAGAGCATCGCCTGCGCGTCGCGCGCGGTCGGCAGCACGCCCATGCGCGCGAGGCCGAGCGCGTTCGCGCCCTGCGGGATGCGGCAGACCGCGGCATTGTGCGCAGCGGCGAACGCGGCGGCGGCCTTGCGGATCGCGGCGGCATGCGCGGAAGTTTCCGCGACCGCACCGACGATCACCGCGGCACGGGTCGCGCCTTCGAGCTTCAGGCCCGACAGCGCCGAGGCCAGCTGCGACGGCGGCACGATCGTCTTCGAGGCGATCGCGAACGCGAAGTCGAAGTCGACGGGATTGACCACGTGGATCTTCGCGCCGCGCTTGGCCGCCTTGCGCAGGCGCTGGTGCAGCAGCGGGACTTCGTGGCGCAGGTTGGTGCCGACCAGCACGATGGCGTCGGCGGCTTCCAGATCGGCCACGGCCATGCCGAAAGATTCGGCGACCGCACCGTCGGACAGGTCGTGCTGCGCGATGCGATGGTCGACGTTGCCGGTGCCCAGCGCGTCGGCAAGACGCACGAGCAGCGCGCCTTCCTCGTTCGAGGTCGACGGATGCACGAGCACGCCGAGGTCGTCGCCGCGGTGCGCGGACAGGATCTCGGCGGCCTTCGCCAGCGCCTCGTCCCAGCTCGCTTCGCGGAAGGCGTCGGGTTCACCGCCCTCGCCCACCCGGATCATCGGCTTCTTCGCGCGATCGTCGGCGTAGAGGCCCTGGTGCGAATAGCGGTCGCGGTCCGACAGCCAGCATTCGTTGACCGCTTCGTTGTCGCGCGGCACGGTGCGCAGCACGTCGCCGCGGCGCACGTGCAGGAACAGGTTGCTGCCCAGCGCGTCGTGGTAACCGAGCGATTCGCGGGCCACGAGTTCCCACGGACGGGCGCGGAAGCGGAACACCTTGTTGGTCAGCGCGCCGACCGGACAGACGTCGATGACGTTGCCGGAGAGTTCGGTCGTCAGCGGCTTGCCGTCATAGGTGCCGATCTGCAGGTTCTCGCCGCGCTGCATGCCGCCCAGTTCGTAGGTGCCGGCGACGTCCGCGGTGAAGCGCACACAGCGCGTGCACTGGATGCAGCGGGTCATCTCGGTGGCGACCAGCGGGCCCATGTCCTCGTCGGCCACCACGCGCTTGCGTTCGGCGAAGCGACTGACCGAGCGGCCGTAGCCCAGCGACAGGTCCTGCAGTTCGCACTCGCCGCCCTGATCGCAGATCGGGCAGTCGAGCGGATGGTTGATCAGCAGGAACTCCATGACGTTCCGCTGTGCCTTCAGCGCCTTTTCGTTGCGCGTGAAGATCTTCATGCCGTCGGCCACGGGCGTGGCGCAGGCCGGCTGCGGCTTGGGCATGGGGCGACCGCCCATTTCGGCGTCGACCAGGCACATGCGGCAGTTCGCGGCGATCGGCAGCTTCTCGTGGTAGCAGAAGCGCGGGATCGGGATGCCGGCCTTGTCGGCGGCCTGGATGATCATCGAGCCCTTCGGCGCGAACAGGGCGCGGCCGTCGATCTCGATGGCGACATGCCCTTCGGGCACGACCGGCACGGCGGGAGTCGCGGTCTCGGTGCTCATGCGGCCACCTCGGCGACGACGGTGCCGGCGCGCTGGTCATCGACCAGGAAACGCTTGTTCACGATCGCGTATTCGAATTCGTTCCAGAAATGACGCAGGAAGCCCTGCACCGGCCACGCGGCGGCTTCGCCGAACGCACAGATGGTGTGGCCTTCGATCTGCCCGGCCGCGGCCTTGAGCATGTTGAGGTCGTCCATCGTCGCCTGCTTCTCGACAATGCGGGTCAGCATGCGGTACATCCAGCCCGTGCCTTCGCGACACGGCGTGCACTGGCCGCAGCTTTCCTTGAAGTAGAAGCGCGCAATGCGCTGGCAGGCCCGCACCATGCAGGCGGTCTCGTCCATCACGATCACCGCGCCCGAGCCGAGGCCCGAACCGGCCTTCTGGATGCTGTCGTAGTCCATCGTGAGGCCGAGCATCGTCTCGCCCGGCAGCACCGGCATCGACGAACCACCCGGGATCACCGCCTTGAGCTTGTGGTCGTTGCGCACGCCACCGGCCATCGCCAGCAGGTCGGCGAACGAGGTGCCGAGGCGGATCTCGTAGTTGCCCGGCTTGTTGACGTGGCCGGACACCGAGAACACCTTCGGGCCGCCGTTGTTCGGCTTGCCGAGGTTGAGGAACCACTCCGCGCCGTTGCGGATGATCGCCGGCACGGACGCGTAGGTCTCGGTGTTGTTGATCGTGGTCGGCTTGCCGTACAGGCCGAAGTTCGCCGGGAACGGCGGCTTGAAGCGCGGCTGGCCCTTCTTGCCTTCCAGCGACTCCATCAGCGCGGTTTCTTCGCCGCAGATGTAGGCACCGGCACCCAATGCGTTGTGGATGTCGATGTCGACACCGCTGCCGAGCACGTTCTTGCCCAGCCAGCCGTGCTGGTAGGCCTCGGCGGTGGCTTCTTCCAGATGCTCGAACGGCTCGTGGTGGAACTCGCCACGCAGGTAGTTGTAGGCGACCGTCGAACCGGTGGCGTAGCAGGCGATCGCCATGCCCTCGACCACCGCATGCGGGTTGAAGCGCAGGATGTCGCGGTCCTTGCAGGTGCCGGGCTCGGATTCGTCGGAATTACAGAGGATGTACTTCTGCATGCCGGCGCCCTTGGGCATGAAGCTCCACTTCAGGCCGGTCGGGAAGCCTGCGCCGCCGCGACCGCGCAGGCCCGAGGCCTTCACCATCTCGACGACCTGTTCCGGCGGGATCTTCTCTTCGAGGATCTTGCGCAGCGCGCTGTAGCCGCCGGTCTTCAGATAGTTCTCGTACGACCACGGCTTGTCGAAATGCAGCGTGGTGTAGACGACCTGGTGCTCCTGCGGCGCGGGGCCGACGGGACCGGTGGCGTGGGGGCCGTGCTCATTGGAGCCGTGGTGTGCCATCTCGTCGACCGCCTTATTTCAGACCGTCGAGCAGCTCGTCCACCTTCTCGGGCGTGAGCTTCTCGTGGTAGTGACCGTTGATGACCATCATCGGCGCGCCGCAGCAGGCGGCGAGGCATTCTTCCTCGCGCTTGAGGAAGATGCGGCCGTCGGCGGAGGATTCGCCCAGCTTGCAGCCGAGCTTCTTCTCGGCATGCGCGACCAGTTCCTCGGCGCCGTTGAGCCAGCAGCTGATGTTGGTGCAGAACGCGACGTTGTTGCGGCCGACCGGCTCGGTCTCGAACATCGAGTAGAAGGTCGCGACCTCGTACGCCCACACCGGCGGCAGGTCGAGATACTTCGCGACCGCGGCGATGAGTTCGTCGCTCAGCCAGCCGCCGTTCTGTTCCTGCGCCGCATGCAGGCCCTGCAGCACGGCCGAGCGCTTGCGGTCGGGCGGGAACTTGGCCAGCCAGTGGTCGATGTGGGCCCGCGTCTTGTCGGTCAACGCGACCATCGGGTCGACGTTGCGGCAGGCTTCGAAATTTCCAGTCGCTTTCATTCTGTGTCCGTCCTCAGCGATCGATTTCGCCGAACACGATGTCGTAGGTGCCGATCATCGCGACCACGTCGGCCAGCATGTGGCCCTTCACGATCGCGTCCATCGACGACAGGTGCGCGAAGCCCGGCGCGCGCAGGTGCACACGGAAGGGCTTGTTCGCGCCATCGGAAACCAGGTAGCAGCCGAACTCGCCCTTCGGCGCCTCGACCGCGCTGTAGGTTTCGCCGGCCGGCACGCAGTAGCCTTCGCTGAACAGCTTGAAGTGGTGGATCAGCGCTTCCATGTCGTCCTTCATGGACTCGCGCTTGGGCGGCGCCACCTTGTAGTTGTCCAGCATTACCGGGCCGGGGTTCGCGCGCAGCCACTTCACGCACTGCTTGATGATGCGGTTCGACTCGCGCATCTCGGCCACGCGCACCAGATAGCGGTCGTAGCAGTCGCCGTTGACGCCGACCGGGATGTCGAAATCGACTTCGGCGTACTTCGCGTAGGGCTGCTTCTTGCGTAGGTCCCAGGCGATACCCGAACCGCGGATCATCGGGCCGGTCATGCCCCACGCCAGCGCCTGCTCCGGCGGGATCACGCCGATACCGACGGTGCGCTGCTTCCAGATGCGGTTGTCGGTGAGCAGCGTCTCGTATTCGTCGACGCGCTTCGGGAAATCGTCGGTGAAGGCATCGAGGTAATCGAGCATCGAGCCTTCGCGCCATTCGTTGAAACGCTTGAGCTTGCCGCCCTTGCGCCACGGCGATTCGCGGTACTGCGGCATCTTCTCCGGCAGGTCGCGATAGACGCCGCCCGGACGGTAGTAGGCCGCGTGCATGCGCGCGCCGGACACCGCCTCGTAGACGTCCATCAGCTCTTCGCGTTCGCGGAACGCATAGAGGAACACCGCCATCGCGCCCAGGTCGAGCGCGTTCGAACCGATCCACATCAGGTGGTTCAGGATGCGCGTGATCTCGTCGAACATCGTGCGGATCCACTGCGCGCGCTCCGGCGCCTCGATCCCCATCAGGGTCTCGATCGCGCGCACGTAGGCGTGCTCGTTGCACATCATCGACACGTAGTCCAGGCGATCCATGTAGCCGATCGACTGATTGAACGGCTTGGACTCGGCCAGCTTCTCGGTGCCGCGATGCAGCAGGCCGACGTGCGGATCGGCGCGCTGCACGATCTCGCCGTCCATCTCGAGGATGAGGCGGAGCACGCCGTGCGCGGCCGGATGCTGCGGGCCGAAGTTCAGCGTGTAGTTGCGGATCTCCTGCTTCACCTCGGCAGGATTGCTGGCGAAGGCCTCGTGGGCCTGGTGCGCGGTGCTCATGATCAGTTCCCCGCCTTGCGCGCCATCTGTTCGCCGGCGGCGGTGGCGTAACGGGCGTCGTCGCGGATCACGCGCGGCACGCCGACGCGCGGCTCCACCGAAGTGACGGGCTCGTACACGACGCGCTTCTTCTCTTCGTCGTAGCGCACTTCGACATTGCCGATCAGCGGGAAGTCCTTGCGGAACGGATGCCCGACGAAGCCGTAGTCGGTGAGGATGCGACGCAGGTCCGGGTGGCCCTCGAACACGATGCCGAACAGGTCGAACGCCTCGCGCTCGAACCAGTTGGCGATCGGCCACAGGTCGGTCAGCGACGCCACGACCGGCAGGTCGTCATTCTCGGCCAGCACCTTCACCCGCAGGCGCTGATTGTGCTGCACCGACAGCAGCTGCGCGACCGCGGCGAAGCGGCGCGCGGGCGCCGGCATCGACGCCTCGGCCTCCGGCTGCGCGACCTGGCGGCTCGGCGCTTCGCCGTAGCTGAAACGGCCGACGTTGCGGCCTTCGACGCCGCGGCTGAAGCCTTCGGAGGACACGTCGGTGTCCCACTCGTCGCTGCCGTAGCCGAGCAGGTCGAGCCCGCAGACGTCGATCAGCGATTCGAAACCGAACTCGTCACGGATCACGCGGCAGCCGTCGTGCCACTCGGCGGCGGCGAACACGATGCCGACCTCGCCGCGCGGCTCGGCGACCTCGACGGTCGCGCCCGGGAAGCGCGCGCGCAGACGCTCGGCGAAAGCCTGGGAAGTCTCGCGCATCTCAGTACACGCCCTGCTTGTTGTCGCCGAAATTGGTGCCGCGGCGGATCTTCTTCTGCAGTTGCAGGATGCCGTAGACCAGCGCCTCGGCCGTCGGCGGGCAGCCCGGCACGTAGACGTCGACCGGCACCACGCGATCGCAGCCGCGCACGACCGAATAGGAATAGTGGTAGTAGCCGCCGCCGTTGGCGCAGCTGCCCATCGAGATCACCCACTTCGGGTTGGGCATCTGGTCGTAGACCTTGCGCAGCGCGGGGGCCATCTTGTTGACCAGCGTGCCGGCGACGATCATCACGTCCGACTGGCGCGGCGACGGGCGGAACACCACGCCGTAGCGGTCGAGGTCGAGGCGCGCGGCACCAGCGTGCATCATCTCGACCGCGCAGCAGGCCAGGCCGAACGTCATCGGCCACATCGAGCCGGTGCGCGCCCAGTTCCACAGCACGTCCATGCTGGTGGTGACGAAGCCATTCTCCAGCAACGGATTGCCTTCGGTGGCGAGCAGGCTCTCGGGGCGCAGGATGTCGTCGACCCGCCCTTCCGGGATCGGGTTGTTCGCGAAGTCCGCGATCTTCTGGACGGTCTGGATCACTCCCATTCCAGGGCTCCCTTCTTCCACACGTAGATGAAACCGATGAGCAACAGCCCGAGGAACACGCCCATCTCGACCAGGCCGAGCACGCCGAGGTCGCGGAACACCAGCGCCCACGGATAGACGAAGGCGATTTCCAGGTCGAAGACTATGAAGAGGATGGCGATGAGGTAGTAGCGCACGTCGAACCGCATGCGCGCGTCCTCGAAGGCATTGAAGCCGCACTCGTAGGGCGAGAGCTTCTCGGCGTCGGGCCGCTTGGGGCCGAGGACGTTGCCGATGACGATGAGGGCGATGCCGATACCGGCGGCAACGATCAGAAACAGCAGGGTCGGCAGATATTCGGCCAGCACGCGTGTGTTCTCTCGGCGTTGGGAGTTGCGGGGGCGCCCGTCCGCGGGACGCGCCCCGGACGGGACGATGCGCCTGCGTGCCGCCGCGAAGATGTGGTGCCCAAGGGGGGACTCGAACCCCCACGACCTAAGTCGCTACCACCTCAAGGTAGTGCGTCTACCAATTCCGCCACCTGGGCAAATCCGCGGCTCCGCGCCGAGCGGGACGCGAAGCCGGACTATTGTAAAGGATGCGAAAGGAAAGTCGCACCTTTTTGTTGCGTCGCGAACCTCGACGATGCGGATTCGCGGGGTGGACTGCGACGCTCGGCCCGCGATGCGTCGCGATCTCGGGGCGCGGGCTGCGCGCCCGGGAAACTTCAGCCGCCCTGCTGCGCCGGCTTTTCCGGCGCGGGCGCGGCGGGTTGGGTCGACGGCACCGGAACCGCCGGCATCGGCGCGGCGGGCGCGGACTGCGCCGGAGCCGTCGGCAGCGCGGGTGCCGGCTGGGCGGGTGCGGTGGGCAGGGTCGCCGGCTTCGGCGCCACGGAGGACGACACCACACCGAGATCCTGCTCGTTGCCGGCCTTCGGCTTGCCGCCGTGCGAGGCGTACCAGGCCATGTAGAGGCTGATGCCGAAGAAGGCGATCGCCAGCCAGCGCGTGCTCTTGGTCAGGAAACTGGCCGCGCCGCGGGCGCCGAAGACGGTCGACGAAGCGCCGCCGCCGAAGCCGGAACCGGCCTGCGCACCGGCGCCACGCTGGAGGAGGATGAGCGCGATCATGGCGATCGCGATCAGCACGTACATCACATTGAGGAACAGCATCATGCGGAAGGTGCCTATCGAATGAGGTCGTCGGGCCGTGCGTCCGACCGGGGACGCGCGCGGCGATCAGGCCCGGGCGGCCGCGACGATGGCGAGGAAATCGGCCGCCACCAGCGAGGCGCCGCCGATCAGTCCGCCATCCACGTCCGGCTGCGCGAACAGCTCGGCCGCGTTGTCCGGCTTGCAGCTGCCCCCGTACAGGATGGACAGCGAGCCGGCGATTGTAGCATCGCGGGCCGCGGCCTCGCCACGGATGAAGGCGTGGACCGCCTGGGCCTGGGCCGGGGTGGCGGTCTTGCCGGTACCGATCGCCCAGACCGGTTCGTACGCGACCACCGCCCCTTGGAGCGCCTGCGGGCCGCAAAGTTCGAACACGGCCGACAGCTGGGCCTCGATCCGGTACTCGGTCTGCCCCGCCTCGCGCTCGTGCAGGGACTCGCCGACACACAGGATCGGCACCAGCCCGGCGTGTTTGGCGGCCAGGAACTTGCGGGCGACCAGGGCATCGGTCTCGGCGTGGTACTGGCGGCGCTCGGAATGGCCGACCAGCCCGTAGCGGGCGCCGATGTCGACCAGCATCGCGGCCGAGACCTCGCCGGTGTAGGCGCCCTTCTCGTTCGCGCTGACGTCCTGGGCGCCGAATTCGATGCCGCTGGCCGGAAAGCCCGCGATCAGCCCGCCCAGGTAGGGCAGCGGCGGCAGCACGACCACGTCCGGCGGACCGTGGCGCCCCTTCACCTCGGCGGCGATGGCGCCGACCAGGTCGGCGGCGAAGGCACGGGTCCCGTGCAGTTTCCAGTTGCCGGCGACGATCTTGCGGCGCATGACGCACTCCAGGACAGGGGGCGACAGGATAGCCGATCCCCCTGCCACGTCCTCCCGGCTAAGCTGTGCGGCCGCACCCCAAGGAGCTCCACGCATGCAGGCCGATCCCCGGGGCCACGCCCTGATCACTGGCGCGTCCAGCGGCATCGGCGCCGCGATCGCCCGCGAATACGCGCGTCGCGGCGTGCCGCTGATCCTCACCGCGCGCCGGACCGACCGACTGGAAGCGCTGGCCGCGGAACTGCGGGGCAAAGTCGAAGTGACGGTGATCGCCGCCGATCTCGCCGATCCCGCGGCCCCGGCGGCGCTGCAGGCGGCGATCCTCGACCTCGGCCTCCACGTCGCGCACCTCGTGAACAACGCCGGCTACGGTGTCCCGGGCCGCTACCTGTCGGTCGACTGGAAAACCCATGCCGACTTCCTGCAGGTACTGGTGACCTCGGTCTGCGAGCTGACCCATCGTTTCCTGCCGGCCATGGAGGCCGCGGGCCACGGCCGCATCCTCAATGTCGCCTCGCTGGCCGGGCTGGTGCCGGCGTCGGCCGGGCATACCCTGTATGGCGCGGCCAAGAGCTTCGTCATCCGGTTCTCCGAATGCCTGGCGCTGGAGGTCGCGGACCGCGGCGTGCACGTCTGCGCGCTGTGCCCGGGCTTCACCTACACCGAGTTCCACGACGTGAACGGCATGCGCGAACGGGTGTCGAAGCTGCCGGGCTGGCTGTGGCTGGATGCCGACACCGTCGCCCGCCAGGGTATCGACGCGGTCGAAGCGGGACGTACTCGGCTGGTCACCGGCGGCGCCAACCGGGCGATCGCCGCGGCGTCGAAATACCTGCCGGACTCCGTCGCCCGGGCGCTGGTGGGCAGCCGCAGCAAGGAATTCCGCGACGCCGACTGAAACCGGCCGACTTGAGGTCGATCAACGCCCTGTGCCGCGGTTCGGGTACAGTCGCCGGCCATGAATGCACGCCTCCCGCCCCAGCCTCCCCGCATGCGCGTCCTGCCCTATCGCAAGCCCACGCCGGGTCGCGACTACTGGCTGATCGAGGACGTCCTGCCCGACCCCGACGCCGTGCGCACGCGCACCCTGCAGCGCACCGACTGGATCGAAGGCTACCCGTACAAGCCGGAAAGCTGGCCTGGCCTGCGGGTGATCCCGGGCCTGCAGCCGGAGGAACTGGCGATCGTCGAAGCCAAGGTCAAGCAAGCCACCGGCATGAAGAAGCTGTGGATCGGCGAGACCGGCGACGACAACGCGCGGCTCAACCACAACTGCATCCAGGTGGTGGGCCGCGACGAATGCGAGCCGCGGCCGCATACCGACTCGCGCAAGATGTGCAAGTTCGCCGCGGTGCTGTACCTCAACCCCAACGTGCCCGCCGACTGCGGCACCGCCTTCTACCGGCAGCGCCTGCCGATGGGCCAGCGCGGCGGCAACATCGCGCCGCCGCCGCACGCCAACCTCGTCGAGGCCCTGGGCACGCGCTTCGTGCCGCCGGATTCGTTCGTCGAGGACCTGGTCGTGCCGTATCGCTACAACAGCATGCTGCTGTACCACAGCAACCTGATCCACAGCGCCACCCGCTACTGCGGCGACACGCTGGAGACCAAACGCATGGCGGCGGTGTTCTTCTGGATGGCGAGCTGAGCGTGGCGGAACGGCGCCGGTACCGACGCTGACGGCCTTTCTCATGTCATCCCGAGCGAATGCGAGGGATCTGCTGCTTCCTCTCATCAGCAAAGCAGATCCCTCACCCGCTGCGCGGGATTCGGGATGACAAGGTGAACCCCCGCTGCAACGAAGAAGGGCCGGCATCACTGCCGGCCCTTCGCGTTTCGTCGCCCGGTCGCCGGGACGATCAGATCAGCTTGATCTCGCGCAGACGCTCTTCGAGATAGCCCTGCGCGGTGATCGCCTCGGGATAGCGGCTCGGATTGTCGGCGCTGATGCAGTTCGGCAGCACGTCGATCACGAAGTCCGGGTTCGGGTGCAGGAAGAAAGGCGTCGAGTAACGCGGCTGGCGGGCCTTGTCGCCCGGCGGGTTGACCACCCGGTGCGTGGTCGACGGCAGGACATGGTTGGTCAGGCGCTGCAGCATGTCGCCGATGTTGACCACGATGGTGTCGGCAGCGGCGGTGTACGGCACCCACTCGCCCTTGCGCGAGAGCACCTGCAGGCCTTCGGCGCTGGCGCCGACCAGCAGGGTGATGAGGTTGATGTCCTCGTGCGCGCCGGCGCGGACGTTCGGCACGTCGTCGGTGGTGATCGGCGGGTAGTGGATCGGGCGCAGGATCGAGTTGCCGTTGTCGGTCTTGTCGGCGAAATAACCCTCGTCCAGGCCCAGGCCAAGCGCGAGGGCGGACAGCATCCGCGAACCTAGATCGTCGAGCGCGCCGTACAGGGCCAGCGCACGCTCGCGGAACTCCGGCACTTCGGTCGGCCACACGTTCGCGGGCATCACGCCGGCGTATTTCGGGTCGCGGTGCTCGCGGCCGACGTGCCAGAACTCCTTGAGGTCGAAATGCTTGGAATCCTTGGCGGTCTCGACGCCGAACGGCGTGTAGCCGCGGGCGCCGCCGCCGCCGGGGACGTGGTACCGCTTCTTGACGTCTTCGGGCAGGGCGAAGAACTTCACGAAGGCGTCGTAGGCGCCGTCGATGATGTCCTGCGGGATGCCGTGGCCGCGGATGCCCGCGAAGCCCCACTCGCGATAGGCGGCGCCGAGTTCGGCGACGAAAGCATCGCGATCGGTGTCGTAGCGGCGGATGTCGAGGGTCGGGATGTAGGGCTGGTCGCTCATGGCGTGGAATCGTCCTCTGGATGCGTCATGCATGTCGTATGGAACGGGATTATCGCCCGACGGCAGGCCGCGCGGTGGCGAGGCCGGCAGTCTCCGCAACCGGCCCCTCGTTCACCTTGAGCCGGATCAAGCCGCGGCGCGGACCGCCTCGGCCAGACGGTCGAGGGTGGCCTGCATCAGGCCGGCGTCGTCGGCCTCGACCGTCACCCGGACCACAGGCTCGGTGCCGGACGGCCGCAGGAACGCGCGTCCCCTGCCCTGCACCGCGGACTGCGCGGCGGCCAGCGCGGCCTTGACGCTGTCGGCCTCGGCCGGGCGGCTGCCGGCGGCGACCTTCACGTTCACCGTCTTCTGCGGGACCTTGCCGAACCCGGCCAGCAGCTGCTGCAGGCTCAACCCGCGGCGACGCAGCACCTCCAGCACCTGCAGCGCACTGACGATGCCGTCGCCGGAACTCACCCGATCCAGGCACAGCAGGTGGCCCGAGGTCTCGCCACCGAGGATGCCCTGGCGCTCCAGCAGCGCCTGGTGCACATAGCGGTCGCCCACCTTCGTGCGCAGGAATTCGATGCCGCGCTCGGCGAAGGCGCGCTCCAGGCCGTAGTTGGTCATCAGCGTGCCGACCACCGGGCCGCGCAGGCGGCCGCCGTCCTTCCAGTCGGTGGCGAGCACGTACAGCAGGTCGTCGCCGTCGCGCACCGCGCCGGTGCCGTCGACGAACAGCACCCGGTCGCCGTCGCCGTCGAAGGCGATGCCGAGGTCGGCGCCGGTCTCGCGGACACGGGCGACCAGCTGTTCCGGATGGGTCGAACCCACGCCGTCGTTGATGTTCAGGCCGTTCGGATCGATACCGATGGCCTCGACCCGGGCGCCCATCTCGCGCAGCACCAGCGGGCCGACCTGGTAGGTCGCGCCGTGGGCGCAGTCGACCACGATGCGCATGCCGCCGAGATCGAACCGCCGCGGCACCGAGCCCTTGCAGGCCTCGACATAGCGGCCGATCGCGTCGCGGGTGCGCACGGCCTTGCCGAGCTGGTCGGAGGGCACGGTGGAGAACGGCTTGTCGAGCGCGGCCTCGATCGCCAGTTCGGTGGCGTCGTCGAGCTTCTCGCCCTCGGCCGAGAAGAATTTGATGCCGTTGTCGTAGTGCGGGTTGTGCGAGGCGCTGATGACGATGCCGCCGTCGGCGCCCAGCGAGCGCGTGAGGTGCGACACCGCCGGTGTGGGCATCGGCCCCATCAGCTGCACGTCGACGCCGGCCGCGACCAGCCCCGCCTCCAGCGCCGCCTCGAACATGTAGTTGGAGATGCGCGTGTCCTTGCCGATCACCACCAGCGGCTTGCGCCACTGCCCGCCGGCGCGCGCATCCGGGCGCATGCCCGCTTCGCGCAGTGCGTGCCCGTAGGCGTTGCCGAGCCGCAGCACGAAGTCCGCCGAGATCGGGCCCTCGCCCACGCGTCCGCGGATGCCGTCGGTGCCGAAATACTTTCTTGTCATGCTCGTCTCTTGTTGCAAGGTTCGTGGGTACCCGTGCGGGGCGTGGTTCAGCTGATCCAGACCATGAACGCACGATCGACCTGCCAGCGGCCGTGTGCGACGGAGGACAGCGAGAGCAGGTAACCCTTGCCGCAGGTGCCCCCGCATGTCGTCGCCGCATAGAGCCATCCATGCAGGCCGTCCGGTTCGATGACGCCTCGACTGACGGCCAGGGTGCCGGCCGAATCCGGATAACGGGCGTAGAACGCGGGCCACCAGCCCGCACTCAGGAGCCTGCCCGCTTCACCATCAGAATCCGGGACGATGCGGAAGTGCCTCGGCAGCGGAAAACTCCCGGCATGACGATTGGCCGCCAGCAATCCGTCCAGCGTGGATTTGTCCGGCCACCCGGGCATCTTGTCGAGCATGGCCGGCGACACGGGCACGTACAAGGCACCGGTCGGATCGCATGTGTCGTCGGCGACACCGCGCCTTCCCCCAAGGCAAAGCGCCAAGGTCTTGCCGGACACCACGAGCGGGCTTGCGGGACGTTCGCCGCGCGGCGGATCGCCGGGTTCCGGCGGCGGGAGCGGCCTTCCCGGAAACAGGTCGGGACGGTGGTCCAGCAACGCGGCCAGCATCGCCTCCTGCTCGGCATCAGTCGCGACGCGTACCGCTGCCTGCGGAGAGCTGCCAACGTGCTCGCCTCGCCGGAACAGCAACAGGGACGCAGCCGTGATCGCCGCGAGCAACAGCGACCAGGCAACGATGCGGAAGCCGCGCAAATGGTTCAGCCTTCCGCCGCCTCGTCCTCCGGCTCCGGCAGCTTCATCAGCAGCGCGACCAGGTGGGCGATGCGTTCGCGCAGTTCGCGGCGGTCGCAGATCTGGTCGAGCACGCCGTGTTCGAGCAGGAACTCGGGGCGCTGGAAGCCTTCGGGCAGGGTCTGGCGGACGGTCTGTTCGATCACGCGCGGGCCGGCGAAGCCGATCAGCGCGCCGGGTTCGGCGATGTTGACGTCGCCCAGCATCGCGAACGACGCGGACACGCCGCCGGTGGTCGGGTTGGTCATCACCGAGATGTACGGCAGGCCCTTCGCGCGCAGGCGACCGAGCGCGGCGGAGGTCTTGGCCATCTGCATCAGCGAGAACAGGCTCTCGTGCATGCGCGCGCCGCCGCTGGCGGAGAAGCACACGAACGGCGCATGCAGGTCGACCGCGCGCTCGACGCCGCGGGCGAAGCGCTCGCCGACCACCGAGCCCATCGAGCCGCCCATGAACGCGAAATCGAACGCCGCGGCGACCATCGGGCGACCACGCAGCGCGCCTTCCATCGCGATCAGCGCGTCGCGCTCGCCGGTGTTCTTCTGCGCGGCCTTGATCCGGTCGGAGTACTTCTTCTGGTCCTTGAACTTGAGGACGTCGACCGGGCCGAGTTCCGGCGCGATCTCGACGCCGGCACCGCCGTCGAGGAAGGCATGCAGCCGACGGCGGGCGCGGATCGCGCCGTGGAAGCCGCACTTCGGGCAGACCTCGAGGTTGTCTTCCAACTCCTGGCGATACAGCACCGCACCGCAGCCGTCGCACTTCTCCCACAGCCCTTCGGGCACGCTGCGCTTGCGCGCGGCATTGGTGTCGGTGCGGATGCTCGCGGGCATCAGTTTCTTGAGCCAGGACATGCGGGGAAACCTTTCCGGAGTGAGGACGGGATCCGGTCGCTCCTCGACCGGCCCGCCAGTCTATCAGGCC
>JBGAFR010000021.1:0-43033 GCA_044227145.1 Lysobacteraceae bacterium
CCCGCATGCACGATGTCGCAGCCGCGCGTCGTCAGGACCAGATCGACGTGGCGCATCATCCCGAGGCCAAGCGTGTTGGCGGTCGCGTCGACGAGCAGGAGCGGAAGGCCGGAGTAAAGCAACAAGCCGCTGACCATCACCAATCGCGGCACCATCACGTGTTTCATCGGAACGCGGATCGAGATATACCAGATCCAGTGGACAAACGGCGTCAGCAGCGGCACGCAAATCGCAGATACCCAGAACCAGGGACCAGCGCCGCTGAAACCGTCGACCTTGGCGAACAGAAACAGCAGGAACGGCCATGCCGCGAGATACAACGTGAACAACAGCATCCATTGCCATGCGGGGTGCCGCAGGGCCAGCAGCCTGCGCCGCTGCGAGCCACTATCGATCAGGAAGAACAGCCACAAGAGCAATCCGGACGACATGGCGAAAAGCACGGCATAGACATTCGTCAGCGAAGTCAGCTTCCAGTACATCGCGGCGAATACGAGGCCAACGTAGATCGCCAGCGCCACGATCGCGGCCGTCAGGAACGACAGGAACGACCCGGGCCGCATCGACACGCCGAGCACGCGGCGACGCGCCGCCGACATCGGTTCGCGCGAGACCCCCATTCGCGGCGACCGCAACGACTTCCGTGGCGACGCAGCCTGCTCGGTGTCGCGACGCACAGACGGCAGGCTCCCCGGCGGCGGAAGGAACACCGAGGCGCGCACCCAGGTTGCGATCACCAGCACCGGCAGCAACAGCAATCCCGAAAACGCGATCACGCCGGCTGCGAAGAACAACACGAACGCACCCAGCACGGCGCCCAGATCGGCGAACGACAGCGACGGCAGGAAGCCGATCCGCCAGAAATGCAGCAACAGCAGGAACCCGCCACCGCCTGGGACCAGCCACTTCCAGTCGCTGCCGACCAACGTTCGTAGCATCGCGAGCAGAGAAGCGGTCGCATTAACTTGCTCTTCTGCAGGGCGATCCACCATCGCTGATTCCTTCATCGACATCGCGCCGATCAGAGCGCGCGAACCGGAGCCTCGCGCGCGGCGAGAACGGGCTGATCCGGATTCTGCATCTGTTGCGACATCACCTTCTGATTCTGCAACTCACTCGCCTGTGCCTGCTGCAACGACTGCTCGACCGGGCGATTGATCGCTTCGTTCACGCTCATGTGCGCGACCCGATTGGCAGGATCATAAGGGTCCTGTCCCTGCACCAGGATGACGCGCGAACCGGCAGCGTGCTCAGTGCCCTGACAATTGAGCAGAAGATGATCCACCGAAGCAATGCCGCACTGTGTCGCCAGCGCATACAAACTCATTGTCATGCGCGCGTTGACATCGCCCTGCACACCACCGGCATTGACGCTCAGCGCTTCGACTCCCTGCGCGATGCTCGAATAAACCGCATTCCGGTGATGGCCGGCCATGCGGGGATCTCCGAGCTTCTGTTCGTTGTCGGCCAGCGTCCAGGGACTGCGCATGATTTCCCGATTGCGATTGGGATCATCCGGATGAAAGTCGTCGCGCATCCCGAGTCGCTGGAGGCGCACTGCCCGTGCGTCGTTCAATTCAGCGATAGTCGCAGGATCCTTCACTGCCGTGAAAACGGGAGGATCCATCCCGCCACCAGAAACCGTCGACCATCCATGACTCTTCTGAGAATAGACATGGTGGAAATTGACCGCTCCGATTACGTTCGGATTGGTATTTGGGAGCGACTGTGTCTCCAAAGTCCGAGCAGCAGTCACGTCCGAAAGATAGGAGGATGCGTCGAACCTGGAGTCGTTGTATCGGTACGCAGCGTCGCGCACTGTTCCTGCGCCCCTGTTAATGCCCAAATAGCTGTTGTCCAGCATCCCATCCCAGAGACGCTCGGCCTCATTTTCACCGCCGTGACGTCTCGCAGCATCCAGGAGCAGGCGGGGCGTCCATGCATTCGGATCGATTCCGTGTGAACGAAACGCGGCGTCATGCGATTGCTGCACGTACCTGACAGGCAAGTTCAGTGCAAGCTCCGGATGGCGCCCGTCGAGCATTTGCTCGCGTAGCTTGAAATCCTGCCGCATCAGGTCCACACCGAAATTCTGCCACTGACGTTCGCTCAAATGGTGACCGCCATGGCTCTTGGCATAGTTCTCCGCATATATGTTGGCCACGGCCCCGGGGACGTTGTCGTTTCGCACCACGCCCAAGGCAAGCAGCCCGTAACCATCATTGTCTTTATGTTGCGCGAGGTAGTTCCAGTACAATTCACGGTTTCCGTGATCCGCGTAGTACCGCAGGATTTCAAGCTCCTCTCGATTCAATCCGCTCATTCATCACTTCCTTGCCACTTTCAAAAAAATAGCGACTCATGTCGCGCTAGCGGGACGCAGGGCGATCCGCCTTCGTCAAGAGAGTAGCGATTCCATTTTCGATTTCATGCCATTGCGGAAGATACAAACGCGCGTATCGCATGTATACGGCGATATCGTCGTTTAGCATGAAGGCATGGTCGCAAACTGCGATCGGGATGCCTTCTCCGTTTCCGGCCGGCCGGCCGTCGACCAGCCTCAGGCCGTCGTCGTAGCTACGGCGTGAGCAGCGGATGAAAGTCGATGCAATGCCCGCTGACGAATCGCCGATGAAACGATCCTGGAGATCGCCATGCTTGGGCGGATTTTCCGCCACGAAGTAGGGCTGAAGGCCATAGATAGGCTTACCGGGAATCCTCGGCGTATCGCCTCCGGCGGGGTCTGGCAACGCACCGGGCGGCGATTCCCCGAGCCAGAAGGACAAAACGCGCGAAGTCGGCACGCCATCCATACGCACTACCTCGACGGCCAGCATGCTGGCATGGTCGATACTTCCCGGAGCCGGCTCCACATCCACCGCCGAAAGCTCCGGCATGCGAAAGGCCAGTTCGAACCGCCGATCGCTCTCGGGCGCGATGCCGTAGCGGAACATCGCCGTCGGCAACCGGAAGCGATGGGCCCCGAGCCGGGCTTCGGAGATTTCGGCATCGCCACGCATCGAGGGCGGCGTACCGAGCACCGGCGACGCACAAGCCGCCGGCAAGCAGGCAAGGATGAACACGCACCACGCGGCGCGCCATACGACGCCTGCACATCGCACCGGCGCCGGGGACTTGTTCCGCCCGCCAGTCTTCGTCGACATCGACGCGGCCCTCTCTCGTCCGGATACGATCGTCACTTCCATGCCTTCCTCTTTTTTGCCGATTCATCGCCAGGATCGCTGGCAGGTATGCACGCCTTACAACGATGCGTAGTACCGCCGCATCTTACCGGCCATCAGCACGCGTCGCTGCACGAGAAAGTCCTCATAATCGTCCGCTTCCATCCCGGGGAGCCCTGCGGGCAAGGCATGGCGCGCGAGATTCTCCCCGAGCGCCGCGCCCGTATCGATGTTGCCGTACTTCTTCTTGCCGCCCGCCAACTGTCCCGTCACTTCGGCGAAATACACCTTCGGCGCCTTCTTGCCGATGCCGATGTTGATCTCGGTCTGCATGTAGGCCATGTTCGCGATCTGGTTGTAGGACTTGCGCGACATCCCCGCCTGCTTGAGGTACTGCTTCGGGAAGATGTGGTGGATGTCGCCACGCAAGGCCACAAGATCTCGGACCAGGATGTCCCGGGACAGGAAGCCGGTGTCGTTCTCCCGCACTTGCGCGGCCACGAACGCCCAGAACAGCGGGCTGTTGGTCGTACTCTTGTTCAGCGATTCGACCAGCGACACCTCCCAGAACGCGTCCGAAAGCTGCCCCGCTTCGACCGTCGCCAGGAATTCCCCGAAATCGCGCGTCGCGATCGAGCGGATGTCCGACTCGAACTGGCTTTCAAACGATCCCGATGCGCGCTCGGTCAATATCGTCATCACGAACCAGCGGCGGACGTAGCGCTCGATGTCGTGGGGCTTGTAGCCCATGTCCTTCAATTTGAGAAACACGATGTAGGCGAAGTTGATCGCGTTCCTGGACCGGATCATGTGCTGCTCGATGAACCCCGCCGAGCGGATGATCATCAGGAAGCGTTTGAAGTTGGTCTCGTTCGACAACCGCAGGAAGCTCTCGCCGAGCCGGCGGAACGAGTCGCGGGCGATCTCCTGCTCGAAGATGCGCTTTTCGAAGTCGCGTCCCGACAACAGGCTGACCAGGTCGGCAAGCCTGCCGCGGTCGAACTCGGACGTGAAGGCCACGCGCATCACGTCCACGTAGGTCGGGTCGTACAGGTCGTCCGACTCCTTGTGCATCCAGCGGATCGCCGGGTAGAACGCGGTCTGGACGAAGTCCTTGTCGTTGGCCACCACGGCATCGTGGATCTCGGGCGCGATGGCCATGTGGCAGAAATAGTCGATCGCCTTGCGCAGGCTCGGGCCGTCGTAAGCGATCTCCGAGGCGATCTTGGACATCGCGAAGTCGGCCTGGCTCAACACCACGCCCTTGGAATTGATGCGGATGAAGATGTCGGTGACTTCCTCGATGTCGAGATCGTGCTCCAGCTCGATCATGCCGATCTGCCGCTTACCGATGTCGATGAGGTTGGTCAGGGACGATTCGACATGCGCCTCGTCCGCGGCGGGATTGGCCTGCATGTAGCCCTTGAAGGCATTGAGCAGGCTCACGGAACGATCGATCAGCGGCGAGATGTCGGCGATCCACGACCCATCGCCCCGGATCGCGGGATTGGACACTTCGAAGCGCTCGGTCGGCGGATGGAACGCGATGACGATGCGGCCTTTCTTGTAGTGCTTGTCCAGCACCTGCTCGCCCAGCACCGCTGCGCGCAGCGCAGTGATGCGCTGCTGGCCGTCGATGAGGATCTTCTTGCCCGCGGCCGTCTTGCCGTCCTTGGTCCGCACATCGGGATTGCGCCACGCTATGACATAGCCCACCGGATAGCCCTTGTAGAGCGAATCCATGAGGTCGCGCACGCGGGTCGCGGTCCACACGAACGGCCGCTGGATCTCGGGAATCGCGATCTCGCCGCTCTTCACCCACGCCAGCAGCGATTCCACCAGATACTGATTGACCGAGTACTTCTGCTTCTGCATCGTCCTTGCCCCTGTTGATGTAACGGCCGGCGGTCGCGTCGACCGCTGGATTCTTCTCGCCTCGTCGCCGCCAGAAACGACAGCCGCGTTTCATTGCGCGATCAGCCCTGGTAACGCCCATCGGCCTCGCGCGCGCGGCCCATCGCGACCAGCATCTCCAACAGCTGCGGCAGGCGCTTCTTCCACGGGCCGCGGGCGGTGAAGCGGGCGGCGATGTCGTCGATGGACAGCGGCGCGGGGCTGGCGGACAGCACGTCGGCAACGGCGCGCACCTGGGCGACGGCATCCTTCGGCCACCGCTGCGGTTTCGCGGCCGTGATGGCGATGGCGGGTGTGTCGTCGGCATCGGGCACGTCGTCGACGGCTTCGATTTCCGCCTGCCGCGGGGCGGACTGCGGGTTCTGGAACTCGGGTCGCAGCCAGCGTACCAGGCCGCGCGCTTCCTCGGCGGCGCGTTCGGCGTTAAGCGCGACGAGGCGTTCCAGCACGGTCTCGTCGAACGCGCGCTTCGCCTCGTCGCGGGTCTGGCCTTCGGCGGGTGCGTCGTTGCCGTGGGCCACGCGCAGCAGCGGCAGCAGGTCGGACCAGCCGTAGGCGTCGAGCACGGCGGCGTCGAGTTCGTCGTGGAGCTGGCGCAGCACCGACACCAGCCCGTGCTCGTGGATCACCCGCTCCTTCGCCGTCAGCGGCTCGCCGCTGCGCAGTTTTTCCAGCACGTTGTACATGCCGGTGAGGGTCAAGTCGGGATGCGCGGCTTGCTGGCGTTTGCGGTGGGTGTCGAGTTGTTCGGCGAGAGCAGAAAGCCGATCTATCGTTTCGGGGCGTAGAGCCGGGAACGCAAACGGCTCAAAGCAAGTCGTGTTGTTGTAGACGAGATCGTTGCCGACACCCATCCTCGCGCCAGCCGCCGATGCCCAGCGCTCATGGACTGCAGAGCTCAGAACAGCAAGCGTCTCCGCCTTTGAGTCCGCAATTACTCGTATTTTTTGATCCGGAAGATAGCTCGTATCAACGAATTGGAATATCCGGAATTTCGCCGTCTCGGTAGTACCGACATACCTCTCAAGGCTCATTAGCGCATGGCGCAACGCCGGACGCTTCTCTCCAAAAAGCCACCAATCTCGTCGATGCGATTCCCTTTTTACATGAAGTCTCTCGGGGAGAACCCGGTCAAGAACTCTCTGATAGGCCATGGGATATTTTTTTCTGGCGTCG
This sequence comes from Lysobacteraceae bacterium, assembly GCA_044227145.1. GTDB lineage: Bacteria > Pseudomonadota > Gammaproteobacteria > Xanthomonadales > Xanthomonadaceae > Lysobacter_I. The sequence continues at coordinate 6,273 of JBGAFR010000021.1, forward strand.
TCTTCTGAGAAGCCAAAAAGATCAATCACCCAAACATTTCTTGGCGTTTGAACCAAGTCCCTGCCATTCAGATATCTCTTAACAGAACCCGGCTCACGCGAAATGATCGCATCGCCGGCTTCAAGAACGAAGCCAGAACCGACAAGAATTACACCCATGAAAGAAACGCCATGGTTTGATGCAAGCCTGACCGCAGAGCCGATATTTGCGCCCACCTTGAGGTCCGCGTGCATCACTCCACGCTTTTCGCGAAGCGTCACCGCCACCTCATCCTCGCCGGTGTCGCGTTCGTCGACGACCTCGCGCAAGACGGCCTGCGCGGCACCGGCCTGCGCCACCGTCATCGCGATCCGCACCGCCGCGCCGTCGGCGACATCCACCCATGGGTGATCCGGAATCGCGAATACCAGCGACAGCGGCTGCTCGCCTTTGCTGTCATCCCGGCGCAGGCCGGGACCCCGATGTTGATCTTCGGAGCTGGGTCCCGGCCTGCGCCGGGATGACGATGCGAGGCGCTGATCGGCCGGCAGCGGCTTAGCGGACGATGCCGGCTTCGCCGCCGGCGGCGCCATCGCCGCCTCGATTACGCGGCGATTGAACGCCTGGCGGATCGAGTTCGTCGTGATCAGGCCGAAGCGTTCCAGCGCACCGCGGCGCGCCGACAGCGCGGCGTGATGCCACCAGTACATCACCAGGTCGGCGGACTCCGGTACATCGGGCCAAGCCTCGCGCAAGGCTTCGACATAGCCGTCACCCAGTGCGATGCGCATCCGCTTGTTGCCGATGAACGGCGGATTCCCCACCACGAAGTCCGCCTCCGGCCACGCGGCCTTACGCGGGTTGAGGTAGCGCTCGACCGGCTTGCGCGCGGTGTCGTCGGGAATCTCCTCGCCGGTGACGGGCGACGGCTTCATCGTCTCGCCATCCCAGCGCGTGACCGGCACACCGCGCTCGTCGACGACCAGCTCCACGCTGTCGTACGCCAGCACCGCGTCTCGGCTCTCGATGTTGCGGAAGTCGCGGATCACCGGGATCGGCGGGTTCACGTCGCCGCGGGTGCGGAAGTGCCATTGCAGGTAGCCGATCCACAGCACCACCTCGGCGATGGCGGCGGCGCGCGGATTGAGTTCGATGCCCAGCAGGTTGTGCGGGTCCACGGTCTCGCCCGCGGCCGCGTCGGCGCGCTCGCCGCCCAGCGCGAGGCCGGTCTGGCGGTCGCCCAGTTCGTCCAGCGCGTTCAGCACTTCGCCTTCCAGACGCTTGAGGTGCTCCAGCGTGACGTAGAGGAAGTTGCCGCTGCCGCAGGCCGGGTCGAGCACGCGCACCGTGCAGAGACGGTGATGGAAACGGCGCAGGGTATCGACCGCCTCGTCGTGGCGGTCGTCGGCATCCAGCACCATCGCGGCGCCGTAGGCGTCGTTCCACTCCGCGCGCAGCGGTTCGATCACCGTCGGCAGCACCAGCCGCTCGACATAGGCGCGCGGCGTGTAGTGCGCGCCGAGCTTGTGGCGATCCTTGGTGCTGAGCGCGCGTTCCAGCAGAGTGCCGAAGATCGCCGGCTCGACGTGCTTCCAGTCGGCCTTCGCGGCCTTGATCAGCAATGCGAGCTGCGGCTTGTCCAGCGGCAGCGTGTCGGGCTGCTTGAACAGCTTGCCGTTGAAGCGCAGCACCTCGCTGGCGATGGCCGGCGAGAAGCCGCCGTGGTCCATGTCGCGCCACAGTTCGCCGAGCATGCGCATGGCGATGTCGGGCTGCTCGGCGAACTTCTGCAGCAGGTCGCGGAAGCTGTCCTGCGGCAGCAGGCGCACGTCCTCGGCGAACATGGTGAACAGACAGCGCATGAGGAACTGGGCGACGGCCTCGGCGCCGTGGCCGGCGGCTTCGAGGCTTTTCGCCAGTTCGGCCAGCTGCTCGGCGATGGCGCGGGTGACGCGGGCCGACTCGCGGCTGGGATCGAGCGCGAGCGGGTCGGTCCACACCTGGCGCAGGCGGTCGCGCAGCGTGTCGTCGCGCAGGTCCGTGAGCGCGATGCGATGGCTGCGCGGATCGGGGAACGGGGTGTAGGTGCCGCCGCTGCGCGAGAACTCGGCGTACAGCTCGATGCGGTTGCCGACGTCGACCACGACCACGAAAGGCGGCCTGCCCTCTTCTGCAGGCAAGGCGCGGGCGTACTGCTCGGCCTGGGTGCGGGCGCGCAGCAGGGCCTCGTCGAAGCCGCGGGTGTGGGCGGCGGCCTTGAGTTTCTTGGATTCGAGGACGAAGGCGCCGCGGCGGTAGAGGTCGATGCGGCCGGCGCTGGTGCTGCCGTCGCCGTGGGCGAAGGTGATGGGCCGCTCGAACATGTAGTCCTGTTCGGGCGTGGGATGCGGGGCATCGACGCCAAGCAGGCGGCAGAGGTCGATCAGGAAGCTCTGCGAGGTGGAGAGTTCGGAGGCGACGACGCCGTTCCATTTGTCGATGAAACTGTCGACGGCGTCGCGCGTGATCTCGTCCATGCGGGCTCCCCTTGTGCTGTCGGGGATGGTACCGGAGACGGTTCGGGATGCGGATGCGGCGAGGCTGTCGGATCGGACAGGTGCGGACAGCAGATCCCTCCGCCCGCTGCGCGGGCGTTCGGGATGACAGGGCGTGGGGCGGCGACGGGATGCATTGACCGGCCGTGTGCGCCGGGTCTAGAGTCGCCGCAGGTGCTGAACACACCTGTCTCGAAGCGGTCGCCGCACCCGAAAGCCCTGCGGTTTTTTTGCGCCCGTCATTCGCCACACGGCGAAGGGCGCGCATCTTCCGTGGTCGGGTGTCCGCAGCCATACAAGACCCGCAAGGGGAAATCTGCGGGCCGTCTTCGAGCGGTGTTCAAGCACCCGGCCGCCCTCCCTGAACAGGAGGGCGAAATCGAACACATCTCGAAGGACATCACCATGACCACTTCCCATCGTGCCTCCGGCCGGCCGTCGCGCCGGTCGCCCGTGCCGTCGCCGCAGCCGGACATCCGCCGGCTCACGCTCACCTATTCCAGCTACCAGCACCGCCGCGACGGGTTCTGGGTCGGCAGTCGTCGGTTCCCGGTGCTGCGTCTGGGCGGGGTGTGGTTGGAGCAGGCGGGATTCGCGCCCGGGCAGCGGGTGCAGGTGCGGGTGGACGCGGGGCGGCTGGTGATCGAGCCGGCCGGCTGACGCCCCTGCCTGCCCTCCCCTTTGTGGGAGCGGCGTGAGCCGCGACACCCGCCGCGCCTTCCCCTGCAGGAGCGCCGGGAGGCGCGACGAACGACCCGGCAGGCCTCCACCCCATCCCCACCCAAACCCTCCCCTTGAAGGGGAGGGCTTCAACGCGGGGCTTCGGGGGCGGACAAGCGCACTGAGGACGCCTGCCGGCGGCCCGCTCCGATTGTGGGAACAACGGGAGGCGCGACGAACGCCCCGGCAGGCCTCCCACCCCATCCCCACCCAAACCCTCCCCTTGAAGGGGAGGGCTTCAACGCCTGGCCTCCGTGCGGATGCGGCCACGGGCGGCGCTCGGGCGTGCCCGAGTGCGCTCGTGCGGGGCGGCGTTGCCGGTTGGTGGGGCATCGATGGCGAAAAAAGCGGCAGCGTTGCCGGTCAAAGGGGCAACGTTGCCCGTCGGAGGGCCATCGATGGCGAAAAAAGCGGCAGCGTTGCCGGTGAAAGGGGCAGCGTTGGCCCTCGGACCGGCAGCGTTGCACCAAAAAGGGGCATGCGTGCGGGTTGGAGGGGCAACGTCGGCCCGGAAAGGGGCACGCGTGGCGGAAAAAGCGGCAGCGTTGCGCCTTCGAGGGCCGGCGTTGCGCCTTTTCGACGGTCGCGATGGCGAAAAAAGCGGCATCGTTGCGGGTGAAAGGGGCAACGTTGGCGCTCGGAGGGGCAGCGTTGCACCAAAAAGGGGCAACGGTGCGGGTTGGAGGGGCAACGCTGGGTCCCGGCCTGCGCCGGGAGGATGGCGGAAGCAGGTCCCTCGCCTGTGGCTCGGGATGACAGGTCGGGCGACGCGGTGGTTCGTCGCGACTCCCGTCGCTCCCACGGATGAGGCATGCCGCGGTTCGAGTCGCGCCTTGACCAGCCTTCGGCTGTTGGAAGCCGGCGCTCCTGCAGGAAGGTCCGCCGCGACAGAGGGCCCGTGCGGGCACATCTGCGTGGGGGCGCGGGCACCCCGCACGGGCGAGCGCGTGGCGCCGGGCGGGTAAACTTCCGGGGTTGCGCCCGTGTCTGCGGCGCGGGGGAATTCGATGTTCGAGATCGCCGTCGTCTGCCTGGTGCTCACTGCGCTGCTGGCCTACGTCAACCACCGGTTCATCGGGCTGCCGACCACCATCGGGGTGATGGCGGTGGCGCTGCTGCTGTCGCTGGGGCTGATCGTGCTGGACCGGCTGGGGTTCGGGGCGCTGCGCGAATACGAGGCGGCGATGCTGCGCTCGATCGATTTCTCCGAGCTGCTGATGGAGGGGATGCTGTCGCTGCTGCTGTTCGCCGGCGCGCTGCACATCGACCTCAGCGAGCTGCGGGCGCATCGCTGGCAGGTGGGGCTGCTGGCGGTGGCGGGGACGGCGCTGTCGACGGCGATCGTCGGTTTCGGGCTGCACTGGCTGCTGCCGATGGTGGGGCTGGAGCTGTCGCTGGGCTACTGCCTGGTGTTCGGCGCGCTGATCTCGCCGACCGACCCGATCGCGGTGATCGGCATCCTCAAGTCCGCCGGCGCGCCGCGCAGCGTGAACCTGGTGGTGTCGGGCGAGTCGCTGTTCAACGACGGCGTGGGCGTGGTGCTGTTCTCGCTGCTGCTGACGATGGCCACGCGCGGCGAGGTGCCGGGCGTGGGCGAAGGCGCGATGCTGCTGATGCACGAGGCCGGCGGCGGGCTGCTGCTGGGCGGCGTGCTGGGGTTCGCGATGTTCGTGATGCTGCGCAGCATCGACAACTACCAGGTCGAGGTGCTGCTGACCCTGGCCGGGGTGCTGGGCGGTTACGAACTGGCGAGCCTGCTGCACGTCTCCGGGCCGCTGGCGATGGTGGTGGCCGGGCTGATCGTCGGCAACCAAGGTCGCGCTTACGCGATGTCGGACACCACGCGGCACCACGTCGACCTGTTCTGGGAACTGCTGGACGAGATCCTCAACGCGGTGCTGTTCGTGCTGCTGGGGCTGGAGATCGTGGTGATCGCGTTCGACATGCAGACGCTGACCGCGGGGCTGGTGACGATCGTGATCGCGCTGCTGGCGCGGCTGCTGGCCGTGGGCCTGCCGGTGGCGGCGATGCCGCGCGTGTTCCGCCTGCCCGCCGGCGCGTGGAAAGTGCTAACCTGGGGCGGCCTGCGCGGCGGCATCTCGGTGGCGCTGGTGCTGTCCCTGCCCGCCGGCCCGGCGCGCGACCTGCTGCTGGCGCTGACCTACGTGGTGGTGGTGTTCTCGATCCTGGTGCAGGGGCTGACGATCAAGGGCGTGGTGGTGCGGGCGTTGAAGGGCGACGCGGCGGCCGGTTGATGCCGCCTGCCCGGCACGCGATCGGAGCGGTCGCCGGGATCGCCACGGGGCCATGCGCCGCCGGACCGCGCGCCGCGGGGCGCGGCCGCCATGCGCTAAGATCGACCCGCCGCGCCGCCGCGGCCCGGGAGGACGCCATGGGACGCTTCGGTCGTGCGGTCACGCTCCTCCTCGGCGCCTGGCTGTCCCTGTCTGCCGCTGCGCAGGCGGCCGACCCCGCCGAGGTCACCTCGGTCGAGACTCTGGACATCACCCGCTACGCCGGCGAGTGGCACGAGATCGCCCGGCTGCCGATGTTCTTCCAGCGCAAGTGCACCGGCGAGGTGATCGCCCAGTACACCCTGCGCGACGACGATCTGGTCGGTGTCTCCAACCGCTGCGCGACCGGGGACGGCGAGGTGCTGGAGGCGGACGGCGTGGCCCGCCGCGACCCCGACCACCCCGGCCGGCTGGAGGTGCGATTCGCGCCGGACTGGCTGTCGTGGCTGCCGCTGACCTGGGCCGACTACTGGGTGATCGCGCTGGATCCGGACTACCAGTGGGCGATGGTCGGCGAGCCAGGGCGGGACTACCTGTGGATCCTGTCGCGCACGCCGGAGATGGAGCGCGCGCGGTTCGACGCGCTGAAGGCGCAGGCCGAGGCGATGGGCTACGACCTCGAATCGCTGGTGGTCAGCGGCCCCGTCCGCTGAACCCCGCCCGAACCTACCGGGGCGTACGGTCCGCCGTCCGGTCGCGCTAGTATTGCGGCAGGTCCTGTCGTGGAGCGTGCGATGCAGCGTTGGATGGTTCGGGCGATGGCCGTGGCCTTCGCCGTGGTGGTCCTCTCGGTGACGGGCTGCGCTTCCGGCCCCGTGCGCCGGGTCTCCGAGCCCTCCGCCAGCATCCAGCAGCTCACCGTGGGCGCCGACGGCCGCTGGACGGTCGAACTGCGCCTGCAGAACTACAGCAACGTGCCGATGCGGTTCGACCGGGTCGCGCTGACCCTGCGCACCGCCGACGAAGCCGCCGGCGACCTCCGCGCCGAGCCGGCGCTCACCGTCGGGCCGGAGTCCGCCGACACCGTCGTGATCGCGCTGACGCCGCAGGCCGGGGCACGGATCGCCGTCGCCAGTGCGCTGGCCGATCGCCGCAACGTCGACTACGTCCTCGAAGGCACGCTCGGCGCCGGCGCCGACGACAAGAAGGCCCGCGACTACAAACTGCGTCGCAACAGTGCCCTCAGCCCCGTCCCGGGGCTGCCGGGCACCCTGCGCTGACGCCGACCCCTCCGGTCGACGGCGGCCGTGCCGCCTTCGCGCCCTCCCTTTCCCCACTTTTCCTGCCCCTCGCCATGAATGCCTACAAAGCCCCCCTCGCCGACATCCGTTTCGCGCTGTTCGACGTGCTCGACAGTGAAGCCGCCTTCACCCGCCTCGGCTTCGCCGACGCCAACCGCGAACTGGTGGACGCCATCCTCGAGGAAGGCGCGCGCTTCACCGAGACCGTGATCGCGCCGCTCAACCACATCGGCGACGAACAGGGCTGCAGCCTCGACAAGGCCACCGGCAAGGTCACCACGCCACCGGGCTTCCGCGAGGCCTACGCGCAGTTCGCCGAGAACGGCTGGTGCGGCCTGACCTCGCCGACCGAGTTCGGCGGTCAGGGCATGCCGCATGCGGTCGGCGTGCCGGTGAAGGAGATGATCGACGCCGCGAACCTGGCCTGGGGCAACTTCCCGCTGCTCTCGCACGGCGCCACCGAGGCGCTGATGCACCATGGCGAGGACTGGCAAAAGGAGGTCTTCCTCAAGCCGATCGTCGAAGGCCGCTGGACCGGCACGATGTGCCTGACCGAGCCGCACTGCGGCAGCGACCTCGGCCTGCTCAAGACCCGCGCCGTGCCCAACGGCGACGGCAGCTACGCCATCACCGGCACCAAGATCTTCATCACCGCCGGCGACCACGATTTCACCGACAACATCGTGCACCTCGTGCTCGCCCGCCTGCCCGATGCGCCGGCCGGCAGCAAGGGCATCTCGCTGTTCATCGTGACCAAGGTGAAGGTCGACCGCGACGGCAAGCTCGGCGAGCAGAATGCCGTGCGCTGCGGTGCGCTGGAACACAAGATGGGCATCCACGCCTCGGCCACGTGCGTGATGAACTTCGACGGCGCCGAAGGCTGGCTGATCGGCGAGCCGCACAAGGGCCTGATGGCGATGTTCACCATGATGAACACTGCGCGCCTCGCGGTCGGCCTGCAGGGCCTGGGCCTGTCCGATCGCGCGTACCAGAACGCGCTGCGCTACGCGCGCGAGCGCCTGCAGATGCGCTCGCTCACGGGCGCGAAGAATCCCGACAAGCCCGCGGACCCGATCCTCGTCCATCCGGACGTGCGCCGCATGCTGCTGACCCAGAAGGCGCTGATCGAAGGCGGCCGCCTGCTCGGCTACCACGGCGCGTCGCTGGTCGACGTGGTCGCGCACGATCCCGACGAGCAGACCCGCAAGCGCGCCGACGCGCTGCTGGGCTTCCTCACCCCGATCGTGAAGGCCTGCCTCACCGAGTGGGCGATCGAGTGCACGTACCACGCGCAGCAGTGCTTCGGCGGCCACGGCTACATCCACGAGCACGGCATGGAGCAGCTGGCGCGCGACACCCGCATCACCACGCTGTACGAAGGCACCACCGGCATCCAGGCGCTGGACCTGATGGGCCGCAAGATCATGCAGTTGCAGGGTGCGGGCCTGCGCGTGTTCCTCGGGATGATCGAGGAGTTCTGCGCGGCGCAGTCGGGCAACGACGCGCTGGGCGAATTCGTCGGCCCGCTGCGCGAGATCGCGCAGGAATGGCAGGCACTGACGATGCAGGTCGGCAAGCGCGCGATGGCCGATGCCGACGAGATCGGCGCCGCGGCGTGGGACTACCTGTTCTACTCCGGCTACGCCGCCCTCGCCTACTGGTGGGCGCGCAGCGTGGCGGCGGCCGATGCCTCGTCGCAGCCGCAGGCGTTCAAGGATGCGAAGCGCGAGACGGCGCGGTTCTACTTCGCGCGCCTGCTGCCGCGCACCCGCACGCATGCGGCGGGCATCGCCGCGGGCACCGCGTCGCTGATGACGCTGCCCGACGCGGGCTTCGGCGACTGATCGCACCGGGGTCGGCCGCAGCGGCCGGCCCGGTTCGCAAATCGTCACGGAATGGGTATATGCTCGGCTTCCATATGGAGGCCGACACACCCGCGTTGCGCCCGATCCCCGTGGATCCACGTCACGGGACGCCCGTTCGCCGGGAGCCTGATGCGCCCGTCGCCGTCGGTGTCGCCCCGCCCGCCGGCCTTTCCTCCGATGCCATCGTCGCCTCCGCCGACATCGTCCGGCTGGACGCAGTGCGGCTGCTGTCGCTCGACGCCCACGGCCGCGTGCTCGACTGGATCAGCTGGCAGGACGCCGCCTGCCTCTACACCCGCGATGCCGTCGCCTGGACCTTGGGCGAGCCCTGCCTGAGTTTGCACGGCGGCATCAGCCGCATGACCGGCGAGCGCAGCGTGCTGCAGTTGCACCCGATCGTCGCCTCGCGCGGCCATGCGCGCGCGCATGCGCTCGACCCGACGCCCGCCCTCACCAACACCGCGCTGTTCGCCCGCGACCAGCACCTGTGCCTGTACTGCGGCAAGCACTTCAGCCGTCAGCTGCTGACCCGCGACCACGTCATGCCGATCTCCCGCGGGGGCCGCGATGTGTGGGAGAACGTGGTCGCCGCCTGCTTCCAGTGCAATTCGCGCAAGGGCGGGCGCACCCCGCAGCAGGCGTCGATGCCGCTGCTGGCGGTGCCGTACCGGCCGAGCTGGATCGAACACCTGATCCTGTCGAACCGGAACATCCTGGCCGACCAGATGGCGTTCCTGAAGACGCACCTGCCGAAGAATCCCCGGGGCACGTCGATCACGAGTTGATCGTGGCGGTCGATCGCGTCCGTCTGCGTTCCGTCCCATCCTCGCGCGTCCGCGCGCCTGCGCCCGTGGCGGACCACCTCGCCGATGCGACGGACGCCATGCCGGTTCCGAGGTGTCCGTCGCAATCCGGTCGCCGGCCCCACGGAAAAGTGACGCACAGCGCCGCAAACGGCCGAAACACGCGCGTTGACGCGGAAAATGCGCTTCGCGACACTGTGCGGCCAGGCAAGAGCGGGCAGACAACATGGCATTGACGTTGGGCCTGACCGGCATGGACCAGGCGACCGAATCCGAATTGCGGAGCGCCTTCGCCCAGGCCACGACGCGCGTGCGCGGCTGGTCGCTGCTGGGCGAGAACGATGCCGATTACGTCGTCGTCGACATGGACAGCATGTATGGCCCGATGAGCTGGCTGCGGCTGCATGCCGCCGGCAAGCACGTGATCGGGCTGACCAGCGCGCCGCGCACCCAGGCCGACTACCGCCTGCCGCGGCCGTTCGATGCCGATGCCCTGGCGGTACTGCTGAGCGAACTCGGCGGCGTGGTCCAGGAACCCGCCCCGCCGGCACCGGCCCCGACGCCGCCCCCGGCAGCGCCGCCTGCCGTGGTCCAGGAGCGCCCGGCGCCGCCCGCCCCCATGCCCTCCCCGCCTACCGCACCGGCGCCGGCACCTGCCGCGGTCGCGCCGCCGATGCCTGCACCGGCACCGCCCATGCCCGCACCGCCTGCGGTGGCGATGCCGCCCTCGGCGCCGGTCACCGCCGCTCCGCCGGCACCGCAGCCGCCGCCCGCCATGCCGCCCGACGCGGAAGAACCCGCGTCGCCGCCGAGTCGCAACACCCTGTTCGCGCAGTGGCTGCGCCCCGGCGCGCTGACCGGGCGCGCCCGCTACCAGGGCGGTCGCGGACCGGCGCTGTTCATCGACTTCGTCCGCCGCGAGTACTACGGCCCGACCACGCTCAAGCCGCTCGCCGAATATTTCGTCGCGACCGTGGGCCTGCGCGATTTCGAGCAACTGGACGACGCCGGCTGGCAGGCCGGGATCGCCGGACTGGGCGCGGCCCAGCCGCTGCAGCGCCTGCAGTGGTACGGCGGCCTGCTCGCCGGCGAAGGCCGCATGCTGCCCGGGTTCGACCCCGAGGGCCGCTTCGTGCTGGCGAAATGGCCGCAGACCGAGCGCGAGTATCCCCGCCACTTCCGGATCGCGACCGCGATGATGAAGGGTCCGCAGACGCTGGCCGAGATCGCCGCCGCCAGCGGCGTGCCGGAGGCGGACGTGGTCGATTTCGTCAACGCCAACCTGGTGACCGGCTTCGCCAGCCAGGCCGGGGACACCGCCGCGGCCGCCGAGGCGCGGGCGGGCGGCCTGCTGGATCGCCTCCGCGGACGCTGACCGCGCCCCCCGGCCGGCCGCCGTTCACGGGGTTTGTTGCCGCTGCATGTCGCCCGGGAGGACAATACGCCGTTGACCTCCCGGACCCGACCCCATCGTGATCGACTCCGCGCGCTATCCGCGCCTCTCGCGCATCGCCACGCCCGCCGAACTGCGCCAGTTCCCCGAGGACGAGCTCCCGGCCATCAGCGACGAGCTGCGCGCCTACCTGATCGAATCGGTCGGCAAGAGCGGCGGCCATTTCGGCGCCGGGCTGGGCGTGATCGAACTGACCGTTGCCCTGCACTACCTCTACGACACCCCGAACGACCGACTGGTGTGGGACGTCGGCCACCAGACCTACCCGCACAAGATCCTCACCGGTCGCCGCGACACCATCCGCACGGTCAAGCAGAAGGACGGCGTGGCGCCGTTCCCCAAGCGCGAGGAAAGCGAATACGACACCTTCGGCGTCGGCCATTCCTCGACCTCGATCTCCGCGGCGCTGGGCATGGCGATCGCCGCCGCTCGCGCCGGCGACGACAGCCGGCGCTTCGTGGCCGTGATCGGCGACGGCGCGATGACCGCCGGCATGGCCTACGAGGCGCTGAACCACGCCGGCGGCATGGACGAGGAGCCGAGCCTGCTGGTGATCCTCAACGACAACCAGATGTCGATCAGCGAGAACGTCGGCGGCCTGACCAAGATGCTCGGCCGCCTGACCGGCAGCCGCACGCTCAACGCCCTGCGCGAAGGCGGCAAGAAGCTGCTCGGCGACAAGCGCACCAGCGCACCCGCGCGCTTCGTGCGGCGCTGGGAAGAGCACTGGAAGGGCATGTTCGTGCCGTCCACGCTGTTCGAGGAAATGGGCTTCCACTACACCGGCCCGATCGACGGCCACAACGTCGCCGACCTCGTCGCCACGCTGAAGACGCTGAAGACCCTCAAGGGTCCGCAGTTGCTGCACATCATCACCACCAAGGGCAAGGGCTACGAACTGGCCGAAGGCGACCAGATCGGCTACCACGCCGTCTCGCCGTTCGACCCCGAGAAGGGCGTCGTCGCCAAGCCCGGCGCGAAGAAGCCGACCTACACCGACGTGTTCGGCGACTGGCTCTGCGACATGGCCGCGGCGGACCCGAAGCTGCTCGGCATCACGCCGGCGATGCGCGAAGGCTCGGGCCTGGTGCGCTTCAGCAAGGAATATCCCGATCGCTATTTCGACGTCGCCATCGCCGAACAGCATGCGGTGACGCTGGCCGCGGGCATGGCCTGCGAAGGCGCGAAACCGGTGGTCGCGATCTACTCCACCTTCCTGCAGCGCGGCTACGACCAGTTGGTGCACGACGTGGCGATCCAGGACCTCGACGTGCTGTTCGCGATCGACCGCGGCGGCGTGGTCGGCCCGGACGGCGCGACCCACGCCGGCAACCTCGACCTGAGCTACCTGCGCTGCGTGCCGAACATGGTGGTGATGGCGCCAGCCGACGAGAACGAATGCCGGCAGATGCTGACCACCGGCCATCGTCATCCCGGCCCGGCCGCGGTGCGCTATCCGCGCGGCACCGGCCCCGGCGTCGCGGTGCAGCCGACGCTGGACACCCTGCCGATCGGCAAGGCCGATGTGCGTCGTCGCGGCGCCCGCATCGCCCTGCTCGCATTCGGCGCGATCGTGCCGGCGGCGGAACAGGTCGGCGCCGACCTCGGGCTCACGGTCGTCAACATGCGCTTCGTCAAGCCGCTGGACCGCGCGCTGGTGCTCGAACTGGCGAAGACCCACGACGGCTTCGTCACCCTGGAAGACAACGTCGTCGCCGGCGGCGCAGGGTCCGGTGTGGCCGAGCTGCTCGCGGAAGCCGGCATCGCGCTGCCGATGCTGCACCTGGGCCTGCCCGACGCGTTCCAGCACCACGCCAGCCGCGAACAGCTGCTGGCCGAGGCCGGACTCGACGTCGACGGCATCCGCGCCGCGGTGCTCGCGCGCTGGCCGGCGCTCGCCACGCCGCTGCCCGCGCCCGCGGCGGACGCGCCCGCCGCACGCGCGGCGGGCTGAGGCACCCGACCGGGCGCGCCGATCAGGGTTCTTCGATCGCGTAGCCCTTGGCGGCGAGTTTCGCCAGGTAGCCGTCGTCCGCGAACAGCTGGCTCACGGGCAGGACCGCGAACGTCGACGCGTTGCGCGCCAGCGCCGATTCGGCCGTCTCCAGCCACTTCGCCTGCACCTTCGCCTCGATGTCGGCGATGCCGGCCTTGCGCGCCAGCGCGCTGCCGGTCATCGCTGCGGAACACGCCGCCCACTGGGTGGGGCGCGTGCCGGCGCGCAGGGTCTCGATGTCGCCCTGCGCCCAGGCGTTGGCCCGCTCGACCATGGTGCCGAGGTCGTCCTCGATGCGCTCGACCGTCTTCGCGAAACACTCGGTGTCTTCCAGCGTGGTGCGCGAGAACTCCTTCAGCGTGGCCTTCGGGTCGGCGATCTTCACCTCGACGCGCGGGTCGGTCACCTTCACGCCGTCGCGCTTGGCGGTCTTGCGGACCAGATCGGTGATGCGCGACGAATCGGAGAGGCCCGTGCGCGCGATCGCCTTGCGGTACAGCTCCAGCGCCGCGAACAGCGGCCGCCACTCCTCGACCCCGCGATCCGTGCCGATGTAGCGCGCCTTCAGCACCGACCAGCGGGCGTACTGCTCGGGCGTCACCACGTCCTGCAGGGTCTTGCCGTCGGGATTCTTGCGCGCCTTGAACAGCGACGGCAGCAGGGTGAGCCCGCGGAAGAAGCCGATGTCGGCGCCGAAGTTCGCGTACGGCATCGTCAGCACCTCCTGCGAAGCGGCGATCCGCCGCTCGACGTTGGCCGAGTCCCATTCCATGCCCTTCGGCAGCGGGCCCTGCACGCCGAGGATCCACAGCACGTGATCGCCCTTGCCGACCCTCCAGAGCCCGGGTCCGGGCTGGCGGCCGGTGACGACGATGGCGTCCAGCTCCTGCGCGCCCGGCGGCAGTGGCACTTCGCTTTCGGGTGCGCCGTCCTGAGGGTCGTCGAGCGGCGGCGCGTCCTGCGCGACGACGGCACCGGCGAAGAGGACGCACAAGAAGAACAGCCACGGCGCGAGCGATCGGACGCGGGACGACATGCAGGACACCTTCGTGGGAAAAGGGAGCCGCAGTCTCCGACAAAAGAGCGCGACGAGGGTCGGGCGTCGACGTCGGCGTTCAGCGGCGCGATTGCTTCGCCGGCGCGATGGCATGGACGGCCCGCATCGCCATCGATCGCGCGATTCCCCATGACCGTCCCGCTGCGCGCGGCGCCCTGCCGGCCCACGTCTTCTGCCGTGCCCGCATCGACGATCCGGCGTTTTCTTCTACAATCGACCGGCAAGGGGGACGGACCATGACGGTCGATGAGGAGACGCAGCCGGACGGTGCCGGATTCGGCCCGTTCCGGCGGAAGTCGCTGCTCGGGGAAGGCAGCCACGGCGCCGTCTGGCTCGCCAGCCAGTCCACGCCGAAACGCGACGTGGCCCTGAAGATCCTCAACGGCAACCTCGCCAGCCCCGAACTGGCCGCGCGCTTCCGCCACGAAGTCGAACTGCTGGCGATGCTCGAACATCCCGGCATCGCCCGCCTCTACGCATCCGGCGCCGTCGAAGGACCGTCCGGGCCGGTGCCCTGGCTGGCGATGGAATACGTCGACGGCGACCGTCTCGATGCCTGGGGCGCCGGTACGCCCTCGCTGCGCGAGCGCGTGCGCCTGCTCGAAACGCTGTGCCGCGCCGTGCATTTCGCGCACACCCGCGGTGTGATCCATCGCGACCTCAAGCCGTCGAACATCCTCGTCGATGCGCAGGGGCAGCCGCACATCATCGACTTCGGCATCGCCACCGCACTGGAACGCGGCGATCTCACCCGCGTGACCACCGCCGGTGCGGTGCTCGGCACGCTGCCGTACATGAGCCCCGAACAGCTCGACGGTGGCACCCTCACCGATCCGCGCTGGGACGTCTACGCACTGGGCGTGATCGCCTATGCACTGATCGGCGGGGCGCTCCCGTATCCCGGGCTGGCCGACACCACGTCGGTGATGGCGGCGATGAGACTCGTATCCGCGCGCGCGCCGGTGCCGCTGGGCCGCATCGCCCCGGAGACGCGCGGCGAACTCGAGACGGTGGTGATGAAGGCGATCGCCCACGATCCCGACGACCGGTACGGCTCGGCCGCGGAACTCGCCGACGAACTGCGCCGGTGGTCGGAAGGCCGCCCGGTCGAAGCCGCGCCGCCCGGGCTGTGGCGCACCGCGCGTCTGTTCGTGCGCCGCCACCGCACGCTGTCGATCTCGGCGGCGGCGATGGTCGCGGTGCTCGTGGTCGCGACCGCCGTGTCCACGCGCATGGCCATGGCCGAAGCCGAAGCGCGGCGCATCGCGGAAGTGCGCCTCGCCGAACGCGACGCGGTCAACGGCTTCCTCACCGACATGCTGCATTCGGCCGATCCCGAGCAGGGCGCCGGCAACGACCTGCGCATGCGCGAATGGCTGGCGATCACCCGGCAGGGATATCTCAGCCGCGCCTCGCGCCTGCCGGAGGATGCGCGGATGACGCTCGCCGCCACGCTCGGCACGTCGCTGCTGCATCTGGGCGAAGCCTCGCAGGCCGCGGAGCTGCTGGACACCGCCGACAAGCTGTCCACCCGTCTGCGCGGCCGGGACGCCTTCGACACCCAGGCGATCCGCATCAACGCCGCGGCCGCGATCGATCCGGAGACGCATCCGGGCGAAGGCGAGCAACGGCTGCGCGCGATCCTGCAATCAGCGGAGACGCGCGGCGACGATCGCATCGCCGTGCGCGCCGGCATCGCGCTGACCACGATGCTCGAAACGGAAGGCCGCATCGACGAAGCGCATGCGCTCGCGGCGAAGACCGACGCACGCGCAGCACGTGCCCTCGGCGCGGACGATCCCGACGCGTTGACCGCGCGCCACAACCGCGCCGGCCTGCTCAAATACCGCGGCGAATTCGCCGCCGCCGAGCCGCTGGCGCGCGAGGTCTACCAGCGCCGGCGCGCGACGCTGGGCACGCACCATCCGCTCACGCTGTACGCGTACAACCAGCTGGGCGGGATCCTCGACCGCCTCGGCAAGACCGAACAGGCCGAAGCCATCTATCGCGAGACCTACGCAGCGCGGCGAGAGGCGCTGGGGCCTCGGCATCCCAGCACGCTGGTCACGCTCAACAACCTCACCGCGCTGCTGATCCAGCGCGGCGCGCTGGAGGAAGCCCGCCCGCTGCTGGACACGCTGGTGCAGGCGACGACCGAACGCTTCGGCGACGACGCGCCGAACACGCTGATGGCGATGAACCAACGCGCCTACGCGCTCGAAGACCTCGGCAAGCTCGACGAAGCGGAGGCGCAGCTGCGCGCCATCGTCGCCGTGCAGGCAGCGCAGGGCGGAGACGTGCATCCCGAACGCCTCGCACCGCGCAGCAATCTCGCCATGCTGCTGTCGAAGCGCGGCCGCCACGACGAGGCGATCGCCACGATGCGCGCGGTGCTCGACGACGCCACTGGCGCACTCGGCGCGGACCATCCCTACGTCGGCATCTTCCGCAGCAATTTCGGCGAGATCCTCACCCATGCCGACCGCAAGGCAGACGCCCTGCGCGAACTGCGCACGGCGCAGGCCGTGCTCGAAGCGCGCTTCGGCGCCGATCATCCGCGCACGCAGAAGAACCGCGAACGGCTGCGCGCCGCCGGGGCAGCGGCATGAGGCGCTGGTGGCGGCGATTCCGCCCTGCGCCGCCCGCGCCGGCCAACGACACCCGCGCGCTCGTCGCCGAGTTGCAGCGCCAGGTCGACCTCGCCCGGGCGCTGGAAGCGGAACGCCGCCATCTCCACGACGACCTGCACGACGACATCGGCAGCCGCCTGCTCACGCTGCTGCATCGCGTGCGCGAGCCGGAGCACCAGCAGCTCGTGCGCGAAGTGCTGCAGGACCTGCGCGCGATCCTCGCCCGCGAGCGCGGCGTCGAAGGCACGCTGCTCGAAGCGCTCGCGCAACTGCGCGAGGAAGCCGAGCAGCGGCTCGACACCCGCGACATCGCGCTGGACTGGCGGCAGGCCGATGACCTGCCCGATCCGCCGCTCGACCCGGCACAGGCCATGCACCTGTTCCGCATCGGCCGCGAAGCGATCACGAATGCCCTGCGCCACGCCGCGGCGCATCGCCTGCGGGTGGTGATCGACCGCGTCGGCGACGATCTGGTGTTCGAGGTCACCGACGACGGGCAGTTCGATCCCGCGCGCATCGGCAGCGGGCGCGGCACACGCAGCATGCAGACGCGCGCCGGCGAGCTGCACGGCGACATCCGTTGGCAGGCCGGCACGCTCGGCGGCACCAAGGTCCGCCTGCGCTTTCCGCTGCCGGATGTCGCTCCCGCATCGACGGGATATCCCGCAGGCACCGGCACGGAGAGCATGCCGCAATGACCGCGATCCCGGCCCACGCGCTGATCCTGGAAGACCTGCCCGACGTGTCCGCGTGGCTCACGCGCCTGCTCGAACAGCGCTTCGCCGGCGTGCAGGTGGCCTGCGCCGGCACGCTCGCGCAGGCGCGGCGGCAACTGGAGACCGGCCCGTCGCCCGACGTGGCGCTGGTCGACCTCGGCCTGCCCGACGGCAGTGGCGTCGACCTGATCCGCCGGCTCGCAGTGGAGCATCCGCGCTGCGTCATCGTGGTGACGACCCTCTTCGGCGACGACGCGCACGTCTTCCCGGCGCTGCGTGCCGGCGCGCATGGCTACCTGCTCAAGGACCAGCCCGAGGAACGCCTCGGCGCCGCGCTCGACGGCATCCTCCGCGGCGAACCGCCGTTGTCGCCGTCGATTGCGCAACGCCTGCTGCGCGTCTTCAATGCGCCGCCGGAGCCGCTGCACGCGGGCGCCGAACAGCTCACCGCGCGCGAACGCGAAGTGCTGGTGCTGGTCAGCAAGGGCTGCCGGCTGCCGGAACTTGCGGAACGGCTGGAGATCAGCCGCCACACCGTGTCCGACCACCTCAAGAGCATCTACCGCAAGCTCAACGTCAACAGCCGCGCCGAAGCGGCGGTGGAGGCGGCCCGGCTGGGACTCGTCGCGCGCATCTGACACACGAGCGCGCCACAGATGCGACGATGCGCGGAGCCTGTCGCCCCGCGCATCGCGACATCTCGTCGCAGTCGATCAGCAACCCGGCCAATCGTCCTGTTTGCCCTTGGCGAGCAGGCTGTCGATCATCGGCAGCAGGAAGCGCTCGCTCAGCGACACCACGTTCTCCGGCGCTTCGTCGGATTTGATCTTCGTGAACGGCTTGCGCGCACCTTCCAGTTCATTGCACGCCTTCACGCGCCCGCGCGCCTTGCCGTTGAGCGCATCGATACCTGTGCACAGTCGACGAAACGCATCCCGGGCGTCGTTGGACGCCTGCGCCCTGTACATGCCGTACTTGAACATCTCGCCGTAGAGGTCGTCGCAGGCCTGGCTCGACGCCTCCTGCGTGCGCCCCGCGGCCAGCGCCACCCTGCCCTCGGTGAATCCGCCCGCCATCGCCATGCCGGACTAGGCAAGGACGATCTCCGATCGCCCCGGTATCGGCCGCCTTCGCCCGGGATTCGCATGCGGGGTGCATACGAATCCCCTGGTCTTGCGCGTCCGGATGCGTCGGCGACAGGCGCATGACTGCGGCAACGTGACCCGTCATGTTCCGCACGAATGCGTCCGTCCCGGGCGGCCCGCTCATTCTTCCTCCTCCAACTGCTGCTGCAGCGCGGCCTTCCAGTCCGTATCGGTCTCGTTCGCGATCAATGCCTTGAGTGCGGCGATGTAGGCCACCTCCTGCGCCCGTTTCGCCGGTACCGCGATGTCCGGTGTTACCCCGACGCCTTCCCAGTCCGTATGCGTGACCGGGTTGATCGGCCGGCCGGAGGGCACGAAGACCATGAAATGCGGGTCGATCCGATACGCGGCGCCCGCGTGCGCGCCGCCGCCGGTGGTCTCGCCCACGAGCGTCGCGCGTCCGGCGTTCTTCAGCGCATAGGCGAAGTCCTCGCACCCGGAAAAGGTGTCCTCGCTGGTGAGCAGATAGACCTTGCGCGTCTCGCCGTAGCGCTTCCCGGCCACCTGCGGGTCGGTCCACCGGGCTTCGAGGCGGTTCTCGTCCCGCCAGTAGACGTCGTTGAGGTGCGTGGGCCGGTCGAAGAAGCGGCTCGCGAACCGCATCACCGACTCCGGATCCCCGCCGCCGCACCGGCGCAGGTCGATGATCAGGGCATCCGTGTCCGCGAGCAGTCCCATGGCCGCGGCGTAACGCGCGTCCGCCAGCGCCGTCGGACGGCCGAATGCGTGGAGATCGAGGTAGCCGACATTGCCGTGCAGCCGCTCGAATCCTGCCATTCCGTAATTCAGCCGCCGCTCGTGCCGCAATTCGGCCGCCTCCTCTTCCGCGGGGCGGCCGTCGCCGGTCGCCGCGGACAGCGGCTTCTCGAAGTAGCGTACTTCCAGATGCCGGTCGCCCGCGTCGTCCTGCAGTGTGCGGGTCAGCGCTTCTGCCAGCGCCTGGGCGCTCTTCACACGGTCGAAGTCGCCGGCGGCTGCACGTGTCTGCAGCCGCCGACCGACGGCATGCCCCTTGTCGGGAAACACGTAGAACGCATCCAGCTTCGCCACCACGCCGTCGATCACCGCGCGGCGCGTCGTCCGGTCGATCGGCATGTCCTGCTGCGGCGGCGCGGAATCGCCCGGGCCCGGCAGACCGAATGCAGCCAGCGCCCCGACTCCCAGCGTCACCACGCCGATCGCGACGGCGAGCATCGCCCGCCTGCGTCCACCCTGCGTCATCTCGTTCTCCTCTTGGCCGCGGACGATCCGGGCCTTCGCGATCAGGGTCGCGGGAGACTGTGGGGAAACTGTGGGGACGGCGCCCGACCCGTCGGCCGGACGCTCACGTCTCGACCCGATAGCCGACGCCGTAGACGGAATGGATCGCTTCGAGATCGGGCGCGACCTCGGCGATCTTGCGACGCAGGTTCTTGATGTGGGTGTCGATCGAACGATCGCTGACCTCGAGTCCGTCCGGATTGCACAGGTCCAGCAGCCGGGCGCGCGAATGGATCGTCCCCTGCCGCTTCGCCATCGCCGCGAACAGTGCGAACTCGGTCGGCGTCAGGTCCAGCGCGCGACCGCGGATCTTCGCGACCCCGGTGTCGCCGTCGATCTCGATCGTGCGCATGGTCGTAAGCTGGCCGCGATGCCGGCGCAGGTGCGCCGCGATGCGGGCGACCAGCTCGCGCGGGCTGTACGGCTTGCAGACGTAGTCGTCGGCACCGGTGTCGAGCCCCAGCAGCCGGTCGACCTCCTCGATGCGCGCCGTCGTCATGATGATCGGCACGTCGGAGAACCCGCGCACCGCATGGCAGAGATCGAGCCCGTCCAGCCCCGGTAGCGAGAGGTCGAGGACGACCAGCGCGGGCGGCGCGCGACGGATGCGCGCGAGGGCTTCGCGGCCGTCGGCGATCGTCTCGGCGCGATGGCCGGCCGCGATCGCGTAGTCGGCGACGATCGCCGCGAGATCGCGCTCGTCCTCGACGATCAGGATCGTGTCGTCGTGCACGAAAGTCGTGCGGCTCATGCCGCGTCTTCCCGCGGCAAGCCGACGATCGCGCGCAGGCCGCCGAGCGGCGACGCGTCGAACGTCAGGCGACCGCCCTGCGCTTCGATGAGCCTGCGACAGAGCGCGAGGCCAAGACCCGTGCCGCCGCGAACGACGTCCGGCCCCTCGCCCGGTCGGAAGTCGCGCTCGCCAAGACGCGCACGCACGGGCGCCGGCACGCCCGGTGTCGAGTCGTCGATGACGAGACGCCATGCGCCGTCCGCGGCCTCGATGCGAACCTCGACCCGGCCACTGGCCGTCGTGTAGCGCACGCTGTTCTCGAACAGGTTGGCGAGCACCTGGCGCAGGCGTTCGCGGTCGCAACGCACGTACGCATCCGGGCGCGTGTCGCCGAGTTCCGCAGCCAGGCCGGCGGCGCGGAAGCGTGCTTCGAAATCCGCAAACACCTCATGCGCGACAGAAGCGATGTCGACGCGCTGAAGATCGAGCGAAAGTCGCCCCGCATCGGCGGCGGCGAGCGTATGCAGGTCGTCGACGATCCGCGTCAGCGTCCGCACCTGGCGCGACATCAGCGCGAGGTGCTCCGGCGTCGGCGCGCGGATGCCGTCCTCTAGGCTCTCGATCTGCCCGCGCAGTACCGCCAGCGGCGTGCGCAGCTCGTGGGAGGTTTCGGCGATCCAGCGCCGGCGCATGCGCTGCGTCTCCTCCAGCCGGCGCGAGAGCCGGTCGAAGGCGCGCGACAGCACGCCGAATTCGTCGCCGCGACGCAGATCCAGCGGCGCATCGAATCGCCCCGCCTCGACGGCGTGCGCAGCTGCCACCAATCGCCGCACCGGCCCGCGGACGTTCGCAGCCATCAGCACCGCCGCGAACAATGCGAGCGCGAGACCCAACGCCGCGACGGTGAGCAGGTCGCGCTGATGGCCGACGAGGAAAGCGGTGGCGAGGCCGTCGTCGGCGGGCGACGGTTTGAGCACGAGCAGGTCACCGACCCGTGCGGCGTCGACGAGGATCGGCCGCCGCACGCTGTCGATCGACGCCAGCGCGACCGTGGCCGGCCGCGGCATCGCCCCGGCCAGCGGACGACCGTCCGCATCCAGCAACACCAGGCGATAGGCCAGGCTGGGCGAGCGCGACGGCGTCGTGCGGGCCAGCGCATCGCGCAGCCAGCGTGCGCGTGCGGGCGCTGCCGCGGGCAGGAAGGACCAGCCGCCGTTCCGACGGTAGTCCGCCGACAACGTATCGCGCAGACCGCCGAGCGTGTCGGCCTCGCGCGCCGTCGCCTCGCCGGCCGCGGGATCGAACAGCGCCCAGCGCACCAGCCCCACGCCGGCCATCGTCATCAGGACGAGCGACAGCAGCGCGAGCAGGAACAGGCGGTGGCCGATCGACAGGTTCACGGGCCTCCGGACGATGTGCGCCTCGCGGAAACGACAAACGGCCCGAAGGCCGTCTGCGTGGATCCCTTGCGGGTCAATCCCTTGCGGGAATTTGGTCGGGGTAGCCGGATTTGAACCGACGACCACTTGTCCCCCAGACAAGTGCGCTACCAGGCTGCGCTATACCCCGGGTAGGTCGAGCATTGTACCCGCAGGGCCGGCGGGTCGGCCAGCCCGTGCGCGTCGTCCCTGTGATCGCTCGCTCAGCGCTTGAGCAGTTGCAGCACTTCTTCCAGTTCCATCCGCACCTGGCGGATGACCTGGGAGGTCATGGCCGAGTCCTGCTTGGCGCCCTCGCCGTCCAGGCGCAGGCGGGCGCCGCCGATGGTGTAGCCCTGTTCGTACAGCAGGCTGCGGATCTGGCGGACCATCAGCACGTCATGGCGCTGGTAGTAGCGGCGGTTGCCGCGGCGCTTCACCGGCTTCAGGCTGGGGAACTCGGTCTCCCAGTAGCGCAGCACGTGCGGCTTGACGTCGCACAGCTCGCTGACCTCGCCGATGGTGAAGTACCGCTTCGCCGGGATCGGCGGAAGTTCTCGGTTGCTGCCGGGGTCAAGCATCGGCCGCGCCTCCGCCGAAGGCCTCGACCCGCTCCTTCAGCTTCTGGCCGGGCCGGAAGGTGACCACGGTCCGGGCGGAGATCGGGATCTCCTCGCCGGTCTTGGGGTTCCGGCCCGGGCGCTGGTTCTTGCGGCGGAGGTCGAAATTGCCGAAGCCGGACAGCTTGACCTGGCGGCCCTGCTCCAGGGCTTCGCGGAGGACGTCGAAGAAGGCGTCCACGAACTCCTTGGCCTCGCGCTTGTTCAGTCCGACTTCGTCGAACAGGCGTTCCGCCATTTCAGCCTTCGTCAATGCCATCCGTTTCCCCCAAAACGAGCCCGTTTCATTCGCGTGACGCTTCGCACGATCATTGCACGCAGCGGTCGGCGAACGCCGGCCGTCGCTCGGTTCACGCGCGGATTTCCGCCCCGTGCTCCCCCTGCAGGGCGACGATCACGGCAGCCACGGCCGCGTCCACCTCCCGATCGGTGAGAGTGCGTGATTCCTCTTGCAGAATCAAGCCCATAGCGAGGCTCTTGCATCCGGTTTCGACCCCCTTCCCGACGTACCGATCGAACAGCCGGAGGGCGCGCAGGGACGGGCCCGCGGCGCGTTCGACGGTGGCCCGGAGGGCGTCCCAGGACACCGCCTCCGGGACGACGAACGCGAGGTCCCGGCGGACGGACGGATAGCGGCTGAGGCCGCTCCCGCGGGGCAGCGTGCGGCGCTGCAGCGGCGCCAGATCGACCTCGGCGGCCACGACCCGGTGATCGATCTCCAGCACCTTCTGGAGACGGGGATGCAATTCACCGATCCAACCGATTCTCACGTCATCGCGATACACGTCCGCCGACCGGCCGGGGTGCCCCCAGGCCGCCGCCGACGGGCGGTACTCGAGCGCTGCACCCGACGCGGCCGCCAGGCTGTCCAGGTCGCCCTTGAGATCGTGGAAGTCGACCGGGCGATCGGCGACGCCCCACTGCTCCGCCGCTGCCGTGCCGACCGCGGCCAGGGCCACGCGCCGGGTCTCGACCGGCGCCTCCCCTGCATCCGAGGCCGCGAACGTCTTGCCGACTTCGAACAGCCGCACCCGCGTCTGCTGGCGCGCGGCATTCCGGGCGAGCGCGGCCACCAGTCCCGGCAGCAGCAGCGTGCGCATGACGCCCAGCTCTGCGCTGAGCGGGTTGGCGAGCGCGACGGCATCCGCGATGGCGTGCCACTTCTCCAGCAGCGCCGCGTCGACGAACGCGTAGTTGATCGCTTCGAGATAGTCGCGGGCGACGAGCTGGCGACGCACGGTCGCCTCGTCGAGCACGGTCTCGCTGACGGCCGCGATGCGGGTCGCGCCGCCGGGCAGCGTGGTCGGAATGGCGTCGTAGCCGTGGATGCGGGCGACTTCCTCGACGAGGTCTTCTTCGATCGCGAGGTCGAAGCGGCGGGTCGGCACGTCCACGGTCCAGCCGTCGGCGGTCGCGGTCACGCCCAGGCCCAGCGCGCGCAGGATGCGTTCGACCTCGGCGTCGGCCACGGTCGTGCCGAGCACGCGCGCGAGCCGTGCGCGCCGCAGGCCGACGACCTGCGGCTTCGGCATGTCGGCTTCGCGCACCACGTCGATCACCGGGCCGGGCACGCCGCCGGCGACGTCGAGGATGAGCTTCGTCGCATATTCGACCGCGATGCGCGGCAGTTCGGGATCGACGCCACGCTCGAAGCGGTGGCCGGCATCGGTGTGCATGCCGAGCTTGCGGCTGCGACCGATGATCGCCGACGGAATCCAGTGCGCGGCTTCGAGGAAGACGCTGCGGGTGGCGTCGGTCACGCGCGTGTCGTGCCCGCCCATGATCCCGCCCAGCGCGACCGCGCGCGCGGCACGCCCGCCGGTGCTGTCGGAGACGACGAGGAAATCCTCGTCGAGCGCGGCGGTGCGGCCGTCGAGCAGTTTCGTTTCCTCGCCGGCGCGCGCGGGGCGCACCACGACCGGCGCCTGCAGCGTGTCCTTGTCGAACGCGTGCATCGGCTGGCCGAGTTCCAGCATCACGTACTGGGTCACGTCGACGAGGAAGCTGATCGGGCGCACGCCGCTGCGGCGCAGGCGCTCGGCCATCCACAACGGCGTCTTCGCGGTGGCGTCGACACCGTCGATCACGCGACCGGCGAAGCGCGGCACCTTGGCGCCGGCGTCGAGTTCGACCGCGAGCACGGCGTCGCTGGCAGCGGGCACGGGATCGGTCTGCAGCGGTTCGACCGCGCTGCCGAGGGCGGCGGCGACATCGAACGCGATGCCGCGCACGCCGAAGCAGTCGGCGCGGTTCGGCGTGAGCTTGAGTTCGATCGCGGCGTCGGGCAGGCCGAGGTACTCGCCCAGCGACGTGCCGACCGGCGCGTCGTCGGGCAGTTCCAGCAGGCCGGAAGCATCGGCGTCGATGCCGAGTTCCTTCGCCGAGCAGAGCATGCCGTTCGATGCGACGCCGCGCAGCTTCGCGGCCTTGATCGTCAGCGTGCCGACGGTGGTGCCGATGGTGGCGAGCGGCGCGACCAGGCCCGGGCGCGCGTTCGGCGCACCGCAGACGATCTGGAGCAGTTCACCCTGCCCCGCATCGACCTGGCAGACCTGCAGGCGATCGGCTTCCGGATGCTTCGCGCATTCGACGATGCGCGCGACGACCACGCCGTCGAGCGCGGCGCCGAGCACCGTCAGCTCCTCGACTTCCAGACCGATCGCGGTCAGCGTCGCCGCGAGCGTCTCGCGCGAAGCGTCGGTCTTGACGTGTTGCCGCAGCCAGTTTTCGGAGAATTTCATGCGTTGAAACCCTTGTTTCGCCGTAGGGTGGGCCTTGGCCCGCCGTCATGATCTTTCGGATGCTTCGACATCGATCGGAACCGCTGCGCTTGAGCGTGCGATGCGAGCGGGACCGCCGCGATGGCGGGCCTGGGCCCGCCCTACGCGAACTGGCGCAGGAACCGCACGTCGTTCTCGAAGAAGTCGCGCAAGTCGTTCACGCCGTAACGCAGCATGGTGAAACGCTCGACGCCGAGGCCGAACGCGAAGCCGGTGTAGCGCTCCGGATCGATGCCGACATTGCGCAGCACGTTCGGATGGACCATGCCGCAGCCCAGCACTTCCAGCCAGCGCGTCGAACCGTCCGGCTGCTGCCAGGCGATGTCGACTTCGGCGGAAGGTTCGGTGAAGGGGAAGTAGCTCGGGCGGAAGCGCATCTCGAAGTCGCGCTCGAAGAACGCGCGCACGAACTCGGCGAGCGTGCCCTTGAGGTCGGCGAAGCTGGCGCGCTCGTCGACCAGCAGGCCTTCGACCTGGTGGAACATCGGCGTGTGCGTCTGGTCGCTGTCGCTGCGGTAGACCTTGCCGGCGGCGATCATGCGCAACGGCGGTTGGTTGCCGAGCATGTAGCGCACCTGGCAGCCGGAGGTATGCGTGCGCAGCAGGCGCGCGACGCCGCGGCCGTCGGGCGGGAAGTAGAACGTGTCGTGCATCGCCCGCGCCGGATGGTGCGGCGGGAAGTTCAGCGCCTCGAAGTTGTGCCAGTCGTCCTCGATCTCGGGGCCGTCGGCCATTTCGTAGCCGAGGCGGCCGAAGATCTCGGCGATGCGCTCCAGCGTGCGCGACACCGGATGCAGGCCGCCGCGGTCGGCGTTGCGGCCCGGCAGGGTGACGTCGACGGTTTCGGTGGCCAGGCGCGCGGTGAGCACGGCCTCGTCAATGGCGGCCTTGCGCGCCGAAAGCGCGTCGCCGAGCGTGTCGCGCACGCGGTTGATCGCCTCGCCCGCGGCCTTGCGCTCGTCCGGCGGCAGCGCGCCCAGCGTCTTCATCTGCGCGGTGACGCTGCCCTGCTTGCCGAACAGCGCGACCCGCAGCGCTTCGAGCGCATCGGGCGTGTCGGCGCCGGCGATGTCGGCCAGCGCCCGTGTCGAAAGGTGTTCCAGATCGCTCATCTCGACGTGTTCCGTGTTTCCAGCAGCCAGAAACGAACATGGGGAAGGACTTGCGCCCTTCCCCATGCATGATTCGATGTCTTCGCACCGAGCCTGCACCGGGAAGTGAGGCTCGAGGAGGAAACCTTATGCCGCGAGCGCGCTCTTCGCCTTGTCAGCCAGCGCGGTAAAGCCCTTCGCGTCGTGCACGGCGATGTCCGCCAGCACCTTGCGGTCGAGGGTGATACCGGCCTTGAGCAGACCGTTCATGAAGCGGCTGTAGGTGATGCCGTTGCTGCGGGCGGCCGCGTTGATGCGGGCGATCCACAGCGTACGGAAGTTGCGCTTCTTCTGCTTGCGGCCGATGTAGGCGTACTGCAGGGCCTTCGTGACCGCCTGCTTGGCGACCCGGAACACCTTGCGACGGGCGTTGTAGTAGCCCTTCGCCTGCTTGAGGATCTTCTTGTGGCGACGACGCGCCGTGACACCGCGTTTGACTCGAGCCATGGTTCAGTCCTCCTCAGAGATACGGCAGCATGCGGTCCAGACGGCCCGCGTCCTCGGCACGAACGTGGTTCGTCTGCCGGAGGTTTCGCTTCCGCTTGGTCGCCTTCTTGGTGAGGATGTGGCTCTTGTTGGCGTGGCCGCACTTGTACTTGCCGGAAGCGGTCTTCCGGAAGCGCTTGGCCGCCGCCCGATTGGTCTTGATCTTGGGCATTGGAAAGTCCTGGGGTCTCAACGAGTACTGGCGTGGGCGGTGGCCGTGGCCACGCTTTCCGTCCTGCCCTGCCGGTGGTAGGCCCTTGACCGGAAAGGGATTTCCGGAACGAAGGCGGGTCCTGAAGATGACGCGGGTGCAACAGCCCGGCGAACCGGGCCGGCCATTATGCCCGCCCGGGGATTCTCATGCAAATCAATCGGTTCCGGGCCCTCGGGCGCCTGCTCAGCGGGCGCGCGCGACCAGCGGTTCGGGTGCCTGTTCGCGCGCAGCTTCCGGCGCGGGCGCGGCGGCCAGCGCCTGCGCGCTGCTCTCGGCCAGCGGGGTGCGGGTCGCCTGGGCCACGTCCACGTGCGCCTGCAGGCGTGCGGGCGAGTCGGTGTCGCCCTGGACGGCGAACGCGCGCCGACCTTCGTCGCCGAACACGACCTGGTCGATCCGCGACAAGCCGGCCTTCTGGCCTTCCACGGTCAGCGCGCCGGCCAGACGTGCCTGCGACTCGCCGCCCTCGTCCGGCAACCGCGCCAGCGCCTGGCGGTACAGGCCGTTGCCGGGGTGCTGCGAGTCGGCCAGCGTGGTCGAGCGGTCGTAGTCCTTGCCGAACATCTTCTCCTGCGCCTCGATCACCGCGTCGATCATGTGCATGTCGACGCCGTGCTTGACCGACTTCACCGGATTGAGCTTCTGCCAGAAGCCCAACGGTTCCGGATCGGGGAGTTCGATCTTGTGGCCGACCGCATCCGGCATGAGGTGGCGCATGACCGGCGTGCGCTCCTGCAGCCCGGTGAGTATCTCGTTGTCGACCGCATAGCGGCGGATCAGGCCCTTCTCCGCCTCGGCCTTGACCGCGTCGGCGTCGAGGCCGATGCGCTCGAGGGTGCGGTCGTGGACGCCGGAGGCGTTGAACGTCACCGCCGGGATGTCGGCGGCGATGGCCGCCGTGGCCGCCAGCCCGCCACCCAGCGAGTGGCCGGTGATGATCACGTTCTCGCCGTAGGCGACCTTGGCCTGCCGGGCCAGCGCGATCGCCTCGTTGTATTGCGCGGTCTCGAAGCCGAGGCCCTGGCCGAAATTGGTGACCCAGTCCTTGGTCTCGTCGGTGCCGCTGTAGGCGAGCACCTTGTGGCCATCGCCATCGCCATAGATCACGGCGTAGAAACCGCTGGACGTATTCCGGAGCGACGACGGATCGATGCCGTCGCGGCGGAGCTCGTCCGCGGACAGCGGCTGCCAGCGACCGACGCCGTCGGCCTTGCCGTTGCCGTCGTAGTCGTAGACATCCTGCATCAGCCGCGACAGGGTCAGGTCGATCGGCTGCGGCGACCGGCCTTCCACGCCGTCGGCGAAGGATGGCGGCGGGGCCGCGGCCGCGAGGCCAGGGACCGTGGAAGCGCTGCCATCGGCGGCGTGGTCGGGGGATCGGGCCATCGCGACGGTCTCCTCGTGCTCCCGGTGGATCGGCTCAGCGCGCGCCGCGCGAGGGCGCCGACTGATCAGGGTTGGGCGCGGTCTGGTCGGGCGCGATCTGCGGCGCGGCCTGCTGCTGCGGCGCCTGCTGGGCCACCGCCAGCGCCTGCGAGTCGCGGCTGCTCTGCTCCATCGGCACGCCCTTCGCCGTCTGCACGTCGACCTGCACGTAGCGCTGGGTCTCGGGCTGGCTGCCCTGGACCGCGAATAGCCGATCGCCGTTGGCGACGACATGGTCGGGGGCGATGCCCGTGCGCTGCGCTTCCAGGGTGAGCGCGCCGGCGACGTTCTGGGCGTCGCGCAGGCTCAGGCCCCGGGTCTCGAACTGCGGCTGGATCTGGTCGTACAGGCGCTGGTACTGGGCGTGCTGCGGATGGTCGGGGTTCGACAGCAGGCCGGTGGTGCCGGCGCCATGTCCGAACGCCTGCTCCTGCGCCTTGATCACCGTGTCCATGCCGTGGTTCTGGATGCTGTGCGGCACCGTCTTGAACGGGTTGATCTTCGAGAACCCGGTGAGCGGGTCGGGATCGGGCAGTTCCACCTTGTTGCCGATGGCGTCGGGCATCAGGTACCGGGTCATCAGGTTGCGTTCCTGCAGCCCGGTGAGGATCTCGTGGTCCACGGCGTAGCGGCGGATGCCGCCGGCCTCGGCCTGCGCACGCGCGGCATCGGGGTCGATGCCCACGCGCTCCAGCGTCTTGTCCTTCACGCCGGCGGCGTTGAAGGTGACCGCCGGGGTGTCGGCGGTGATCGCGCCGACCGCGGCGAGGCCACCACCCAGCGAGTGGCCGGTGATGACCAGTTCCTCGCCGAACGCGACCTTGGCCTGGCGCGACAGCGCGATGGCCTGGTTGTACTGCGAGGTCTCGAAGCCGAGGCCCTGGCCGAGGTTGGTCGCCCAGTCCTTGCCGGCATCGGTGCCGCGGAAGGCCAGCGCGTAGCGGCCCTGTCCGTCGGTGTAGATGTCGGCGTCGAAACCGCTGGACGCGTTGTGGCGCAGCGCCGGATCGATGCCGACCTGACGGAACTGGTCGTCCGTCAGCGGACGCCAGCCTTCGACCTCGCCGCGCTGGCGATTGTCCGACCCGTAGACGTCCTGGGCCATGCGCGCCAGGGTCAGGTCGATGTCGCGCGGCGCCGGGCCCCGCACTTCGTCGGCGAACGACGGCCGGACATGGGTCTCGCCGGTCAGCGGATCGACCGACTGGCGGCCAGCGCCGCCGGGCTGACGATCGGGGTCGAACTGTGCATTCATCCGTGCTTCCTCCGCTTGCCGGACGCGACCGCCGAGCGGCCTCCGGAAATGTATGGTCTCGGGTGCGCGGTCAGCGCGCGTCTTCGATCGCGATGCCGTGCGCCTTCAGCCACGCCTCGACCGCCTCGCGCTGGCGGCGGGTCTCGGCATTGAGCAGGGCGGCGCGGGTCATGAACAGGTAGCGCTGGAAGGTCACGCCCTGGGCATTGCGGGCCATCGGGTCGGCCCCGGCTTCGAGCAGCTCCAGCGCACGCGCCGGCTCGTTGATCTGGCCGGCGACATGCAGCGGGGTGTTGCCCATGCGGTCAGCACGATCCGGGTCGGCGCCGGCGGCGAGCAGTGCGTGGAACTGCTCGGCGCGTTCGCCCATCAGCGCCGAGCGCAGCGGGCCGGCGCCGGTGACGGCGTTGGCGACGTTCGGATCGACCTTGCGGGCCAGCAGTTCGGCGAGGTAGGCCGGATCGTTGGCCATCGCGGCGGTGTGCACGACGGTGTCGCCGTCCATGCCCGGCTGAAGCGGGTCGGCGCCGGCGTCGAGCAGCGCCTTCAGGCTGTCGAGGCGCTTGTTGAGCAGCGCCCACTGCAGGAAGGTCACCTGCTTGTCGCCGCGATAGGCGAGATCGGTGCCGGTCGCGAGGGTGCGGATGCGGGCGTCGTCGCCCTCGGCGACGGCATCGGCCAGTTCGGCCGCGCGCGGGTCCGGGAAGATCTGGTGGATGTCCACCCGATGGATTTCAGCGGTCGCTGGCATTGCGTGTTTCTCCCTGGCGCATGCGGCGCTGGCCGCACAGACGGCGATGACGAACACGAGGACGGCGGCCGACCGATGGAGACGAATACCGGACATGGCGCTCCTGCCTGAATCCTCGACGCGCCGGGCGGCGTCGCCCGGCTCCCGGGTCCGATCCTACCGGCGCGGGCGCCCCGAGGGCAACCCGGCCCGCGGAGATGCCTGTAAGGTGCTTTCTCAACGAACGGGAGGCACAGCCGGCTCAGCCTTATCCGGGGCAGAGTCTACGCTCACGGGCGGAGGTGGCTCCACGGAATTGATCGGCACCATCTTGCCGCTAGCTTCGGGATCTGCGCTTACGGGTGGGCTAGGCATTTCCGCAGACTGCGACAAAAGACTGCCATCAATCGCGTCGACGAGACGATTGATCGCAGAAGTCGCAGCGGACTGCACTGCGGAATTCCAGCGATCTTTGTGACTCTGCTCCACTCTTTTTATCGCAGGGAAAGGTAGATCAGTCGCCGCAATTCCTCGCCCGCGGAAAGGTTGCTCATCAATATGCAGATCAATAGCTACGATGACTGCAGAAGCATCCCCGTCAATCTCGTCAGCTCGGTAACCGCCTCGATTATCGTCCGGCGCGCAGCCGATACGTTCAACATTGTTCATCATGCGAGGAATGACACCACTGAACATCGCCGCTGTATTGTTCCGCAATCTGCGCGCATTGTTGAAATGCACAGAGAACGCATCAAGCACCACCTTTCGCCCGACGAGACGAGCCCCGAAGTGGTCAATCAACGCAGCTCTTACCAAGTCCGCAGGATCTGGCGTGATGTCTCGAGGTCCTACCCTGAGCGAACCATAGGCGCAATTGGTAATCATCAAGGATTCGGATGCGCTCTTGAAAAGCTTCGGGTCCCGATGATCCTCGAAAACAAAAGCCGGATCGGCGAGGACTTTCGGCACCACCAATTCCGTGGGGTAGGAAAGCCCGGTCAGGGCGACAAAGCAGCATGCCGCACAGAGCAACCTCACTGACGTTCGCATTTTTTTGCACACGGGGCCTCAAAAAGGCCCCGCCCTCATTCCCGTCATCACTTCTTCTTCGGCGCGATCATCATCACCATCTGCCGGCCTTCGAGGCGCGGACGCGATTCGATGACGATGTCCTCGCCCAGGTCGGCCTCGATCCGCTGCGCCATCTCGCGACCGAGCTCCATGTGGCTCATCTCGCGGCCGCGGAAGCGGATGTTGACCTTGATCTTGTCGCCCTCTTCCAGGAACTCGCGCATCTTGCGCAGCTTGATCTGGTAGTCGCCCTCGTCGGTCACCGGACGGAACTTCACTTCCTTGATCTCGACGATCTTCTGCTTCTTCTTGGCGGCGGACGCCTTCTTCTGCAGTTCGAACTTGAACTTGCCGAAATCCATGATCCGGCAGACCGGCGGGTCCGCGTTCGGCTGGATCTCGACGAGATCGAGGCCTTCTTCCTCGGCCTTGGCCAGCGCTTCATCGCGCGACAGGACGCCGATCATCTCGCCGTCGCTGCCGATCACGCGCACGCGCGGGACACGGATCTCGTGGTTCTTGCGGTTCTGCTTGTCCTGGGGGGTACTGATGTGGGCTGTCTCCGAAAGGGAAAGGACCGGCCGGCAGTCGCGCCGACCGGAACCCGGGTCACGCCGGGACGGCGTCGTGCGCGAGACGTGCGACGAACTCGGCGAGGGTCATGCTGCCGAGATCTTCCCCCGAACGCGTACGGACCGCCACGAGGCCGTTTTCCTTCTCGCGATCCCCGACCACGAGCAGATACGGCACCCGCTGGAGCGTGTGCTCGCGAATCTTAAAGCCGATTTTCTCGTTCCGCAAATCGGCCGCGACCCGGAGACCTTGATTCATAAGGGATTTCCGGGTTTGCTCGACATATTCGGCCTGCGCATCCGTGATGTTCATCACCACGGCCTGGATCGGGGCCAGCCAGGCGGGCATCTGTCCGGCGTGGTGCTCGATCAGGATCCCGATGAAACGCTCCATCGAGCCGACGATGGCGCGGTGCAGCATGACGGGGTGGCGGCGCTGGCTGTGCTCGTCGATGTAGGTCGCCCCGAGCCGGCCGGGCATCATGAAATCGACCTGCATCGTGCCCAGTTGCCAGGTCCGGCCGATGGCGTCCTGCAGGTGGTACTCGATCTTAGGGCCGTAAAAGGCGCCCTCGCCCGGCAATTCCTGCCACTCGACCCCGGCCGCCCGCAGCGCGGAGCGCAGCGCGTCCTCGGCCTTGTCCCAGGTGGCGTCGTCGCCGAGGCGGGACTCGGGGCGCAGCGCGATCTTGATCTGGATGTCGGAAAAGCCGAAGTGGCCGTAGACCTGCAGCGCCTGCTCGTGGAAGGCGCGGACCTCGGCCTCGATCTGGTCCTCGGTGCAGAAGATGTGGCCGTCGTCCTGGGTGAAGCCGCGCACGCGCAGGATGCCGTGCAGCGCGCCCGACGGCTCGTTGCGGTGGCAGGCGCCGAACTCGCCGTAGCGGATCGGCAGGTCGCGGTAGCTGTGCAGGCCCTGGTTGAACACCTGCACGTGGCCCGGGCAGTTCATCGGCTTCAGCGCGTAGGTGCGCTTCTCCGACTCGGTGAAGAACATGTTGTCCTTGTAGTTGTCCCAGTGGCCGGACTTCTGCCACAGCGACACGTCGAGGATCTGCGGGCAGCGCACTTCCTGGTAGCCGCTGTCGCGGTAGACCCTGCGCATGAACTGCTCGACGACCTGCCAGATCGCCCAGCCCTTGGGATGCCAGAAGATCAGGCCCGGCCCCTCTTCCTGCAGGTGGAACAGGTCCTGCGCCTTGGCGATCTTGCGGTGGTCGCGCTTCTCGGCTTCTTCCAGCTGGTGCAGGTAGGCCTTGAGGTCCTTGTCGTTGAGCCACGCCGTGCCGTAGATGCGGCTGAGCATCTGGTTGTTGGAATCGCCGCGCCAGTAGGCGCCGGCGACCTTCATCAGCTTGAACGCGCGCAGCTTGTCGGTGCCGGGCACATGCGGGCCGCGGCAGAGGTCGGTGAACTCGCCCTGCGTGTACAGCGACAGGTCCTCGTTCGCCGGGATGCTCTCGATGATCTCGGCCTTGTAGGCCTCGCCAAGGCCCTTGAAGTAGGCGACCGCGTCGTCGCGCGATTTCACGCTGCGGCTGACCGGGTGCGCTTCCTTCACGATCTTCTGCATCTCCGCCTCGATCGCCGGCAGGTCTTCCGGCGTGAACGGCCGTTCGTAGGCGAAGTCGTAGTAGAAGCCGTTGTCGATCACCGGGCCGATGGTGACCTGCGCGCCCGGGAACAGGCGCTGCACGGCCTGGGCCAGCAGGTGCGCGGTGGAGTGGCGCAGGATCTCCAGCGCCTCGGGCGATTTGTCGGTGACGATGGCCAGTTCGGCATCGCGGTCGATGCGGAAGCTGGTGTCGACGAGCTTGCCGTCGACCTTGCCGGCGAGCGCGGCCTTGGCGAGGCCGGCGCCGATGGAGGCGGCGACTTCGGCGACGGAAACGGGGTGTTCGAATTCGCGGCGGCTGCCGTCAGGGAGGGTAATGGCGATCATGGGAATGCGGACGCGTGGAGTCGTGTGGGGGTCGGAGGCGCGGCAACAAAAAAGCGCCCGAGGGCGCTGCGCGGTGTCGCGGGCCTCGGCGGTGCGGTCAACGGGCGGTGGTAGTCCTCATGTCGCACGCTCGGCGGCCGTTTCCGGGCGCCACCCTGTCTCGAAGGAAGTAGCGGAACGGTAGGCGGGCATCGGCGGAAAGTCAATGAAACACCGGCCGCGCCCCTGCCCGCCGGGTCGATGGCGGCCTACACTCGGACATCGCACGTTTCCGGGACCCGCATGGCGCAGAGCATCCACGATTTCCACGACGACCCGCGCAACGCCGACATCCGGATCTGGATCAACGGCGCGCTCCGGCCCCGGGCCGAGGCCACGGTGTCGGTGTTCGACAGCGGCTTCGTGCTCGGCGACGGGGTCTGGGAAGGGCTGCGGGTGGTCGACGGGCATCCAGTGTTCCTCGATGCGCACCTCGACCGGCTGTTCGAGGGGGCGAAGGCCATCGCGCTGGACATCGGCCTCGACCGCGCCGCGCTGACCCGCGCGATCTACGACACGCTGGCCGCGAACGCCATGCACGACGGCGTGCACCTGCGGCTGATGGTCTCGCGCGGGGTGAAGCGCACGCCCTACCAGGACCCGCGGGTGACCGTCGGCCCGGCGACCGTGGTGATCATCCCCGAGCACAAGGTCGCCAAGCCCGAGACCGTCTCCGCCGGCCTCACCCTGTTCACCGTGCACGTACGCCGCGGCTACCCCGACGTGCAGGACCCCAAGCTCAACAGCCACAGCAAGCTGAACTGCATCACCGCCTGCATCCAGGCGACCGAGGCCGGCGCCGACGAGGCGCTGATGCTCGACCCGCACGGCTTCGTGGCGACCTGCAATTCCACCCACTTCTTCATCGTGCGGCGCGGCGAGGTGTGGACCTCGACCGGCGACTACTGCCTCGGCGGGATCACCCGCGCCAACGTGCTGCAGGCCTGCCGCGAGGCCGGGATCCCCT
The DNA here is from genome assembly GCA_044227145.1 of Lysobacteraceae bacterium. Classification (GTDB taxonomy): domain Bacteria; phylum Pseudomonadota; class Gammaproteobacteria; order Xanthomonadales; family Xanthomonadaceae; genus Lysobacter_I. Next base: position 41,369 of record JBGAFR010000021.1, read on the forward strand.
GCTTCGAGAAGAACTTCAGCCTGACCCAGGTCTATGCCGCGGACGAAGCCTTCGTCACTGGCACCTTCGCCGGGCTGGTGCCGGTGCGGCGGATCGACGGCCGCACGATCGGCAATGAGCCGCTGCCCGGGCCGATCACCGCCCGCCTGCAGGCGGTCTATCGCGACCTCGTCGCCCGCGACGTCGCCTTCCGCGCGGGCGTGCGGCTGGCATGACCGTGCATGTCGCGATGTGGAGCGGGCCGCGCAACATCTCCACCGCGATGATGCGGGCCTGGGAGAACCGCGGGGACTGCGCGGTCAGCGACGAGCCGCTGTACGCCGCCTACCTCGCCGCCACCGGGCTCGACCACCCGGGCCGCGACGCGGTGATCGCCGCCGGCGAGACCGACCCCGCGCGCGTCGTCGATGCCCTGCTCGGCCCCGCGCCGGGCGGCGCGCCGGTCTGGTACCAGAAGCACATGAGCCATCACCTGCTGCCCGGCATGGACACCGGCTGGGTGCTGCGGCTGCGCAACGTGCTGCTGATCCGCGACCCGGCGGAGGTCGTCGCGTCGTACATCAGGTCGCGGGCGACGGTGACGCCGGACGACATCGGCCTGCCGCAGCAGGGGCGGCTGTTCGACCTGTTGCGCGACGCCGGCGAGATGCCGCCGGTGATCGACGCCGGCGACTTCCTGCGCGCGCCCGAGGCGCATCTGCGCGCGCTGTGCGTGCGGCTGGGCGTGCCCTTCACGCCGCGGATGCTGGCGTGGCCGCCCGGGCCCCGCACGAGCGACGGCGTCTGGGCGCCGTACTGGTACGACGCCGTGTGGAAGTCCACCGGGTTCGAACCGTGGCGCGCGCGCGAAACGGCGCTCGAAGGCGAGGCGGCCGCCGTCGCCGACGCCTGCCGCGACGTCTACGACCGGCTGCGCGCCCACCGCATGCGGGTCTGACCCGCCGCGGGCGGCGGCGCCTCAGCCCGCCGGCAGCACCACCGCGGCGCCCATGTGCCCGTGGGCGATGCGGAAGCGGCCATGGAGGCGCTCGAACCCGCGCGGCGCGGCGCCCGGCACGAGGACATCGGCGACGAAACCGTCCTCGCCGGAGAACGCGATCTCCACCTGCTGGAAATCGAGGAAGACCCGGCACGACGGGTAGATCGCCTTGTAGACGGCTTCCTTGATCGAGAACACGAGCCGGCCGCCGATCGGCCGCAGCGACGGCGGCAGCGCGTCGAGGCGGGCGAATTCCGCCTCGCGCAGGATCATCGGCAGCAGGCGCGCCTCGAGGGGTTCGGCCGGCTCCACGTCGAGCCCCAGGCCAAGCCAGCCGGCGGCAGGCGCCACCGCGACCGCGCACAGGGTGTTGCAATGGGTGATCGAACCGACCATGCCTGCCGGCCAGAGCGGTACCCGGTTCGGATCGGGCAGCAGCGGCCCGGCGGCGACGCGGGCCTCGGCGAGCACGGCACGCGCCAACAGCCGGCCGGCGGCGAATTCGCGGCGGCGCTTGTCCACGGCGCGTTCGATCAGCGCCTGCTCCTCCGGCGGCAGCGCGGCGGGATCGGCCGCGGCCGGCGGCATTTCCGCCAGCGCCACGCCGGCCGGCAGCAGCGGCCGGAACAGCGAGGATTCCGGCGGCAGCCGCGGATCGCTCAAGCGTGCAGCGCCCACCATGCGCC
>JBGAFR010000022.1:0-43390 GCA_044227145.1 Lysobacteraceae bacterium
CGCGACACGGGCAGCGCCGGCGCCGAAGGGGCAAGAAGCACGTCACGGGAGCGCACCTCCCCCCGCTTCCCGCGGATCGTGTTTCCAAACTCTCAGGCAGAAGGACAGAGGGGCACATCCATCGGCTCGACCGATGGCCCGGATCGCCCCTCCTGCGGCCACCGCCGCGCCCGACGACGCCTGCCATGACCCCGACCTCCGCCGCGCCACGCGCCACGCTCCGCGATCTCGAACACCATTCCGCCTTCCTGGAGCGCCACATCGGCCCCAACGACGCCGAGATCGCGCGCATGCTGCGCGTCGTCGGCCACGACTCGCTGGACGCGCTGACCGACGCGATCGTCCCCGCCAGCATCAAGTCCACCGCGCCGCTGGCGCTGCCCGAGGCGATCACCGAGGTCGAGGCGCTGGCGAAGATCCGCGCCGTCGCCGGCAGGAACCGGGTGTTCCGCAGCTTCATCGGCCAGGGCTACTACGGCACCCACACCCCGAACGTCATCCTACGCAACATCCTCGAGAATCCCGCGTGGTACACGGCCTACACGCCGTACCAGGCCGAGATCTCGCAGGGCCGCATGGAAGCGCTGATCAACTTCCAGCAGATGTGCGCCGACCTCACCGGCATGGAGATCGCCAACGCCTCGCTGCTGGACGAGGCCACCGCCGCCGCCGAGGCCATGACCCTTGCCAAGCGCTCGGCCAAGTCGAAGTCGAACACCTTCCTCGTCTCCGGCGATACCCATCCGCAGACCCTCGAAGTGCTGCACACCCGCGCCGAGCCGCTGGGCATCGCGATCGAGATCGCGAACGGCACCGCCGACTGGCGGGCCGCGCTCGACAAGGGCGACTTCTTCGGCGTGCTGATCCAGTACCCCGCTTCCAGCGGCTGGCTCGCCGACTGGGAACGCGACGCCGAGGCGATCCACGCCCGCGGCGCGCTGGTGGTGTTCGCCACCGACCTGCTCGCGCTGACCCTGCTCAAGCCGCCGGGCGAGATGGGCGCGGACATCGTGATCGGCAACAGCCAGCGCTTCGGCGTGCCGTTCGGCTTCGGCGGCCCGCACGCGGCGTTCATGGCCTGCCGCGACGCCTACAAGCGCTCGATGCCGGGCCGCCTGATCGGCGTGTCGATCGATGCCGAAGGCAAGCCGGCCTATCGCCTCACCCTGCAGACCCGCGAGCAGCACATCCGCCGCGAGAAGGCGACCTCGAACATCTGCACCGCGCAGGTGCTGCTGGCGGTGATGGCCTCGATGTACGCCGTCTACCACGGACCCGAGGGCCTGACCCGCATCGCGAGCCGCGTCGCGCGCCTGACCGCGATCCTGTCGGCGGGCCTCGCGTCGCTCGGCTTCGATCGCCACCACCACGACAGCGCCTTCGACACGCTGTGCCTGAAGACCGGCGACCGCTCCGACGCCATCGCTGCGCGCGCGGTGTCGCTGGGCGCGAACCTGCGCAAGGCGTGGGGCGAGTACCTGTGTATCTCGCTCGACGAGACCACCACGCGCGCCGACATCGAACTGCTGTGGCGGATCTTCGGCGGCGACGACGCGAAGCTGCCGGACATCGACGCGCTGGACGCGACCGCGCCGTCGCTGATCCCGGCGGAGCTGCAGCGCACGTCGGCGTTCCTCACCCACCCCGTGTTCAACACCCACCACAGCGAGCACGAACTGCTGCGCTACATGCGTACGCTGGCCGACAAGGACCTGGCGATGGATCGCACGATGATCCCGCTGGGCTCGTGCACGATGAAGCTCAACGCCACCGCCGAGATGATCCCGGTGACGTGGCCGGAGTTCGCGAACCTCCACCCGTTCGCGCCGGCCGACCAGGCGCAGGGCTATCGCGAGCTGATCGACGGACTCGAGGCGATGCTCGTCGAATGCACCGGCTACGACGCGGTCAGCCTGCAGCCGAACTCCGGCGCGCAGGGCGAATACGCCGGCCTGCTCGCGATCCGCGCCTACCACCGCGCGCGCGGCGAGGGCCATCGCGACATCTGCCTGATCCCGGATTCCGCGCACGGCACCAACCCGGCCTCCGCGCACATGTGCGGCATGACCGTCGTCGTGACCAAGACAGACGCCAACGGCAACGTCGACGTCGAGGACATCCGCCGCAACGCCGAGAAATATTCCGACCGCCTCGCCGCGCTGATGATGACCTACCCGTCCACGCACGGCGTGTTCGAGGAGGAAGTCGTCGAGATCTGCGAGATCGTTCACGCGCACGGCGGTCAGGTCTACACCGACGGCGCCAACATGAACGCGCTGGTCGGCGTCGCCAAGCCCGGCAAGTGGGGCTCGGACGTCTCGCACCTCAACCTGCACAAGACCTTCTGCATCCCGCACGGCGGCGGCGGCCCGGGCGTCGGTCCGTGCGCGGTCAAGTCGCACCTCGCGCCGTTCCTGCCGAAGACCTTCGACGGCGACGGCACGGTCGGCATGGTCAGCGCCGCGTCGTTCGGCAGCGCCAGCATCCTGCCGATCAGCTGGATGTACGTCACCCTGATGGGCGCGGCCGGCCTGCGCAAGGCGACGCAGGTGGCGCTGCTCAACGCCAACTACATCGCCAGGCGCCTCGCCCCGCACTACAAGACCCTGTACACCGGCCGCAATGGCCTCGTCGCGCACGAGTGCATCCTCGACCTGCGCCCGCTCAAGGACGCCACCGGCATCAGCGCCGAGGACGTCGCCAAGCGCCTGATCGACTTCGGCTTCCACGCGCCGACGCTGAGCTTCCCGGTCGCCGGCACGCTGATGGTGGAACCGACCGAGTCCGAATCGCAGCACGAACTGGACCGCTTCATCGACGCGATGATCCAGATCCGCGACGAGATCCGGGCGGTCGAGGACGGCCGGCTGGATCGCGAGGACAACCCGCTACGCAACGCGCCGCACACGGCGACCATGGTCTCCGCCAGCGAATGGACCCACGCCTATCCGCGCGAACTGGCGGTGTTCCCGCTGGCCACGCTGAAGCAGCAGAAGTACTGGCCGCCGGTGGCCCGCGTCGACAACGTGTACGGCGACAAGAACGTCATGTGCGCCTGCATCCCGATCGACGCCTACCGGGACACCGCGGACGCCTGAGCCCGGCGACTTGCGCCCCGGCCGCTCGTGCGGGCCGGGGCGTTCCCGGTCTCCGGAACGCGAACGGCTCGCATCCCGCGGGCCGTTCCGCCATGCGCCGGATCCGGGCGGGGGAACATGACGAGCATGTGACGGCGACCTGCTAGATTACGCGGTGGCGGTTCGCATCGACCCGGGGGACGGGGCCGGTGTGCCGGCAGCGCCGGCCAGGATCGCAATCCACAACCAGACGACTCCCGGGGGAGGGACACGCATGTCCGTACGCAAGATGCCCAGCGCCACACGCCTTTTCGTCGCCCTGCTCGCCGCGATGGCGCTGCCGGCGACCGCACAGGACGCCGCCGCCGACCCGGCCGCCGGCGACGGGGTCGGCACCCTCGACCGGATCTCGGTGACCGGCAGCCGCATCAAGCGCGCGCAATCCGAGGAAGCCCTGCCGATCACCACCTTCACCAGGGCGCAGATCGACGCGCAGGGCATCACCTCGGCGGAACAGCTGCTGATGACCCTCAACATCGCCGGCAACGGCTCGGACAACCTCGCCAGCAACGCCGGCATCGTCAGCGAAGAGCAGCGCGGCAACAACGGTGTTTCCGGCGCCAACCTGCGCGGCCAGGGCGCGGACGCGACACTGGTGCTGCTCAACGGCCGGCGCGTCGCCACCCACGGCCTCAAGGGGCGCGCGGTGGATCTCAACGCGATCCCGTTCGCCGCCATCGACCGCGTCGAGGTGCTGCGCGACGGCGCCTCCGCGATCTACGGCACCGACGCCATCGGCGGCGTGATCAACTTCATCACCAAGCGCGACTACACCGGCCTGCAGGCGTCGATGTACGTCGACCTCACCGAGGCCGGCGGCGGCAACATCTACGGCAGCAACCTGCTGTTCGGCCACGGCGACCTGGACAACGACGGCTGGAACGCCTTCGGCACGCTCAGCATCAAGCGCAACACCGTGCTGCGTGGCCACGACCGCGACTTCTCCAACACCTTCCAGCCCGAGCGCGGACTGTCGCCGGACACCCGCGGCACGCCGTTCGCGACCGTCTTCAGCCTCGGCAGCAGCGGCACCGGCGCCAGCAGCCTGCTGCGCAACGGCGTGCTGGACCCGGCCGGCGGCAGCACCCGCATGACCGCGGTCAACATCTACAACCTGCCGGGCGCGGAAGGCTGCGAAGCCGCCGGGCCGGACATGGGTCCGTACGGCTACCGGCTGTGGAATTCGCCGGCGTCGAAATATGCCTGCGCCTGGGACTACGCCGCCGCCGCGGTGATCCAGCAGCCGCAGGACAGCATCGACTTCATCGGCCGCGCCACCTACCGCCTCGGCACGTCGCACGAGGCCTACGTCGAGCTGACCGCATCGCGGGTCGAGGTCGCCAAGACCTTCGAGCCGAACCAGCTGTCCTCCAGCACCTCGACGGCCGCGACCTCGCTCGGCCCCAGCACCTGGTATCCGCTGAATCCGCAGACCCAGGCCACGTACGACATGGTCTACGACGCCCTCGCCGACTACTTCGGCGCCGGGCAGCTCAACTACGGCGCGCCGATCGCCTACCGCTGGCGCTGCATGCCGTGCGGCCCGCGCCAGATCGAGACGACCACCGATTCCTACCGGTTCGTCGCCGGCATCGGCGGCCCGATCGGCAACTGGAGCTACGACGTCGGCCTGATGCGCGGCAGCAGCAAGTCCGAATCGATCCTCGGCAGCGGCTACTTCTACACCGACTCGCTGCGGCAGATCCTCGGCAGCGGCCTGCTCAACCCGTTCCTCGCACCGGGCCAGAACCAGTCGCCCGAGGCCATGGCCGCGCTCGGCGCCGCGTCCGCGCGCGGCGTGAAGCTGTACGGCGGCGAATCGGTGGTGACCTCGCTCGACGCCTCGTTCACCGGCGACCTGGGCTTCTTCCACCTGCCCGGCGGCGACGTGGCCATGGCCGCAGGCGTCGACCTGCGCCGCGAGGAGTTCCTGTTCGACGGCGACCAGCGCACGTCCAAGCGTCCGGTGTTCAACGCGCCGTTCGACGACGCCAATGCGCTGAAGAGCGTCCACCGCGACATCGCCGCGGCCTACGTCGAATTCGAGCTGCCGATCTTCAGCAACTTCGACCTCAACCTCGCCGGCCGCTACGACCACTACAGCGGTTTCGGCGGCACCACCAACCCGAAGGTCTCGTTCCGCTACCGGCCGTTCGACTGGCTGCTGTTCCGCGGCGCCTACAGCACCGGCTTCAAGGTGCCCAGCTTCAACCAGCTCTACAACGGCGTGAGCGAAGTGCAGTACACCGGCCAGGACCTCGCAGACCCGGCGACCTGCCCCGGCGGCGTCGCCCAGCCGACCGTGCCGGGCTGCGAGGTGATCCGCCCGGTCGAGATCTTCGGCGGCAAGGCCGACCTCGCGCCGGAGGAATCGACCCAGCGCAGCCTCGGCGTCGTCTACTCGCCGATGGAGCAGCTCAACATCGCGCTGGACTGGTGGGAGATCGAACGCACCAACACCATCCGCTCGGCGCCGCGCGACGTGCTGATCCAGTACTACGACCAGTTCTCCGGCAACTGGATCCGCGACGCCGACGGCGAAGTGGTGGCGATCGACCGCCGCTACATCAACTCCGGCGGCAGCCTGATGCGCGGCTTCGAGCTGGACGCCAACCTCAGCGGCGAAGTCGCCGGCGGCCGCCTCAGCCTCAACCTCAACGGCAGCTACATCCAGGACTTCCAGACCAAGGCGCTGGAAACCCTGCCGTATTCGCAGAACCTGGTCGGGCGCTACGTGCGCTACTACAACCTGCCGCTGCGCTGGAAGCACACGCTCAACCTCAACTACAGCCGCGGCGACTGGTCGCACACGCTCAGCCAGATCCACCGCGACGGCTACTACGACGAGCAGCCGGCCAGCGTCGCCAACGGCAGCTACATCCCGCCGGACTGGAACCCGCAGGTGGACGGCTACACCACCTACAACTACAGCGTGACCTGGACCGGCATCGATCGGCTCAAGCTGGCGTTCGGGATCAAGAACCTGCTCGATCAGGATCCGCCGTTCACCGCGCACATGAACGACTTCGCCGCGGGCGCCGCCTGGGAAGCGCGCGTCGGCGACCCGCGCGGACGCGCCTACTCGCTGCTGGTCGAATACCGGTTCAAGTAGTCGCGCGCAAAGAAAAAGGGCGCCGGGACCTTCGCCCCGGCGCCCTGCCGCGGACGGGGCCACGCCTCCCTGCGCGAGCCCCGCCCTCGGGTCCTGCCCGGCCCGACGGCCGGTCCGTCAGTGCGGGATCACTTCATCTCGACCGGGTCGTTCGGCAGCGGTTCGGCGACGTTGCTGCACTTCTGGCAGTTGAAGGTCGCACCGCCCCAGATCGTGCCGTTGACGTTGCCGACGAGCTGGCTGGGACCGGTGATCACGGCCCAGGCGCTGTTGCCGTAGTGCGCCTTGCAGTACTCGTCGGTCGCATGGAACGCGACGTAGTAGTGCGGGTTCGCCACGTTCGCCGGCACGGTGTGGGTGTTCCACCAGTTGAGCAGGTAGGACGGGCTCAGATAGAGGTTGGTGGCCACGTTCACCGGCTTCCCGGGCCAGCACGGGGGCACCGCCTCCGCCTTCGGCACCAGCCCCGTCGACGCCAGGCCCGCCACCAGCATTGCCGCCAAGATCAGACGCTTCATCGCTTGCTCCTTTTCCCTGTCGGGTCGTTAGTCCGGAATTCGCCGCCGATCACGGTCGGCGACGGGAGTCTAGGCAAGCGGAGGGCGGCGCTCCGGCCGCGCCGGGGAAAACGCCCCGGATGCTTCCCGGAATGTTCCCGCTTTCGCCGGAATCCGGGGGCATGCGGGCCGCTCCGGGCGCGCTGCGGCCGCTGCGGGCCGGGTGCTGGCGCGGAATGGCGCAGGATGGCGCGCGGGCGGCGTCAGCCGGCGCCGCGGCGCCAGAGCAGCAGGCGATTGTTCGCCGGCATCGCGAGATCGGTCGTCTGCCGCAGGCCGGCGGCCCGGGCCAGCGCGTCGACCGCTTCCAGATCGCGGAGACCCGAACGCGGGTCCCGCGCCTTCAGCCAGCCGTCGAAGTCGCGGTTGCTGTCGCTGGTGAACGCACCGCCGACGTTGAACGGGCCGTAGACCGCGACGACGGCATCCGCCTCCAGCAACCCCGGCAACCCGGCGAAGAAGCCGGCGACCTCGGGCCAGCCCATGATGTGGAGCGTATTCGCGCTGAACACCGCGTCGAACCGGCCCGGCGGCGGCGGCGCCAGTCCGGGCGGGTCGGCCACCGCCTGCAGGACGACCGGCGGCGGCGTGTTCGGCAACTGCGCCTCGGCCAGCCACTCGTCGATGCCAGGCAGGTTCGCCTCGGCATCCGAGCATTGCCATTCGAGCCACGGCATCGCCGCCGCGAAGTGCACCGCGTGCTGCCCGGTGCCGCTGCCGATCTCCAGCACCCGCCGTCGATCGGCGAACGCCGTGCGCAGCACGTCGAGGATGGGCGCGCGGTTGCGTTCGCAGCTGGGGGAGAAGGGTTTCGGCGGCACGCGAGGCTCCTTGCGCCGGCCTCGACTCACATCGTGTGCGTCGGCTTGTCCGAGTTGAGGATGCCGGCGAGGATCGCCTCGATCCTGTTCTTCACCGCCTCGCCTTCGGCGCTGTCGGCGAACTGCACGCCGATGCCGGCGGTGCGGTTGCCCTGGGCGCCCGCGGGCGTCACCCACGCGACCTTGCCGGCGACCGGCAGGCGCTCGGCGGATTCGGGCAGGGTCAGCAGCAGGAAGACCTCGTCGCCGATGAAGTAGCGCTTGGCCGTGGGCACGAACACCGCGCCGCCCTTGATGTAGGGCATGTAGGCCTGGAACAGGGCGTTCTTGTCCTTCACGGCGAGGGACAGGATGCCCTGGCGGGCGCCGGCGACCTTGGCGTTCATCGTCTGACTCCGGAAGCGGGGTGTACCGCGCCCCGCCACTGGGCGAGGAGTTCGGCCAGGGCGAGATCCGCGCGGACGGTGGTCCGCAGCAGGTCCCGGGTGCGGTTGGCGGCATCGAACCAGGATGCGAGGGTGCGGATTCCGGCGGGATCGGTCAAGCGGGCGGCTTCGGCCAGCGCCAGATCGGCAGCGTGGCGCAGGCGCAGGTCGAGGTCGTCCTCGCCGGCCCAGCGCTGCGCGGCCTCCAGCGGCGAGCGCTCGCCGCGGCGGATCGTCTGCAGGTCGCCGGCGACCTCGCGGCGCAGCGCCAGCCCGCCATCGCGCAGCCAGGCATCGGCGAGGCCGGGATGCCCGCGGGCGGCGTCGAGGGCTTCGACGGCGATCGCTTCGGCATGCCCTTGCCCGCACAGCCAGGCCAGCGCCTCGGCGCGCGCCGGCAGCCGGAACTCCAGCCGCTGGCAGCGGCTGCGGATCGTCGCCGGCAACCGCGCCGGGTTGGCGCTGACCAGCCACAGGAAGCGGCCGTCCTGCGGCTCCTCCAGCGTCTTCAGCAGCGCATTGCAGGCGGCGTGGTTGATCGCCTCGGCCGGGTCGAGGATCGCGATCTGCGCACCGCCGTACTGCGGCGTGAGCGCGAGCTTTTCCGACAACCGCCGGATCTGCTCGATCACGATCTCGGTGCGCGGCTTGCCGGTCTTGTCGTTGACCTCGTGGCCAACCAGCATCAGGTCCGGATGCCCGGCATGGCCGAACGGATGCGCCGGCGTCCCGTCCGGCCGCACTTCCAGCGGATCGCGCTGGTGGCGGTTGGCGAACAACAGGCAGCCGCGGCAGCGGCCGCAGGCGTCGCCGTCGGCGCCGCGCGCCTCGCACAGCAGGCGACGGGCCAGGCGCTCGGCCACCGCGCGCTTGCCCAGACGCGGCGGGCCGCACAGCAGCAGCGCATGGCCGAGCCGGCCGGCGTCGAGCGCGGCGACCGCCTGCGCGTACACGCGCTGCTGCCAGGGCGCCAGCGGCGGCAGTTCGAGCGTGCTCATCGACGCATGCTCATCGGCGCGCGCTCACGACGCCTGCTCCGCCGCGCTGCGCGCGATGAACAGGCGCAGGATCGCCACCGCGTCGTCGGCCACGGCCTGCGCCGGCTGCGAGGCGTCGACCACGCGCACGCGCTCCGGCTCGGCGCGGGCCTGCGCGAGGAAGGCCCGGCGCACGCGCTCGAAGAAATCGTCGCGTTCGCGCTCGATGCGATCGGGATAGAGATCCCTGCCGCGGGTGCGCTCCCGCCCCTGCGCGACGCCGAGGTCGAGCAGCAGCGTCAACCCGGGCCGGATCCCGACCACGCGACGTTCGAGTTCGGCGATGAACGCCGGATCGAGGTCGCGGCCGCCACCCTGGTAGGCGTAGCTGGAATCGGTGAAGCGGTCGCTGACCACCCACGCGCCGCGCTCGAGCGCCGGCAGGATGGTCTCGCGCACATGCTGCGCGCGCGAGGCGAACATCAGCAGAAGTTCGGTCTCGGCGGCCGGCTTCTCGTCGCCGGGATGCAGCAGCAGTTCGCGGATCTGCTCGGCCAGCGGCGTGCCGCCGGGCTCGCGCGTGCTCACCACTTCCGCGCCGGTCTGCTGCAGCGCCTCGCGCAGCGCGTTGAGCACGGTGGTCTTGCCCGCGCCCTCGCCGCCTTCCAGCGAGACGAAGCGCGGATGCCGCGGCAGCGGCGCGTCGGCGGCGAGGCCGGTGGCGGCGACCGGGCCAGTCACTGCGTGCGGCCCTCGCGTTCGGCCGCGCGCTGTTCGCGATAGCGGCGCAGGTAGTCGGCGACTGCGCCCTGGTGCTCGGCATAGGTGCGCGTGAACACGTGTCGCCCGCTGCCGTCGCCCACCGCGACGAAGAACAGGGCGTCGCCCGGCGCCGGGTGCGCGACCGCCTGCAGCGCGTCCTTGCCTGGCATCGCGATCGGCGTCGGCGGCAGGCCGTCGCGGGTGTAGGTGTTGTAAGGCGTATCGGTGAGCAGGTCGACCTTGCGGATGTTGCCGCTGTAGGCGCTGCCGAGGCCGTAGATCACGGTCGGGTCGGTTTCCAGCCGCATCGGCATCTTCAGCCGGCGCAGGAACAGGCCGGCGATCTGCGGGCGTTCCTCGGCGATGCCGGTTTCCTTCTCGACGATCGACGCCAGCGTGAGCAGTTCGTACGCCGACTGCAGCGGCAGGTCCCGGTCGCGACCGGCCCAGGCCTCGGCCAGCGCCTTGTCCATCGCGTCGGCGGCGCGACGCAGCACGTCGAGATCGCTGTCGTGGCCGGTGTAGACGTAGGTCTCGGGCAGGAAACGGCCTTCCGGATGCTGCCCGCCGCGGCCGATGGCTTTCATCAGCGCGCGATCGTCGAGCGCGGTGCTTTCCTGCTTCAGCGGCCGCGCCTTCGCGAGCGCCACGCGCAGGTCGCGGATGTTCCAGCCTTCGACGATCGTGACGCGGTACTGCAGCACCTTGCCGTCGCGCATCGCGACCAGCAGTTCGCGCGGCGTGATCCCGGCCTTGAGCGCGTACTCGCCGATCTGGATCCGGCCGGCGGCGCCGGTCTCCTTGGCCAGCGCGCGCCACTCCATCGCCCGCACGGACACGCCGCGGGCTTCGAGCTTGCGCAGCACCTTCGGCAGCGAATCGCCGGAATCGACCACCAGCGTGTCGCCGTCGGCGAGGCCGGCGATCGGCGCATCGGCGAAGCCCTGGTAGTGCCGGTACGCGAACACGCCGGCGACGCCCGCCGCGACCACCGCGAAGAACACCAGCAGGAGCAACCAACGAACGAAACGGAACGGGGATCGCGAACTCACGGAACGTCCTCGGGCGAGGCGAAAGCGGGATGTGCGGCGGCCAGCAGGCGCTGCGCCTCGGCCACGGCCGGGTGCGGCGCCCAGACCCGCCCCCCAAGCCGGGCCACGGGCAGGATACCGCGCAGGGCGTTGCACAGCAGCAGCGCGTCGGCGGATTCGACGTCTTCGACCGACAGCGGTACGACTGCGGCGCCGAGCGCGTCGATCAGCCAGCCCCGGCACACGCCGGCGATGCCGCAGCGGTCCACCGGCGGCGTCGACCAGCGGCCATCGCGCAGCACGAACAGGTTGGCGGCCGTCGCGCAGACGACGGCGCCGTCCATGTCGCGCATCAGGCCTTCGTCGATGCCGGTGTCCTGCCACTCGGCGCGTGCCAACACCTGTTCGAGTCGGTTGCAATGCTTGAGCCCGGCCAGCGCCGGCTGCAAGGCCAGCCGCGTGTCGCACCAGCGCACGACGAGTCCGCTCGCCCGCATCGTTGGCGGCAACGGTGCCGCCTGCAGCAGCCACACCGGCGCGGCGTCCGGCGACGGCGCATAGCCGCGACCACCGCTGCCTCGAGTGAGGATCAGCTTGATCGCCGCGTCGGCGTGGCGCATGGCGAAGTCGGCGACTTCGTGTTCCAGCATCGTCGCCGACGGCAGCGCGATGCCGAGGCGCGTCGCGCCCGCCTGCAGCCGCGTGCGATGCGCCGGCCACCACGGGATCGTGCCGCCCGTCGCGCGCATGGTTTCGAAGACGCCATCGCCATAGGCGAACGCGCGCCCTTCGGCGAGGCGCGCTGCCGGCGACGCATCGGCCGAGGCTCCGCCGACGACATCGCCGATGAACAGGCGCATCGTCACACGCCCGCTCCCAGCGCCTTCAGCAGGCCGCGGGCCTTCGCCCGGGTTTCGTCGAGTTCGCGCTGCGGATCGGAATCGGCCACGATGCCGGCGCCGGTGCGGAAGCGCAGCGTCGCGCCGCCGTCGGCGTCGGCCTCCATCTCGGCGCTGCGGATCAGGATGTTGAGGTCGAGGTCGCCATTGCGGTCCAGCCAGCCGAACGCGCCGGTGTAGGCGCCGCGGCCCTCGCCCTCGAGTTCGGCGATGATCTGCATGCAGCGCACCTTCGGGCAGCCGGTGATCGTGCCACCCGGGAACACCGCGCGGATCGTCGCGCCGGGCGTGGCGTCCTCGCGCAGCCGGCCGCGCACGTTGCTGACGATGTGGTGCACGTGCGAATAGCTTTCCACCGTCATCAGTTCGTCGACCTCGACGCTGCCCGGCGCGCAGACGCGGCCGAGGTCGTTGCGTTCGAGGCGCGCTCCTTGGGATTGCCGACCAGCTCGCGGATGCGCGCACTGTCGTCGTCGCCGGCGAAGCGCGGGCGGGTGCCGGCGATCGGACGCGTCTCGACGACGTCACCGCGCACCGCGACCAGCCGTTCCGGCGACGAGCTCACTACCGCCCACGACCGACCGTCGGTTTCGCCCGCGAACATCCCCGCGAACGGCGCCGGGCTGGCCTCGCGCAGGCGGGCGTACAGCGCGTCGGGCGCGTGCGTCGCGCAGCGCGCGCGCCACGCCCGCGAGAGGTTGACCTGGAACACGTCGCCGGCGGCGAGGTAGTCGAGGATGCGGCGCACGCCATCGGTGAAGCGGTCCGGCGCGTCCTCGCGCAGGGCGTCGGGCGCGGACCACGCCGGCACAGCGTCGATCGCGGCCTCGGCATCGTCGGCAAGATCGTTGACGATCGCATCGAGCCACGCCTCGGCACCGGCTTCCGCCAGCGCGAAGCATTCGCCGGTGACGCGATCGCGCAGCAGCGCCGCCGGGCAGCGCAGCGCCAGCGCCACCGGCAGCACGCCTTCGGCCGGCGGCAGGCGCAGCACCGGCTCGACCTGCGCGGCGAGTTCGTAGCTCAGCAGCAGCGCCCAGCCGCCGTGGAACGGCCAGCGCGGCTCCTCGCGCGGCGTGCGCAGCGCGCGCCACGCCGTGTCGAGCGCATCGAGGAAATCGCCGCCGCGATCGGCACCCGTCTCGTCGCGCACGCGGCCGTCGCGATCGAGCCGCAGGGCTTCGCCATTCGTCGCGAGCAGCAGGTCCCAGCGCGCGAGCGCATGCCCGGGCGCGAGCGAGGACGAGGTGGACTGGAGCAGCAGCGGGTAACGAGACGGCGCGCGACGCTGCAGGCGCAGCGGGTCGCAGTCGGCCGGCAGCGCGCGGGTGAGGATCATGCCGGCCTTCCGCGAGGGCGGATCAGAGGCGGCCGAAGACAAGCGTCCCGTTGGTGCCGCCGAAGCCGAAGCCGTTCGACACGACGTAGTCGAGGCGCTGCTCGCGGGCCACGTTGGGCACGTAGTCGAGGTCGCAGCCTTCGCCCGGCTCGTCGAGGTTGATCGTCGGCGGCACGATGCCGGTGTGCAGCGCCATCACCGAGAACACCGCTTCCACGCCACCGGCCGCGCCGAGCAGGTGGCCGGTCATCGACTTGGTCGAGCTGACCATCAGCGATCTGGCGTGAGCGCCGAACGCGCGCTTGATCGCCTGGGTCTCGGCGAGGTCGCCCAGCGGCGTCGAGGTGCCGTGGGCGTTGAGGTAGCCGACGCGCGAAGGGTCGATGCCGGCATCGCGCAGCGCCGCGATCATGCAGCGCGCGGGGCCGTCGCCGTCCTCGCTGGGCGCGGTCATGTGGAAGGCGTCGGAACTGGCGCCGGAGCCGACCAGTTCGCAGTAGATGCGCGCGCCGCGCGCCTTGGCGAACTCGTACTCCTCGAGGATCAGGATGCCGGCGCCGTCGCCGATGACGAAGCCGTCGCGATCCTTGTCCCACGGCCGCGAGGCGCGGGTCGGATCGTCGTTGCGGGTGGTCATCGCCTTCATCGCGCAGAAACCGCCGACGGAAGTCGGGGTCGTGCCGCGCTCCGCGCCGCCGGCGATCATCGCGTCGGCGTCACCGTACTGGATCATGCGCATCGCGGTGCCGATCGAGTGGTTGGAACTGGCGCAGGCCGACACCGCGGAGAAACTGGGGCCCTTGATGCCGGTGAGCAGCGTGATCTGGCCCGGCAGCATGTTGATGATGGTGCTCGGCACGTAGAACGGCGAGACCTTGCGCGGACCGCCCTCGTGCAGCCGGATGGTCTGCTCCTCGATGCCGTGGATGCCACCGATGCCCGACCCCACGATCGCGCCGATGCGCTCGGCGTTGGCGTCGGTGACCTCCAGCCCGGCGTCGCGCAGCGCCATCAGCGTGGCGGCGACGCCGTAGTGGATGAAGGTGTCCATCTTCTTGATGTCCTTCGCCGGCACCCACTGCGCAGGGTCGAAACCGCGGATCTCGCCCGCGATGCGGGTGCTGTATCCCGCGATGTCGAACTGGGTGATCGGGCCGATGCCGCTGCGGCCGTTGACGATGCCGTCCCAACTGCTGGCCAGATCGTTGCCCAGGGGCGAGAGGATGCCCAGGCCGGTGACGACGACGCGACGCTTCGACATAGCAGTGACTCCGGAACGCGGGCCGCGGACGCGGGGGATGCGATGCGCCGCGCGGCGGGAAAGGTATCGATGGAGTTCCAAAACGCAGAGGGCCGCGATGCGGCCCCGGCGTGGCCCGGGCGGAGGCCCGGGAGGGCGTCATGCCCGGCGGGTCGGGTCGCGAGGACCCTTCCCCTTCGTATCGGACGCGATGGATCAGGCCTTGACGTGCGCCTTGACGTAGTCGATGGCCTGCTGCACCGAAGTGATCTT
Source organism: Lysobacteraceae bacterium (assembly GCA_044227145.1). GTDB lineage: Bacteria > Pseudomonadota > Gammaproteobacteria > Xanthomonadales > Xanthomonadaceae > Lysobacter_I. The sequence continues at coordinate 14,574 of JBGAFR010000022.1, forward strand.
CTCGGCATCTTCATCGGGGATCTCGCACTCGAATTCCTCTTCGAGCGCCATCACCAGTTCGACGGTGTCGAGCGAATCGGCGCCGAGATCGTCGACGAACGACGCGTTGTTGGTGACTTCCTCTTCCTTGACGCCGAGTTGTTCGACCACGATCTTCTTGACGCGTTCTTCGATGCTGCTCATGGGGTATCTGCTCCGGGAAGGATGGTGCGGTGGATAGTGTAAGGGAAACCCGGTACCGCCGTGGATGGAGGCCGGGCCATTCGATTCAATGACTTATCGGATCGGCGGGACGCCGTGCCGCGCCCCGCGGGCCACGACATGTCGTCACGGCATGTACATGCCGCCGTTGACGTGGAGGGTTTCGCCGGTGACGTAACCGGCGCCGGGGCCGGCGAGGAACGCCACCGCGTCGGCGATGTCCTGCGCCGCGCCGAGGCGGCCGAGCGCGATCTGGCCGACGAGCGCCTCGCGCGCGTTCTCCGGCAGCGCGCGGGTCATGTCGGTGTCGATGAAGCCGGGCGCGACGACATTGACGGTGATGCCGCGCGAGCCAATCTCCTTCGCCAGCGACTTGCTGAAGGCGATGATCCCGGCCTTGGCCGCGGCGTAATTGGTCTGCCCCGGGTTGCCGGTGACGCCGACCACCGAGGCGATGTTCACGATGCGGCCCTTGCGCGCCTTCATCATCCCGCGCATCACCGCCTTGCTTGTGCGGTAGACGCTGCCGAGGTTGGTATCGAGGATCGACGACCACTCCTCGTCCTTCATCCGCATCAGCAGGTTGTCGCGGGTGATGCCGGCATTGTTGACGAGGACGGAGATCGGGCCGAACTCCTTCGCGATGGCCTCGACCAGCGCGTCGATCGCCGCGCCGTCGGTGACGTCCAGCGTGCGGCCATGGCCGCCCAGCGACGCCAGGCGTTCGCCGATCGCCTGCGCGCCGCCGTCGGTGGTCGCGGTGCCGATCACGGTCGCGCCCTGCGCGGCGAGGGTGTCGGCGATGGCGGCACCGATGCCGCGGCTGGCGCCGGTGACGAGGGCGATCTCGCCCTGCAGCGGGCGATGGGAGGAAGCGTCTTGGCTCATGCGTTCCGTGGGGTGGCGACCGACGGCGACCGCCGATCTGGAATCCGGGGGGCGATGATACGGGCGAAAGCGCCGGTCTGTCTGTACGAGGGCGTATGTCGGCAAGGCCGCGAATGCCAGAAAAAACGAAGCCGCCGCGACGGACGGTCGCGACGGCTCGCGGGTGGCGCGCGGGCTCAGTAGCGCAGCAGCGCCGAGCCCCAGGTGAAGCCGCCTCCGAAAGCTTCCAGCAGGACCAGCTGGCCGCGCTTCACGCGGCCGGAGCGGACCGCCTCGTCCAGCGCCAGCGGCACCGAACCCGACGAGGTGTTGCCGTGGCGATCGACGGTGACGATCACGCGCTCCATCGGCATGTCCAGGCGCTTCGCGGTGGCGTCGATGATGCGCAGGTTGGCCTGGTGCGGGATCAGCCAGTCGAGGTCGTGGCGATCGAGGCCGTTGGCTTCCAGCGTTTCGTCGACGACCGAATCGAGCGCCTTCACCGCATGCTTGAACACGTCGCTGCCGGCCATCAGCACGCGCACGCCGGCATTCTTCTCTTCGGGGCGGAAGCCGACCGAGACGCCGACCGGGTTCCACAACAGTTCCTTCTTGCCGCCGTCGGCGTGCAGGTGGGTGCTGATGATGCCGGTTTCGGTGTCCGGCTTGAGCACGACCGCGCCGGCGCCGTCGCCGAACAGCACGCAGGTGGTGCGATCGTTCCAGTCGAGCATGCGGGTGAGCGTTTCGGCGCCCACGACCAGCACGTTCTTCGCCGCGCCGCTGCGCACGAACTTGTCGGCGACGGTCAGCGCGTAGACGAAGCCGGAGCAGGCGGCGTTCACGTCGAACGCGGGGCAACCCTCGGCGCCGAGCCGGTGCTGCAGGAGGCAGGCGGTCGACGGGAAGATCAGGTCCGGGGTCGTGGTGCCGACGACGATCAGGTCCAGTTCGGACGCGGCGACGCCGGCGGCTTCCAGCGCGCGCATCGAGGCGTGGTAGGCCAGGTCGCAGGTGGTCTCGCCTTCCGCGGCGACGTGCCGCTGGCGGATGCCGGTGCGCGCCGTGATCCATTCGTCGCTGGTGTCGACGAACTGCGCGAGGTCGTCGTTGGTGAGGATCTTCTCCGGCAGGTAGCTGCCGGTGCCCGCGATGCGTGCGTAGATGCGGTCGCTCATGCCAGCCGATCACCCCTGTGGTCGGGAAGCCGGTGCCGAGGGGGCCGCGTGCGGCCGTCGGCCGCTGCGGCGGCCGCCGGTGGAGCCGGTCGTTCCGCGGTGGGACCCGGCGCCGGCGAGGCCGGCGGACCCGGAAAAAACGGACGCGGCCTTTCGGCCGCATCCCTGTGGTGCGCCGGCGAGGCCGGCGCGTGATGCTCGGGCGCCCGGAGGCACCGGAGGCATCACTCCTCGTCGACGACCTTGGTCTTCGGCACGATCACCTGACGGCCGCGATAGAAGCCGCCTTCGGTGACGTGGTGACGCAGGTGCACTTCGCCCGAGGTCGGGTCGGTGGCCAGCTGCTTCGCGGTGAGGGCGTCGTGCGAACGACGCTGGCCGCGGCGGGACGGGGTGACGCGGGATTTCTGCACAGCCATGGGAATCGCTCCAGCTCGAATCGTGAATTGCTTGTCGTGGCCGGGACGAGGGCTTCGTCCCGGGAGAGGCCGGCGCGACCGTCTCTGGTCGCCACCGTCCTCAGGTCTTTTTCAACGCTGCCAAGGCCGCGAACGGATTGGCGCGCTGTTCTTCGTCTTCCGGCACCGACCAGTCGCGTTCGACCGGTTCGCTGCCCGGCTTCGCCGGCACCAGCGGCACGGCGAGGATGAGTTCGTCCTCGACCAGTTCCGCCGGCCGCACGAGGCCGTCGTCCGCCACCATCAGGGCTTCGTAGCCCGGAGGCAGCGCCGCCTCGACATCCTCGCCGTCGCCCTCCGCCTCGCGCACGAGCGCGTAGCGCTGGGTCAACGACACCGGCTGCAGGAACCGCTCCAGGCTGCGCTGGCAGACCAGCGGCAGCTCGGCATCGACCTGCAGTTCCGCGAACGGCACCTTGAACGCGTCATGGCCGAACTCGAGGGCGAAGCGCGCTTCACCTTCGTTATCGGCCAGCAGATCGCCAAGGCGGGCCATCGCGGACAGCGGCAACCGGCCTTCGAACCTGCGCCTCGCCGCCGCCATGCGCCAAGCGTCCAGGACTTCGGGCACTTCAGCGGACATAAGACGCGGAATGTTAGGGACGGCGCCGGTCGCTGTCAAACCCCAAGCCCTTGTCGTAGCGACGATTTGCCCCCCGGCGACGGGCGCGGCAGACTGTCCGCCCGCGTCCGGGCCCGTCGTGTGACCGCCTTCTCCCTTCCCGCGGCGACCGCCCCCCTGGTCGTCATGATCGTCGGCTTCGCGGTGTTCTGGTGGCGCATCCGCGGCCACCGCCCCCGCGAACGCGCCTACACCCGCCTGCTCGACGCCGCCGACGCCCTCGAGGCCCGGCTGCGGGTCGCCCGTTCGGAAATCGAGGCGATGACCGGCGGCGAGGACGAAACCGTCCGCACCGCACTGCAGGAAATGCTGCGCCAACGGCTATGGCTGCAGCAGCACGGCGCCACCGCACCGATCCGCAAGCTCGACGCGATGCGCAAATCGATCGACCAGGCCCGTGCCCGCATCGACCAGCAGCTGGCCCTGGTCGAACGGGCCCGGACCGGCGCGGCGTCCGACTGACGCCCGTGTCCCGCCCATGCCCCGCCTGATCCTCGCCTCGACCTCGGCCTACCGTCGGGCGCTGCTCGAACGCCTCGGGCTGCCTTTCGACACCGCCCGGCCGGACGTCGACGAAACCCCGCAGCCCGACGAGCCGCCCGCAGCCCTCGCCGTCCGCCTGGCCCGCGCCAAGGCCGAGGCGGTGGCTAGCAGCGCGGGCGATGCCTGGACGATCGGCTCCGACCAGGTCGCCGAGCTGGGCGGCCGGCCATTGGGCAAGCCGGGCACGGCGGAGAACGCCGTCGCCCAACTGCGTGCGATGTCCGGCCGCGAGGTCCGCTTCCATACCGCCCTGTGCCTGGCCGGGCCTGATGGTCGCCGGTTCGAACACCTCGACCCCACCGTCGTGCGTTTCCGCACGCTCGACGAGGACGAGATCGCCCGATACGTCGAACGCGAGCGCCCGCTGGACTGCGCCGGCAGCTTCAAGTGCGAAGGGCTGGGCATCGCCCTGTTCGAGGCCATCGACAACCGCGACCCCACCGCGCTGGTCGGCCTGCCGCTGATCGCGACCGCGCGACTGCTGCGCGAGGCGGGATTCGCGGTGCCGTGAGGCCGCAGGCCGAATGGCTTCCGACAGGACACGATTCGCCATCGCGGGCCTGGTAGAGCGGACTTCAGTCCGCTACTCCGTTTCCGAAGAAGTGGAAGTACGAGCGGGCCGGTTTTCAACAGCCGAAGGCTGGTCAGCCCGCTCTGCCGGGGGCGCCACTGCAGATTCACCCTACCGGACGACGATCACCCGTTCCGGCCAATCCTCGACGCTGCCGTCGCGGCCATGCAGGCGCAGGGCGAGGCGATGCGTGCCGGCCGGCACGCCGACGAGGTCGAGGTCGGCGCGGAAGCCGACGTTCGGCTGCTGCGGGTCGGTGGAACCGCCCTCGCGCCATTTGGCCCAGAACCCGGCCGCCTCCGGTCGCGGCAGGCCATACCCGGCGCGTCCGAACGGCCGGCCGTCGAGCAGCACCTCCACCGAGGCCAGGCCGACGCCGTCCTTGAACGCCCACCCGGTCATCGCGAACCGGCGCGGCAGGACCGCACCCTGTTCGGGCGCGTCGATCCACGCCATCGCCGGCGCGACGCAGGGCCCGGTCGCGCGCGGACCGGTCAGCGCGAACAGCAGGTAGCGCTTGCGGCCGCCGTCGACGTTCACGACCGTCGGCGGCGGCAGCGGCCCGACGCGCTCGCACAGCGCATGCCAGTGCGCGAGCTGGTTGCGGTATTCGACATCGGTGGCGCCGGCGACCAGCAGCACCGGCGCGGTGTCGCGCAGCGCGCGGCCGTCGCGATGCAGGCCCCACAGCAGCAACTGCGGCGCGCGGCCGTGGCGAACGTTCAGCGGGTGGTCGAGCACCGGGATGCGCGGATCGTCGAACAGGAAGCCCAGTTCGGCGCCGGTCTTGAAGCCGTCGGCGAGCAGCGTCGTGTCCGCGGGCATCGCCTCGCGCCGCGCGGCGACCGCCTGGGCGAGCGCATCCCAGCCGGCGAAGTTCGACGGATAGACCTTGCTGTCGGCGAGACGCGCGCGCATCGACGGCATCGCGGCGATGGCGTAGTACCCGAGGCCGGTCGCCAGCCCCAGCGCCGCGAGCGTCCAGGCCGCCCGTCGCGCGAACGTCGGCCAGCGCGCCAGCACCGCTGGCACCAGCGGCAGCAGTGCCAGCCAGGCCGGCAGCGGCCAGTGGAAGCTGACGCGCTCGCTGTCGGCGAAGAAGCCCACCGCGAAGAACCCGGCCAGCACCAGCAGGCCCGATCGCGCGAGGTAGCGCGCCCCGGCCTCGCCGGCACGACGCCCCGCCCACCCGGCGCGCAGCAGCGCCCACAGCAGCAGCGGGGTGACGAACAGCGCCTGCGCGGCGATGAACTGCAGGCCATCAAGGTGGAAGGCCCACGGATGCCGATCGACCAGCTGGAACCGCAGGCCGGCGTCGGCGTTGGCGAGGTTCCACTGCAGCAGCGGCCACCACGCCAGCGCACCGATCGCCAGCGCCAGCCAGACCCGCAGGTCGCGCAGGGCGCGGCGGCCTTCCGGCAGCGACAGCAGCGCGAGGAAGCCGACGCCGATCACCGCGATGAAGCGGTAGTGGGTGAGCCCGCCGATCGCCAGCCCCGCCGCGAGCATCGCGACGGCCGGCCAGCGCACGCCGCGCAGCAGCCGGGCGCCGGCGTCGAGGCACAGCACCGTCGCCAGCGCCAGTGGCACGTCCGGCAGCGCGAGCACGCCGAGCGTGCCGAGCAGCGGCAGCAGCACCGCGAGCGAACCGGCCTGCCAGGCGAGCCCCGGCGAGGCATCGCCGGCTTCGCGGCGCGCGATCGCGACCACGTGCCACGGCAGCCAGGCCGCGATCAGCAGGAACGGCCAGCGCACGCCGGGCAGCCCGTGCCCGGCGACCGCCTCGCCCAGCCGCACCAGCGCGGCGGTCAGCCCAGGCAGGTCGGAATACGCCCAGGCCGGATGCCGGCTTTCCTGCCAGTAGAACGCTTCGTCCACGAACAGCGGCAGGTGCGCGGCGAGCGCGCACTTGAGCAGCGACACCGCCGCCCAGAGCGTGATGAAACGCCGCTTCGAAGAAACCGTCTGATGCATCGCCCCTGTGCCCCGCTACACTGCCTGTTCGCTGTTTCGCTTCCGCAGGAGAACGTCTTGCCGCCCCGCCGCGAGCCCCGCACATGCTAAACGACGTCGTCCGTTCCGCCCTCGAACGCGCCCAGGCGCAGGTCAACGCGCTGGTGCTGGGCAAGCCGGACGAGGTGCGGCTGGCCTTCGTCGGCCTGCTCTCCGACGGCCACGTGCTGATCGAGGACCTGCCCGGTCTCGGCAAGACCACCCTGGCGCACGCGCTTGCGGCGACCCTGGGCCTGGCGTTCCAGCGGGTGCAGTTCACCTCGGACCTGCTGCCCTCGGACATCGTCGGCGTGTCGGTGTTCGATGCCCAGACCCGCGGCTTCCGCTTCCACCCGGGCCCGGTGTTCGCGCAGGTGCTGCTGGCCGACGAGATCAACCGCGCACCGCCGCGCACGCAGAGTGCGCTGCTGGAGGCGATGGCCGAACATCAGGTCACGATCGACGGCACGACCCACCCGCTGCCCGACCCGTTCTTCGTGATCGCCACCCAGAACCCGGTCGACCTCTCCGGCACCTATCCCCTGCCCGACTCGCAGCTCGACCGCTTCCTGCTGCGCCTGCACCTCGGGTATCCGCCGGAAGACGCCGAACGCGCGCTGCTCGCCGGCAGCGACCGCCGCGACCTGATCGCGCGCAGCGAAGCGGTGCTCGGCACCGACGACGTGCGGGCCCTGCGCGCGGCGGTGCTCGCGGTCCACGCCAGCGAGGCGCTGATCGACTACGTGCAGCGGCTGCTCGCGCGCAGCCGCCACCACCCGGGCGTGCGCGTGGGCCTGTCCCCGCGCGCGGGCCTCGCACTGCTGCGCGCGGCGCGGGCGCATGCGCTGCTGCGCGGGCGCGACCACGTGCTGCCGGAAGACGTGCAGACGCTGTTCGTGGCCGTTGCCGCGCACCGGCTGACTGCGGATGCCGACGGCGGCGACGGCAAGTCGCTGGCGGAGGCGATCCTGCGCGCGGTCGCGGTCGACTGACCCGCCGCGGACCATGCGCGACGCCGGGACTTCGCTGCGGCGCTGGATCGAGCGCCGGGCCGCGCGCTGGATCAAGCCGCGCGGGCCGGAAGCGCTGCCGGTGGCGTTCGACCGCCGCCGCATCTACGTGCTGCCGACCGGGTTCGGGCTGTTCTTCGGCGCCTTGATCGCGGCGATGCTGGTCGGCGCGCTCAACTACAACAACAACCCCGCGCTGCTGCTGGCGCTGCTGCTGGCCGGCGCGGCGCAGACCGGCCTGTTCGCGGCGCACCTGCAGTTGTCGGGACTGCGCGTGGTCGCGATCGGCGCCGACCCGGTCGGCGCCGGGCAGCCGCTGGCGCTGCGCGTACACCTGCGCGCCGACCCCGGCCGCGCACGCCGCGGCCTGCGGATCGAGCATGGCGACACGGTGGCCTGGTGTTCGCTGCGCGACGGCGTCGGCGAGGCGGTGCTGGCGCTGCCGACGCAGCGCCGCGGCTGGTACGACCCGGGCCGGCTGCGACTGTCGACCACGCGTCCGCTCGGGCTGGTGATCGCCTGGAGCTACGTCTGGGCGGACCGGCCGCTATTGGTCTACCCGACGCCTGAAACCAACGGCCCGCCGCTGCCCGAAGGTGGTGGCGATCGCGCGATCGCGCGCATGCATCCCGCCGGCGACGACGTGCACCACCTGCGCGCCTACCGTCGTGGCGACGCGCGCCGGGCGATCGCCTGGAAGCCGTCGGCGCGCCGCGACGAACTGCTGGTGCGGGAGTACGAACAGCCCTCGGGCGCGGATCTCGACCTCGACTGGAGCGCGCTGCCGGCGCTGCCGTGGGAAGCGCGGATCCGGCGCCTCGCGCGCTGGGTCGACGAGGCCGAACGCGACGGTCGCCGCTATCGCCTGCGGCTACCCGGGCAGCCGCCGCTGGGGCCGGCGCAGGGCGCGGCGCATCGCCATGCCTGCCTGAAGGCGCTGGCGCTGCTGCCCGAAGAGTCCTGCCATGGCTGAGCGCGCGGCCGGCCGTCCGCTGGATCGCGTCGCGCGTCGCTGGGTGCTGGCCGCCGCGGCCGCCAGCCTGCTGCCGCTGCTGCTGCAACTGCCCGGCGCACTGGCGGCGGGCATCGGCGCGGTCGCGATCGCGGTGCCGCTGCTGGCCCGCGACGGCCACGCCCCGGCATGGCTGCGGCTGGTGCTGATCCTCGCCCTGATCGGCACGGTCTCGGTGCTGTACGGCTTCCGCTTCGGCCGGGACACCGGCTGCGCCCTGCTGGCGACGATGCTGGCGCTCAAACCGGTGGAGATGCGCGGCCTGCGCGACGCCCGCAGCCTGCTCGGCTTCGCCCTGTTCGCACCGTTCGCCACCTTCCTGCTGGACCAGGGCCCACGCTCGCTGGCGATGGGCCTGTTCGCCGTGTTCGCGGTGCTGGCGGCATTGCAAATGCTGTCCGACGTCGAGATCGGCGAGGCGCCGACGCAGCGCCGGCCGTGGCGGCGTTTCGTCGCGGTGGCGCGAATGGTGGCGATCGGCCTGCCGCTGGCGATGGGCGTGTTCTGGCTGTTCCCGCGGCTGTCCTCGCCGCTGTGGGGCGTACCCGATCGCGCGCTGCGCACGCCGGGCCTGTCCGACCGCATGTCGCCCGGCGACTGGGCCGAACTCATGCTCGACGACAGCCCCGCCCTGCGCGCGACCTTCGCCGGGGACGCGCCACCGCCATCGCGGATGTATTGGCGCGGACCGGTGCTGTGGGACTTCGACGGCCGCACCTGGACCACGTCCGAATGGGCATGGTGGGCCGGCACGCGCGGCGCGCCGCCGACCGATGCCCCGCGCTACGACTACGAACTGGAAATCGAGCCCACCGAACGCAGCGACCTGGTCGCGCTGGACATGCCGCTGGCGGCACCGGACGGCGCGGTGCTGCATCGCGATGGCAGCCTGCGCAGCACACGGCCGCTGACCGAGGTCACGCGCTGGCGGATGACCTCGGTGGCATGGGCGGGCGTCGGCGATGGGCTGCCGCCGCCACTGCGGATGCTGGCGCTGCGGCTGCCCGACGGCTACAACCCGCGCACGGTCGCGCTGGCCCGGCGCTGGCGCGGCGAAACGACCGGCCGCGGACCCGCCGCCGATGCCGCCATCGCCAACCGTGCACTGGCGTGGATCAAGGCGGAGTTCGCGTACACGCTCGAAGTACCGCCGATGGGCCGCGACACCGTCGACGAATTCCTGTTCGAGCGGAAGGCCGGCTACTGCGAACATTTCAGCGGCGCCTTCGTCGTGCTGATGCGCGCCGCCGGCATTCCCGCGCGCGTCGTCACCGGGTACGCCGGCGGCTACCGCAACCCGGTCGGCGACTACTGGCTGGTGCGCCGCTCCGACGCGCATGCCTGGGCCGAGATCTGGCTGGACGACCGCGGCTGGGTGCGGGTCGATCCCACCGCAGCGGTGGCGCCGGAGCGCATCTACGACACCCTCGACGACCGCCGCCCGGGCATGCTCGGCGGCTTCGCCGGGCTGGCGCCGGTGTTCGACGTCGGCGACTGGCTGCGCCGCGGCTGGAACGACTTCGTGCTCGGCTACGATGCCTCGCGGCAGCGGCGCCTGCTGCAACCCTTCGGCGTGCCCGACCTGGATTCCGCACGGCTCATCCAGTTGTTCGTGCTCGCTGTCGCGCTATCGCTGGGCGGCATGTTCTGGCTGACCACACGGCAGGAACGCGAACGCGACCCGGTGCTGCGCGCCTGGCGCGCGATGGAGGCGCGCTATCGCCGGTTCGGCCTCGCCCGCGAACGCCACGAACCGGCCGGACACTGGGCCGCGCGCGTGGTCGCGGCGCGCCCGCAGTCCGCCGCACTCGCCGGACTCAGCGCACGTTTCGCCGATTGGCGGTACGCTCGCGGGCATGGCGGCACCGTCGATCCGCATCATCTGGCCCGCGACCTCATCCGCGACCTGCGGCGGCACCGCCCCTGAACCCATCCCGGAGCCTTCCATGCACGCACGCCTTTTCGCCATTGCCGCGCTGGCCGCCGCGCTCGCCGGTTGCGCCACCGCCGTCCAGCCGCTGCGCGGCAGCTTCGCCACCGTCACCCCGCGCGAGGCCACCGAACAGGACAGCACCGGCGCGCTGGTGCGCTGGGGCGGTCGCATCGTCCGCACCGAGCCGCTGGCCGACCGCACCTGTTTCGAGGTCCTGTCGACCGAACTCGGCAGTTCCGGCCGTCCCTACTGGGCCGACGACGACACCCGTGGCCGCTTCATCGCCTGCCGCCAGGGCTTCTACGACCCGGCGCTGTTCACCGACAAGCGCGAAGTCACCTTCACCGGCCGCGTCGATGGTTACGAGACCCGCAAGATCGGCGACTACGACTACCGTTTCCCGCGCATGGCCGCCGACGTGGTCTACCTGTGGCCGGTGCGCGAGCGCGTGAACGTCATCGAGCGTCCCAGCCCGTGGCCATGGTGGGGCCGGTGGTGACCCGGCACCTCGGGCCACGCGACAGGGACCACACGAAAAAGGCGGCCGATGGCCGCCTTTTTCGCATCTCGGGGCGACCTACTTGACCCCGGTCGGCGTGTGCTTGTCGCGATAGCGGAACGTCAGCCACAGGCCGACCGCGATCGAGTACGAAAGGTTCGGAATGAAGGCCTTGTCCAGCGTGGTGACCTTGGACGCCAGCGCCACGTAGTTGGTGTAGGCGGCCTGCGACAGGGTGAAGGCCGCGATCAGCAGGACCATGCGGATCGGCACCGGCATGCCCAGCTTGAGCGCGATGATCGTGCCCTCGGAGATCAGGATGCCGACCAGGAACGGGAACACCGCGCCGATCACCATGATCCCGAACGGGTTGTTCTGCGAATGGGTGATCAGCATCAGGTCGGCGAAGGTCACGCCCAGCGCCCGGGTGATCAGGAAGGCGAGGAAGCCGGTCGCGAACGACATGATCCGGACGTATTGCTCGGCGCCTTCCGAGTCGAGGATCACCTTGATCGAAATCCAGACCTGACTGGTGATCACCAGCAGGATCAGCACCTGCTCGATGATGGTGAAGGGATCCCACTTCATGATCTGCTCGTCACCCGCAGTCCTCGGTTCGCATCCGGCCGGCGGCAACATACCACAGGGACCGGGCGGCGCGCCCTGCCGCGACCCGCGGCGCGGACCTAGGTGACGACGCGGAACCGAGGCGGCTGCGGCGGCCGGGGGCGACGCCAGTACCGCAGCAGCAGCCAGCCGAACAGCATCCCCCCCAGGTGCGCGAAGTGGGCCACGCCGGGCTCCAGTCCGGTGAAGCCGAGCAGCAGTTCGATCGCGCCATACACGATCACCAGCGTGCGTGCCTTCATCGGGATCGGCGGGAACAGCAGCATCACCCGATGGTTCGGGAACAGCATGCCGTAGGCCAGCAGAAGACCGAACACGCCGCCCGAGGCGCCGACGGTAGGGTAGATGTCGCTGCCTTGCGCGACCGACCAACTCGCCAGTGCGAGCTGGCACAGGCCGGCGCCGATCACGCAGACGGCGTAGAAGAGCAGGTAGCGACGCGCGCCCAAGTGGTATTCGATCGGCGAACCGAACATCACAAGCGCCAGCATGTTGAAGGCGATGTGGTTGAGGCCGCCATGCAGGAATGCATATGTCACCAGTTGCCAGGGCATGAAGACCGGCAGTTCCGACCCGTAACCGCCCGGATACCAGGGCCAGAGCGCGAAGAGCAGATCGATGCGCATCGCGACCTGTTCACCCAGCAGGGCGCCGATGGCGAAGACCGCGATATTGAGGATCAGCAACAGTTGGGTGACGGGCGGCAGGCGAAACGGCATCCGGAATCCTTGACGGCGGCATCGCGGGGGAAGATGCCCCGACTATCATACCGGGATGTCACTGCCCGCCGTTCCGTTCGCCGAAGACGCCACCGCCATGGCCGAGGCGCTGCGCGTCCATGGTGCGTGCCGGCTTCCCGACTGGCCGGGTCCGGATTTCCGTGCCGAGCTGCGGGCCGACCTGCGGCAGGCCCAGGCCGCAGGCGCGCTGCGCCCGGCATCGGTCGGCCGCGGCGCCGCGCGCGGATTGCATGCCGGCATTCGCAACGACGCCACGCTGTGGCTGGACGATCCGCGCTGCGGCGCGCCCGCATGTGCATTCCTCGCACGCCTGGACACATTGCGGCGCGATCTCAACCGCCTGCTCTACCTCGGTCTCGACGACTGCGAGGCGCACTACGCCGCCTACCCGCCCGGCGGCGGCTATGCGCGGCATCGCGACCGCTTCCGCGACAGCGATGCTCGGGTGGTGACGCTGGTGAGCTATCTCAACGAGGACTGGCGCGAGGACGACGGCGGCCATCTGCGGCTGTGGCTGGAAGACGGCACCGAGACGACACTGCTGCCCGCCGGCGGCAGCGTGTGTTTCCTGAGCGAACTCGAACACGAGGTGCTGCCCGCGCGCCGCGAGCGTTTCAGCATCGCCGCCTGGTTCCGTCGCGACGGCGGCGGACTGCGCTGACCGATCCCGATCGAAGCCTCAGTCGGGCCCCCAGACTTCCTCGTCCATCGATCGACCGCGCTGGCGCCGCGCACGCACGCGACCGAGTGCATCGATCTCCACGCCTTCCCGGCGCAGGCGATCGAGCTGTTCGCGCTGCTGTTCCGACCCCAGTGGAAACGCGCTGCGACCATCGGCGCGCAGCACCCGATGCCAGGGCAGGCGCGGGTCGTCATTGTGCGCGAGCAGACGGGCGACCATGCGCGCCCGGCCGGGCAGGCCCGCGCGCTGCGCGACGACGCCGTATGCGGCCGTTTCTCCGCGCGGAATGGCGCGGATCGCGGCGAGGATGCGCTCGACGGCAGACAGTGCGGTCATGGGCGGGTAGCATATCGCCACGCAATCCCCGATACGCCTTCCATCGAGTCCGTTTCTCCGCGCGGAATGGCGCGGATCGCGGCGAGGATGCGCTCGACGGCAGACAGTGCGGTCATGGGCGGGTAGCATATCGCCACGCAATCCCCGATACGCCTTCCATCGAGTCCCCCATGCACAATTTCGAACAGGTCCGCAGCCATCTCGCCGGCGGCGACTTCCGGATCACCATGCAGGAGCCCTTTGTCCTTTGCGTGGAACTCTCGCTGGACCAGGGCCGTCGCCACCAGGCGATCTTCCTGTCCGAACTGGAGAGCGAGGACGGCCGCGAATACCTGCGGGTGAGCACGGTCATCGCACCGACCACCGGCATCGACTGCCGCCGTGCGCTCGCCTTCAACTGGGAGAGCCGGGTCGGCTATCTCGCGATCGGCGAACTCGATCGCGTGCCCTACCTGCAACTGTGCGAGAACCGTCCGTACGATTGCCTCACCGGCGCCGAGGTGGATCGACTGATCCTGGAAATCGGCGGCCTGGGCGACCAGCTCGAACGCGCGCTGTCGGCAGGCGGCGATCTGCTCTGAGCGCCGCGACGCGAACGCAGTGTCCCCGACGACGAAGGCCCGCTCGCGCGGGCCTTCGTCGTTTCACCAGCCGGGGCGGGCTGCCTCACTCCCAGCCCAGCATCCGCACCAGCGAGAACAGGCCGTAGGCCACGCCCGCCGCGGCGGGAATCGTGAGGATCCATGCCCACACGATGCGTTCGATCACGCCGAACTTCAGCGCGCGCGGATTCTTGGCGAAGCCCACGCCCATGATCGAGGTCGAGATGCAGTGCGTGGTCGAGACCGGCATGCCGAAGGCCGCGGCGGTGACCAGGATCGTGGCCGACGAGGTTTCCGCGGCGAAGCCGTCGATCGGCTGCAGCTTCACCATCTTGTGGCCCATCGTCTTGATGATGCGCCAGCCGCCGGCGGCGGTGCCGGCCGCCATCACCAGCGCGCAGGTGGCGATCACCCAGCTGTCGATGTCTTCCTTGCCGCCGTCCGGATGCAGGAAGGCCAGCCACCCGGGGAGGCTGTCGAGCGCGCCGGCGGCCTGCGCCGAGAACAGCGCCAGCGCGATGATGCCCATGGTCTTCTGCGCGTCCTGGCGGCCGTGGGCGTAGCCCATGTAGGCGGCGGACACGAACTGGGCCTTGCCGAAGAAGGCGTTGACCCAGCGCGGGCGCACGGCGCGGGCCAGCGGGCCACCGGCCTTCGCCATGCCGGCGATGATCGCGTACAGCAGCACGATGATCAGCGCGCCGAGGGTGAAGCCGACGATCGGCGAACTGATCATCGGCACCACGACCTTCCACAGCAGGCCCTTGTTGTGGGTCCAGCCTTCGTCGCTGGCCTTGGACCAGATCAGCGCGGCCCAGTCGTTGTGCGCGGCGGCGAGCGCGGCGCCGCTGAGACCGCCGATCAGCGCGTGCGACGACGACGACGGCAGGCCGCGCCACCAGGTGATCAGGTTCCAGACGATGGCCCCGGTCAGCGCGCAGATCAGCACCTGCGAGGTGACGTTGACCACGTCGGTGTTGACCAGGCCCGAGGAGATGGTCTTGGCGACGGCGATGCCGGAGAACGCGCCGAGGAGGTTGGTCGCGGCGGCGAGGATCACCGCCTGGCCGGGGCTCAGCACCTTGGTCGCGACGACCGTGGCGATGGAGTTCGCGGTGTCGTGGAACCCGTTGATGAACTCGAAGACGAGCGCGGCCAGGATGACCAGCAGCACGAGGGTGAGCATGTCGAGCCCCCGTCAGCTGTTCTTGAGCACGATCTGGTAGGCGACCACGCCCGCCTCGCGGCAGCGGTCGATCGCCTTTTCCAGGATCTCGAAGAATTCCTTGAGCAGGAACATCTGCAGGCTGTCGAGCTTGCCGGAGTAGATGTCGCGGTAGAGTTCGAGCATCAGGCGGTCGGCTTCGTTCTCGATCGCACGCAGCTTCTCGTTGAGCGCGGTCATGCGGTCGATGTTGAGGTGGCGCAGTTCGCGGACCATCTCCACCACCACCCCCGAGGCCTGCTCGAGCATCGCCGCGCGCGGGGCGAAGTCGATGCCTTCCAGGTGCTGCAGCGCCAGCGAATAGCGGTCGGCGAACTTCTCGATCTGCTTCGGGATCTTGTACAGCGCCGAACCCAGTGCCTCGATGTCCTCGCGCTCAATCGGGGTGATGAAGCTGTCGACCAGCGCCTTGCCGATCTTGTCGGAGGCGGCGCGCTCGCGGGTGCGGGCCAGCTTGAAGGCATCCAGCGCCGGCTGGCGGTCGGGCGCCTTCATCATCGTGTGCAGCGCCTTCGCGCTTTCGTGGGCGGCCGCGGCCGACTCGTCGAGCAGGCTGAAGAACTGCTGGCCGGAGCCGAAGATGGTCTGCAGGGAGAACATGGACTGACGCCTCGATGACGGTGATGTGAATATCGTAAGTCCGATTTGTGACTTCAAAATGACAATCGCCCCGGAAGCGTCACCGGGAGGACATTTCACCGTCATCTCCGCATCCATGAGACCCCCCGTCGTGTCGCCGGGCCGCCCGGACCCGCCTGCTATCATCCGCCGACCCCATGTCCGAACCCCCTCCGCCCCCCATGTCCGCCCCTGCCACCCCGGCCGACCTCCTGGCCGGTGATGGGTCGTGCCTCGGCCGTCGCCCTGCCCTGGAAGGCTCCCGGCATGACTAAGTTGTTGATCGTGGTGGCGCTGGTCCTGTTCAACGCCTTCTTCGCTCTGTCGGAGATGGCGGTCCTGACCTCCCGCAAGAGCCGGCTCAAGCAGATGGCCGCGCACAGCGCCGGTGCCCGCAAGGCGCTGGAACTGGCCAACGAGCCGGAGAAGTTCCTGTCGGCGGTGCAGCTGTGGATCACCGCCCTCGGCATGGTCATCGGCCTGCTCGGCGGCGAATCGATCGGCGAGAGCATCGCGGTGCCGCTGTCGCGGATCCCGGAACTCGCCCCGTACGCCCACATCCTCGGCCTGGTGTCAGGTTTCCTGGTCACCCTGTTCGTGGTCGGGCTGCTCGGCGAACTGGTGCCCAAGCGCATCGGCACCCTGCGTCCCGAGAAGATCGCCGTCGTGGTCGCCTACCCGATGCAGTTCTTCGCCAACCTCGCGAAGCCGATCGTCATCGCGCTGTCGACCTGCACCCGCTGGATCATGCGCCTGCTCCGGCTCGGCGGCAGCGACGACAGCGCGATCACTGAAGAGGAAATCCAGCTGCTGGTGAGCGAAAGCCACGAGCAGGGGCTGATCGACGACGACGAGCGCAACATGATGCAGCGGGTCATGCGCCTGGGCGACCGCACGGTCGAGAGCATGATGACCCCGCGCACCCGCATCGTCTGGCTGGACGCAACCGCCTCGTTCGAGGAGAACCTCGCCGAGATGCGCGAGACGCCGTACTCGCGTTATCCGGTCTATCGCGGCAGCGACGCCGACGTGCTGGGCGTGCTGGAAGTGAAGTCGCTGCTCGACCGCCTGGAATCGCGGGCGCCGGAACTGTTCAAGACGCTGCGGCCGGCGCTGTTCGTGTCCGAATCCACCCATGCGCTGAAACTGCTGGAGATCTTCCGCGAGGAGCAGCAGTCGCTGGCGCTGGTGGTGGACGAATACGGCGACATCACCGGGATGGTCACGGTCAACGACCTGATGGGCGCGGTGATCGGCCGCATGCAGTCCGGCGAGACCCCCGATTCGGAAGCGCTGGTGATGACCCGCGACGACGGCTCGCTGCTGGTCGACGGCTCGCTGCCGGTGGACGAACTGCGCGAACTGATCGGCCAGGCCCTGCCGCACCTGGAAGAACACGACTACCACACGGCCGCAGGCATGGTGATCGCGCACTTCGGCCGCATCCCGAACACGTCGGAGTCGTTCGAATGGGCCGGCTGGCGGATCGAGGTGGTGGACCTGGACGGTCCGCGCATCGACAAGCTGCTGCTGTCGCGGGTGGTGCAGCGGGACCCCGACGAGGATGGCTGAGTCCAAACCCGGCCCGGATCCGGCGGAGGCAAGGGGGGAAGACGCGAGGCCGCACGCGGCCCCGCTCGGCCTGCGCGCGACCATCGATACCCTCTGCGCCGGCGATCCGGACGAACGCCTGGAACTGCGCGGTCTGGTCCACGACCTAGGCCGCAGCGCCTTCGGCGTCCTCCTGTTGCTGGCCACGCTGCCGGCGCTGATCCCGATCCCCGGCCTGGCCGGCGGCCTCAGTGGCCCGCTGGTGATCCTCGTCGGCCTGCACCTGCTGTTCCTGCAGCGCAAGCCGTGGCTGCCGGGCTTCATCGCCCGGCGCGGCCCCCAGCGCAGCACCGTGATCCGCTTCGACAAGCGCACCGACCGTTTCCTGCGCTGGCTGGAGAAGGCGATCCGGCCGCGGCTGTTCGGCATGATCGACCATCCCGTCGCGACCGTGCTCTCGGGCCTGCAGCTGGTGCTGCTCGGCATCCTGCTGGCGCTGCCGATCCCGTTCACCAACTACCTGTTCGCGGGCCTGCTGCTGCTTTATGCCCTGTCGCTGATCGAACGCGACGGCGGCCTGATGCTGGTGTCCTGGGCCGCCGGCACCGTCGCGATCTGGGTGTTCGGCGCGGTCTCGGGCAACCTCGTCGCCATGCTCTGGGCCTGGATCGCCAGCTTCGGCTGAGCCCGGGCCGGTCGCCCGCGGCAGGATCGCGGGTCAGCCCACCAGCGTGACGAAATCACGCATGTTCATCGGGTGCCCCAGCCAGTAGCCCTGGGCGAGGTCGCAGCCGCGGCTGCGCAGCAGGTCGCACTGCCCTTCCTTCTCCACGCCCTCGGCAATCACCGTCATTCCCAGCGAATGCGCCATCGCGATGATCGCGGTGGTCAGGGCGAGGTCGTCGGGGTCGCGGAGCACGTCGGCGATGAAGCTGCGGTCGATCTTGACCCCGTCGACCGGCACCCGGCGCAGGTGGCTCAGGCCGGAGAAGCCGGTGCCGAAATCGTCCAGCCAGACCTTGACCCCGGCTTCGCGCAGCTCGGCGAGGATCTGCCGGGCCTGCTCCTCGTCGCCGAGCACCGCGGTCTCGGTGAGCTCGATGTGCAGCAGGCGCGGCGGCAGGCCGGTCTCGGCCAGCGCGGCCATCACCTGTTCGCGGAAATCGCCGCTGCGCAGCTGCCGCGCGGAGACATTGACCGACACGAACAGGTCCTCGCCCTCCTCGCGACGCCAGCGCGCGGCATCCCGGCAGGCGGCGCGGAACACCGCCGGACCGATGGTCTCGATCAGCCCGCTCTGCTCGGCCACGTCGATGAATACCGACGGCGACACCTGCCCGTGCACCGGGTGCAGCCAGCGCAGCAGCGCCTCCGCGCCGACCAGCGCCTTGTCGGCGACGCGGTGGATCGGCTGGTAGGCCAGGGTCAGTTCGCCACGCTCCCAGGCGCCGCGCAGGTCCTGCTCGATCCGCACCCGGCGGGTCACGGCCTGGTCCATCGCGCGGCTGTAGAAGCGGTAGCCGTTCTTGCCGGCGACCTTCGCCTGGTACATCGCGATGTCGCCGTTCTTCATCAGCATGGTCGCGCCCGACGCATCGTCCGGGAACAGGGTCACGCCGATCGACGTGCCCAGGAACACCTGGCGGTCCTGCACCACGATCGGCCGGCTCAGTTCCGCCACCAGCGTCTCGGCGAGGTGCGCGGCGGCGGCGCGGACATCCTCCAGGTGGCCTTCGCCTTCGAGCAGGATCACGAATTCGTCGCCGCCGAAGCGCGCCAGCACGCCGTCGTCGCCACCAATTCTCTCGACCGCCTCGCGGATGCGGTTGGCGAGCTGGATGAGCACCTCGTCGCCCACGTCGTGGCCGAGGGTGTCGTTCACCCGCTTGAAGTCGTCGATGTCGGCGAACAGCAGCGCCAGCTGGCGGCCGACGCCGCGCAGCCGCATCAGCCGCTGGTCGAGGGTCTCGCGGAAGGCGAGCCGGTTGGCCAGGCCGGTGAGCGAATCGGTGTAGGCCATGCGCCGCATGTCGCGGTCGTGGCGATCGATGCTTTCGGCCATGCGCGAGAAGGCGCGCACCAGCGTCCCGACCTCGTCGCGGCCGCTGTGGGCCGGCAGCTCGGCCGAGAAATTGCCCGCCTCGATCTCCCGCGCGGCGTCGGAGAGCTGGCGGATCGGGCGGATTAGCGCCCGCTGCAGCACGATCGCCACGAACACCGCCAGCGACACCAGCGACAGCAGCAACAGGCCGATCCAGGCGAAATGGCGCTGGCCCAGCGCGCGCAGGCGCTTGGTGATCTGCTCGTCCACGTGCGCCTGCTCGGTGCGCAGCTTGGCCAGCGAATAGCCCACGCGCACGCCGCCCAGGCGCTGGTCGCCGATGCGGATCGGCGAGGACACGTCCATCACGTCGCCCTGACTGAGCACGCGCAGCCCGTCGGCGGCGACGATGCGCGCGGCCAGCGGATCGTGCATGCGCTGGCCGAAGGTCGGGATGTCGCCGGAGCCGTCGTGCAGGATGTCGCCCTTGGCGTCGTAGACCAGCACGTAGGCGATGTCGGGCTGGTGCAGGATGCTGCGGGTGGTGGCGCCGATGGCGTCGAGGTCGAAGTAGTACACCGGATTGACCAGCAGGTCCGCGGTCTGGGCGACCTGGGATTCGCCGCGCTGGCGCAGCCGGTCGTAGACCAGCACGCGGGTCGCGTCGCTGCTCAGCCGCAGCACTTCGGCCTGGGTGGCGGTCTGGCGCTGCCAGATCAGGGCCACGACGGCGAGCATGAACGCCAGCGCCAGTCCGATCACCGCCATGAACTTGGCCTGGAGGCCATCGAACGGCTTCATTCGACCTCCGCCCGCACCTGCGACACGCCCTCGCGCAGCCGGTCCAGCGCCTGCCGGTCGTCCGCGTCGATCGGCAGGAACCGGGTGGTCCTGAAGAAATACTTCAGCGCCTCGCGCGCCGACGGATCGGCCGCGGCCTGGACCAGCACCTCGCGCAGCCGCGCCTGGACCCGCGGATCGAGATCGCCCCGGACCATCTCCAGCGCGCGCGGCACCGGTTCCGAGCGGTGGATGACGACTAGGTCTCGATGGAAGGACGGCGGCACCCGCGCGGGATTGTTCCAGTCGAGATCGCTCATCGCCCCGGCATCGACCAGGCGCTTCTGCACCCACGCGCCGATGTTCAGCTCGGACCGGGCGAAGACGTAGCCGACGCTGTCGCCGCCGGGCTTGTCCATCGGCGACAGCAGCAGGCTCAGCGACATCCCGCGGCGGAGCAGTTCGATCGTCGGGACGAAATAGGCGCTGGTCGAGGCGTTGTTCTGGAAGGCCACGCTGCGCCCGCGCAGGTCCTCGAGGGCGGTCAGCCCGCTGTCGGCGCGGACGAAGAACACGGTGCGGTAGCGGCTGACGCCGTCGCGCTCGGTCAGCAGCAGCGGCTGCGCGCCGCCCCGCTGCTGGAGCAGCATGGCGGTGCCGGCTGTCTCGGTGACCCAGTCGACCTGGCCGCGGCGGAGGTAGCTGGCCATCTGCTGGGCGTCCCGCGCCATGAGCACCCGGCCCTCGCGGATGCCGACCCCGGCCATCCGGGGCACCACGTAGTCCAGCAGCGGCTTGAGCTGCTCGTAGTGCAGTTTGGGGTCGTCGCTGATGCGGCCGAGGACCAGAATGTGACGCTGGTCGTCAGCCGCTGCCGCTCGGGGCGCGGGCATGACGGCCGCGAACGCCAGCGTCAGGAGCAGCGTCATACGGGCCAGGGCGGCGTTCAAGGGCGTCGCTCCGGGGGACGGCAAGGCGCCGCCGCGCGCCCCGGGTCAATCCCGGCGCGGTGGCGGAATCCGGCCTTCGGCGATGTCCGCCATGCGCCTGGCGTCGGCCAGCAGGCCCCGCAGCAGACGCACGTCGCGCGCATCCAGCTCCGCGCGCAGGAACAGGCGCCGGAACTTGCGCATCGCCGCCGCAGGGGTGCGGCCTTTGTGGAAATCGATCGCATCCAGGGTGTCCGCCAATTGCGAGAAGAAACCTTCGAGCTCGGCATGGGTCGCCGTCGGCTCACGCCCGGGAACGCGTACCCCGCCACCGGTCTCGGGCACCCGCTCCCGGGGAGATTCGCCCCCCGGAACCGCATGTCCGATCCCTTCGTTACGCAATTCGTATGCCAAGACCTGCACCGCGGCCGCCAGGTTCAGCGAACCGTAGTCCGGATCGGACGGAATGTGGACCGCGGCATGGCACAGCTGCAGCTCCTCGTTCTCCAGGCCGGTCCGCTCCCGGCCGAACACCACGGCGACCTCGCCGCCGGCCTCGGCGACCGCGAGCGCACGGCCGGCGGCGGGCCGGGGATGCAGTTCTTCCAGGGCGATGCGGCGGCTGCGCGCGGTGCAGCCGAGCACCAGCCGGCAGTCGGCGACCGCCTCGGCCAGGGTGGCGGTCACCACGGCGGTCTCGAGCACCCCGACGGCGCCGGCCGCCAGCGCCGTCGCCTCCGGATGCGGGAACCGCTCCGGCGCGACCAGCACCAGGCGCGAGAAGCCCATCGTCCGGATCGCGCGCGCCGCCGAGCCGATGTTGCCCGGATGCTGCGTGCCGACCAGCACGAAGCGCACGCGCTCGGCGGGAAATCCATCGGAAATCGCCGATGGGATCGAGGGATGGAGGGGTTCGGTGTGCGCGGAAGCCATGGCGTCAATGTTAAACTTTCCGGGCGGTCCGGAACCGCA
Organism: Lysobacteraceae bacterium; assembly: GCA_044227145.1. Lineage (GTDB taxonomy): Bacteria > Pseudomonadota > Gammaproteobacteria > Xanthomonadales > Xanthomonadaceae > Lysobacter_I. The sequence goes on from JBGAFR010000022.1 coordinate 36,563, forward strand.
GCGCTCTTTGTCCCGTCGCCCTTTCTTTCCCGCGCCATCGGCGCGGCCGGAGCCGTCCGCATGCAACAGCCCGCAGTCAACGTCATGGTCAAGGCGGCTCGCGCCGGCGGCAACGTCCTCCTCCGCAATCTCTCGCGCCTCGACGCCATCGACGTGATCGAGAAGGACCGCATGGACTTCGCCAGCGACGTCGACCGGATGGCCGAAGCCGAGATCATGAAGGAACTGCGGCGCGCGCACCCCGACTATGCGGTCCTCGGCGAGGAAGGCGGCCACCAGAAGGGCAATCGCGGCCCCAGCCGCTACACCTGGGTGATCGACCCCCTCGACGGCACCAGCAACTACCTCCACGGGTTCCCGCACTGGTGCGTCTCGATCGCCCTGTGCGAGGGCCCCGATCCCGTGCACGCGGTCGTGTTCGACCCGCTGCGCAACGAGCTGTTCACCGCCAGCCGCGGCAGCGGCGCCCAGCTCAACGGCCGCCGCATCCGGGTGGCCGAACGCAAGGAGATGCCGGGCGCCCTGCTCGCCACCGGCTTCGCCCCGCGCGAGCGCAAGCGCGCCGACGCGCAGCTGGACTGCATCAAGTCGCTGCTGGTCCATGCCGAGGACATCCGTCGCGCCGGTTCGGCCGCGCTGGATCTCGCCTACGTCGCCGCCGGTCGCCTCGACGGCTATTTCGAAGCCGGCCTGCACGTGTGGGACATCGCCGCCGGCGCCCTGCTGGTACGCGAGGCCGGCGGCCGGGTCTGCGACTTCCGCGGCGCCGCGCAGGGGCCGATGCACGTGTCGATCGGCACCCGCCAGATCGCGGCGGCCAACGTCCGGCTGATCGAACCGCTGCAGCAGACGATCGTCAACACCGGCTACGCCAAGACCTTCGATTGAGTCCGGCCCGCGCCGGGTCGCGATCGACGGCGCGGCCGGATTCCAGACACGAAAAAAGCCGCGCAACGCGCGGCTTTTTTCGTGTGCGATGCCCTGGTGCGATCAGGGGCGACGCGCCAGCGCCGCCTCGTCGCGCGCCTTCGGCAGCAGGTCCTGCTTGGTCACGCCCAGCCACATCAGCAGCGGGCAGGCGACGAAGATCGAGGACAGGGTGCCGATGATGATGCCGAGCATCTGCGATTCCGCCATGCCCTGCAGCGAACCGCCGCCGTAGATGTACAGCGCCAGCACGGTGAGGAACGCGACGAACGAGGTGATCACCGTACGCGACAGAGTCTGGTTGACCGAGCGGTTCAGCACCTCGGCCGGGGTCGCGCGCATGCCGCGGAAATTCTCGCGGACGCGGTCGAACACCACGATGGTGTCGTTGATCGAATACCCCATCACCGAGAGGATGCCCGCGAGCACGGTCAGGTCGAACTCGTGCCCGGAGATCGCGAACCAGCCCGCGACGACCACCACGTCGTGCAGGGTGGTGATGATCGCCGCCACCGCGAACTTCCACTCGAAGCGGAAGGAGATGTAGACCAGGAAGCCGAGCACCACGAACAGCAGCGCATAGATGCCGTTCTCGGCCAGTTCGCGCCCGACCTGGGGACTGATCTCGTCGCTGTTGAGCTTGCGCGCGGCGTTGCCGGGCTCGGACGCCGCGGCACGCACCTTCTCGGCGATGCTCTGGGTGTTGACGCTGCCGTCGGCGGACTTCGTCGGGGATTCGTCGCGCAGGCGGATCAGCAGTTCGTTGCCGCTGCCGAACGTCTGCACCTGGGCGCCGGGATAGCCGGCCTTCTCCAGGCGATCGCGCACGCCCTCGACGTCGACCGGCTTGTCGTACGCCAGTTCGACGCCGACGCCGCCGGTGAAGTCCAGCGCGAAATTGAAGCCCTTGGTGAACATCGCGCCGATGCCGACGAACATGATGAGGGCGGCGACCACCAGCGAGATCATGCGCAGGCGCATGAAGTCGATGTTGCTGTCGTAGGGGAACACGTTGAAGGGTTTCATGGACTCGGTTCCCTCAGATCGCGATGGACTGCAGTTTGCGGCGGCGGCCGTAGATCAGCGTGGCGATGCCGCGCGACACGGAGACGGCGGTGTACGCCGAGGTCGCGATGCCGAGCATCGTGGTCACGCCGAAGCCCTTCAGCGGGCCGGTGCCGAAGGCGAACATGGCCAGGCCGGCCAGGAAGGCGGTGATGTTGGCGTCGAGAATCGTGCCGGACGCACGGTCGTAGCCTTCGGCGATCGCTTTCTGCGGCGGCAGTCCGAGTCGCAACTCCTCGCGTATGCGTTCGTTGATCAGCACGTTGGCGTCCACCGACATGCCGACGGTCAGCGCGATGCCGGCGAGGCCGGGAAGGCTCATCGTCGCGCCGAACACCGACATCAGCGCGAACACCATCAGCAGGTTCAGCAGCAGCGCGATGCAGGTGATGACGCCGAACATGCGGTAGTAGAACAGGAAGAAGCCGAGCGCGAACAGGAAGGAGAACACCACCGCCTTGAGGCCGCGCTCGATGTTCTGCTTGCCGAGGCTCGGGCCGACGGTGCGCTCCTCGACAAAGTCCATCGGCGCGGCGAGCGCGCCGGCCTTGAGCAGCTTCGAGAGGTCCTCGGCTTCCTTCTGCTGCAGGCCGGTGGTCTGGAACTGCTTGCCGAACACGCCCTGGATGGTCGCGACGGAAATCACTTCCTCGCGGACCTCGAAGTACTTGTCTTCCTTGCCGTCGACCATGCGCACGCGGGGGACGCGCTCGATGTACACCACCGCCATCGGTTTGCCGACGTTGTCCGTGGTGAACTGCAGCATGCGCTGGCCGCCTGCGGTGTTGAGGTTGACCGACACGGCCGGCAAGCCGTTGTTGTCCACCGACGTGCGGGCATCGGCCATGTCGTCGCCGGAAACGATGATGCGCTTGCTCAGCAGGATCGGGACGGGCTTGCCATCGGGGCCGATGACGCGGCGGTTGTAGAGTTTCGCGTTCGGCGGCACGTTGCCGGTGTCGCGGGCGTCGATGGCGTTGCCGTCGATGACGGCGCGGTATTCGAGGGTGGCGGTCGCGCCGAGGATGCGCTTGGCCTCGGCGGTGTCCTGCACGCCGGGCAGCTGCACCACGACGCGGTCGGCGCCCTGGCGCTGGATCACCGGCTCGGCCACGCCCAGCGAGTTGATGCGGTTGCGCAGGGTGCCGAGGTTCTGCTCGATGGCGTTGAGCGTCATCTGCCGGATCATCTCGTCGGACACGCCGACCTTCACCGTGTCGCCCGAGGTCTCGTACGTGAACGCGCGCGAGGCGGCCAGCGTGCCGGCGTCGACGACCGCGGCGTTGAGCGTCTTCTGCACCAGCGTCTGCGCCTGCTCGACGTCGCCGCCCTTGTTGAGGGTCACCACGATGTCCTTGTCGCCGCTGCGCTCGACCGAGGCGTAGTCCACGCCCTTTTCGCGCAGCGCGCCGCGGATGTCGGACAGGTAGATCTCGAACCGGCGGTCGATCGCCGACTTCTTGTCCACTTCCATCAGGAAGTGCACGCCGCCCTGCAGGTCGAGGCCCAGCGGCATCGGCCGCGCGCCGATCGCCGAGAGCCATGCGGGCGTGTTCGAGGCGAGGTTCATCGCGACGACGTAGTTGTCGCCGAGCTCGGCGCGCAGCCGGTCGGACGCCTTGCTCTGCACGTCGGGGTTGGCGGTGCGCACCAGCAGGTTCTCGCCCTGCGTCTCGATCGCCTTGGGCGTGACCCCGACCTGCTTGAGCAGGGTCGCGACGCGCTGCTTGAGGGCGTCGTCGATCTGCGCGCCGTGGGTGGCGGTGATCTGCACCGAAGGGTCCTGCGGGAAGATGTTGGGCAGCGCGTACAGCGCGCTGATCAGCACCACCAGCAGGATCGCGATGTATTTCGAGCGGGAATATTCGAGCATGACGGCCACCGCGTCCGGTCGTCCGACCGGCCGCATTACGGTTGGAATCGGAGGATCAGAACGGGTGCATCACGACGACTTGAGCGTGCCCTTGGGCAGCACGTGGCCGATCGCGCCCTTCTGCACGCGGATGCGCACGTTGTCGGCCACTTCGACGCTGATGAAGCTCTCGCCGATCTCGCGGACCACGCCGGCGATGCCGCCGGTGGTGATGACTTCGTCGCCCTTGGCCAGCTTGTCGAGCATGGCCTTGTGGTCCTTGGTGCGCCTGGACTGCTGGCGGGTCATGAAGAACAGCATCGCGCCGATCACCACGATCGGCAGGAGCATGGTGCCGAGGCCGGGCGCACCACCGGGAGCGGCGGCGGCCTGGGCGTAGGCGGGCGAGATCAGGAAATCAAGCGGATTCATTTCGGGTCCGTTCGCAAGACAGCAGGGGATTATGCCATGCGGGCCGGGGCGCGGGCTTTCAACCGCTCCCCCCCCCGCCCGGGCGCGTCCCGGGGCCCTTCCGTGACCGCCCCGCCGGCCGAAAGTTCAGGTCGCGGCGGCCCCGCCCCCGGCCCGGGCGGCATGGAATGCGGCCCGGAAGTCGGCGAACCGGCCGGCCTCGATGGCCGCGCGGATGTCGGCCATCAGCCGCTGGTAGTACCAGAGGTTGTGCAGGGTGCCGAGCATCGGCGCCAGCATCTCGTTGCAGCGGTCGAGGTGGCGCAGGTAGGCCCGGGTGAAGCCGCCGGCGCAGGCCGGGCAGCCGCAGCCCTCCTCGATCGGCCGCAGGTCGCGCTCGTACTTCGCGTTGCGGATGCGGACCGTGCCGAAGCTGGTGAAGTAGTGGCCGTTGCGCGCGTTGCGGGTGGGCATCACGCAGTCGAACATGTCGATGCCGCGGGCGACCGACTCCACCAGGTCCTCCGGACGGCCCACGCCCATGAGATAGCGCGGCCGGTCGGCCGGCAGCTGCGGGCAGGTGTGTTCGAGCATGAGGTTGCGCTCGGCTTCGGGCTCGCCCACGGCCAGGCCGCCGACCGCGTAGCCGTCGAAGCCGATCCGCTGCAGGCCCTCGGCCGACTGCGTGCGCAAGCCGTGGTGCACGCCGCCCTGGACGATGCCGAACAGCGCCGCGTCGTTGCCCTCGTGGGCCTTCTTCGAGCGCTCGGCCCAGCGCAACGACAGTTCCATCGACTTGCGCGCCACGTCCTCGGTCGCGGGGTACGGGGTACATTCGTCGAAGATCATCACGATGTCCGAATCCAGCACCTTCTGGATGCGCATGCTTTCCTCGGGGCCGAGGAAGACCTTGCTGCCGTCGGTCGGCGCGGCGAAGGTGACGCCGGCTTCGGTGATCTTGCGCTTGTGCGCCAGCGAGAAGACCTGGAAGCCGCCGGAGTCGGTGAGGATCGGCCCGTCCCAGCGGGCGAAGCCGTGCAGGCCGCCGTGGTCGGCGATCACGTCCAGGCCCGGCCGCAGGTACAGGTGGAAGGTGTTGCCGAGGATGATCTGGGCGCCGAGTGCGCGGATCTGGTCGGGCAGCACGCCCTTGACCGAGCCGTAGGTGCCCACCGGCATGAACGCGGGGGTCTCGACGGTGCCGCGCGGGAAGGTCAGGCGGCCGCGGCGGGCGACGCCGTCGGTGCCGAGGAGTTCGAAGGACAGTCTGGACATCCGACTATGATGACAGACCCCGTCGGCCCGCTCCGGATTGCCCATGCGCCCTGCCCTCGCCCTCCTGCTGTTCGCCGCCGCCCTGCCCGGGCCTTCCCGCGCCGACGAGCCCTGGCCCTACGAGGCCCAGTGCCGGAAATGGGCCGACGTGCCGGTGCCGCGGCAGGACGTCGGCGACGCGCCCGCCACCTGCGACACCCAGGCGCTGTACTACGGCGAGGACGGCAAGGGCCTGAAGGCCGATCCCGTCGCGGCCCGGCAGTGCGCCTACCGCGAGCGCGGCACCGGCAAGGCCATCGAGACGCAGGCGAACAACTTCGGCGGCAGCGGCGTGCTGATGATGGTGTACGCCAACGGCCATGGCGTGAAGCGGAACATCCCGCTGGCCAAGCGTTTCGCCTGCGAATACGGCGGCGCCCCGGCCGAGGTGGAAGGCCGCCTGGCGCACCTCGACGAGATCGCGAGCGGCAAGACCCGCGACCCGATCGACCTCTGCGACGACATCACCAGCGGCCTGATGATGGGCGTCTGCGCCGGCCGCGAGGCCGACTTCGCGCAGTCCGCCCGCGAACGGCGCTGGGCCACGTTGCAGGCGTCGTGGACGCCGCCGCAGCGCGCGGCGCTGGCGACCCTGCGCAAGGCAGCGAAGGACTACTTCGACAACGTCGCCAGCGAGGAGACCGACATGAGCGGCACCGCCCGCGGCGCGATGGCGACCGATGCCTACGAAACGCTGGACAAGGCCCTGCTGGCCGATGTCGAGCGCTTCGAGCGCCGCGAGCGCCCGGCCAAGGTGCCGGCCGACTTCGCCCGCGACGACAAGACCCTCAATTCGGTCTATCGCAAGGTGCTGGCGGCGCTCGACGCGGCGAAGAAGAACGACAGCTACGCCTTCGGCACGATCACCTCCGCCGGCGTGCGCACCACCCAGCGCAGCTGGCTGCGCTACCGCGACGCCTGGGTAGCGCTGGCCGCCGTGCGCTGGCCGGCGTTGCCGCAGGAAGTCTGGCTCGCCTGGCTGAGCGAGGCGCGGACGAAGGCGCTGGTGGAGGCCGTCGGCGAGGAGTGAGCCGTCGCGCCGACGCCCCGGCTCAGGCCGGACGGCGCAGGTGGATCAGGTCGCGGGTCGTCGCGTAGCCGGTGCCGCCGAGGCGTCCGACCAGATCGAGCTTCAGCGGATCGACGTGCCGCGGATCGGCCAGCACCGCGTCGTCGATATGCGCCAGCAGGATCTCGGCGAAGACGAGGTGATGGCTCGGTTGCGCGGCCGGATACGGCTGGATCGACGCCAGCCGGCA